>JBGAKC010000013.1:0-120385 GCA_044224605.1 Hyphomonadaceae bacterium
CGCAGGACATGGTGCTTTCCGCGCTGCTGCTCGGGCACAAGGGTCTTGGCATTGCTGATCGCAATACGGTGGCGGGCGTCGTACGGGCTTGGGCCGCCCTCAATCATATGCGTGAGGAAGGCTATCCCGCGCCCAGAAAGATGAGAGAAGGAGGCTCGCCGGGAGAATACTCCTGGGAAGAGCATCCTGACATCGACAGCCTGCCCAACGCCGAAACGCTGAAGGCGATGGCGAGGGAATTCCACCTCGCTGTCGGATCACGGCTCGTTTTCGCGGACGGCACGCCCGACATTGTCGTCTATCCGGAAAACAAGAGCGGCTGGGGCAATCTCTGCCGTCTCCTGTCGACGGGGAATCTCAGGCCCGCGCCTGGCAAGAAGCGGGCGCAGAAAGGCGAATGCCTTCTCACGCTCGATGACCTCATGCTTCATGCAGACGATCTCCTCCTGATTGTCATGCCTGGCCGGAACCCCGACGCGCTGGCCGGCCTGCTCGGGCGTCTTGCGGACCGGCGACCGGGGGCTGTCTGGCTTGGCGCCACGATGCACCGTGAGGGCGGAGATCTTCGGCGGCTGAATGCGCTAAGACGCGTTGCCTCAAACGCCCGCATTCCCCTGCTCGCCGTCAATGAGGCTCTTTATTATTCACCCGAGCAGCGTGATTTGCAGGATGTCCTGGTCTGCATCCGGGAGGGCGTGAAAATCACGGAAGCGGGACGTCTCCTCGAAGCAAATGCGGAGCGTCATCTCAAACCCGGCGTGGAAATGGCGCGGCTGTTCCGTTCTGCGCCCGAAGCCGTGGCCGAAACGCTCAACCTCCTCGAACGCGTCGAATTCGACCTGGGCCAGCTCCAGTATCAATACCCTGACGAACCCGTTCCGCCGGGCTGGAATGATCAGGACTATCTGGAGGATCGCACCTGGTTTCATGCCCGCATGAAGTATCCCGACGGGATACCCGAAAAGGTCGAGAAACAGCTTCGCGAGGAACTTGCCTTCTATCGCCGGCACAACTACGCGCGCTATTTCCTCACGCTCTATGACGTTGTCCGCGTCGCTCGCGACAAGGGCATCCTGTGCCAGGGCCGGGGGTCGGCGGCGAATTCCGCTGTCTGCTATGTGCTCGGCATTACGTCGGTCGATCCGGCGAATTTCGATCTGCTCTTCGCGCGCTTCATGTCGGATGAGCGCAAGGAGCCGCCTGATGTCGACGTGGACTTCGAGCATGAGCGGCGCGAGGAGATCATCCAGTACATTTACGAGCGCTACGGCCGCCATCGGGCCGGCATCGCCGCCACTGTCATCCATTACCGGCCGCGCAGCGCGATGCGGGAGGTCGGCAAGGTCTTCGGTCTCACTGACGACGTGATCGCACGGCTGTCAGGCCTTGTCTGGGGCAGCTGGGGGGAAGCGCCGCGGAAGGCGCAGTTGCGACAATCCGGTCTCGATCCGGAAAATCCCGTTCTCAATCGCGCGCTTGAATTCGCGCACAGGCTTCTCGGGTTTCCGCGCCATCTGTCTCAGCACGTTGGCGGTTTCATCCTGGCGCGCGATCGGCTCGATGAACTCGTGCCCATCGGCAATGCGGCCATGGACGATCGCACCTTCATCGAATGGGACAAGGACGACATCGACGAACTGCGCCTCATGAAGGTCGATATCCTCGCCCTCGGGATGCTCACCTGCATCCGCAAGGCGTTCGATCTGATCCACGAGGCAGGCGGACGGAAATACGGATTGCAGGATGTCCCGCTCGAGGACCCTGCGGTCTATGACATGTTGTGCAGGGGAGACTCGATTGGCGTCTTCCAGGTCGAAAGTCGCGCCCAGATCAGCATGCTGCCGCGCCTCAAGCCGCGAAAATTCTACGATATCGTCATCGAGGTTGCGATCGTCCGGCCCGGACCAATCCAGGGGAATATGGTCCACCCCTATCTGCGGCGCCGGGAGGGAACAGAGAAGGTGGAATACCCGCGCCCGCGAAGCGGGGAAAACGAGCTCTACGGCATTCTCAAGGAAACCTACGGCGTTCCACTCTTTCAGGAGCAGGCAATGAAACTCGCCATGGTCGCAGCGGAGTTCACGCCTGAGGAAGCCAACAAGCTGCGGCGGGCCATGGCGACATTCCGCAATGTCGGCACGATCCATCTTTTCGAGACGCGAATGGTCGAAAAGATGGTGGAGCGCGGCTACACGCGGGAATTCGCCCAACGCTGTTTCGAGCAGATCAAGGGCTTTGGCTCCTACGGCTTCCCGGAAAGCCATGCCGCCGCGTTCGCGCAACTTGTCTACGTCTCTTCGTGGATCAAGAAGTATCATCCGGCGGCGTTTGCAGCCGCTCTGCTCAATTCACAGCCGATGGGGTTTTATGCGCCCGCGCAGATCATTCGCGATGCGCAGGAGCATGGCGCTGAGATCAGACCTGTGGACGTGAATTTCAGCCACTACGACAACACGCTCGAAGTGACCGAAGGGCGATCGCCGGCTGTGCGCCTTGGGATGCGCCAGCTTGATGGCGTGAAGGAAAGCGAAGCAAACGAACTCGCAAAGCGCAGGGACGGGGGATACCTCAGCATCTCCGATATGCGCGAGCGCGGCGGGGTGTCGTCGCAAATGCTCCGCAAGCTGGCGGATGCGGACGCATTCCGTTCGCTGAAGCAGGATCGCCGCGAAGCGCTGTGGCAGGCGCGCCGGTTGCCGGATGATGATCTCCTTCCGCTGTTTTCCTTTGCAGCGGCGAAGGAACTTGGCGATGAACCCGAACCCGATCTTCCCGAGATGCCGCTCGGCGAACACGTGGTCGCGGATTATCAGACGGCCAGGTTGTCGCTTAAGTCACATCCGATGGAGGTGTTGCGACCGATGTTCCAGGCCGAGGGCATTCTCAGCTGTGCGGAGACGACGGCGTTGCGTGATGGCAGTCGCGCCCGCACCGCCGGCATCGTTCTGGTCCGCCAAAGACCAGGAACGGGCAACGCCATTTTCGTCACCCTCGAGGATGAGACAGGGATCACCAACGTTCTCATCTGGGCGCGGGATTTCGAGAGGTTCCGGGCGCAGACGATGGGCGCACGGCTGATGCTGGTCGAGGGCAGGGTGCAGAAGAGCAAGGAGGGGGTCACGCACCTGATGGGCGCCCGTGTGATCGACCGCACGGGGGAGCTCGATCGCCTGTCAGAGGATTACGAACCGCTGGAGCCGGAGCTTACACGCGCGGACGAGGTCAAATATCCGCGCAACGCGGAAAACGAAACGGTGAGAAACCAGAAAGGGATGCATCGCCATCCGCGCAACGTGCGCGTGATGCCGAAGTCGCGCGATTTTCACTGACGACCGTCTGAGGCAGGCGCGTCAGATCGGCATTCGCATGATGTCCTGGTAGGCCTTGATCACTTCGTCGCGCACGGCGATCACGGTTTCCATCGTCGCTTCAGCGGCCGCCACGGCGGTCACCACATCAACGAGATCGCCCTTGCCCATGGCGGCGTTGGTCACGGCCGTTTCGGCGGCGTTGCCAGCCTTGCTCACCGAGCCGATCGCCGTATTAAGAATGTCGCCGAAACCGGGCCCCTGCGCGCCGCCGGCTTCCTTGCCGCCGAGCGCGCCGCCAAGCGTCTGTGCGACGCCGCCATATGCCTTGACCGCTGAAAGACCTAGATCGGACATCTAGTTTTCCCTCACGCCTTCAGCAGCGAGACGACGCCAAGCATCATCGCGCGGCTCGCCTCGATCACGTTGAGGTTGGCTTCGTAGGCGCGCTGCGCCTCGCGCAGGTCGGCCATCTCGATCAGGGCGGAGACGTTCGACATCTTCACATAGCCGCGCGCATCGGCACCCGGATTTGAGGGATCATACTTCTCCGTGAAGGGCGTCTTGTCTTCGCGCGCGCCGGTAACCTTCACAGTGTCGGCGCCGATCTCGCGATCGAAGAAGGTGCGGAACACTGGCGCCTTGCGGCGGTAAGGGTCCCCGCCAGGCGTGACGGCCGTGGTGTCGGCGTTGGCAAGGTTCTCGGCCGAGATGCGGATACGCACGGTCTGTGCGCGCAGGCCCGTCGCGGCCGCGCCCATGGCGGACATGAGGTCGGATGACATGCGTGTCTCCTAGAAGCGTCGTCTCACCTTCCCGGTGAGCGCGACGCCAGCCGCAGCAGGCCCAGACTCTTCTGGTACAGGCCAACCATGGTCTCGAAATCCATTCGGGTTTCGGCGATCTTCATCATCTGCTCCTCGACCACCACGGCGTTGCCGTCGAGCGTCGTTTCGGAATCAGGAGATTTCACTGTCGTGAGGCCCGGCGCGCTGGGCGCATGCGGCGGGGCCATGTGGCCGGCCTGCGTTGCCGTCATGGCGGTGCGGGCGAGCCCTGTGCCCCCGCCACGACCGGACATGCGCTGCAAGGTCGCAGCGAAACCGTCCTGGTTGATGTCGCTGGGAACGTAGCCGGGCGTTGAAACGTTGGCGACGTTCTGCGCGATGACTTTCTGACGCTCGCCCAGCATCTGCATGCGGGCTTTCATCAGCGAAAAGACCGACATCTGGTTCGAATCGGACATGACTTTGCCTGGGGCAACCGGCCCATCGCTAGGCAGATTTGACCTGTTTGCTTAAGGCCGTCTTAAAAACGGTTCGGCGGCGTTAACCCTCCGTTTACCGGCATTTCCGATGGATTAACCAAGAAACCGGCCTGAATGGCCGCAATTGGCGCGTCCAAGATGGACTTCCTGTCGATCCTCAAGGCGGTTGGCGCCCTGGTCTTCGTGCTCGGCATCCTGCTGGGAGGCACGTGGCTGCTGCGCAGATACGGCCAGCGTATCGGCATCAAGGCCGGCGTCGCCTCCAGCGATCTGCGCGTCGTCGAATGGCGCTCGCTCGATCTGCGCCGCAAGCTTGCCGTCGTGAGATGGGGCGGCCGCGAACATCTCATCTGTCTTGCGCCCACGGGCGACACGCTGCTCGGCTCGCGCGACGCCCCGCCGGACTTCAAGCCGACGCCGCCGGACTCCAGTAGCGAGCCTGGAACATGATCCGGCGTATTCTACGTCTCGCACCGCTTCTCGCCTTCTCCGCGTTCGTCACGCCTGAAGCGCTGCCACAGACCATTTCCGTCGATCTCGGCACGGGGCAGGGGCTCACCTCCGGCATCGTGCAGATGATCGCAGCGATCACGGTGCTGTCGCTTGCGCCGTCGATCCTCGTCATGACGACGTCCTTTGTCCGCATCGTTGTCGTACTGTCGTTGTTACGTACGGCCATCGGCCTGCAGAACGCGCCGCCCAACTCGGTGGTGATTTCGCTGTCGCTGTTCCTCACCGCCTTCGTGATGGCGCCCACCTTCATGCGGTCCTACGAGCAGGGCATCCAGCCCTACATGGCCGAAGCCATTACGCTGGAAGAGGCGATCCCGCGCGCGCTTGGGCCTGTGCAGCAGTTCATGGGCCTGCACGCCAATCCGGAAGACGTCGCCCTGTTCGCCAACATGGCCAAGATCGAGAATCTCAAGAACCCCGCAGACGCGCCGTTCCAGGTGCTCGCCCCGGCCTTCATGATCTCGGAGCTGAAGCGCGCCTTCGAGATCGGCTTCATGGTCTTCCTGCCCTTCCTCGTGATCGACCTCGTCGTCTCGTCGATCCTCATGGCCATGGGCATGATGATGCTCCCGCCTGTGACGATCTCGCTGCCCTTCAAGCTGATCTTCTTCGTGCTGGTGGATGGATGGCGCATGATCTGCGGGTCGCTGGTCGAAAGTTTCATGCAGAACCCGCCGAGCTGACGCACCACGCGGCGACCGGCGAGGCGACGTTGCGCCGCCTCGCCGAAGACCCTCAAGTCTATTCGAACTTGAGCCGCACGAACGCTATGCCGCCCATCGGGTTGCCGTCATAGAGCGACGACAACGCGCCGTCGGTCCAGTTCTGTGTGAGCGAAGCACCCAGGGCGAACGTAACCTGATCGGCCACGCGGAAGTCGCGCGATACTCCCAGCGAGGCGCGCGCGACATTCTCGACCGGCCCATGGTGGATGAGGCCCAGCTCGTCCGTCTCGATCGCCTCGATGCGCGAGAAGATTGTCCAGTCGGCATTCGGCTTCCACGAGGCTTCGCCCAGCCAGGCGTCAAGCGTTACATCCTCGCTGTTGTCCTTGCGCGCGAACGCGCCCGTCAGCGCGAGCATGCCGCCATTATCGAGCGCCACGCTGTAGAGCGCACTGGCCGAATACTTGGTCACGTCGACGTCGGGCTCCAGCTGTTCCGGGCTGGTAACGTCCGCCCAGCTCGCCTGCAGCGCCCAGTTCTCGTTGGGGTTCCACGAGATGCGGACGGCCGTCGAATCCAGCTCGCCGGTCTCGATGTCGTAGCGGTCCTGGTCCGGTTCGCGGCCGCGGAAGCGGGACGCTTCGATCTTGAAGTTGTCATGCACCCAGCCCGCAGTCACGACGCCAAACGTCACATGCGTCGAGTCGAACCAGTGGTGCGAGATCGGCGCCTCGGGGCTCACCATCGCAGCCGGGCGATGCATGAAGGCAGGCGGCCCGAAGGCAGGCTCGCCCGGCAGGCCGGCATAGATGAATACGCTATCGGCATCCGACAACGGATGCGAATAGCTGGCCGATAGCTCCATGAATAGGTCGTGTGGGTGCTGGCGGTCGACGAGCGTGTCGACACCGTCGGCCGTCTCGCCCGCCGCCAGCAGCAGCGGGTATCCGCGGTCGCCCATCAGCGGGTCGGGGCTCACCATGCCGCGCAGCTGAAGCACGCCGCCCGTCTCAAGGCGGCGTTGCGCAGTTCCCATGAGCATGCCGCCAAAGAAGCCAAGCTCATCACCGCGCGGACCATCCTGCCAGGAATAGACGCCATCGATCGTGGCGTGGCCCATCAGCGTCCAGTCGCCAGCCGTGGTCATCAGCATGGAATGCGGCGAGGCGTCCGGGAGCCAGCTCGTACCCGACGCGTCGCGCGTCATCGCGTAGCCACCGAAGGCGCTGCCCATCTTGTGGCTGCTGCCCTCGCCATGATCCATCTGGCCATGATCCATCTGGCCATGATCCATCTGGCCATGATCCATCTGGCCATGATCCATCTGGCCGTGGTCCCTCTTGGAATGGTCCATCGTCGAATGATCCATGCTCGAGTGGTCCATGGTGGAGTGATCTTCCGGCTTTGGCGCGTCGGATTTCTGGCCGTGGCCGGAGTGATCCTCGGCGGGCGGCTGAGCCTGCGCCGGCATGTGCATCGTATGGTCTGTCGCCTGCGCCATAGCGGATGGCGCGAGCAGGATCGCCGAAGCGATCAGGGAAGCATGCTTCATGGGGAGAATTGTCCTGACTGGAGTCTCTGGGGGCGGCCACAAGGCCGCGCGCTCGAAAGCTTCAGGTCAGGCTTGTGGCGGTCTCAGCGCGGGCGCAGGCTCGGTGGAGGCGAACGCTTCCGTCTCCGGCTTTGCCCAGGCGTAGGGCTCGATCAGCGCCGATCCTGCAGCTGTTACGACCGGCGCACATTCCGTCAGAACGGCGATGCACTCGCAGCGGTCCTGCGCGGGCTGCTTGTGCGGGGCAGAGTGATGCGTTGCTGCATTCGCGGCCGTTTCCATCTCGTGGCAGGAAGGCGTTTCCACTTTCACGGGCTGGGCGGAAGCTTCCGCCGCATGAGCCAGTCGCGCGCAATGCTGTGTCGCGGCTTCCACCTGTGCGGTGAACACGAACGCCGTGGCGAGCGCCAGCATGATGCGGATGAACCGGCCGAGCATGCGGGAGACATCGTCTCCCGCACCCGTCCTGTCAACCGCACGAGACCATCACGAGCCCTTCGCCGCGGTCCGGATGGCCTCGATCATGGCCTGCATCCTCTGGCTTTGGGCCCTGTCGGTCGCCTTCAGCATGGCCGAATTGTAAGCGATCACGAGTTTGTCTTCCGGGAAGACCACGATGCCCTGGCCGAAAATGCCCTGGGCCGCATAGCCTTCGCCGTCGGCGCGGGGCCACCAGAAATAACCATAGCTCTGGCCCTTGTCCTTCGCGCTCTTGGGCAGCTGGTTGGAGGTCGCCTCGTCCACCCAGCCGTCCGGCAGGATGCTCTTGCCGTCGATCTCGCCGCCGCCCAGCATGAAGAGGCCGATGCGGCCATAATCGCGGAGCGTCATGCTCATGCAGCAGCCGCCGCGCTCATGTCCGGCCTTGTCGAGCATCCAGATTGCGTCCTGCTCCATGCCGAACGGTTTCCACAGCTTCTCGGATGCGTATTCGGACAGCGTCTTGCCCGCGAGCGCACGCGAGAGCGCAATGCCCGCCAGGTCCGTCTCGCCGGTCTTGTAAACCCATTTCGTCCCCGGCTCCGCTTCCCGCGGCAATTTGGACATGTAGGCGACCAGCGGGTTCACGCCGCCAGTCCATGGCGCGAGGCCGGCCTGTGCGACATCGGATTTCGGATCGGCGTAATTCTCGTTCCATTTGACGCCCGATGTCATCGTGATGACGCGGCGCAGGCTCACGCCGTCATAGGCAGTGCCTTCGAGCTCGGGGATGTACTTGGTGATCGGATCATAGATCGATCCGATCCAACCATCTTTTACGGCGGCGCCGATCAGCGTCGAGGTCACCGACTTCGCCACCGAGAACGACGTCCACCGGTCCGTCGGCTTACGGCCCAGCGCGTATTTCTCGAGGACGACCTGGCCATCCTTGATCGCGATGACGCCGGTGATCCGGTTGTCCTTCATGAAAGCGTCGATTGCAGAGTTCTTAGACCCGACCTTGATCTTCGGGCTGATCTGAGTTGGCGCGTCCGCCAGCTCGCGAACCTTGTCGCCCTTCTTGATTGTCCCGACCGCGTAGACGGTTTCAATCGCCGGATAGCGTTCAAGCTGCTGCTTAGGCGTCCAGAACAGGATCGACGGCACAGGCGGCTTGGTGATTGGCTTCTGCGCCATTGCGGGCGTGGCGAGCGCAACAGCGAGCGCTGCGCTCATGATCGTACGAAACATGGAATCCTCCCTCGTGCCCCCAAGGCGAGACGGAGAAAACGCCTGCGCCCGGCAGGCCGTCAAGCCGCCGGGTGTGACACGATGAAGAAACTGGGTGTTACCGCGCCGCGACCGCTTCCGGCGTCAGCTCCAGCTCGACGCGCTGGGCTTTCGGCGAGGCCATTTCGGGCAGGTGGCAGATAACCGACGTGCCTGCGCCGGGCGAGGATTTCATTTTCACGTCGCCGCCATGCAGTTCGACGAACGAGCGCACCAGCGCAAGACCAAGGCCCGCTCCGCGCGTGTCGCCCGAGGTGAACGAGTCGAACACGCTCGACTGACGCTCCGCCGCGATGCCCTTGCCGTTGTCGGAGACGGCTAGACGGATGATGTTCTCGCTCGGCACCGGCTTCGACGCTTCGATCTTGATGTGGCCGCCAGCGCCCGTGAAGCGCAGAGCATTGGTGAGCAGGTTGAACAGCACCTGCTTGATGCGCCGCTCGTCGGCGTGGATGTTGCCGATGCGATCGTCGCAGAGGATTTCCACGCGGACCTTGGTATTTGCCGCTGTCGTCACTACCAGGTCCACCGCGTCCTCGATCGCCTGGCGCAGCGAGAATTCCGAAAGCTCCAGTTCCATCTTTCCGGCTTCGATCATGGCGAGATCCAGGATGTTGGAAATGACTTTGGAGAGGTGATCAGCCGCCGTCAGAATGGAAACCACCTGCGTGCGCTGCTTGTCGGTAAGGGCGCCGGGTCGTTCGCTCTCAAGCAGTTCAGCATAGCCGAGGATCGTCGTCAGCGGCGAACGCAACTGATACGAGACGTTCTGCACGAACTCGTTCTTCAGCTTGTCGGCCGCCTGCAGCGCCTCGTTCTTGTCCTTGAGCGCGGTTTCCACCTTGCGGGCCGCGGTCACGTCCATGAACGCGATCAGCGTCGCGCCGTTCGGCAGCGGCTGGGTGATCCAGGTGATCGTCTTGTCGTTCGACGTGCGCATGACGCCCTGGTCCTGCTGCCGGTATTCCGGCGAGGGGTTGGTCACGCGGGCCTTGATCGTCGTCCACACATTGCGGTCGTGATAGAGCCGGGCGCACTGGCCGACCACAGCGTCGAAGTCCGGGCTGTCGGCGAGATTGTCCTTCTTCAGTTCCCACAGCTCGGCGAACGCGTCGTTGTGAAGGCGCAGGCGTCCGTCTGCGCTGAACACGACGACTGCCTCACGCAGGTTGTCGAGCGTCGCCTTCTGCACGTTGATCAGTCGGTTGAACTCGGCCTTGAGCGAGAGCTCGTCCGTGATGTCCTTGAACAGCAGCAGCACGCCGCCGAGCGGATGGCGCTGGCGCGTCACGCGCAGAATGCGACCGTCGGGCAGGTTCCAGAGATCCTCGACGATGTCGACTTTTTCGCCCTGATAATAGGCCAGTTCGCCCTGGCGCCATTTCCCGAAGTCCGGCCGCGCCGGGAGCTTCCGCCGCTCGCGCAGGCGATCGAGCAGCGAGCCATGGTCCGGCTTGTCCAGCAGGTAGGCGGGATCGATGTCCCACATCTCCTGGAAGGCGCGGTTGTTGAAGATCAGTTTGCGGTCCGGCCCGAAGATGGCGACACCGTCGGCGACGTGGTTCAGCGTGTCGTCATGCGCCTTGGCGTGCTTGTCTAGCGTCTCGCGCGTCGTCTCGAGATCGGTGATATCGAACGCCATGCCGCCGAGACCGCCTGACAGCGGGAACATCTTCACGCGCATTGCACGGCGCTCGCCCGACACCACGATGTGGCGCATGTCGTCGGTCTCGCCGTTGGTATTGATCGTCTTCTGCGCCTGGCTCGTGACGTGCTGGTCGAGCATGATCTGGCGGTCGAGCACATGGTCCATGTTCGGCGCGCCCACCGCCTTGAGATAGGCGCGGTTGACCCATTGCAGCTTGCCGGCGCCGCTCATGCGCCAGGCCGGGAAGGGCGCCTTGCCCAGCATTTCGAGGAAGGCCATCGGATCGCGCGCAACAGCGGCGCGTGCTTCCTCGAAGCGCGCGCGGGCGCCGGATTCCTCGAGTCCTTTGATCGTCGTGTCGGTGATCCACAGCACAGCGCGTGCGCCGGCGGTGCGTCCATCCGCCTCGAGGAAGCGGCCGCTCGGCCCGATGATGGTCAGAGAGAACGGCGCGCCGTCATTGCGCAGCTGCTTCAGGCGTTCGCGCAGGGTCGCGTCCTGTCCATTGCCATCACGCGCTTCAAGATCGGCGAGGCCTTCCAGTATGCGAACACCAGGATCTTCCGACGTGCCGTCGTCCGCAAAGCGCAGGATGCCCATGAGGGCGACCGGCGAGCCATAGAGGTTCGGCGCGCCCCATTCGGACTGGCGTTTGCCTTCGGCAGGCGCCTCGTCTTCCCAGACCATGATGACGCCGGGATGGGCGTCGAACACGCTCTCCGCTCGTGCAAGACGCTCGCGCGCCTTCTGCTCATCTTCGCGATATTTCCGGGCTGCGCCGCGCGCTCCGTCCGAAATCCTCAGCGCCCACAGCAGGGCGGCAATGCCGAAGGCCGCAGCGCCTGCCACGAGCAGAACAAGCGGTTGGGTGAAGGTCATGTCCATGGTCGTCACGTCCCGGCAGGGGCCGAATCACTACGCGGTGGCCACCTTCTAGGCGGAGGCCCTCAGTTAACCAACTGGAAGGGATTTCAGTTAACGGGCGGTTAAACAGCTGCTTTGACTGGGCAATTTCTGCCTAGTCCGATCGCCGCGGCGATCAACTCGCGGCGGCGACAGTTCCGTTTCCCGAATGAAATCAGGAGGAAGGCGAGAGGCGGTCGCCTGCGCCTCAGATCTCCTGATTGTAGTGGCCGACCTCGGGGAATTTCGCGAGGCGGGGTTTGACCTCGTTGCGGAAGAGGGCGCGCATGTCGTCCTCGCCCTGCATGGACTCAACGACCACGACCAGTTCGGGCTTGTTCGAGGAGGCGCGGACGAGAACCCAGGAGCCGTCTTCGAGCGTCACGCGCGCGCCGTTGACCGTGTTCACATCGATCACCTTGCGGCCTAGAATCTCGCCGCCCGATTTGCCGAGGGCTTCGTAGTCCTTCACTACCTGGTCGACGATCGCGTATTTCTTCTCGTCATCGCAGTGCGGGCTCATGGTCAGCGACGTCCAGGCGTTGCCGAGTTCCGCCTTGAGATCCGACAGCGAGCGGCCGGGATTGCGGTCGAGCATCTGCAGCACGGCGGCGGCGGCGACGAGCGCGTCGTCATAGCCGTAGCCATAGGGCTTGCGGAAGAACATGTGGCCCGACTTCTCGAAGCCGGCGAGTGCATTGAGCTCGGTCGTGCGCCGCTTGATGTAGGAGTGGCCGGTCTTGAAGTAGTCGACCTTGACGCCATTCTCCTTAAGCACCGGGTCGGTCTTGTAGAGGCCGGTCGATTTCACATCGACCACAAAAGTCGCGCCCTTGTGCAGCTTGGACAGGTCACGGGCCAGCAGCAGACCGATCTTGTCGGCGAAGATCTCCTCGCCCTTGTCGTCCACCACGCCGCAGCGATCGCCGTCGCCATCGAAGCCGACGCACAGGTCCGCGCCGTGCTCCTTCACGGCCTGGCCCATGGAGACCAGCATCTGGTGGTCTTCCGGGTTCGGGTTGTATTTCGGGAAGGTGTAGTCGAGGCTCGTGTCCATATCGATGACTTCGCAGCCCATCGCGCGCAGTGCTTCGGGAGCGAATGCGCCTGCCGCGCCATTGCCGCACGCCGCGATCACTTTCAGCTTGCGCGATATCTTCACGTCCTTGGTAACATCTGCGATGTAGCGCTCACGCATGCCCTCCACGCGCACCAGCCTGCCGCCGGGCTGCGGATTGAACTTGCCGCCGAGCACGATGTCCTTGAGGCGGCCCATTTCTTCCGGACCAAAGGTGAGCGGTTTGTTCGCGCCCATTTTCACGCCGGTCCAGCCGTTCTCGTTGTGGCTGGCTGTGACCATCGCCACGCAAGGAATGTCGAGGGCGAACTGCGCGAAGTACGCCACCGGCGACAGCGCCAGCCCGATGTCATGCACCTCGAAGCCGGCTTCCAGCAGTCCCAGCGTCAGCGCCTGCTTGATCGAGAGCGAATAGGACCGGTAGTCGTGGCCCGTTACGATGCGCGGGGCCACGCCCATCTCGCGGATCAGGGTGCCGAGACCCAGGCCAAGGGCCTGCACGCCCAGATAGTTGAGCTCCGGCGCCTTCGGGTATTGCGGCCCGCCGAACCACCAACGGGCGTCGTACTCGCGAAATCCCGTTGCCTTGACCAGCGGGGTGATCTCGAACTCGTACGTATTGGCCTGAAGGTCGGTGCGCGGCGTCTTCATGTTTGTCCTAAGTCCCAGCATGGCGCGTGGTGGGAGCCCGCGCCGTTGATTTCCCTTACGGGAGAGCAAGCTCAAGGCCAACCTACCCCAAATCGCCCCTCAGGCGAGCGCATGAATCAGAACACGCGTAGAATGGGAACACGACGCGACTGAATTTCCTGACGGCGCCATCCCGTTCGGCTGATTTTCCGCCGCGCCTAGATCGTGACCTGAGTTCCCAACTCCACCACGCGCGAGGTCGGAATCCGGAAGAACTCGGTCGCGTTCGTCGCGTTGCGGCTGAGGAAGATGTAGAGGTGGTCCTGCCACAAGGGCATGCCCCGCTTTCCGTCCGCCAGCAGCGTTCGCCGGCTGAGGAAGAACGACGTCGACATGATATCGAAGGTCAGTCCGTCCTTTTTCGCCAGCGACAGCCCGCGCGAGACGTTGGGTGTTTCCATATAGCCGAAGATCAGCGCCACCTTTATGAGATTAGGCAGGATCTTGGCGACCTCCACCTTGTGGTCGTCCGGCACGTAAGGTTCCTGCGCCGTCCTCACCGTCAGCACGACGTTGCGCTCGTGCAGAACCTTGTTGTGCTTCAGGTTGTGCAGCAGCGCGGTCGGCGCTGTTTGGGTGTCGGCGGTGAGGAACACGGCCGTGCCCTTCACCACGTGCGGCGGTTTCACTGTGAGGCCGCTGAATACGTCCTCTACGGAAATGTCCTGCTGCGTGCGCGTCAGGAGAATCCGCGAGCCGCGCACCCACGTCCAGATGATCACCATCATCGCGCTGGCGATGATCAAGGGAATGTAGCCGCCCTGCGGCAGCTTCAGGAGGTTCGAGGTGAGGAACACCAACTCGACGACCAGGAACGGCGCCACGATGGCGAGGGCGACCCACAGGCTGCGCTTCCACACGCGACGCACGGCGATGAAGGCCAGCACAGACGACGTGATCATCGCGCCGATGACCGATACGCCATACGCATTCGCCATGGCTGACGACGACTTGAACGCCAGCACCAGGATGATCACGCCCGCCAGCAGGATGTAGTTGATCTGCGGCATGTAGATCTGCCCATGCTCCTTCGCCGATGTGTTGACGATCTGCAGCCGCGGCAGCAGGCCGAGCTGAACCGCCTGCTGTGTCAGCGAGTACGCGCCGGTGATCACGGCCTGGCTCGCGATCACGGTCGCCATCATGGCCAGCACCACCAGGGGCGCCTGCAGCGCCTGCGGCGCCATCATGAAGAACGGGTTCTCCATCGTCTCCGGCTCGGCCAGCACCATCGCGCCCTGGCCGAGATAGTTGAGCGCCAGGGCAGGCAGAACTAGCCACGTCCACATCGCCGCGATCGGCTTGCGGCCAAAATGGCCCATGTCGGCGTAGAGCGCCTCGGCTCCCGTCACCGTGAGAAACACCGAACCCAGCACGACGAAGCCCAGCACCGAATGGGTCGCGAGGAAAATGACCGCATAGTGGGGGCTAATCGCCAGTGCGATCTGCGCGCCATCGAGCCAGATATGATAGGCGCCCAGCGCGCCAAGCGTCAGGAACCAGACAAGGCAGATCGGGCCGAACAGCGCGCCGACTGCCGCTGTCCCCTTCTTCTGGAAGAGGAACATCCCGATCAGGATCACCAGCGCGATCGGCAGGATGAACGGCTCGATACGCCCTTCGAGCTGCGGGATCACGGCAAGGCCTTCCACGGCCGACAGCACCGACACGGCCGGCGTCAGCAGTGCATCGCCGAAGAACATTCCCGCCGAACACACGGCCACGACGAACAGGAGCGCCGTACGCTTCCCGATCGTTCGCTGCACCAGCGCCATCAGCGACAGCGTCCCGCCTTCGCCGCGGTTATCGAGCCGCATCAACAGCATGACATACTTCATCGTCACGATGATGATCAGCGACCAGATCATCAGCGAGATGACGCCGAGCACGTCCTCACGCAGCATCTCCCCGCCGCGAGCATCGTGGATGTGGTGGATGGATTCCTTAAAGGCATAGAGCGGGCTCGTGCCGATGTCGCCGAACACCACGCCGATGGACCCGAGCGCGAGGGCCCAGAACCGCGCCGTCCCCACCTTTGTGTGCGCCACCCCGCCGGCTGACGAAGGTTCGCTCATGTCTTTATGGCCTTCTGCCTGGAGCCGCTCCGCGGCCCGGGACGGCGGCTCTCCTAATGCAGGGATGGGTCCAGCGATAGCCGGTTATTTTCCGTGAAGCCTGTGTACGGCGTCTTGCCGCAGGCGTCCGGACGCAGACGGGCCCGGCTTCCGGGCCAGGCTCGCTGCGTTTGCGTGCGCCGGGACGCCTAGTAACGGTAGTGTTCCGGCTTGTAGGGCCCCTGCGGCGTCACGCCGATGTAGGCGGCCTGCTCGTTCGACAGTTCGGTGAGCTTCGCGCCGAGTTTATCGAGGTGGAGGCGGGCGACCTTTTCATCGAGATGCTTCGGCAGCGTATAGACCTTGTTGTCGTAGGCCTTGCTGTTGGTCCAAAGCTCGATCTGCGCCAGCGTCTGGTTGGTGAACGATGCGGACATCACGAAGCTCGGGTGGCCGGTGGCGTTTCCGAGGTTGAGCAGGCGGCCTTCGGAGAGAAGGATGATGCGCTTCCCGTCAGGAAAGCTGATCATGTCGACCTGCGGCTTGATGTTGTCCCACTTGTAGTTTCGGAGCGCTGCGACTTGGATCTCGTTGTCGAAGTGGCCGATGTTGCCGACGATCGCCATGTCCTTCATCTCGCGCATGTGCTCAAGGCGGATGACATCCTTGTTGCCGGTCGTGGTGATGAAGATGTCGCCGCTCTTGGCGACGTCTTCCATCGTCACGACTTCATAGCCGTCCATGCAGGCCTGCAGCGCGCAGATCGGGTCGACTTCCGTGACCTTCACGCGAGCGCCGGCGCCGCGCAGCGAAGCGGCCGAACCCTTGCCCACGTCCCCGTATCCGAGCACGACCGCGACCTTGCCAGCCATCATCGTGTCCGTGCCGCGGCGGATGCCGTCGACCAGGGATTCCTTGCATCCATATTTGTTGTCGAATTTCGACTTGGTGACTGAATCATTCACGTTGATCGCGGGGAAGGGCAGATGCCCCTTCTCCATGAGGCGGTAGAGACGGTTGACGCCGGTCGTGGTTTCTTCCGTCACGCCCCTGATCGCATGACGCTGTTTCGTGAACCAGCCGGGCGATTGCGCGAGGCGTTTCTTGATCTGCTTGAAAAAGTAAATCTCTTCCTCAGACTCCGGCTTCTCGATCAGCCCGGTTTCGCCCTCTTCGACGCGAGCGCCGATCAGGATGTACATCGTTGCATCACCGCCGTCGTCGAGGATCATGTTGGTGAGGCCGCCGTCTGACCACTGGAAGATGCGATCGGTATAGTCCCAGTATTCTTCCAGTGTTTCGCCTTTCACGGCAAACACCGGGATGCCGGCTTTCGCGATGGCGGCGGCGGCGTGATCCTGTGTCGAGAAGATGTTGCACGAGGCCCAGCGCACTTCGGCGCCGAGGGCTTTCAGCGTTTCGATCAGCACGCCGGTCTGGATGGTCATGTGCAGCGAGCCGGTGATGCGCGCGCCTTTCAGCGGCTGCGCCTTGCCGTATTCCGCGCGCGTAGCCATCAGGCCCGGCATCTCGGTCTCGGCAATGGTCAGCTCCTTGCGGCCCCAATCGGCCAGCGAAAGGTCGGCAACCTTGAAATCATCGAACGCCATCGCGGCACTCCCTGGAAAACTGTTCGGCCTGGGCGTCGGGCCTGACCTGCACGCGTGGCCTATAGCAATCGGCAGCCCATACCGCAAATCATATAAAGATATCTTTATATGATTTTTCGGCCGTCGTTTTGGCCCCGGCCTCACTTTGCCCCGGTTTGAACCCCATGTGCTGTCGTTGCGGGTTGCGATGATCGTGACCGTCGCACAACATTGGTTTTTAAGCGTCCGGAGAGGCGCTTCTTGAAGCAAAAACAAGGGTTATGGCATGAGGCTGCCTTTCGCAGGTCTGGTCGGGTGCGGTTTTCTGGCGCTGGCGGCTACGACGCCCGCCTCGGCCCAGGACGTTGACCGGATCACCGGCACGACCAATCCGGGAGGCGGCTTCAAGGCGCCTGAGGGCGTGAAGGTGGTCAGCCCCGGCGCGCTCGTCTTCGCCAGCTTCGACACGAATTTCGATGGCCGCGTTTCGGTGGAGGAAATCACCGCCGGAGCTGAAAGCGCCTTTGCCGTCGCTGACAGGAATAAAGACGGCCTGATGACCGGCTTCGAGCAAAGCGACTGGGCGGCCGTCATGGGCGGCGGCGCCGATGTGCTCGCCAACGCGATGACGTTCGACATCGACCTAGACCGTACCGTCACGAAGGCGGAATTCGTGACAGGCATGAAGCGTCTTGCCGCACAGATTCAGCCCAATGGCGAGCTGACCTTCAACGACCTCGTCCAGCCACTGAACCGCGCCAAGGACGAGGCCAGCAATCAGGGTTCGGGTTTCGGCTGGGGCAAGATCACGCCGCGCGGTTCGCCTCCGGGCGGAAACCGCAGCCAGTAGCGGCTAATCCTTCTCGTCGAACTTGCGGCCGATCAGGTTGCACACGGCGTCGAGCGCCTGATGCGCCTCGGGCCCTTCTGCATCAATTTCGATCGTCTGGCCGACGCGGGCGCCAAGCATCAGGAGGTCCATGATCGATGCGGCGCTGGCGCTCATGCCGTCATGGTGCACGGTGATCTTGGCGTTGAACTTGGAGGCCTCGCGCGCGAAGGCGGCGGAGGCCCGCGCATGCAGCCCGCGCTGATTCACAAGTTCAGCCTTGCGCGACCACTTGTCGTTCATCACGCCCGCTGCAGAAGTGCGGAGGCGACGGAGATATATTTGCGGCCAGCTTCCTGGGCGGCGAGGGCAGCCTCGCCGAGCGGCAGCTTGGCCCGCACTTCGGCCAGCTTGATCAGCATCGGCAGGTTCACGCCCGCGATGACTTCGATCTTTGCTCCGCCCATGACGGAGATGGCGAGGTTCGATGGCGTGCCGCCGAACATGTCGGTCAGGATGACGACGCCCGATCCGGTGTCGCACGCTTTCGCGGCCGCAATGATCTCCTTGCGGCGCATGTCCATGTCGTCGTCGGGGCCGATGGAGATCGCGCGGGCATTTTCGAGACGTCCGACGACGTGCTCTGCGGCGGCGATGAACTCCTCGGCCAACCGGCCGTGCGTAACCACGACCAAACCGATCATTGGAAGAACTCCCGCTTGTTCCAGCCCATGGTGATAGCCCGTTTGTTACGGGGGCAATAGTGGTCAGATGTTGAGGGGCGCTGGCGGAAGGTCAACGACGAACCTCGCCCCAGCAATTTTCCCATCAGCCGTGCGGTTTTCCGCCCAGACCGCGCCGCGGTGCGTTTCAACGATCTGGCGCACGATAGAAAGCCCCAAACCTGAATTATTTCCGAACTTCGCGCCGGCCGGCCGGTCTGTATAAAAGCGCTGGAAAATCTTCTCAAGCTTGTCGGGCGGAATGCCCGGACCGTCATCTTCCACCGTCAGGCGAACGGCCGGTCCTCGCGGCGATGTGAGCCGCGACAATGTGACAGTTACCTGTCCGCCGGCCGGAGAGAACGACTTGGCGTTCTCAACCAGGTTCCGGATCACCTGCGCCAGCGGCCCATCACGGCCCATCACGACATAGTCGCCCCCCTGCTGGTAGGCGAGTGTGACCTTCGCGTCGGTTTCCTTCGCTGTGTCGCGATAGATCGAGACGATGTCGTCGAGCAGTTTCGCCATGTCGACGCGCGCCAACTTCTCGCGCACAATTTCGCCTTCGAGCCGCGACAGGTTCGAGATGTCGGAGATCAGCCTGTCGAGCCGCACCACGTCGCGTGCGATCACGTCACGCAGCCGCTCGCGCACCGCCGGATCCTGCACGGCCTGCGACGTCTCCACCGCCGAGCGGATGGAGGTGAGGGGATTCTTGAGTTCGTGCGCCACGTCCGCCGCGAACTGTTCGTTCTGCTGGATGCGGTCGTACAATGACACGGTCATCGCCTCCATCGCGCGCGCCAGGTCGCCGATCTCGTCCTTCCGGTCATGCAGCTTGCCGAGGTCCAGCCGTTCCGTTGCTCCTGTGCGAACGCGATCCGACGCACGCGCCAGATTGCGCAACGGCCGCGCGATACCCACCGTCAGCAGCATTGCCGTGATGATCGACACCAGCACAGCCACCACGATCAGCGGCAACAGCGCTGCGCGCTCGGCTGCAATGATCTGCGTCACGTCGCTCGTTTCGACCGTTATCGCCCCCACCACGCGCGCGACCTTGGTGATCGGCATGGTGACCGACAGCAGGCGTTCAGCCTGATCGCCGAAGCGTTCGGAGAAGCCCTGTTCTCCGCTCAGCGCCATGGCGACTTCTTCCTCGAGGGAGCGCGCCTCCGCGATTGGCTGGCGTCCGGCGGTGCTCACTGTCTCGAACGTCCGGTTGGCCAGCCGCACGAGATCCAGCCACGCCCGCTCGATCGCGCTTGGCTCGCGAATGGGCGGCAGGTCCTTGAGATCGATCTCGTCCTTGAGGAGCATTGTGTCTGCGATCAGCTCGCCTTGAGGATCGTGGATGCGGATGCGCGTCGCGCTCGTCAGCGGGATGGCCTTCAGCTGGTCGCTCAGCTTCGCCACGTCGAGGGCGGGCGGATCTTCCGTCGTCGCGTTGTCCGTGATGAAGGACGAGATGAGCTGCGTCATCTCGGACAGGCTGTCCTTCCGTGCGTTGACGAGGCTTGACCTGAACTCGTTCAGGATCAGCGCCCCCGCGATCAGGATCACGAGGCCGGCGAGGTTGGACGCGAAGATCAGCCGCGCGATCGGCGACCACAACAGCGAACGCGGCTTCGCGGGGGCGCCCGCGCGGCCGGTATTGCCTGTCGTGTCCTTGCCGCGCCTGCGCGCCGCCGGTTCAGCCGGCGGCGACGTCATCGGTGTGTCAGGCTTCCTTATAGCGGTACCCCACGCCGTACAGCGTCTCGATCGAATCGAAATTGTCGTCGAGATCACGGAACTTTTTGCGCAGCCGCTTGATGTGGCTGTCGATGGTGCGGTCGTCGACATAGACCTGATCGTCGTAGGCGGCGTCCATCAGCTGGTCGCGGCTCTTCACATAGCCGGGTCGCGTCGCCAGCGCCTGCAGGATCAGGAACTCGGTCACGGTGAGGCGCACGACCTGTCCATCCCACTGGCAGGCATGTCGGTTCGGGTCGAGTGTCAGGCGCCCGCGCACAATCGGCTTCTTGTCGCCATCCTCAGGCGTCGCCGAGGCTCCACGCGAGCGGCGCAGGATGGCCTTCACCCGTTCACCGAGCAGACGCATGGAGCAGGGCTTCCGGATGAAATCGTCTGCGCCGATGTTGAAGCCGACCACTTCGTCGATCTCGTCGTCCTTGGAGGTCAGGAAGATCGCCGGCAGGTTGGAGGTCTGACGCAGCTTCCGCAGCAGCTCCATGCCATCCATCTTCGGCATCTTCACGTCGAGGATGGCGATGTCCGGCGGCGTTTCAGACAGGCCCGCGAAAGCGGTCGCGCCGTCATGATAGGCCCGGACTTGGTAGCCCTCCGCCTCGAAGAAGACCTTGAGGGACTCAACGATGTTCTCGTCGTCGTCCACGAGGGCGATGGTAGCCATATCCGTTAATCTCCTGGCGGGCGTCCCGCCGCGCTGCACCTTGCCATAATCGAGGGCTGCGGGCGCAAGGGCAAGTGTCAGTAACTCCCCGTCAGCGCGGGCCTTTTTGCATGAAAATCCTCGTCTGGCACGCGAATTGAACCCACCCCATCACGGGAGGCGGGCCGGAACCCGTAAAGGTTACCGGCAATCCAGCCCCCGCAACGTGATGGAGTGGTCCATGCAGGTTGTTACGATCAGCGGTTTCAAGGGCGGTACGGGCAAGACAACCGTGGCCTCTCTCCTAGGCGTCGCCGCCATCAAGGATGGCCTGCGGGTCGCCTGCCTTGACCTCGACCGCAACACGCGGAACCTGTCCAGTTTCCTGACACTCCGGCGCGCCTCCCGCCTCCAGAGTCCCGATCACGTGATGCTGATGGACATGGAAGAGGACGCCCGCACCAACGCCAAACCCAAGCATTCCGGCCGTCTCGAGCCCATGGTCCGCATGGCGAAGATGGATGGCTATGACCTCATGATCATCGACACCTCGTCGGGAAACCTTGCCGACGTGTACGAGGCCCATCTGCTCGCCGACGTCATCCTCACGCCGATGAACGAAAGCCCGGCCGACATGCATGGCCTGTTCGCCCCGGTCGGCTCGGCCGCGGCGCCCAGGATAAATTATCGCGAGATGATCGAGACCGTCCGTTTCGACCGCAAGCGCTCCGGCCTGCCGATGCAGCGCTGGCATGTCGTCATGAACCGCGTTTCCTCTCTGCCTTCGAAGGTCGGCACGATCGTCAACGACCGCGTCGCCGCCCTCGCCAAAGAAGCCGGTTTCGAGGCCGTATGGCGCCTGCGCGACCGCGTCGTCCACCGCGCCCTCGCGCTCGAAGGCCGCACCGTTTTCGACACGCCAGCCGACGGCAAGCTCACCATGAGCGAGCTTTCGGGCCGCTCGGAAGTACGCGCCCTCCTGGCTCTTATCGAGATTGCCCCGTCGCACCAGATGGCGACGGCTGCCTGATGCCTTTTCTGCGCATAGCCTCACACTCACCCTCGGGCGAAAGCCCGGGGTTTTTCTTTGACCCGAGCCAAAATGACGCGACCGGCAAGACGGCTCGCCAATAAATCGACTCGGAAGTGTCACGAGCCTGAAATAGGTTCCCGGCGAATCCACGGGAGCCCTTCATGATCAGATCCACGCTCACCGCCGCCGTTAGCCTTGCTGCCCTCGCCATCGCCGGTTGCGCCACGACAGGTTCCGGCGCCATGTCGGAGCCGGCTCCCTCCGCCAATGCCGTCATGCCCGTGCAGGCGCAGGACAGCTATTATGCGAAGGCGCACGCGGCCGTCGAAGCCCGCGCCGCGAACCGCGGCTTCAAGCGCGCGAAGAACGTCATCCTCTTCATCGGCGACGGCATGGGCGTCTCCACCATCACAGCCGCCCGCATCTATACGGGGCAGGCGCACGGCGTGGACGGCGAGAGCTATCAGCTCAACATGGAGAAGCTGCCTTACTCGGCCTTCTCCAAGACCTACACGCATGATGCGCAGGTTGCCGACTCGGCGCCGACCGCCACGGCGATGACCACGGGCGTCAAATCGTGGAATGGCACGCTTGGCGTCACGCAGGGCATCGATCCGACGAAGTGCGAGTCGGCAAAGACCAACACCACGCAGACGCTGTGGGAGATCGCGGAAGATGCGGGGCTTTCGACCGGCGTCATCTCGACCGCGCGCCTCACGCACGCGACGCCCGCCGCCACCTATGCCAAGACGACCGAGCGCGACTGGGAACGTGACAGCGATGTCTCCGCCGCTGGCAAGGCAGCCGGCTGCCTCGACATCGCCTCGCAGTTCATCAACTGGAGCCATGGCGACGGCTTCGACGTTGTCCTCGCCGGCGGCCGCACGCAGTTCCTGCCCAACAACACGCCCGATCCGGAATACCCGACGATCAATGGCGGCCGCGCCGATGGCCGCAACCTTATGAACGAGTGGAAGGCCAAGGGCGCGAACCGCACTGTCGTCACCGACAAGGCGGGCTTCGATGCGTTCGACTGGAACGGCAGCGGCCAGATTCTCGGCCTCTTCGAGCCGAGCCACATGCGCTATGACGCCGACCGCGTCGAGCTGGACGGGAAGGGGGAGCCCTCGATCGCGGAAATGACCACGGCCGCCATCAAGCGCCTCGGCAAGAATGACAAGGGCTATGTCCTCATGGTCGAGGGCGGCCGCATCGATCATGGCAGCCACGACGGCAACGCCTTCCATGCACTCACCGACGCCAAGGCGCTCGATGAAGCGGTTGCCGCCGCCGTCGCCACGGCGGGGCCGGACACGCTGATCATCGTCACGGCTGACCACAGCCACACGCTGGTGATCCAGGGCTATCCCGGCCGCAACAACCCGATCCTCGGCCTTGCGCGCTATCCGGCCAATGGCGAACTCCTGCGCGGCGCGGACGACAAGCCCTATGCCACGCTAAGCTACGCCAACGGCCCCGGCACTGTCTGCAGCGAGAGCGCCGACGTGTGGAAATGCGAGCGCGACGATCTCACGGAAACCGACACGACAAGCCCGGGCTTCCGCCAGCCGGCTCTGATGCCGCTGTCGTCGGAAACCCATGGCGGTGAAGACGTCGCCATCTTCGCGGGCGGGCCAGGCGCCAACCTGTTCTCCGGAACCGTGGAGGAGAACGAGATCTTCCATGTGATGGCGAAGTCGCTGGGACTGGTGAAATAAGGCGGCGCGCCCTCGTCCTGCGGGACGAGGGTGGCCCCGCTACCATCGTTCCGCCTTTCTGCCGCCCCGAAAACCCTGCTAGCGTCTTCGCGCTTGGAGGACGTTATGCGTATTCTGATTCTCGCGGGCCTTGTCGCGTTGGCGCCCGTAGCGACGGCGCAGGCGCCCGGCATCACGATCGAGGACGATGTTTCGCGCGAGAACGCCGTGAAATGCACGGCGTTGCGCAGTGTCCAGTTCGTGGAGGACAAACGCGTACGCGGATCGATCCTTCTTTCGCTGGCGACATCCGAAACTGTCTGGAAGGCCTATCTCGACAACCAGCCCCAGTATGGCGATCGCGCGAAGCTGCACACGGACGTGCAGGCGAGGATTGCTGCATGGAAGGCCGATCCGCGCTATGCCGACAATCCGCTAGCGTTTCTGAAGCAGATGGCTGGCGACTGCGAACCGTTCGAAATTCGTACGACTGATTGATCGCACTCCGGGGACACACCATGCGCCTGACCGTTTCCGCTCTTGCGCTGCTCGCGCTCGCCGCTTGCCAGCCGGACACCAAACCTGCCTCTGAAAGCGCCGCTGCGCCCGGCACGTTGGGAGCACCCACGCCTGAGGATCTTGGTCAGGATGACCCGGGCGTCCCGTTTGTCCCGGCAGCCGTCGAGCCGCCGCGCGCGTATGAAGCCACGTCGAAGACCGCGATGAGTTTTACGCCCGGCACGCTCACTGTCACGCCGACCCCGCAGATCGGGCCCAACCATGCAGGCGGCGCCATCTTCGCTTTCGGCAATGGCTACATGCTCGAGACGACGTTCGAGCCCGGAGCCGCGACAGAGGGCGAGAAGCCCTTCAACTTCACCAACTTCATCATCGATCCCAACGGCGCGCCGATCGATCCTGCACAGATCAGGATGTACGGCGTCGACAAGGAGACCGTGCCCGCAGGCTCAGCCAATGGCGGATTCTGCGAAAAGACGTCCTTCATCGCGACCTACCTCTTGAAGAGCCCAGGCGCAGAAGACCTTACCATCGTCGCGTTCTCTGGCGACCAGTGGCCGCCGAAGGATCAGACCGCGCTCTGCGGCACGTTCATGTATTCGAGCGTCCACTAGGCCGGAGCTATTCCAGCGCCGAATAGATCAGCGCGCGGATCTTGGCCTGGTCCTCAAGGCCGCCGGCAGGTATGAGCTGCGTCATGTAGACGACGGTCAGCCCTTGCGCCGGATCGACCCAGTAGGTCGAGTGATAGGCGCCGCCCCAACCGAAATCGCCGACCGAACCGAGATTACCCATCAGGCTCGGGTCCTTGGTGATGCGGAAGCCGAGACCGAAGCCCTGACCGGGCTGGTAGGCTGCGGTGACCAGCGTGTCGTGGCTCATCAGGTCGACGGATTTTCGCGAGAGATAGCGCTTGCCCTCGAACAGGCCTCCATCGAGCAGCATCTGCAGGAAGCGCGAATAGTCCCGCGCCGTCGACAGGAGGCCTGCGCCGCCGGCGAAGGCCTTGCACGGTCCGCCGAGATAGCTGCCCTGGCCGACATGCCCCGTGCCCTGCCAGCCGCCGGGCGATGGCGCGCGCTCGGATTTTCCGTCCCTGGCCGAATAGACGACCGCCAGACGATCAGCCTTCGCGGACGGCAGGCAGAAGGTCGTGTCCGTCATGCCGATCGGATCAATGATCCGTTCCTTCAGGAACACATCGAGCGACTTGCCCGACAGCTTCTCGACCACAACGCCGAGAATGTCGGTGTTGTAGCCATAAACCCATTGCTCGCCCGGCTGCGCCGCCATCGGCAGCTTCGCCATCTTCGCGACGACGTCTGAGACCGGCACGGTCTTGTCCGCAAAATACCAGCCATAGACCCCGGCATCCTTCCACGCCTTCTCTGCGGGACCCGTGCCGTACGAGATCCCCGCCGTGTGCGAGAGCAGGTCGCGAATAGTGATCGGCCGTTTGGCCGGCACGACGTCATAGCCGCTTTTCGCCTTCGGGTTCGCGACCGCCACCGTCGTCTTCGACCATTCCGGCAGGAACTTGCCAAGCGGATCGTCGAGCACCAGCTTGCCTTCCTCCATCAGCATCATGATGGCGGTCGACGTCAGCGCCTTGGTCTGCGAGGCGATGCGGAAGATCGTGTCCTCCTGCATCGGTGCGTTGGCTTCGCGGTCGCGCCAGCCATAGACGCCGTTGAACACCTCGCGCCCGTCCTGATGGATCTTGAGGACGGCGCCTGCCAGTTTCCCGTCCGCCACATACTGCTTCATCACGCTGTCGAGCACGGCCAGCCGCGCCTGCGAAATGCCAGGCGGCGCATCGTCGACGATGGGGCCATGCTGCAGGGGCGGGTGATCCGGCGGCGGCGCCATCGGCATGGCCGCCATGGGCGTCGGCCTTGCGGTCTCCGTAACCGCCACCACGCAGCCCGAAAGCGCCAGCACGCCGATCCCGGCCAGCAACAGCTTCCGCATGCAGTCCTCCCAAGTTTCCGTGCGGACGATGAGAACCCTCGAGAACGCGGTCAAGCCGTTTCCCCTGGTCAACAACCGGGGGAAGTGGGTTGATCCTTTACCATCCCTGATGAATGTGCGGCCCAGAGAGAGGGCCATGGACGAGAGCTTCGATTACATCATCGTCGGCGCCGGCAGCGCGGGCTGCGTGCTGGCCAACCGTCTCTCGGCCGATCCGAAGACCCGCGTCCTGCTGCTGGAGGCCGGCGGCAGGGACGACTGGATCTGGTTTCACATCCCCGTCGGCTACCTCTTCGCCATCGGCAATCCGCGCGCCGACTGGATGTTCGAGACAGATCCCGTCCCCGGCCTCAATGGCCGCTCGCTGAAATACCCCAGAGGAAAAGTCATTGGCGGATCATCCGCGATCAACGCGATGATCTACATGCGCGGTCAGGCGGCCGATTACGACAACTGGCGCCAGCAGGGTCTTGCGGGCTGGGGCTGGGACGACGTGAAGCCGTACTTCCTGAAACACGAAGACCACATGTCCGGCGGCGAGCATCACGGCACGGGTGGTGAATGGCGCGTCGAGCATCCGCGCATGCGCTGGCAGATCCTCGAAGCCTTCGCCGAAGCCGCCGACCAGGCCGGCATCCCGCATACCGCAGACTTCAACACAGGCGACAATACCGGCGTCGGCTATTTCCAGGTGAACCAGAAGCAAGGCGTCCGCTGGTCGTCCGCGCGCGGCTTCCTCAAGCCGGTGCTGAAATCGCGCCCCAACCTCAAGCTTGTCACCGGCGCGTTCGTCGAGAACGTGGTGATGCACAACAATCGCGCCATCGGCGTCGCGTGGTTCCGCGAGACGCGCCACGATGTGGAGCATCACGTTTCACGCGCGCCCAACATCATCCTCGCCGCCGGCGCTGTGCAGTCGCCCAAGATCCTCGAAATGTCAGGCATCGGGCAGGGCGAGCGTCTTATGGCGCTGGGCCTGCCTGTCGTCCACGATCTCCCCGGCGTCGGCGAGAACCTGCAAGACCATCTCCAGCTGCGCCCGATCTATGAAGTGCGCGGCGCGCCCACCATGAACGAGCAATACGCCAACTGGCTGCGCCGTCCCTTCATGGCCCTTGACTACGCCTTCCGCAGGCGCGGCCCGATGACGATGGCGCCGTCACAGATGGGCGCCTTCACGAAGTCGAACGACCGCCACGCCACATCCAACGTGCAGTTCCACGTGCAGCCGCTATCACTTCCGAAATTCGGCGAGCCGATGCACGACTTCCCGGCCATCACGATCAGTGTCTGCAATCTGCGCCCCGACAGCCGCGGCTCGATCCACGCGAAATCGCCCGATCCCGAGACAGCTCCGTCCATCCAGCCCAACTATCTCGCCACCGAGTCCGATCGTATCACCGCCATCGAATCCATCCGCCTCGTACGGAAGATCGTCAGCCAGCCCGCGCTCAAGCGTTACGAGCCGGAAGAATACCTCCCTGGCGCCAGCCTCCAGTCCGACGATGACCTGACCAAAGCCGCCGGCGACATCGGCACGACGATCTTCCATCCCGTCGGCACCGCGAAGATGGGCCTGGCCTCTGATCCTATGTCCGTGGTCGACGACCGCCTCCGCGTCCGAGGCGTTGAAGGCCTGCGCGTGATCGACGCATCGATCATGCCTACCATCACCAGCGGCAACACCAACTCACCCACAATGATGATCGCGGAGAAGGGCGCCGCGATGCTGCTGGAAGAGGCAAAGCGCTAGGCAAACGCGCTTAACACCCTGAAACCATACACTTTCTGTGCCGGAAGCTTGCTCCACTGGCCCCCCGGCGCTATCTCCCCGCATCGAATCCCGGAGCCTCTCCCCTCATGGCCACCACCTACCTCGAATTCGAAAAGCCCTTCGCCGATCTCGAAAAGAAGATCGCGGAGCTCGAAGCCACTGGCGGCGCGACCGTCGAGGAGGAAGTCGGCAAGTTGCGCGAGAAGGCCGAGAAACAGCTCGAGCACATCTACACGCACCTCAACGCCTGGCAGAAGACGCAGGTCGCGCGCCATCCCGAGCGCCCGCATTTCCTCGACTATGTCGAGCACCTGTTCGAGGAGTTCGTCGAACTCGCCGGCGACCGGAAGTTCATGAACGACGACGCCATCCTCGGCGGCCTCGCGCGCTTCCGTGGCAAGCCGGTGGTTGTGATAGGCCATGAGAAGGGCCGCGACACGCAGACCCGCCTCAAGCACAATTTCGGGATGGGCAAGCCGGAAGGCTACCGCAAGGCGGTGCGCCTCATCGAACTCGCGGGGCGCTTCAACCTGCCGGTCATCGCGCTGGTCGACACTTCGGGCGCCTTCCCGGGCAAGGGCGGGGAGGAACGTGGCCAGGCCGAAGCGCTCGCCCGCGCCATCGAAGCCTGCCTCACGCTCGACACGCCGATGATCTCCGTGATTGTGGGCGAGGGCGGTTCTGGCGGCGCTGTGGCGCTCGCGTCCGGGAACAAGGTGCTCATGATGGAGCATGCAGTCTATTCGGTGATCTCGCCGGAAGGCGCCGCCTCGATCCTCTTCCGTGATTCCAAGCGCGCGAAGGATACCGCCGAGGCGATGAAGATTACGGCGCAGGATCTCTCGAAATTCCGCATCGTCGACGCCATCGTGCCTGAGCCCATGGGCGGCGCGCATCGCGATCCGAAAGAGGCGATGGAAAAGGTCGGCGATGCGATTGAGGAAGCGCTGTCCACGCTGCAGGGGATGACGCCGGACGACCTGCGCGCCCAGCGCAAGGAACGCTTCTACGCCATCGGCCGCGAGGGGCTTGCATGACGAAGCGTCTGGATGCGGCGGAGGCGGAAGCCCGCAAGGCGGTCGATGAGTGGATCGCAGCGGGCAATGCCTGCGCCGCCTATCCCGGCGCCTCGGCCCTGCAGATGTTCGACGTTGACCAGCGGATGTTCGCGCGCATTGCAGGGGCCTATGAAGTCGAAACGTCGACCGTCGCCGCTTTGTGGTCGGCCTGTGGCCTAGCCTGCGCGCGTGGCTCGCTCGACGCCAGTTTCGGTTTCTCGACATGGATGATGCCGTGGGCCTCGCTCGACGTCCGCGCCCTCATGCTCCAGCGCATGACCGAGCGCTTCGGCGAGGCCGCGATCACGGCGTTCCGAGCAAGGTCGAAGCTGAGCTAGCTCGACCCAGATTGACTCAGGGCGCAAAGCGGATCAGAAGCTCGACCGCTTCCTTTGGAGTTGCGCCATGGGCGTTACCGTCACCTCCGCGCCGGGAACCTGCCCGGCTTACTGATCAGGCGACACGCGGTTGCGGTCGCCGGTCTTCGCGACACACCCCAAAAAGCCTTTCGGAAGCTCTTTTCCATGTTCGAATTTCTCAGGCGTTCCTCGCCCCTGTGGCGCCACGCCAATTTCAACCGGCTCTGGGCCGCCCAGATCCTCTCGGCCTTCGGTAGCCGCATCACGCGGACGGCCATTCCCATCATCGCGGTGGGCGTGCTCGTCGTCTCCCCATGGGAGGCGGCGGTTCTGTCGGCGTTGAGCTATGCGCCCTACGTCCTCGCCGGACTGTTCGGCGGCGGTTTCGTCGAGCGAGCCAACAAGACGCGCCTGATGGTGAGGATGGACCTCGCCCGATTTCTCGTCGTCATCGCAACGCCGGTCGCGTGGTATTGCAACCTGCTCAGCTTCCCGCTGCTGTGCCTGCTCGCTTCGGCGGCAGGGGCGGCGAGCGCGCTGTTCCAGAACGCAGACACGGCGATCCTTCCCCGCCTTGTCGGCAAGGATCATCTTGTCGAGGCAAACTCGCGCCTGCAGGCTACGGAATCCATCGCAGAACTGACAGGACCCGGCGCTGCGGGCATTCTCATCGATCTCCTCACTGCGCCTGTCGCGATGATCGTCGATGCGCTCACTTTCCTCTGGTCGGCCTTCTGGCTCTGGCGGATTCCGAAGCAGGATGCGCAGGCGACGGAAGATGCGAAGGCCGAGATCGTGGGCCAGCCTTCGGTCTGGAAGGTGCTGCGTGATGACATTGTGGTGGGCTTCCGCGCCATCGCGAACTGCCCGCCCCTGCGCGCCATCATCACGGCGACAGCCTTCTGGTATATTTCGGCCGGCTTCTTCTTCGCCACGCTGATGGTGTTCATGCTGCGCGTGCTGGAGCTCAACCCGGCCGTGATCGGCATCGTCATATCGGTCGGCGGCGCCAGCGCCTTGCTCGGCTCGCTCTCAGCGCGTCCGCTGGCGAAGCTGATCGGCTATGGTCCCGCTCTGGTGACGGGGTTCTGCATCAGCGTGCTCGGTCTCCTGATGCTAATACCTGCGGCGGCGTTCAAGGCGTGGGCGATCCCGTTCCTGGTGGCGCAGCAATTCCTCGGCGACTTCGGGATCATGATGTTCACGATCCTTGCAGTCAGCCTTCAGCAGAAGCTGCTGCCCGAGGCGGAGCTGGCCCGCGCCAACGGGTTCAACCAGGTGGTCAACGGGTTCGGCATGACGGTGTCGATCCTGATCGCTGGCGGCGTCGCCGAAACGATCGGCGTCGCCAACACGGTGATGCTGGGCGCAGGCATTGGCGTCATCGGCATCGGTCCGCTGATGACGCCCCACCTGTTCGGCATTCGCAAGGAGCCGGCAGGGCGTGACGAGGCGGTTGTTCAGGCAGCAGGCTGACAAGCAATCAGCCCGGACAGTGAGGTCAGGACTGGTCCATTTTCGTCTGGCTTTGCGACCTATGCGCTCGCGGCCGTCACATCGCCATGGCAGTTCTTGTAACGCTTGCCCGAGCCGCAGGGGCAGGGCGCATTGCGCGGCGTCGCGGCCCATGCGGCGGGCACAGAGCCGGACGGCGGCGACTGCGCCTGTTGCTGCGGAGCGGCCTGGGCCGGCGCGGCCTGCGGACGCGCCGCGATCTGTTGCGGCGCAGGCTGGCGGGCATTGCCCGCGTCGGCGCCCGGCGGTTGTTCCTGCACGAACTGGCCGCGCATCAGCACGCGGGTGACGCCTGCGCGCAGGTCGCTCAGCAGGCGTTCGAACAGCGTAAATGCTTCGTTCTTGAATTCGTTCAGCGGGTCGCGCTGCGCGTAGCCGCGCAGGTGGATGACCGAACGCAGCTGGTCGAGATGCCAGAGGTGTTCGCGCCAGCGCGTGTCGACTTCCTGCAGTAGCACCTGCTTCTCGAGCCAGCGCATCCGCTCCTCGCCGACCGCGGCGGACTTCATCGTGTAGAACTCGTCGGTCGCGGCGATCAGTTTGTTGGCGACCTCCTGCGTCGCGGCGCCTTCCTCGTGCGCCCAGTCGCGCACAGGGGCGGCGATGCCGAGCACGTCCGCAACTTCTTCCTCGAGGTCGCCGAGGTTCCACTGCTCGACGTAAGCCTTCTCCGGCATGTGGCGCAGGCACATGTCGTTGATCAGCTGGTGGCGCATTTCCTTGACCACGTCGGTGACACTGGAGGCGCGCATGAACTCGATGCGCTGCTCGAAGATCGCCTTGCGCTGGTCGTTGGTGACGTCGTCGAACTTGAGGAGGTTCTTGCGGATCTCGAAGTTGCGCTGCTCCACGCGCTTCTGCGAGGTCTCGAGCGCCTTGTTCATCCACTTGTGGGTGATGGCCTCGTCTTCCTTGATGCCGAGGCCGCGCATGATGGCGTCGAGACGTTCGGCAGCGAAGATGCGCAGCAGGTCGTCCTCGAGGCAGATGTAGAATTTCGAGCGGCCCGGGTCGCCCTGACGGCCGGTACGGCCACGCAGCTGGTTATCGATGCGGCGGCTCTCGTGGCGCTCGGTTGCCAGAACATAGAGACCGCCGGCGGCCAGCGCTTCGGCCTTCTTGGCGGCGACATCCGCTTCGATCTTCGCGCGCAGCGAAGCGGTTTCTTCTTCCGTCAGGTCGCGGCCGAGTTCCTTGGCCTTCTCGGCGCCTTCGTCAGCAACGCGCATCTCGACGTTGCCGCCGAGCTGGATGTCAGTGCCGCGGCCGGCCATATTCGTGGCGACCGTCACAGCGCCCGGCACGCCGGCCTGGGCGACGATATGGGCTTCCTGCTCGTGGTGGCGGGCATTCAGCACCTTGTGCGGAATGCGCTCTGCCGACAGCAGATTGGAGACGATTTCGGATTTCTCGATCGACACCGTGCCGACCAGCACCGGCTGCTTGCGGCGCACGCAGTCGCGGATGTCGGCGATCACCGCCTTGTATTTCTCTTTCGCTGTCCGGTAGACGACATCGTCCTCGTCGATCCGCTTGACCGGTTTGTTGGTCGGGATCTCGGTGACTTCCAGCTTGTAGATGTCCTGGAATTCCTGCGCCTCGGTCGAGGCAGTGCCGGTCATGCCGGCGAGCTTGTCGTACAGGCGGAAGTAGTTCTGGAAGGTGATCGAGGCCAGCGTCTGGTTCTCGGGCTGGATTTTCGTCTTCTCCTTCGCCTCGATCGCCTGGTGGAGACCTTCGGAGAGGCGGCGGCCCTGCATCATGCGGCCGGTGAATTCGTCGATCAGGACAACCTCGCCATTCTTGACGATGTAGTCCTTGTCCTTCTGGAACAGCTTGTGGGCGCGCAGCGCCTGGTTGGCGTGATGGACGAGCGTTATGTTCGCCGGCTCGTAGAGCGAGCCCTGCAGGATGCCGGCCTGCACCATCAGCTCTTCGATCTTCTCGTTGCCGCTCTCGGAGTAGACGACCGAGCGCTGCTTCTCGTCGAGCGTGTAGTCCTCGGTATTGAGCAGCGGGATGATGGCGTCGATCGCCTGGTAGAGTTCCGAGCGGTCATCCGTCGGACCGGAGATGATGAGCGGCGTACGGCTCTCGTCGACCAGAATGGAGTCGACCTCGTCGACGATCGCGTAGCGATGGCCGCGCTGAACCATGTCGGCCAGCGAGTATTTCATGTTGTCGCGGAGATAGTCGAAGCCGAATTCGTTGTTGGTGCCGTAGGTGACATCGCAGGCGTAGGAAGCACGGCGCTGCGCATCGTCGAGGCCGTGGATGATCTTGCCGACCGAAAGGCCGAGGAAGCGGTAGACTTGGCCCATCCAGTCCGCGTCGCGGCTGGCGAGATAGTCGTTGACGGTGATGACATGGACGCCCCGGCCCTCGAGCGCGTTGAGGTAGACCGGCGCGGTGGCGACCAGGGTCTTGCCTTCGCCGGTGCGCATCTCGGAGATACCGCCCTTGTGGAGAACCATGCCGCCGATCAGCTGGACGTCGAAATGACGCAGGCCCAGCGTGCGCTTGGCCGCCTCGCGGACAGTCGCAAAGGCTTCCGGAAGGATGTCATCCAGCTTGGCGCCGTTGGCGACCTGCTGGCGGAAGTCGCGGGTGCGCTGTTTCAGCGCGTCATCCGACAGGGCTTCGGTCACGGGCTCGAGCGCGTTGATGCGCTGGACGATGGACCTGTAGGGCCTGACCTTTCGTTCGTTGACCGAACCGAAAAGTTTTGTGGCGATTCCGAGCATTGCGATATTCCGCTGCCAGCCTTCCGCGACGGTCGCGGGACCCCTCGATATATAGTGTATCCGGGGGAAATATCCGGCCGCGGCTACGACCGTGCAAAACCCCGGAACTCCCTTGCGGAACTCCCTCGACTTGCACGTGGGCGAGACGTAAGGACCAGCTTTCCCAGTGTCAATCTTGGTGCTGGATGCCCTGACTGCCTGAAGACAGCTTTAACAGCTTGAGGAGCCCGGGGATGGCTTTTGGGACACGCCTGACAGGCCTTTCGGCAGCCGTCCTGGCTGCCTGCTTCGCTCTTTCGGGCTGCGGGGGTGAAGCCTCGCCGCCGCCCGAAGAGGAGGCAGCCGCCCCTTCGGCCGAGGCGGCAACGGTTAACGGCCAGACGATCTATGTCTCGGACGTCGAGCTGGAGGCCCGCCTGAAGGGTGCGATCCGGCAGGGCGAGACGCTGGAAGTGGACAGCGTCGAGTTCAACGAGATCCTCGACAAGCTGATCGACTGGAAGCTCCTGGCCATGGAGGCCATCGGCAAGGGTCTCGACGAGGAGCCGGAAGCGCGCCACCGGCTCGCAACCGCCCGCGACGACGTGCTCGGCAACATCCTGCTCGAACATATTGCCGAAGAGAAGGTGGACGAGGCAGCCATCCTCAAGATGTACCAGACGCAGGTCGAGCTGATGAAACCCCAGCTCGACGATGAGGCGCATGTCCGCCATATCCTCGCGCCGACCAAGGAGGCGATCGACAAGATCGCAGCCGAGCTGAAGGCCGGCGCCGAGTTCACCGTGCTGGCCGCGCGCCGCTCGACCGACGAGGCCACCCGCATGGACGGCGGCGACCTCGGCTACATGACAGCTGACGACGCCACCCCCGAATTCGCCAAGGTGATCCGCTCGACGCCGAATGGGGGTGTATCAAAACCGTTCGAGGATCAAATGGGCTGGCACATCGTGAAGATCGACGATGTGCGCAAGGAACAGCCGCCGTCCATCGAGGAACTCCGCGAGCCCATCGTCCAGTTCCTCCGCCGCACCCAGTTGCAGGAAGTGCTGAAGGACCTGCGCGCCAAGGCGGAGATCATCAAGAAGACCTCGCCGCGTAATTCACGGTTGGACGAACCGCAGGAACCCGCGCGCGCAGCGCCTGCGCCAGCCGCTCCGGTCCTGACGCCTGAGCCGGCCCCCGCGCAGGCGCCTCCGGCTGAAACGCCGAAGCCCGCCGCGCCGGTCGCGACGCCGGCGACGTCAGCCCCCGCAACTCCCGCGCCGGCCAAGCCGGCGCCCAATCCGTAGGAAGTCGCCCGCCTTGGCCAGCAACATGGACCTGCCTGTCTCTCCGCTCGCGCCCGAGCGGTTCCCGGTGCTGCCGAGGGTGGCCGGCATGGAGGTCACGACGCATTCGCTCGGCCTCTACAAGGGCAAGGTGCGCGACGATCTGCTCGTGGTTCACTTCCCGAATGGCGCAGCCGCCGGGGGCATCTTCACCAACTCCTCGACGCGGTCGGATGATGTCGACTGGTGCCGCGAGGCGCTGAGGTCGGGCGGGGGCAGGGCGCGCGTGCTGGTGGTCAACACCGGCAATTCCAACGCCTTCACAGGCGCGGCCGGCATCGCCAAGAACCGCGCAACAATCGCTGCTGCGAAGAAGATGTCGGGCTGCAAGGACCATGAGGTCTTCGTCTCCGCCACAGGCGTGATCGGCGAGCCGATGCCTGCCCACATCGTTTCCGGCGGGGTGGAGCAGGTGTGGGGCAAGCTCGGCGCACCCGACTGGGAGAAGGTCGCCAACTGCATCCGGACGACCGACACATTCGCCAAGGCTGCTGGGGAAACCGTCGACCTCAACCGCCGCAACGTCTCGGTCGTTGGCGTCGCCAAGGGATCGGGCATGATCCAGCCCAACATGGCGACGACGCTCAACTACATGTTCACCGACGCCAATCTTGGCCCGAAGGTCTGCCAGGCGCTGATCTCGAAGCTGGGCGACGTCACCTACAACTGCATCACGGTCGACAGCGACACCTCGACTTCCGACACGCTGCTCTTCTTCGCCACCGGCGCCGCGGGCGGCGAGCCAATCGACGACCCGGATGATCCGCGTCTCGCGGGTTTCATCGAGGCGATGCACCGCGTCCTGCTCGACCTCGCCACGCAGATCGTGCGGGACGGCGAGGGCGCATCGAAGATCATCGAGATCACGGTCGAAGGGGCGGCCAGCGACGCCTCCGCCAAGATCATCGCCTGCTCGATCGCCAACTCGCCTTTGGTGAAGACCGCCATCGCCGCGGGCGACGCCAACTGGGGCCGCGTCGTCATGGCTGTCGGCAAGACTTCGGAACCTGTCGAACGCGACCGCATCTCGCTCTGGTTCGGCGACCACCAGGTGGCGAAGGATGGGGCCCGCTCGCCGGACTATTCGGAGGAAAAAGCCGCCCGCACCGTTTCGGGACAGGAGGTCTTCATTCGCGTTGATGTTGGGGTTGGCCACGGAAAGGCCCGTGTCTGGACCTGCGATTTGACCGATGGTTACGTGAAGATAAACGGCGCCTACAGAAGTTGAGCGCTCCTGCACACTCAAACCACACCTCGTTATGACACAAGACTCTCGCGCAAGACCGTTGGTGATTGTCGCCGCGGCGGCGTTTGTGCGGAGCGATGGGCGTCTGCTTCTAGCGCAGAGGCCCGCAGGCAAGTCGATGGCAGGTCTCTGGGAATTCCCAGGCGGTAAGGTCGAAGCCGGTGAAATCCCTCAGGGCGCGCTTGCGCGTGAGCTGAAGGAAGAGCTGGGCGTGACCGTCGCCGAGGCCGACATGGAAGCCTTCTCGTTCGCCTCGCACACCTACGAGACGTTTCACCTGCTCATGCCGGTCTTCATGATCCGGCGTTGGGAAGGCGAGGTCAAAGCCCTGGAGGGGCAGCAGCTCGCGTGGGTGTCGGCAAAGGAGATCAGGGACTATCCAGCCCCTGCAGCCGATGTGCCCCTGTTCGAGCAATTCATCAATTGGTCGAAGGCGGGACGCGCATGAAAACCCTCAAGAACTTCCTGAAGATGGCCCGCGACCGTTCCGGCGCCACGGCGATCGAATACGCACTGATCGGCGGGATCATCTGCATCGCGATCGTTGCGGGCGCGACTTCGCTCGGCCAGTCGGCGAACCAGTCCTACACGGACGTCCGCGAGAAGGTGTGGGGCCCGTAAGCGGTCTAGCCTTTCGGCCCGGTCTTCTCGCCCGCATCCTGCTCCTTGACGCCCAGCGCATCGGCGAGGCGCACCGTTGCGCTTCCCGGCCGCTTCGCCTTGGGCTGGTCCGGCCCAGGCGCCCAGCCGGACATGGTGACCATCTCGAACGTCGCCCGCACGCGCCCGTCCGGATCGCTGAAGCGTTCGGCATAGATTTCCATCGCCCGCATCAGGATGCCGCGCGTCAGCGGCGGGGCGGAACGGCTGGCGAAGGCCGCCGTCTCGCCCATGCCGCGCAGGTCGGCCAGCAGCTTCAGCGGATGGGCATAGCGCACGGTGCGCGCGTCATTGTCGGCCACGGGCATGGCGAACTGCGTGCGCTGGAGAAGCCCCGCTGCGTCGATCACATCCATCATCGGCGAGACACGGTTCGCCGCCCCGCCACGGATTTCCTCTTCCGCCGCCAGCAGCGACTGGCGCAATTCGGTCAGTGTCCGGCCGCCCAGCACGGTTGCGATGAACAGCCCGTCCGGCTTCAGCACCCGGCGGATCTGGATCAGCGCGCCGGGCAGGTCGTTGACCCAGTGCAGCGACAGCGCCGAGACGATAAGGTCGAACGATTGTTCCTGGAAGGGCAGCGCCTCTTCGTCGGCCTGCATGTGCCCGAAGGCGGACGACAGGTCGGCATGCACGATCTCGCCGACCTTGGCCGCAGCCAGTGGATCGGTCTTCAGCACCTGGCCGAGGGTTCCGTTATGAGCCCCGAGGTCAAGCACGCGGTCGAACCGGCGATTGATTGCTGACAGGCGCAACGCGATGTCTTCCGCTGCGATCCGTTTCAGGAAAGAATAGTCGCCATAACCAGCCGCCGCGCGCGCGCGCCTGCGGGCGTGCAGCTCCCGGTCGAAGATCCGCATCGGATCGCTCGGAGGATGAGTGGGGGGAGTTGGGGTTGGGGCAGCCATCGGGGCACCATGTAGCGGCTCGCCGCCGGAAAGATAAGGTGCGCCGGCCTTCAGGCGGCCTTGCCGGCTGATCTGGCCGCAACGGTCACTGATCACCGACCGGGAGGTTCCGGGGCCGGGCGCGCTGGAGCCCAATCTCTCGGCGAAGCTCGAGTTCCTGTCGGACCCGGTCGGCGCCCGCTGCGGGATACCATTCGATATCGCGGTCGATCCGGGGCAGGTGTCCGGCGCCTGCCTCTCTCATACGCCGGCTCATGACCGGGCGCCGGCGGCGCTGGTCTATGGCGACGTGTCCCGCGACCTCGTTTTGAGCCTCAACTACCAGGGTCGGCGCGAAGGCCCTGCCGTGCTCGGCGGTTGGATGGCGAATGCGGGAGCCGACCTGTTGCACGAAGCCGACCTGATTGTGCCGGCGCCGCTTCATGACATCCGCCTCGTCCGGTGCGGCTTCAATCAGCCGGCCTGGCTGGCGGCGGAGCTCTCCTGGCAGAGCGGGGTAAATCTGTCGGCCGATGCCCTCAAGGGCGTGGAGCAAACGCCCATCCAGAGCGGCCTGTCGGCGGAAGGGAGGCGGGGGAATGTGCAGGGCGCCTTCCAGGTCCGGAAGTCCCGGGTCGGGCTGGTCAAGGATCAGAAAAACTTGCTGGTCGATGATGTTTTGACCACGGGCGCCACGGTTGAGGCCTGCGCGCGCACCTTACGGCGTGCCGGAGCGGCATGCGTCGATGTGGTCGCACTTGCCCGTGTTGCGGGCCCAAGGGCGGTTCCCATATAGTTTTGGAACGATTCCAGAGTGTACCGCTTTGTTAAGTGCCGCTCTATTGTTTGGTAGTTGTTCAGCCTCTTCCAGCGAAGATTGCTGAACGGAAATTGGGTCAGGAGTTGGCCGGTGTCGGCGCGCGTTGAGATCTACACCACGGACTGTTGCGGCTACTGCACGCGGGCGAAGGCCTTGCTTGCCTCCAAGGGTGTCGAGGTCATCGAGATCCGCGCCGGGTCCGATCCGGACAAGCGCCGCGAGATGATCCAGCGCAGCCAGGGCGGCATGACCTTCCCGCAGGTGTTCATCAACGGCCGCCCCGTCGGCGGGTCCGACGACATCCACGATCTCGATCGCATCGGGAAACTCGATCCGCTGCTGGCCGAACCGGCCGCGGCGTAGAACGAAAGGAAGGCCTGAACGTGATCCGCTATTCTCTCGCATGTGTGGGGGAACATGAGTTCGAGGCCTGGTTCTCGAACTCGAAAGCATATGACACGCAGCGCAGGAAGAGACTCGTCGAATGCCCCGTGTGCGGCTCGACCGAGGTGCGCAAGCAGATCATGGCGCCCGCAGTGCGTTCGTCCGAGAGACAAGCCGAGGCCGCGATGGCGGCGAGGATGGCTGGCGAGATCCGCGAGCACATCGCCACCACCCATGATTACGTCGGTGACAGGTTCGCTGACGAGGCGCGCTCCATGTATTATGGCGAGGTTGAAACCCGCCCGGTTTGGGGCGAGGTGACGCCGGACGTCGCCAAGGAACTCATTGAGGAGGGCGTGCCGGCCATGCCCATTCCGAAGGCCTTTGCCCCGGAACCGCCCCGCCGCAAGGCGAGGATGAACTAGGCCGGATTCGCAAGGTTGGCCGGGCGTGCTAGAACAACCGCCACGATATCAGGACTGCCCCCATGACCGACTCCGATTTCATCGACGCCGCCGAAGCCCCGCCGCGCCACACCAACCAGATCAAGATCTATGGTCCTGCTGCGTTCGCGGGCATGCGAAAGGCCGGCCGCCTCGCCGCCGAATGCCTCGACATGCTGGCGCCGCATGTGAAGCCCGGCGTCACCACAGGTCATCTCGATGATCTTGCCCGCGAATTCGTGCTCGAGCGCGGCGGCCTGCCGGCCTGCCTGTTCTACAAGGGCTATCGCAACACGGTCTGCACCTCGATCAACCACGTGGTCTGCCACGGCATTCCTGGGCCTAAGCCGCTCAAGGAAGGCGACATCGTCAATATCGACGTTACAGTCATCGTCGACGGCTGGCATGGCGATACTTCGCGCATGTACTCGGTCGGCGAAGTGAAGCGGAAGGCCGCGCGCCTGATGGACGTGACCTACGAGTCCATGATGAAGGGCATAGAGGCGATCAAGCCGGGTCTGCGTCTTTCCGATCTCGGCGGCGCGATCCAGGACCATGCCGAACACAACCGCTACTCCGTCGTGGAAGCCTTCTGCGGCCACGGCCTCGGCCGGGTCTTCCACGACTCGCCGAACATCCTCCACTTCCGCGACCGCAAGCAGGAAGACATCCGCCTGCAGCCCGGCATGATCTTCACCGTCGAGCCGATGATCAATCTCGGCCGCATGGATGTCGCCTTGCTGGCGGACGGGTGGACGGCGGTCACGCGCGACCGTTCTCTGTCGGCGCAATACGAACACTCGATCGGTGTCACCGAGACGGGCTACGAGATCTTCACCCTCTCGCCCACGGGGCTGCACACGCCCCACACCTCCGGCGCGCCAGCCGGCTGATGCGTAGATGGGGGTAAGTCAGCAAAGAGCGGAACAGCCGAAGCGGCCGCGAAGCATCATCACGGCCACCGCGAACGCCTGCGCCAGCGCGTGCTGGAAGGCGACGGATAAGGCCTGAAGGCATACGAGCTGCTCGAACTTCTGCTCTGCGCCTTCAACCCGCGCGTGGATGTGAAGCCGATCATCCAGGACCTGATCGCGAGGTTTGGCTCGGCATCAGGTGCGCTGGGCGCGTCGCCCGAGCGGCTGATGGAAGTCAGAGGTGTTAGCGAAACCGCCGCGTTCCACATCGGCGTCGCCAACCTGCTGATGCAGCGCCCCGCCCACGACGAGGTGAAGGATCGCCCTGTCATTTCCAATCGGTCGGCGCTGCTCAACAATATGGCCTCAGGATCAGGCGCGAGAAGACTGAACAGGCCCGCGGCCTCTATCTCGACCGCAAGAACAAGCTGATCGCCGACGAGATGGCTGGGCAGAGCGCGGTTGATCATGCGCCTGTCTATCCGCGCGAGATCGCCTGCCGCGCGCTGGAGATTTTCGCCTCCGCCATCATGCTCGCGCACAACCATCCGGGCGGCGATCCCACGCCCTCGCGGGCCGACATCGAGCTGACGCGCGATATCGAAGAGGTGCTCGCCCCGCTGGAGATCGGGGTGCACGACCATCTCGTGGTCGGCGCCAGGGAAACGATCAGCATGAAGTCCAGGGGCCTCATCTGACCATTGCCTGACCGTGTGGGTGCCGCAGCGCAACAAGCCGCAGCGTGAAGTTCCCTCACGGAGGAAACGGGCTTGCCGCTGGCGTGATCGCGGCTAGGGTGCACCCCGAGGCGGCGGATAGACCGCCTCTGAGAACAATAGGCGCTGGCAACGTTCATCGCGCGGCGCGAGGGGAGGCTACATGGCAGCGGCACTTGGGGCGTCGGCGAGCGAAGCGCCGGCCGGCGGGCAGAGTTTTGGTACACCGGGCTATCGCGCCTATGTGCTGCTGTCGCTTACGCTGGTTTACACGCTCAACTTCATCGACCGGAATCTGCTCGGCGTTGTCGCGCAGCCGATCATCACCGAGTTCGGGCTAAGCGATACCGAATACGGTTTCCTCAACGGACCTCCGTTCGCGCTGTTCTACGCGCTGATGGGCATTCCGATCGCGATGGCGGCGGACAGGTTCAACCGCGTTGCCATCATCGCGCTATGCATCGCGATATGGTCGCTGATGACCGCGCTGTGCGGCTTTGCGTCCAGCTTCGTCTTCCTGCTGATCGCGCGTGTCGGCGTCGCGATTGGCGAGGCCGGCGGCACGCCGCCGTCGAACTCGCTGATCGGCGACTATTTCAAGCCGAAGAGTCGCGCCAATGCGCTTGGCATCTTCGCGATGGGCGTCACGATCGGCAGCGCCCTCGCTGCCGGATTCGGCGGCGTAATTGTCGGCCTGACCGACGAAACCGTCGTCAGCTTCTTCGCGACGTTCGGAATGCCGGATATCCACGAACAGCTCGGCTGGGGCGAGAATTTCGGCTGGCGCTTCACCTTCATTGCGCTCGGCGTGCCAGGTCTGGTGGTCGCGCTGGTCGTGTTCTTGACGGTGAAGGAGCCGCCGCGAGGCTATTCCGATCCGCCGGGCGCGCAGCGCGTGGAAAAAGCCAGCATTGTCCAGACGCTGAAGGAGCTCGGTTCGAAGCCGACATTCTGGACGATGTCGCTGGGCGCCGCGCTGGTGGCCTTCGTCGGCTACGGCCTGTTCGGCTTCCAGGCGCCGATGATGCAGCGCCTGCACGGCATGTCGCCGGGCACTTTCCAGCTGACGTATGGCGTGCCGCTGGCGCTGATCTCGGCGGTTGGCACTTTCCTGGGTGGGTACCTCACCCAGATGCTGACGCCCCGCTCGCAGAACGCGGTCGCGTGGATCCCCGCTGTGGGAATCCTGATCGCGATACCGCTCTATATCATGGGTTTCTACAGCGAGCCGGGCACGATGCAGCTGGTGCTGTGGGGCGCGGGTGCGATGTTCCACTACGCCTATCTTGGCGCCCAGTACACGATCGGGCAGGGTGTTGTCTCGCAGCGTTCGCGCGCTTCGGCGATCGCGATCCTGCTGTTCATCATCGCGCTGATCGGCAACGGCCTCGGCCCGCAGATCGTCGGCATCATGTCGGACACCTTCATGAACATGAAGATCCAGGAGTCGGGCATGGGCGATGTGCTGACCAACGCGATCTGTCGCGCGAAAGACCTGTCGGCGCTGACGACCGAACAGCAGGCTGTGTGCACGGCTGCCTATGGCCAGGGCCTGCAGCAGTCGATGGCGGCGACGGTGCTGTTCTTCATCCCGGCGGCGGTGTTCTACATTCTCGCCTCGCTGACGCTCAAGAAGGACCTCGTCGCCAAGCCGATCTAGCATTGGCCGATCTGGTTCGGCGACCGGACCGTAGCGTCCGTTACACTGCGGCCGGGCTCGCGAGTGCCCGGCCGTTTGCGTTCGCAGCATAACGGCGTTGTCAGCTCCGGATTTTTGGCCCGCAGCGATTCAGGGTGGACGCCGCACCGCATACTTGTCAGCTTCGATCCCGAGAAGGACGCGGCCCGCAAATGGCCGCCGCTTGGGAGGACTTCATGGGCACGCAGACCGGCGCCATCGGCGCCGCACCCGCGAGTGCGGGCGAAGGCCATCTCACCGGCTACGGCACGAAGGCCTATCGCAGCTACGTCCTGAACGCGCTGCTGTTTGTGTACATCCTCAACTTCCTCGACCGCGGCCTGCTTGGCATCGTGTCCGAGCCGGTGATGAAGGAATTGCAGATCACCGACGGGCAGTTTGGCCTGCTGACGGGCATCGGCTTTGCGCTCTTCTACTCGATCATCGGCATTCCGCTGGCCCACTATTCGGAAACCGGCAACCGCACCTGGATCATGACGATATGCATCGCGCTGTGGTCGGCGGCGACGGCGATGTCGGGCATGGTGGGACCGGTGGAGATCGGCGGGGTAGCGATCTCCGGCTTCGTGATGCTGCTGTTGTGTCGGGTGCTTGTCGGCGTCGGCGAGGCGGGCTGCACGCCGCCGGCCAACTCGATGATCGCGGACTATTATCCTCCGGCGCGGCGATCGACGGCGCTGGGCTATTACGCCATGGGCGTCACGGCCGGCACGCTGTCCGCCAACCTGATCGGCGGACCGGTGGCTGACGCGTTCGGCTGGCGCACGGCCTTCATGGTCATCGGTGCGGCGGGCATTGTTGTCGCGGTCATCTTCCGCATGACGGTGAAGGAGCCGCCGCGCGGCTATTCCGACCTGCCTGGCACGGTGCGGCCGGCGAAGGCCAGCTTCCCGGCGGCGCTGAAGGAGCTGTCGTCCAAGCCATCCTTCTGGCTGATGGCGTGCGGGGCGATGCTCGCCTCGTTCTGCGGCTACGGGATCGTCACCTTCCAGACCTCGTTCCTGATGCGCACGCATGGCGTGTCGCTGACGGAAGCGACACTGATGTTCAACGTACCTTCGGCCGCAGCCGCATCGGTCAGCGTGCTGATGACGGGCTGGCTCGCCGAGAAGCTGGTGAAGCGCCATCCCAACGCCATCGCCTGGCTGCCTGCAGCGGGTTTCATCCTGGCGGTGCCGTTCTACCTGGTGGCCTTCAGCTCGGACAATAAATGGGTAGCTCTGGTCGGCATCTGCCTCGGCGCGGGGATCAAGTATGGCTACCTCGCCGCGCAATACACGATCGGGCAGGGCGTGGTCGGCGTGCGCACACGGGCGACAGCGACGGCGATTCTGCTGTTCATCGTGAACCTGCTTGGCTACGGCGCCGGCCCGCCCTTCATCGGCTATCTCTCGGACATCCTGTTCCAGATGCAGGCGAGCGCCGACGGCTTTGCCGAACTGGTCCGCGCCTCGTGCAAGGGCGAGGCGCTGAAACTGCTGCCGGAAGCAACGCAGGCCTTCTGCAAGCTGGCGGATGCGAAAGCGCTGCAAACGTCGTTGGTGATCACCTCGGCGCTCTATGTGACGCCGGCGGTCTTCTTTCTGCTGTGCATGCGCACGCTGCAGAAGGATCTGGTGGCGAAGTGAGCGCGCTTTGCGCGTAGGGAGTAGTGAGTGGCGATCGTGGTCCTTCGACGGGCGCTGGTTCTCCATTCCCTATTCGCTACTCCCTATTGTCCGCGTGGGACGTGCAAACGGAAGCCGCCCCGGAATCCTGAGACTCCGGGGCGGCGCCGTCGCGGGTAGAAGTCAGGAGAACCTGTTCAGGCCCGTGTTCGGAATTTCGGATCAGCCGGCGAGGCGCTGGATGTAGTCGAACTCGCGGGCGCGGCGTTCGCGCTTCTTCGCGGGCTGGAAGGCGACGCGGGCGTGTTCGGCGCAGTAGGGCGAGCCTTCGACCGAGCCATGCCCGCAGAAGCCGAAATTGGCGTCAGCCGGATCGCCGATCGGCCATTTGCACATGGAGTCTTTCACGGTGAGGACCGTGACCATGTCGCCGTTCGGAAGGCGCTGCGGTTCGATATTTGCTTCGGCTTCGGTGATGTGGGTATGCGTCGGCTCCGGGCGGACGGCGAGCGCGTTCGAGCCGCGGGCGACGGACGCGGAGGCCTGACGCGGAAGCTGCTGCGGCTTGGGCCGGGCGAGGCGGGGCGGGCGTTTCACCGGGCGGGACGGAGTCGCGCGGCCGGAGAGTCCGAGACGGTGCACTTTGCCGATCACCGCATTGCGGGTGACCGAGCCCAGGCGTTTGGCGATCTGGCTTGCACTGTGCCCTTCGGCCCAGAGTTTCTTCAGTTCCGCGACGCGTTCTTCGGTCCAGCCCATGAATCTCTCTCCACAGCCTCCGGGAATCGTGCAAGACACAACATATAGGTGACCTCGCGCCGACCCACTTCCCAATTGCCTAGGAATAGTAGCTGCAGGGCTTCTGCCCGCAATATGCTGGGGCGCTTCCTAACAGCTTAATCAATATATTGGGGTTGTACACAGGGCGAGTGAGTCACGGGGTCGCGGGGCGGGTTTTTAGCAGTTGTGGCGGGGCGGACTCAACTTTCGAGCGAGGTTCTGGACCCGTTGCGGCTTTGGACTCACGGCTTTTGTCTGTGGACGGATCGCTGCCAATACGTTCGCGATCCCGCGGCAACCGCAGGTTGGACAGGACCTGGTGTGGGGTGGCGCTAGCCCCGGTTCGATCAGCTGGTCGAAGAGCGCGAAGGGGCGCAGCGCCAGGGCGCGGGCGTTGAACCATTCGGGACGGCCATGCCACAACCAGCGGCTCGGGATTTCGCCCTGCTCGGGCGGGGCGAGGACATCGCTTGGAATGGCGGGGGGGCGCAGCGGCGTTTTCAGCATCAGCGTCCGCAGGCGGAATCCTCCAGCGCAGCGCGGAGAAATGGGCGTTCCACCCGGCCGGATTGGACGAGGGGAAATACAACGCGCCGGGCTTCTTTTCGATCACTTCGCCGTCCGCATTCGCGTCGTCCGAAAGTTTCCTGGCAAGGAGCGCAACAGGGGTTCCGGGATGGGCGTCCTTGGCGTCGCGCGCAGGAGGCGGCGGCCTTCCGGGGGTCATGATGAGGAAGGAGATGGCCTCGACCGTGACGAGCAGGCGCAGGAGGTTGCTGCGGGTGTCATGCGGGACCTTGCGCCAGGTCGCGAGGCGGCGGTTCTGCCGATGATCATGATGAAGACCGGCTTGAACATGATCCGCACGCGCTCCCACAGCTGTGGGATCGCGTATTGGGTGGGCGGGCCCTGAACGGGCGCAAGGAGATTGGTCACCGGTTTGATGCGCACAGTATCCGCCGGCGCGCAGGGGGGGGCGGAGCGAGGGCTCCAGATCCGACGGCCTCGAAGTGTTCGTTGCCAGAATTTCCTAGGGTTTTGCTGCAGCTGCTCGCGCGGAATTCGTACGGATTCCGGGGCTACGGTTTAGGTTTTCGGTCTTGTGTCGCGCCCGCCATGACTACATTTCCATGGCGCAAACGGCTCAAGGGCTTAAAAAAGCGGCCATGGATCAGACGCTGACGAAACCGCCGCTTGAGGCCTCCCCATCCGTGGCGGGGCCGCGACAGTATGGGGCGGTGAACTGGCTAGGGCTGTGGACGCTCTGTCTGCGCGAGACACGGCGGTTCTGGAAGGTCGGGATGCAGACGCTGTTTGCGCCCGTCGTGTCCTCACTCCTGATGCTGTTCGTGTTCAAGCTGGCGTTCGGGCAGAACGTGTCGCAGAGCCCGGGGGGCGTCGCGTTCACGACCTTCCTCGCGCCAGGCGTCGTGATGATGGCGATCCTCAACAACGCCTTCGCCAACACATCCTCATCTCTCATCATCGCGAAGGTGCAGGGCAATTCGGTCGACTTCCTGATGCCGCCGCTGTCGCCGCTTGAGCTGACGATCGGCTTTCTCTCGGGCGCGGTGACGCGCGGGCTGCTGGTGGGCATCGTGACCTATGCCGCTGTGTGGATCCTGCAGGTGACGCCGTTCCAGGTCGCGAACGTGTTCGCGATCTTCTACTTCTCGATCGTGGCGTCGCTGTTCATGGGCGCGGTGGGGCTCCTGGGCGGGATCTGGGCTGACAAGTTCGACCACATGGCCGCGGTGCAGAATTTCGTCATCATGCCGCTGACCATGCTGTCGGGCACTTTCTATCCGATCGGCCGCCTGCCTGAGCCCTTCGTGTCGATCAGCCATTTCAACCCGTTCTTCCAGCTGATCGACGGCTTCCGCTATGGCTTCACGGGGCATGCGGAGAGCGACCTGCTGTTCGGCGGGCTGATGTCGCTGGGCGTCACGCTGGTGTTGTGCGTGGTGTGCTGGTCGTGGCTGAGCCGCGGCTACAAGCTGAAGGCTTGAGGGCGCTTGATCCAGGTTCTTCACGATATGCGCTGGAGTCCCGAGTGGGACATCAAGAAGCGCAACAGGCATGTCATCGATCTCAGAGAGTGCAAAGACGAGCCCTCGGTCCTGAGAAGCATCGGCGCGGTCCTGAAAGGCGCCGGAGATATGGCAACCATCAGAGGCAATAGCCTGGACGCGCTGGATGATGTCGTGAGCGATTGGTTCATCGAGCACTGGGGCGACAAGGTCGAAATCTACCTGCGAGGCGTCGAAGCGATGAGACGTTGTCGGCGTGATCTGATGGACGACATCACGGACGTTTTGAGCAACGCGATCGACAACGCGGCCAGCCAAGCGTCCGAGGTGGGTCGTGTGTGCGACGAGGCCGTTGCGCGGGAGCGGATCAAGATATTTTTCTGTTTCACCTGAAGGCGTAGGTGGCTCAGTTGTCATCCCGGCCGCAAGTGCGAAGCGCTGAAGCGCCGGGACCCATCCAACTTCGTGTTCGGGCGCCGGGAAATGGTTCCCGGATCGCGCTGCGCGAGTCGGGGATAACAGGACGATGTCTTCCGGCTGTCATCCAGAAGGAGGCGTGGGCCGGTTCTGCCTTCCGCAACGTCGCGAATTACCCTCATTTTCATTGACATAAGGGGCGACCGGCCTCATTCAGCGCGCTTTCTGAATTGGCCCTTGAACAAGGTCAGGAGTTCTTTCCCTACCGCCGGCGTCACTCAAGGAGATACGCCCATGTCGAACGCAGTGCTTCCCGTCTACGGCCCCAGCCCGGTCGTTTTCGAGCGAGGCGAAGGCGTGCGCATGTATGACGACAAGGGGAAGGCCTATCTCGACTTCATCGCGGGCATCGCGGTCAATTCGCTCGGGCACTGCAACCCGGTTCTCGTCAAGGCGCTGGCGGAGCAGGCCAACAAGCTGTGGCATACGTCGAACATGTTCCGCGTGCCGGGGCAGGAGCGGCTGGCGCAGCGCTATGTCGACCTGACATTCGCGGACTTCGCGTTCTTCACCAATTCGGGTGCGGAATCGATCGAGGGCTGCATCAAGATCGCGCGGCGCTATCACTGGGCGAAGGGCGCCCCGGAGCGGATCGGCATTCTCTCCTTCGAAGGCTCTTTCCACGGGCGGACGCTCGGCGGGATCAGCGCCGGGGCGCAGGAGAAATATCGCGAGGGCTTTGGTCCGCGCCTGCAGGGCTTCCGGTCGGCCCCGTTCGGCGATCATGATGCGCTCAAGCTGGCGATCAAGGAGCCGGACCTGGCGGCCGTACTGATCGAGCCGGTGCAGGGCGAGGGCGGCGTGCGGGAAGTTCCCGGTCAGTGCCTGCAGGGCCTGCGGAAGCTTTGTGACGAGCATGGCGTGCTGCTGATCTATGATGAGATCCAGTGCGGCGCGGGGCGGACGGGCAAGCTGTTCCACCATCAATGGTATCCCGGCTCCGAGCCCGATCTGCTGGCGGCGGCGAAGGGTATCGGCGGTGGATTCCCGATGGGGATGATCCTTGCAACCGAGAAGGCTGCATCCGGCATGGCCAAGGGCGTGCACGGGACAACGTTCGGCGGCGGACCGCTGGCGATGGCGGTGGGCAACGCCGTGCTCGACGTGATCACCGGCGAAGGCTTCCTCGAGAATGTGCGCCGCGTGGCGGGCACGATGCAGCAGGGGATGGAGAGCCTGAAGGGGCGCTATCCAGAGCTGGTGAAGGATGTAACGGGCGCGGGCCTGCTGCGCGGGCTCAAGATGCGCGACGATCCGATGCCGCTGCGGGGCAAGCTCTCCGATCGCGGGCTGCTGGTCGGCACGGCCGGGAACAACACGCTGCGCCTTGCCCCGCCGCTGATCGTTACCGAGGCCGATGTACGCGAAGCTATCGACATCATCGACCAGCAGTTCGCCAGCATGATGACGGCCGCCGGGTCATGAAGCACTTTCTGGACCTGTGGCCGATCTCCTCCGGGGAGCTGAGGTCGATTCTGGACAGCGCGAAGTCGCGCAAGGCGGCGCGGAAGGGTTTGCCGAAGGGTACGCCTGATCGCGATGCGCCTCTGGCTGGGCGGACGCTGGCGATGATCTTCGAGAAGAACTCGACGCGGACGCGCGTGAGCTTCGACATGGCGATCCGGCAGCTGGGAGGATCGTCGCTGATTCTGACGGCGACGGATTCGCAGATCAGCCGTGGCGAAAGCATCGAGGACACAGCGCGCGTGATGTCGCGCTATGTCGATGCGGTGATGATGCGGGCGAACCGCCATTCCGATGTCGAGGCGTTCGCGAAGTTTGCGTCGGTGCCGGTGATCAACGGGCTCACCGAGAAATCGCATCCCTGCCAGATCATGGCGGACCTGCAAACGCTGGAAGAGGCTGGGCTCTCGCTCAAAGGCTCGCGCATTGCGTGGGTGGGCGATGGCAACAACATGGCGAACACCTTCATCCATGCGGCGCCGAAATTCGGCTTCTCGCTCTCGGTGGCGACGCCGGCGGGATACGATCCGGACATGAAAGACGTCGAGCGGGCGCGGGCCGAGCAGGGACGCATCGACCTGTTCCGCGATCCGAAACAGGCGGTGGCGGGCGCGGATGTCGTCGTCGCGGACACGTTCGTCTCGATGGGCGATCTCGACGCCGACAAGCGCCTTTCCGATCTCGCCGCCTACAAGGTGAGCGGGGACCTGATGCGCGCGGCCAATGGCGGGGCGAAATTCCTGCACTGCCTCCCGGCGCACCGCGGCGAGGAAGTGGATGCGGACGTCATCGACGGCCCGCAGTCGCTGGTCTTCGATGAAGCCGAGAACCGTCTCCACGCCCAGAAGGCGATCCTGGAGTGGTGCTTCAAGGGGTAGGACCTACTCCCCCCGTCCGACGATCGAGGCGGAGGCGACGAGTTCGCCCAGCAGCGACAGTGTCGCTGCGCCCGAAGCGTCGAACGGATCGAGTTCGGCGCGGCGGAAGTATTTCAGGAGGAGGGCGGGGTTCACCTTGGAGAGGTTCACCTGGCCCATCGTCCAGGCTCCGAAGCGGCGTTCGGTGATCTCCTCATAGGACAGCAGGCGGACGTTCTCGTGGCGCGGGTCGCGCACGATGGCGTTGTAGAGATCGCAGACCTCGTCGCGGCCGCCTTCGAGCACCTGGATGAAGACATTGTTCGAGACGCAGAGCATGCCGGTGATGCCCTTGGCCGGGTTGTTGCGGCGGGACTGGGCGAGGATCTCGTCGAGGATGGCCGCGGTTGCTTCGGCGGCGGAGCGGCTGGCATAGAGGCAGCGGACAAGCATGGCGATCAGTCTTTCAGGTTCAGGAGCGAGAGGAATTCGCGGCGCAGCGCCGGGTCCTTGAGGAAGGAGCCGCGCATGACAGAGTTGATCATCTTGGTCTGGTTGTCGCGCACGCCGCGCCAGTGCATGCAGAAGTGATCAGCTTCCATGACGACGGCGAGCCCGTCGGGCCGGACCTTGTCGATGAGAAGTTCCGCCATCTGCGTTATGGCTTCCTCCTGGATCTGCGGGCGCGACATGATCCATTCGGCGAGGCGGGAGTATTTCGACAGGCCGATGAGGTTGGAGTGCTCGTTCGGCATCAGGCCGATCCAGAGCCGGCCCATGATCGGGCAGAGATGGTGGCTGCAGGCGCTGCGCACTGTGATCGGGCCGACGATCATCAGCTCGTTCAGCATCGACGCGTTGGGAAATTCCGTGACGGGCGGGGCGGGGATGTAGCGACCGTGAAAGACCTCGGTGAGATACATCTTCGCGACGCGCTTGGCCGTTTCGTTGGTATTGTGATCACTCTCCGTGTCAATCACGAGGCTTTCGAGCACGGCCTTCAGCCTGGCCTCGACTTCGGCCTGCAGCTCTTCAAGCTCACCCGGTTCGAGGAAGGCCGAGATGTTGTCGTTGGCGTGGAAACGCCGCTTCGCCTTGACGATGCGCGCGCGGATGCGGGCGGAGACGGGGATGGGGGGCGTGTCTGTGGGGGGAGTCTTCACGCGTTCGCTCATGTCTGCAGTCTTTCACAAGTAGCGCGGCAAAGCTCCCCGGGAGCCCTGCGGCGCAGGGAGCATTCTAGGGGCTGATCTCTTCGCCGTCCCACCCGAACATTCGACCTGACTGACCCGGAGTGAGACCGTCGAGCACGGACAGGAGGCGGCTGGCCGCAAAGGCAGGGCTGAACAATCGTTCGGGCGGGACGCCGGCCTGGAAAGGCTTCGACAGGGCGGTGTCGACAGTTCCGGGGTGAAGGGCCACGCACAGGCCCTGGGGATGGGTGCGCGCCTGTTCGATCGCCAGCGTCCGGATCAGCATGTTGAGCGCGGCCTTGGAGGCCCGGTAGCTGTGCCATCCGCCCAGCCGGTTGTCGGAAATCGATCCCACCCGCGCGGACACAACGGCGAACAGCGTCCGGCGGTCGCGCGGCAGGTGAGGCAATATCCGCTTCGCGATCATGGCCGGCCCTATCGTGTTGAGCGTGAAGGCCTGCTTCAACGCTTCCGTCTCGAGCGACCGCATCGTCTTCTCGGGCTGGAGGCCGGCGCCGTGCAGCCGCCCGGTTGCAACGATCACCAGGTCGAGGCCGCCCTCGGCGGTGACCAGCGATGTGGCGCCGTCGATCGACCAGTCGTCTTCGAGGTCAAATGCGAAAGGCTGGACCTTCGAGGATTTCGCCCGAGACGGGTTTCGCGAACCGGCGTGTACAAGGGCGCAGCGTTCATCCTCTTGCAACAGTTCGATGATGGCGCGGCCTATGCCGCCGGAGGCGCCGAACACGGCGGCGCGATAACCATCTGAAAGGGAGCCCAGTGTCATGGCCGTTGTACGCAGCCCGGCGGCGGTGGGTTCGAGGCTCCGCGCAATAATTTCCATGGGGGGCCGGTCTGGGGGCGGGACAGCTGCAACGGGTTGAAAACCTGCGGCGTGGCGCCCATTTGGCGCAGATGCTCACACATGGTAGCTCCCCCGGCATGGCCGATAAACCTATGCCAAATGACCCGTTTGGGGCTGGCGACGACTTTGTCGCGTCGTTCCAGATCCAGGACACGTCCGTCCGCGGCCGCATCGCTCGGCTGGGCGACGGCGTGCTCGATTCCATTCTCAAGCGCCACGACTATCCGCGCTGGGCCGCCCATATGCTGGGCGAGGCGGTGACACTGGCCGTGCTCGTCTCGGCCTCGCTGAAGTTCGACGGCCGCGTGATGGTGCAGGCGCAGGGCGAAGGCCCCGTGTCGCTCATGGTTGCCGAGGCGCGCTCCGATGGCGGCGTGCGCGGATATCTGCGCCTCAACAAGGAGAAGTGGGCGAATCTCGACCGCATCAACAAGGGCCAGCGTCCGCACGTTCCGCAGGCGATCGGCAAGGGCGTAATGGCTCTGCTGCTGCAGCCCAACGATCCCAACCAGGCGCCGTGGCAATCCATGGTGCCGATCGAGGGCGCGACCATCGCGGATTGCGCCCAGACCTGGTTCTCGCAGTCCGAGCAGGTGCCGACGCGCGTGCGTATCGCGGTCGGGGAAATATCCGAGCCGGGTGGTACGAAGCGCTGGCGCTCGGGCGGCGCGCTGATCCAGCAGGTTGCCGGCGACGCCGCACGCGGCGCGACGGATGAGCCGTGGGACAATGCGCGCCACCTGTTCGACACGATCGAGGACATCGAGCTGGTCGATCCGGATGTGTCATCCGCCACGCTTCTGTTCCGGCTGTTCCATGAAAGCGGCGTGCGGCTGGAGCCGCCCAAGCCGCTGATGGACAAATGCACCTGCTCGGATGAGAAGCTGCTGACAACGCTGCGGCAGATGCCGAAGGATGAACTCAAGGCGCTGGCGGAAGAGGACGGCGTGATCGCCGCCGACTGTCAGTTCTGCGGCAGGCTCTATCGGTTTCCGGTCGACAGGATCTGAGCACGCGCTCGTGGTTCGACGGACGGCGGCTGCGCCGCCTGCTCACCTTGAGCGCTATTCTGCTGGCAGTGGCTTAGCGCTCATCATGAGCAGGCCCCTTCGACGCCGCTTGCGGCGTCGCTCGGGGTAAACTGAGGGCCATCCGTCGAAGGACGAGGGCGCACGCTCAGTTCGGCCGTCGTTCGTCATAGGGGCTGTCGAGCGCGAAGAGCGGGATTATGGCCTCGAAGAAGCCGCCCTTCTCGTCCTCGAACTGGTAGGCGCCCTGCATCAGGCCGGACGGCGTTGTGAGCGGGCAGCCCGAGGTGTATTCGAAGCTGGCGCCGGGGCGCAGCACGGGCTGCTGACCCACGACGCCATCCCCGCGCACTTCCTGCATCCGGCCGTCGCCGTCTGTGATCCGCCAGTGGCGGGTCATCAGCTGCAGCGTGTGCTTGCCGCGATTTTCGATCTCGATGTGGTAGGCCCAGAGGAAGCGGTCGTCTTCCGGCGAACTCTGGTCTTCCACGAACATGGGACGGACACGGACGATCACGCCCTCCGTCTCGGCCTGGTATGGATAGGCGTTCGGCACGGCTGGCGCCCCTGAGCGATTCACCCGCCAATGGCTTAAAGAGAAGGGGCGCAGATCACAAGTGTCTGCGCCCCTTGCACGAGCGAAACGATCGCGTTGCGCCCAGGACTAGGACGGCTTCTTCTGGATGAAGTCGCCTTCGATCTGGACGCTGACCTCATCGCCGACCATGCCGGCAAGGTAGTCGAGGCCGAAGTCCGTGCGCTTGAAGGTCCCCGTGGCGGAGAAGCCGAGGGCAGGCGCCTTCGCGAACGGATGCGAGGCCATCTCACCGTCGAACGTCACCTCGAGGGTGACCGGCTTGGTGACGCCTTTCAGCGTGAGGTCGCCGGTCACTTTCGCCGAACGCTCGCCGCTCGGCGCGACGGAGGTCGAGGTGAAGGTGATGGTGGGAAACTGCTTCGCATCGAGGAAGTTGGTGCTGTTCGCGAGGTCTTCCTCCCACGACTTGAACTTCGTGCCGGGGTGGTTGGCGACATAGTTGCTGGGATAGCCGGCGAGGATGTCGTCGGGCTTGATCGTGGCCGAGACTTTCGAGGCGGCGATGTTGGCCGGGTCGAAGGAGATGGTCGCGTCATAAGTGCGGAACTTCAGCGTGTAGAAGGACAGGCCGAGGTGCCGGAGCTTGAACGTGACGCTCGAATGGTTGGGGTCGGAGACATAGTCACCAGCGGGCGAGGCGATGGTGAATGGCGTTGGCGCGGCGATTTCGGCCACGGCGACGGTGGGCGTCTCGGTGACGAGCGGCGCCGGACTGCAGGCGATGAGGGCGAGAAGCGCGAGGCTCGCGCCGGCAAAGAGCGGTTTCATGACGACATTCCTTCAGATGGGCTGGACGCCCCCGGGCGTCTGCATCGAAGGGATATGCGCCAATTAGTTGCGATTGCAACAATAACTGTTGCGATCGCAACTAAACTGCCGGATCAGCTGGGCTAGCTCAGCGCCTGTTCCAGGTCTTCGGCGATGTCCTCGGGGTCTTCGAGGCCGACGGAGAGGCGGAGCCAGGTGTCGTCGAGGCCGATGGCGGCGCGTTCCTCATCGGTGAGGGTGCGGTGCGTGGTGGTGGCCGGGTGGGTGATCAGCGATTTCGAGTCTCCGAGATTGTTGGAGATGTCGATCAGGCTGAGCTTGTTGAGCGCGGCGTAGGCAGCCTCGCGCCCGCCCTTGACCGAGATCGCCAGCATGGAGCCGCCGCCTTCCATCTGGGAGGCGTGGATGTTGTGGTGCGGGTGGTCGGGGCGGCCGGGATAGCGGACGGCGGCGATCTTGCGATTGGTCGCGAGGCGATCGGCGATCGTGCGTGCGTTGGCGCTCATGGCGCGGACACGGAGGCCCATCGTCTCGAGGCCTTTGAGCACCACCCACGCGTTGAACGGCGACATGGAGGGGCCGGTGTGGCGGTAGTATTGCTGGATGTCGTCCTCGATCTTCTTGGTCTTGCCGAGGATGGCGCCGCCGAGCGTGCGTCCCTGACCGTCCATGTGCTTGGTGGTCGAGTAGACGACCCAGTCTGCGCCAAGCGCGAGCGGCTTCTGCAGAATGGGCGAGGCGAACACGTTGTCGACGATGAGTTCGCCGCCCGCAGCGTGCGTGAGGTTGGCGACGGCGCGGATGTCCACTGCATCAAGGAGAGGGTTGGACGGGGTCTCGATTATGGAGAAGCGGCAGGGCCTCTGCATCGCCTTTTCCCACTGGCCGAGGTCGGAGCCATCAACCCAGGTCACCTCGACGCCCATTTTCGGCATGACGTTCTTGAGAATCCAGACGCAGGACGAGAACAGCTGGCGCGGGGCGACGATGCGGTCACCGGGCTTGATCGGGGCGACGAGCATGGTGTGGATGGCGGCCATGCCGGAAGCGGTGGCGCGGCAGTCTTCGGCGCCTTCGAGCTGGGCGAGGCGTTCCTCGAACATGCGGACGGTAGGGTTCGCATAGCGCGAATAGATGTAGCCGGGCTTCTCACCGGCCATGCGGGCGGACTGCTCCTCTGGGCTGTCATAGACGAAGCCGGAGTTGAGATAGAGCGCCTCGGACGTTTCGCCGTACTGGGAACGGGTGGTGCCGCCGCGGACCATCAGGGTCTGCGGGCGCCAGTTTTTCGGTTTTCCGGGTTTTACGTCCTTGGTCATGGCGGCTGCCTTTCGTTGATCCGACCGCCCTATAGGCCGTGATCCGCCGGGGCGCCAGTGAGGCCTGCTAAACCGTTCGCTGGAGGCCGCAGGGCTGCTATTGTTGAATAGGCTGTAGACAGGATGGGACGATGCGCTTCGCCAGATGGGTGTTCCTGATCGCGGGGATCTACGGGATCCTTGTTCTGGTCCCGGGACTTTTCATGGAGCAGGAGGCGACGCCGCCGGCGATCACGCATCCCGAATTCTATTACGGCTTCTTCGGATCGGCGCTGGTGTGGCAGCTGGTCTTCCTGCTGATCGGCAGCGATCCGCTGCGCTGGCGGCTGCTGGTGCCGATTGCCGTGCTGGAGAAGGCGGCGTTCTTCGTGCCCTGCCTGGCGCTGTATTACACTGGCCGGATGGAGGCGGGGCAGATGTTCCTGGGCGGCATGATCGATGGTTTCCTGATGGTCATGTTCGCGCTCGCGTGGTGGGTGAGCGGGCGGAAAAAAGCTGCCGAACCAGCTTCCTGATTACTCTTCCGCGCATCGCCTGCTATGCAGGGCGCCGGAGGCAATCGCCGTGATTCTGATTGGCCAGTTCGACAGTCCCTTCGTCCGCCGCGTTGCGATCGCGATGCGGCTCTACGGTTTGTCATTCGAGCAGAAGCCGTGGTCGGTGTTTGGCGATGCGGAGAAGATCGCGCAGTACAATCCGCTGATGCGCGTGCCGACGCTGGTGATGGGCAATGGCGAGGTGCTGATCGAGAGCCACGCCATCCTCGATGCGCTCGACCATCTCGCGCCGCCGGGACTGGCGATGATGCCGGAGGCGGGCGCCGAACGGCGTGAGGCGCAGAAGGTGTGCGCGCTGGCGACGGGGATGTGCGACAAGGCGGTGTCGCTGGTTTACGAGACGGTCGTGCACAATCGGGCGACGCCGGCCTGGGTTGAGCGCTGCCTCAGCCAGATTGCCGGGTGCCTCAGCGAGCTGGAGCGTTCGCGCGCGGCGCATGCGACGGAGTGGTGGTTCGGCTCGAAAATCGGGCATGCGGACGTGACGGTGGGATGCGCGCTGCGATTCCTCGGCGATGCGCATGCGGGACTTTTCGACATTCCGGAAGGCTGGCCGCTGCTTGCGGCGCATGCCGCGCGCTGCGAGGCGCTGAAGCCGTTCCAGGAAATCCAGCAGCCGTTCAAAGTGACGCCGCCAGCCGCATGAGCCGACCAGCCGCAAAAGCCGCCAAGGCGTCGACGACGAAGAAGCCTGCCGGCCTGGCGCTCGGCGTGCTGCCCGATCGCGAGCTGAAGGAGATCGTGAAGTCCGGAGCCATCGTCGCGGATGGCGGGATCAAACCGGACCAGTTGCAGCCCGCTTCGCTCGACCTGCGGCTGGGCAAGGTGGCGTACCGGCTGCGCGCAAGCTTCCTGCCGGGCAGGCAGGTGGTGGCCGACCGGCTGGACGACAGCCTGGTCATGCACACGCTCGATCTGACGCGTGGGGCGGTGCTGGAGACAGGGTGCGTCTATCTCGTGCCGCTGCAGGAGCGCCTGAAGCTGCCGAAGGATCTGTCGGCGGCGGCGAACCCGAAGAGCTCGACGGGACGGATCGACGTGTTCGTGCGGGCGGTGTCGGATCGGGCGCGGGCGTTCGATGGCATTCCGGCGGGATACCAGGGCGAGCTCTATGCGGAGATCAGCCCGCGGACCTTCTCGGTGCTGGCGCGGACGGGTGACCGGCTGCTGCAGCTTCGCATCCGCCGTGGCGTGCAGACGCCGGTGCGGGACATGACGTTCAGCCTAGACCTGCATCCGACCAACACGGACATTGTCGGCTATCGCGCCAAGCGGCATTCGCGCGTGATCGACCTCGCCGCGATCGGCGCGCATTCGGTGGACGATTTCTGGGAGCCGATCCGCGCGCGCCAGGGGCGCATCGTGCTTGATCCGGGCGAGTTCTACATCCTCGCATCGAAAGAGAAGATCGTGATCCCGCTGGATGAGGCCGCCGAGATGGCGCCGATTGCGCCGGAGCTGGGTGAGTTCCGCGCGCACTATGCGGGCTTCTTCGATCCGGGCTTCGGCGTGACGCACTCGAAGGGCAAGGCCGTGCTGGAAGTGCGCTCGCGCGACGTGCCGTTCATTCTCGAGGATGGCCAGCCGGTGGGGCGGCTGGTGTTCGAGAAGCTGACGCAGAAACCCGACGTGCCTTACGGCGCGGCGGGTTCCTACTCGACCTATGCGGGGCAGGGCCTCCGGCTTTCGAAGTATTTCGAGGCGGCTGAGGACGGCGGCTGAGGACTGAGTTCGCGTCAGGTCGGCGCGAAACCGCCGGTTGCGATGACTTCGCAGTCGTTCACGAGGCGGCTGCCCCAATTTTCCGCGACTATGGGGCATGGCCAGTAACGACACGCCTCGGGGTCAGATTTGCTCAAGTATTGGAATGTGAAAATTCTTTCGCCAGATTGGGGAGAAGATGCCGCCTGAGATCGGCATGATGCCGCTGGCAGGAGTGACCCTGACAAGACGACCGCGCCGGAACCACAGCCCGGCTTGTCTGGCGAAAGTAGCGTTAGCGGCGATCCGCGGCGGGAAGACGATGTCGGAGCTCACAGAGCAGTTCGATGTTCACCCCAACCAGATTTCGACGTGGCGCGAGCAGTTGCTGGCAAGCGCCGGCGACGTGTTCGGGGCGGCGAAGCCCGATGCGCCGGTGGTAGATGCGAAGAAGCTGCATGCGAAGATCGGTCAACTGACGCTGGAGAACGATGCTCCGCAGGGCTTACGCGGCCTTCGGCCACGGTCCCTGCTGCGATATCCGACGCGCTCGGCACGGCGGGTCAGTTGCCGAGCGGAAAGCGATGATCGACAGGAGGCACGACCTACCTGTTGCGCGGCAAGCCGAGATGCTCGGGATCAGCCGGGGCAGCGTCTGCTATCTGCCGCGACCAACGCCGGCTGCTGATCTGGCGCTGATGCGCCGGATCGATGAGTTGCATCTCGACTATCCGTTTGCGGGCGCCTGCATGCTTCAGCACATGCTGAAGCGGGAAGGCTTCGAAGTGGGGCGTCTGCACGTTAAGACGCTGATGCGAAAAATGGGCATCGAGGCGATTTATCGCCGGCCGAACACCTCGAAGCCTGAGCCGGGGCGCAAGATCTTGCCGTATCTTCTGAGCAAGGTTCCGGTGACAGCGCCCAACCAGGTGTGGGCGATGGACATAACTTACGTGCCGATGGCGCGCGGCTTCGTCTATCTGGCCGCGGCGGTCGACTGGTTCAGCCGCAAGGTGCTGTCCTGGCGCGTATCGATCTCGATGGTCACAAGCTTCTGCATCGAGGCGGTGGAGGGTAAGGCGGACCGTGGCCGAAAGCCGCGAAAGCCGCCGAACACTGGCGCGTCATGGCAAGCCAGCGATCTTCAACACTGATCAGGGCAGCCAGTTCATGTCGATGGCGTTCACCGAAGTGCTGAAGACGGCTGAGATCGCCATCAGCATGGACGGCCGCGGCGCCTGGGGGGGGGGACAATGTCTTCGTCGAGCGGCTGTGGCGGACAATCAAGTACGAGGAGATTTATCTGCGCGCCGATGACAGCGTCTTTGGGGCGCGCGCTTCGATCGGGCGATACCTCGCCTTCTACAATGCAGGGCGCCCTCACAGCGGCCTTGACCTGCAAACCCCTGACGAGGCGTACTTCAACCAGCTGCAGCCAATCCCGGCCGCGGCCTAACCGAGGCGGAAATCCACTTATCGAGGCCCCGGAACCTGTTCAGAGAAACCGAGCCATTTCTGTCGTCGCGTTCAAGTCGGGAACCATGACCCAAGGGACGATCATGATGTTTATCCGCTTAACTCGATGGGCGTCAGAAGCGTCTGCGAGCCGGCGCGATGCTTTTCTCAAGAAGGCAGTGTGCCCTGACCGATGCTGCACGAGTCCCAGACAGCGCGCTGGGTGAGGCCAGAAGGACGCGAAGCAAACTACTGTAAAGCACGCTTGACAGGCCGCCTGTCCGCTCCTACTGTAAAGTGAGCTTTACAGGAGGCCGTCATGCCTGAGGTCACTTTTCGCGAAGCCAATCGGCGGTATCGGCGGGCGTTCATTCCGGCGATGGTGGTGTATGCGATCGTCGTGTTCGCCGCCGCGTTCGGGTGGAAGGCGTTTGATGGGCCGCCGGTGTGGGTGTCGGTGGTCGCGGCGGTGGTGAGCGTTGCGCCGATGGGCGTCGTGTTCTGGCTGATGTGGCGGCTGATGCGCGAGACGGATGAGTACGCGCGGCTGCAGCAGGCGCTCGCCATGGCGGCGGGCGGGATGATCACCGCGTTCGTGTGCATGGCGTGGGGCTTCCTCGAACTCTATGACGTCGCGCCGCACATGTGGACGTTCCTCGCCGGGCCGATCTTCTTCCTGAGCTATGGCCTCGTGCAGAAGTTCGTCATGAAGGGGCCGTGCGAGCCAGGCTTCGGCAATGGATAATCGGGTGCGCGACCTGCGCGCCGCGAAGGGGTGGAGCCAGGGCGATCTGGCGGACGTCCTCGGCGTGTCCCGCCAGTCGATCAATGCGATCGAGACGGGGCGGTTCGATCCCTCGCTGCCGCTGGCGTTCAAGATCGCCCGCCTGTTTGGCAAACGCATCGAGGATGTGTTCGATGACGGGGCGGGACGGTCGCGAAAAGCCGCCGAGTGATCCGTTCAAGCAGCGTTCAGGCTTGATACCTGATGGTATCGAAATGGGACGCGGCTGGAGGCGTGGATGATTTCTACGAGACGGGCTGTGCTGGCGGGCGTGGGCGCCGCAGCGTTTGTCGGATGCGCGAGCGCGCAGGGGTTCGGCAAGAACAAGAAGGACAAGACGCCGGTCAGCGGGCCCTATGCGCCTGCGGCTGAATACGCGGCGGCGCGGCGCGGCGTTTCCATGCTGGTGATGCAGGACGGGAAGATCATCTTCGAGACCTATCCCAATGCGGGCGGCGTTGAGAAGGGATGGGAGCTGGCGAGCGGCGCCAAGAGTTTCACCGGCATCATGGCAGGGCTCGCGACGACGGACGGCCTGCTCGACATCGACGAGCCGGCAGCGAAGACGCTGGGCGAGTGGAAGAATGACGGGCGCAACAAGATCACGATCCGCCACCTGCTGACGCTGACGGCCGGGCTGAAAGGCCAGGGCGACATCGCGCGGCCGCCGGCCTATCTCGATGCGATCAAGGCGACGGCGAAATTCCCGCCGGGTATCAAGTTCGAATACGGGCCGACCAACTTCCAGTGCTTCGGCGAGATCATGAAGCGCAAGCTGAAGGCGGCGGGCAAGCCGGAGGATCCGGTGACGTGGCTGCAGGCGCGGCTGTTCGACGGGCTGGGGATAAGGCCGACGGACTGGAAGCGCGGCAAGGACGGCAACCCCTTCATGCCGCAGGGCGCACATTTCACGGCGCGCGACTGGGCGAAGTTCGGCCAGTGGGTGATGGATGGCGCAAGGGGCGTTGATCCGAAGGTCCACAGGGCGCTGTTCGAGTCGACCAAGGCCAATCCGGGCTATGGCCTGTCATGGTGGTTGTTGCGGCCGGGGCTGATCGGGCCCTCGCCACGGTCGGGCATCGATGGCGATGCGATCGGCGAAGCGGCGCTGGGCGAAGACATCGTTATGGCCGCTGGGGCAGGCGACCAGCGGCTCTATCTTCTTCGCAAGCGCCGCATTGTCATCGCGCGGCAGGCCAACGAGATCATCCGCGCTATGGCGCCGGGCAGTCTCAAATGGCGGGACGATGAATTTTTGCGTCTCCTGCCAACATGACTCTTTATTCACAAATGGAGCAGGCGTAGATTCACCCCTATTCGAGCGTGGTGTTTCGCGTGACTGCAGTGTTGCTGCTTCTCGTGTGTGTTGGTTCGCCGCTGGTGTTTGCAGCGTCAGTCTGGCTTACGCGCGCCGGCGGCAAACGCATGACGGCCGCGCTCGTGGGAGGGCTTGTCGCCGCGCTGTTCAGCCTCGCCTGGGATGCGCTCGCCGCCCGCATGGGCTGGTGGAGCTATGCCAATGACAATGTGCTGGCGGTTCTGGCGGTCGCGCTCTCGGTGGCGTTCGTGTTCGGCGCGGCTGCGGGACTAGCGGGCTGGCGCATGATGCGCGCTATCGGGTGGACCGGCGTTGCGGCGTTCTTCGCGGGGTTCGTCGGGCTGGGGATGCTGCGCGACAACCTGCTGGCGACCAGCACGTCTGTGCTGTTCGAGTTCGGCGAAGGGCCGGTGCCGCAGGTAATGAGCGCCGTGGGCTATCTCTCGCTCGCGCTGGCCGTGCAGGTGACCATGCTGATCATGGCGGGCCGGCCGCGGCGGGATACGCTGCGGGCAAGCTAGCCCGCGCCCCACGTCAGCTACGCTTGAGCGCAGCCGCTTCGCGAGCGAGGGCGCCGATCTCGTCCCACTTCTTCGCATCGATGAGTCTGGTCGGGCAGACCCAGCCGCCGCCGACGCAAGCGATGTTGGGGCGCGTGAGGTAGTCGCGCGCGAGATCCAGCGTGATGCCGCCGGTGGGGCAGAACTTCACCTGGCCGAAAGGGCCGCGGAAGGCGTCGATCATGGCGCGGCCGCCGGCCTGTTCGGCGGGAAAGAACTTGAAGCGGGTGAGGCCGAGGTCCAGGCCAGCCATCAGCTCGGTCGCGGTGGCGATGCCGGGGAGGATGGGGATGCCGGCGGCGGAAGAGGCGCGGACGGCGCTTTCGGAAAGGCCGGGCGTGACGATGAAGGTTGCGCCGTGTTTCTTCGCGGCGTCGACATCGGCGGCGTTGAGGACGGTGCCTGCGCCGACGATGGCGCCGCTGACCTTGCTCATCTCGCGGATGGCTTCAAGCGCGGCTTTCGTGCGGAGCGTCACTTCGAGGACGCGGAGGCCGTTGCCGGCCAGCGCCTGCGCCAGCGGCGCGGCGTCTTCCACGCGATCGATGGTGATCACGGGGATCACCGGCTGCACGGCCATGAGTTCATCGACTGTCATGGGGCTCATGTACCCATTCCGGCGTAGGCGCTGAAGATGCCGCCGCCAATTTCTGCGTCCGCCGCGACGGCCCGGAAGGGCGCAAACAGCTCGCGGCCCCAGCCATGGCCGGCCTTGGGGACCTCGTCGCGCCTGCGCTGGGCCAGTTCGGAAGGGTCGACCATCAGGTCGAGAGTTCCAGCTTCGGCGTCGAGCACGATGCGGTCGCCGTCGCGGATGCGGGCGAGCGGGGAATCCTGGTCGGCGCCGGGGGTCACGTGGATCGCGGCGGGGACGGCGCCGGAGGCGCCGGACATGCGGCCGTCGGTTATGAGCGCGACGCGGAAGCCCTTGTTCTGCAGGCCGGTGAGCGACGGGGTGAGCGAGTGCAGTTCCGGCATGCCGTTGGCGCGAGGGCCCTGGAAGCGGACGACGACGCAGACATCGCGGTCGAGCTTGCCTGCCTTGAAGGCGGCGAGGAAGTCGGCCTGCGTCTCGAACACGGCGGCGGGCGCATCGATGCGGCGGCGGTCGGCCGGCACAGAGGAGATCTTGATGATGCCGCGCCCGATCGAGCCTTTGAGCAGGCGGATCCCGCCTTCCATCTCGAAGGGCGAGCGGGCAGAGCGGAGGATGTCTTCGTCGTAGGATTTTTCCGGTCCCTTGCGCCAGCGCAGCATCTCGCCGTCCATCCACGGTTCGCGCGTGTAGGCGTCGAGGCCGCCGCCCGCGACGGTGACGGTATCGTCGTGGAGGAGGCCGACCGAGAGCAGTTCTCGCGTGACGAAGGCCATGCCGCCTGCTGCGTGGAACTGGTTCACGTCGGCCGAGCCGTTGGGATAGACGCGCGCGAGGAGCGGCGTGACGCCGGAGATGTCGGAGAAGTCGTCCCAGTTGACGATGAGGCCCGCCGCGTGGGCCATCGCGGGGATATGGAGCGCGTGGTTGGTCGAGCCGCCGGTCGCCATCAGGCCGACGATGGCGTTGACGATCGACTTGGCGCTGACGACATGCGCCATCTGCGCTTCGCCTGACATGGCGAGTTCGACACAGCGCGCTGCAGCGGCGCGGAGCAGGGCGTTGCGCAGCGGCGTGCCCGGATTGACGAAGGCTGTGCCGGGCAGGTGGAGGCCCATCAGCTCCATCATCATCTGGTTGGAGTTGGCGGTGCCGTAGAAGGTGCAGGTGCCGGCGGTGTGGTAGGAAGCGGCTTCAGCTTCGAGGAGCTGCTCGCGTGTGACCTGGCCGAGCGCGAACTGTTCACGGACCTTGGCCTTCTCCTTGTTGTTGATGCCGGAGGGCATGGGACCGGCGGGTGAGAAGATCACCGGGAGGTGGCCGAAGGAGAGCGCGCCGATGACAAGGCCTGGCACGATCTTGTCGCACGTGCCGAGCATGAGGCCGGCGTCAAAGGCGTCATGCGTCATCGCCACGGCGGTCGAGAGGGCGATCACCTCGCGCGAGAACAGCGACAGTTCCATGCCGGGACGGCCCTGCGTGACGCCATCGCACATTGCGGGGACGCCGCCTGCGACCTGCGCCGTTGCCCCTGCCTGCCGCGCGGCGTCTTTGATGACGTCCGGATAGTCCTTGAACGGCTGGTGGGCGCTCAGCATGTCGTTGTAGCTGGTGACGATGCCGATGTTGGGCGCTCTTCCTCTCATCGTGAGCTTGTCGCCAAGCGGTGAGGCGGCGAAGGCGTGGGCGAGGTTTCCGCAGGAGAGGTGCGAGCGGCCGGGGCCGGCCTTGCGGGCTTCGTCCATGCGGGCGCGATAATCGGCCCGCGTCTCGCGGCTGCGCTCCTCGATGCGGGCAGTGACTTCTGCGATCTTGGGATGAACCGCCATGGCGCGCCTCGTCTTCGACTCAGGCTTGAGATATCGGCTGGATTTCGGCTTACGCCAACTGCCAGTCCATGATCATGGTGCTGAGATCGGGGCCATAGGTGTGGCTGAGGTCGGCAATCTCGCAATAGGTAACGCTTGAGCCGGCGGCCCGGAACCAGGCGTCGGCCTCACGGGCCATGTCCACTGGGAACATCCAGTCGCGGGCGCCGTGGATGATGTGAATCGGAAGGCCCTTGAGGCGTTCGGCGTCGGCCGTCTGCGTCAGCACCGGATGGAAAGCAGCGGCGACCGGAGCGAGATGGGTGAAGGGCGATGAGGCTTCGAGACCGGACGTCCAGGTGAAGGTGCCGCCATCGCTCATGCCAGTCATCAGGATGCGAGCCGGGTCGACTGCCCATTTGCTGCGCACCAAGGCGACGATTTCGGCGAGGCGGGGCGTGTCGCGGTCCTGGCCCTGGATGGCCCAGGTGGGGCCGACAGAGGTGGGCGCGACGAGGATGGCGCCGCGCGAGCGGGCGGCACGGACCCAGCTCCACAGGAAGGCGCGGCCGCGCCCCGATCCGCCGTGGAGGGCGAGGACGAGCGGTGCGGGCGTGTCAGGCGAATATGTTTCGGGGACATACATCCACACCGCTTCGCGATCATCGGGATCATCGCCAAGGCAGATCGCGCCGGTGTTGGGCGGCGGCGGGAGTTTCATGAAGCGCGCCTGCAGGTCCTTGTCCGCGCGCTGGTCGGGATCGAGGAAGAAGCGGTTCACCGGCGGCAGGATGCCGGCGAGCGGATAGAGCGCTTCCAGCGCACGCGGGATATGACGGAAGGCCTTGTAGGTCGCGGTCATGTCTTCCGGCGGTTCGGCGGCGGCGCGCAGGCCTTCGAAGGCGGTGAGCGCACAATCGCTGGCGGCGTCGAGCAGCGGACGCAGCGCGGAATAGGGGTCGGGCCAGGGCGGGAAGTTGCGTGCTGCGCGCAGATCATCGTCAGGCCGGCCCACACGATCGAGCAGGAAGGAGTAGCCGATAGGGTTCACGTGCCGCACAACGAAGCTGAGCGTGTCCAGAGTGCGCAGCAGCGACGCGACGAGGCGTTCGACTTGTTCGACATCGGTTGCTGTCATTGGCGCGCGCTGTTCAGTTGCGATTCAGGATCCGTCTGCATCGCGCGAGTCTAGCACGGCGATCCGTGTGCAGAAGTATCTGCAGCTGGGTGTGCACGCTGAATTTCCCGTTCAACCACCGGTCATGCGGCGTGCCTGATGTTGGTCGTGTCGCGCGGCAGGACATGCGCGAAGTGAAACGGAGTTCGACTCATGAAACGCATTCTTTCAGCCGCCCTCGCTCTTGCGGTTCTGGCGGGCGCCGGCATCGCGGAAGCCCAGACAGGCAACCGCGTGAAGGTTGACCAGCGCGGTTACGGCCTTGGCGCCGCTGCTTCGCAGAAGGGCGAGCGCAATGGCGCCGTCGTGATGCAGTACGGCAAGGGCCACTACGCGCAGGGCATCCAGAACGGCTACAACAACTTCCTGCGCATGGACCAGTACGGCACGCGCAACCAGGTGATGACGCAGCAGAACGGCGCCAACAACCTCGCCGTCACGGGCCAGGACGGCCTCAACCTGCGGGCCCAGACCAGCCAACTTGGCTATGGCAACGTCGCCGGTACGGCGCAGATCGGCACGAACAACAGGGCCTCGACCGAACAGGCTGGGCGGAACAACGCGTCCGCCATCATCCAGGTCGGCAACGGCCAGGACGTGGCGGTGCGCCAGGCCGGCGAGGGCAACATCTCCGTCGTCGTGCAGAGCGGCTACAACTAACCCACAACCGGCCCGGGATGGCGCGCAATCGCTGTCCCGGGCCTCGTTCTTCCGGGAGTACGCTCCATGTCCAGGCATCTGATAACGTTCGCAACTATCGCCGCCGTTGCGGCTTGTTCCAGCGGCGTCGCGTCTGAAGCGCAGCTGGCGTCGCCACCTGCGCCGCCCGATGCGGAACTCGATGGCGCGCCGCCGGTTCTCGCCGCGCCGCCTGTCGTCGTTGCACCGCCGGCGCCTGCGGCTGTTCGCAAGCAGGACGACAGCCTGTGGTGCGATATCTCCGTGAAGCGCACGCTGAACGGCGTTCGCATCATTCCCGTCGTGCGATCAGATCGTTCGGTGTCGGGCGAGTATTCGCTGGTCATCACCAAGTCCGGCCATTCGGGATCATCCGACATCTCGCAGGGCGGCCCGTTCGATGCGCTGCGCGATGTGAAGCAGGAACTTGGCGCATCCGAGATATCGCTCGAACACGGCGCGAAATTCCGCGCTGTCCTCAAGGTTCGAAGCGGCGGGCATGAAGTTTGCCGCGACATCAGGTCGTAACGCGCCATGAAACCCCTACGTCTCGTTCTCCTGTCCCTTGCCTTGTCGAGCACAGTGGGCGCTGCGCACGCGCAGGGGCGCTTTGACCGCTACGGCTATCATCCGCCCAAGGAGGCGAAAGTGGATGTGCGCCAGAACGGGCAGGGCAATGGCGCCGCCGTTTCGCAGAATGGTCCGGCCAATGCGGCGGGCGTCAATCAGGACGGCGCGCTCAATGCCGGGCGCATCACGCAGACAGGCGCCAGCAATGACGCCACGATCCGCCAGCTTGGCCGTGGAAATGACGCCTCGATCACGCAGACCGGCTCGAGCAATGTCGCGTGCATCGTTCAGGTCGGCAAGAACCTCTCGACCGACATCACGCAGACCGGAGACGGTCAGAGCCGCGGCGTCGTGCAGACGAAGAAGGGTACGTTCGAGATCCCGGCCCAGCTCTGCGCGGTCAATCCGGCAGGCAAGGGATACTGGCAGCGGATCGGCGTGAAGGGCTACTGACGCTCAAGGCGCCCAGAAGGCGTGGACCGGGACTTTCTTCTGCGCCAGCAGGTCCTTGATCGGTGATACGCCCGCGCCGGCCTTGGCTTCGTTGTACACGTTGAGCTTGTCCTGACCCATGAAGAGCAGGACGACGCGGCGGGATGACAGGATGCCGGGAACAGTGAGCGTCATGCGCTCCGGTGAGCCGGCGGCGTTGGGTGCGTGAATGCCCACGACTTTTTTTGCGCCGTCGGGATCTGCAGCCGCAGCATAGCCTTCTGCGCCGGGGATCAGTGAGGCGATGTGGCCGTCCGGCCCCATGCCGAGCAGCACGATGTCGAACGGCATGATCGGGGCGATGCGTTTCTCGGTGGTGGCCGCGCCGCCCGAGGCTTTCGCATGGTTCGTCTTGAAGGGAACGAAGGTCGCTGTTGCGGCGCGACGGCGCAGCAGCATGTCGCGGATCAGGAACTCGTTCGACGCGGGATCCTGCGGGTGCACCCAGCGTTCGTCGGTCAGCGTGACCGACACCTTGTCCCAGTTGAGCGGCGCGTTGGACAGCGCGTCGTAGAGAGGTCCAGGCGTCGTTCCGCCAGCGAGCGCCAGCGAAGCCTTCCGGCGCTTGCGGAGGATTTCGGCGAGCTTCTCCTGGAAGTCGTGCGCGAGGCCCGTGAACAGGCGCTTGCGGTCCGAGAAGAAGGTTTCCTCGTGGCTCGTGAGCGTACTCATTCGTACCAGCTGTGTCCGTTGTGTTCAGGTATCTGCAGGGCGCTGGGCGGTCCCCAGGTTCCGGCCTGGTAGGGGCGCGGCGTCATTCCCGAGCGCTTCCAGCCGTCGATGATGCCGTCGATCCAGCGCCATGCGGCTTCGGATTCATCGCGGTGTACGAACAGTGTCGAGTTGTTGTTGATCGCTTCGAGCAGCAGGCGCTGGTAGGCGATGCGGCGGCGCTTTTCGCCCTTGAAGGCGTCAAGCAGCGACAGGTTGAGGGAAAGAGGCTGCAGCTCGTAGCCGCCCTGCGTGAGCGCGGGCGTCTTGTTCATGATGGTGAGGGAGATGTCTTCTTCCGGCTGCAGCGTGATGGTGAGGCGGTTGGCGGTGAGCGGGCTGCCATCGAAGATCGAGTGGGGAACCGGACGGAACTGCACGACTATCTGCGAATGGCGCGTCGGCAATCGCTTGCCGGTGCGCAGATAGAACGGCACGCCTTCCCAGCGCCAGTTGTCGACGTGCGCACAGATGGCGACGAAGGTTTCCGTATCGGATGGTTTGCCGCCATCCTCTTCCGTGTAGCCGGGCACCAGCTTTCCGTCGATGACGCCTTGTTTGTACTGGCCGCGCACAGTGCGGTCGCGCAGGTCGTACTCGCTGATTGGGCGCAACGCGCGCAGCACTTTCACCTTCTCCGCGCGTACAGATTCAGCATGCAAGTTGGACGGCGGCTCCATGGCGATGAGGCACAGCAGCTGGAGCAGGTGGTTCTGCACCATGTCTCGTGTCGCGCCGTATTCGTCGTAATAGCCGAAGCGGCCTTCAACCCCGATCGTCTCTGCGACGGTGATCTGCACGTGTTCGACGGCGTGACGGTTCCACAGCGGTTCGAAGAGAGCATTCGCGAAGCGCAGGGCGATTAGGTTCTGGACCGTCTCCTTGCCGAGGTAGTGGTCGATCCGGAAAGTGCGGTTCTCGCTGAAATGTTCGCCGATCGCGATGTTGATCTGTTCGCAGGTCGCCCAGTTCTTGCCAATCGGCTTTTCAACGATCACGCGATTTGGTTCGTCCGTAAGCCCCTGCGAGGCGAGCCCGCTGACGATCGGAATGTAGAGCGCCGGCGACGTCGACAGATAGAAGATGGATCCGCCGTGGGTTTCGTCGAGTTTCCGCTTCAGCGTGGCGTAGCTCTTCGCATCCCCCGCATCGCCCGGCACATAGACCAGCCGCTTGGCGAAGGCGGCCCAGGCGTCCTTCGAGAAGAAGGTTCCGGCGCGTTCCTTGACCCAGCTCTCAACGTCCTTGCGGAATTCGTCGTCGGTGTGGTCGGACCGGGCGGCGCCGACGATCCGGAGGTTGGGCGGCAAAAGCCCGTCCACATCAAGGAAGTAGAGGGACGGGAAGAGCATCCGGCGGGCAAGATCGCCCGTCGCGCCGAATATTACGAAAGCCCCCGGAGCAGACATAACGAGACCTCAGGGCCGCGTCCCCTGTGTGGTCAAGGAGAATTGCGCGACGGGGGTATCATTACACGCAACCCGCGAGGCGGAACGCAGAGTTTGCCATACCGAAGGTCGGAATCTCTTGCACCTTAGTCGCAATCATTCCAATGTCGCGTGCACGTAAGGGCAGACGGCTGGTAGAAACGACGCGGGTCGCGGGTGTAGCTCAATGGTAGAGCAGAAGCTTCCCAAGCTTACGACGAGGGTTCGATTCCCTTCACCCGCTCCACCCCGCCGCCAGTTCAGTAATCACAACACCAGCAGTAATTCCGACGCCGTTTGCGCGAATACTGGGGCGTTTCCCGCTCGAAGCGGAGCCTTAAAAATAAGCCGCGGCAACTTAACCAAAAAACGCGCGGAATGAGCTTTCTTGACGCACACGTAAGGTGCAATAAGTGCTTTACACTGTCTGATCTTCTGCGTTGCGCGAGCATTGGCGATCGCTCGACCCATCTGGTTGCTAATGGCTGATATAGACAGTGCGAATCGGAGGCCGGGGGTTTTCGATCTGACCGTGGAGGCGGGCAGATCAGGACGAGGGGATTTGAGGACTATGGATGCGAGTGCAGTTGCACGCATGCTCGAGCAGACCGCTCGGGCTGTTTATGAAGCCCGGGGGCCGAAGGCGATCCATGCCGGCCAATGGGCTGTGCTGAGGTATCTGGCGCGCGCCGGACGCCAGGCGCGCACAGTGGGTGGAGTGGCGACGTATTTGGGGGTGACGCATGCGCCGGCCTCGCGGGCGGTGGCCTCCCTGGCCCGCAAGGACTTCGTGACGGTGAAGGCCGATCCAGAGGACCGCCGCATCCGCCGCATCGATCTTACGCCAGCCGGCAAGGCACTGCTGGACCAGGATCCCGTGCACCGGCTGACCGCCGCGATCGAGGCCCTGAGCTCCGACAAGCAGAAGGATTTCGCCGCGACGCTGGAAACGCTCTACGGGCGGCTCGCGAAGGCGTAAGACTGCCGGCATGGCAGAGCAGCAGATCGTCTATTCATCCGACAAGGCCACGGCCTATCGCGAAGTCGCGGCTGAAATCGCGGCCGTGGTCGCCGGCGAGACATCGCGCACGGCGCGCTATGCAACGACTGTGTCGCTGCTGAAGGCGGCATTCGGGGCGCGGTTCTTCTGGTGCGGCTTCTACGAGGTCGATCCGCGCAAGGAGCGCGAGCTTGTGGTAGGCCCCTATCAGGGCACGCTGGGCTGCCTGCGCATTCCTTTCGCCAAGGGCGTTTGCGGGGCCTGCGCCACGAAGCGCGAGACGATCATCGTGCCGGACGTGCATGCTTTCCCGGGCCATATCGCGTGTGACTCGGCCTCGAATTCGGAGATCGTTGTGCCGGTGTTCGACGGGTCAGGCGCGCTTGTCGCCGTGCTCGATGTCGACTCGACCTCGTTCTCGGCCTTCGACAAGATCGATGCGCGTGGACTGGAAGCCGCCTGCCGCGCGATGATGGCGGGTTAGGCGACCTTCTCGTACGACGTCACTGACATCGCGTCCTGCAGGTCACGGAACACGACGACGCGATAGGTCGCGCCGCCGCTCATCACGATCGTGAAGCGATAGTTGAGGCCGGCTACGACCTGCGTTTCCGCCGTCGCCTTCTCGACGAGGGCGCGCGTGGGATTGCGCTTGTAGATCTCGTCGACCGCAATCTTCTGCGCCGCCTTTAGTCCCTCGTCCTCAGGATTGGACTGGCCGTAACCGCCGACAATCGGCCCCACAGGCGCCTCCACAGGCGGCGGCGTCGCGCATGCTCCCAGTGCAAGGGCTGTGAAGGATACGAAGGCGGCTGTCACACGCATGAAAAGCTCCAGGTTCAGCTTATCGTATCAGGCCGCCCGCGATCGCAACATGCCGTGCGCGGCTTTGACTGCAGGCCTCGCGGCATGCTGACGGGTCAACTTTCAGGACGTTTCTGGCGATAGAACAGACCCTTGGCGGCTTCGGTGCACAGGGCATAGCCCGCGAGGACGGCAAGAATGGCGACCATGGCGGACAAGCCAAGCGGTGCAAGGCGGAGCGGGCCGGCGATCTGCGGGATGAAAGGCGCAGTCACCGCGAAGATGGCGACGAACGCCGAGCCCAGCACAAGCCACCGCCCGGGCCGACTTACCCAGACGGGCCGGCGCGAGCGGAGGACGAGGAGAGCTGCAAGCTCCGTGAGAACCGACACGACGAACCATGTGGTTTGGAACGTTTGCTGGTCAGCCTGCAGGAATATGCGCAGCACCGCGAAGGTGATCAGGTCGAACACGGAGCTGAGCAGACCGAACACCAGCATGAAGCGCTCGATATCGCGCACGCTCCAGCGCTGCGGTTGCCCGACATGCTCGGGATCGACATTGTCCGTCGTCACCGCCATCAGCGGCAGGTCCGTCAGGAAGTTGGTCAGCAGGACCTGGGTGGCCGTGAGGGGAAGGAAGGGCAGGATCGGCGTGGCGAGCGCCATCGACACCATGTTGCCGAAACTCGAGCCGCTGGTGATGCAGATGTATTTGAGCGTGTTCGCGAAGGCGCGGCGACCATCCTCGATGCCTTGTCTAAGCACGCCGAGGTCGCGTTCCAGCAGGATGATGTCAGCCGCCTCGCGCGCTACATCGACCGCGCCATCCACGGATATGCCGACATCGGCTGCGTGCAGGGCCGGCGCGTCGTTGATCCCGTCTCCCAGATAGGCGACGGAATGGCCGTTGCGCTGAAGTGCGCGAACTATGCGTTCCTTCTGCTGCGGATCGACCTCGACGAAGACGTCGGTGCGCTCGGCGATCGGCAGGAAGGCTTCATCCCGGATCGCGTCGATCTCCTCGCCGCGGAGGATCGCCTGATTGGCGATGCCCATGCTCTCGGCGCAATGGGCGGCGACGTAGCGATTGTCGCCGGTGATGATCTTGACCTTGACGCCCGCGGCCGCGAGCGCGGCGATGGTTTCGCGGGCGTCCGCCTTTGGCGGATCCGTGAAGGTCAGGAAGCCGACGAAAGTCATCCCGGCTTCGTCCTCGCGCGTGTAGTCATCCCTGGCGGGCAAGCGCCGCGTGGCGACGGCCAGCGCGCGAAGACCATCATCACCATAGGTCCGATAACATTCCTCGAGCCTTGCGCGCGCCGACGTGTCCAGCGGCGCCGTCTTCCCATCCTGCTCGATCATCGTGCAGACGCCGAGCGTCTCGAAAAAGGCGCCCTTGGTGATCAGGCGGCGCGTGGTCGCATCTCCATCGTCCACGACGATGGTCAACCGCTTGCGCTGGAAGTCGTAGGGAATTTCGTCGACCTTCCGCACGTTCGCGATGAGTAAGGCCTTCTGCCGTCCGAAGGTGACGATGGCTTCGTCGAGCGGGTTGCGGATGCCCGTCTCGAGGGAAGCATTGATGAAGCCGAGTTTTAGGATGTCATCCCGACCCGCGCCGGCCGGATCGCAGGCTTGTTCCAGAACGATCGCGCCTTCGGTCAGCGTGCCGGTCTTGTCGGTACAGAGAATGTCGACGCCGCCGAGGCTTTCGATCGCCTCGAGCCGGCGCACGAGGACGCCGCGGCGGGCCAGCACGCGCGCGCCGGCGGACAGCGTCACGCTGACAATGGCCGGCAGCAATTCGGGCGACAGGCCGACGGCGAGGGCGACGGAGAACAGGAGAGATTCGAAGAAGGGCCGGCCGAGCAGCTGGTTTATGATCAGCACAAAGACGACCAGCACGGTCATCACGCGCAGCAGGAGATAGCCAAAGCGGCGGAGTCCACGGACGAAATCGGTTTCAGGAGAACGGTCACGGAGTCTTGAGGCGACGGCGCCGAATGCAGTCCGGAGGCCGGTCTGCGTCACCAGCGCGCAGGCCTCGCCGCTGCGGACGGAACTGCCGGCAAAGATGCAGTTGGTCCTGCTTGCCAGCGGGACATCCGCCGGTAGAACGCCGGGCGATTTTTCGACCGGGAAGGATTCGCCGGTGAGGCTGGCTTCCGTGACGAGGAAGTCGCGCGCTTCCAGGATCAGGCCGTCGGCGGGGATCAGGTTGCCGGCCGAAAGGATGATGACGTCTCCTGCCACGATCGACGAGGCGGGGATCACCATCTCGCTGCCGTCGCGCAGGACGCGGGTGGTCAAGGCGAGCCGGCTGCGCAGCGCTTCGACGGCGCGCGAGGCGCGGAATTCCTGGACGAAGCCCAGCACAGTGCTGCCGAGGACGATGGCGAGAATGATCGCCGCTTCCGTGACGTCGCCGAGCCCGAGCGCGACGATCGCGGCGATGATGAGGATCAGGACAAGCGGGCTTTCGATCTGTCGGAGGATCAGGCGGAGGATGCCTGCGCCGGCGTTTGGCTCGATCGTGTTGGGTCCGTCGCGCCGGAGCCGCTCCGCTGCGGTTGCGGAGGTCAGGCCTGTGCGGATCGATGACAGGCGAGACAGCGCCGCGTCCGCGGTCCAGCTCCAGAATGGAAAGCCGGAGTTCAGGCTCGGGGCGGACCGCCTCTGTTGCATGCCGACTATCCAGGCCTGCAGGCCCCCTCCGCGCCAGCTTGCAGACGGCATTCTATTTCGGCTTCGTGGCGGCGTATTTCTTAGCCGCGTCCTCCCATTTGTAGGGCAGGGTGTCGGGGAGGATCGAGACCTCCGTGGTGAAGTTGAAGGGGGCGGAGGGAAGGCCGCTATCCCACGTCAGTTCGATGAAAAAGGCGGTAAAACCTTTGGCCGGTTGGTCGACATGGCCGACATAGGTTCCGTCCGCCTGCGGCTGCAGGACGGTGGAGGTGTAGGCCTTGCCGAGGGATTCGACGCGGAAGTCGCGCGCCTTGTCGTTGTGGGCCTGCCAGAGCTTCACTTCCTTTGGCGTCGTCTCGGGTTTCACACTGAGCGTGCCGTCGGCGGCTTTCGTCCACGAATAGCCGGGGCGCTGGCCGCCCGTTATGACTGAGTTGTACCAGGCCAGCATGGAATTGACGGCGTCTGAGCCGGCGAGGTTGTGCGCGGCGTTCTCGACGTAGCGGATGCGTTTTTCTTCCGGCAGGTCAGCGTAATAGAAGCGCGAATTGTCCGGCAGGAAGAACTGATCACCCGAGGCGTTAACGATGAATTTCGGGATCTTGAGGCGGTTGCGCGCGCGATAGTTGTACGGGTCCTCGATCTTGAGGACGGCCTGGTATTCCGGCGTGCCGATCTTGTGCGGGAAGAGGCCGTGATTGACGTAGTCCTCCAGTGACGGCGCGAAGAAGCCGAGCACCTCGAAATGGTGCTTGGTGATCTCTTCCGAGTTCAGGGCGTCGATCACCATCGGCATGATGCCGATGACGCGCTCGTCAACGGCGCCGACGAGCCAGGTGGTCCAGCCGCGCTTGGAGGCGCCGGCGACGACGAACTGGTTGATGGCGACCTTGCCGCCGGCGTCGGATTTCATGAATTCCTGCGTGGCGTCCATCGCCTTGACGCCGGCCTTCACCATGGCGAGGCGAACGAGCCACTCATCATCCTTGGTCGTGAAGTGCTTCACGCGGGTGTAGGCGATGATGTCGTCCTCGACGCGGGCCTTGTCGGGCGAGTCGGTGAAGTGGAGCGGCTGGTTGGGCACCATGCCGACTTCGGCGACGACGGAGCCGGTTTCCTTGGCGATGCGGATGGAGCGGTCCTGAGCTTTTGTCGGGGCGGGATCGGTGTTGTCGCCCTGCCAGATGAAAAGGAGGGCCTTGTCGCTCTTCACTTCGGCGGGCTTCACGATCGTCATCCAGTGGGTCCAGACGGGGCGATCGACGTCGGCGGCGGAGCGCCAGGTCTGCGATGTCATCTCGAGGACGTAGGTCGTCTGGCCGTCGCCCGGATAGGTCGCCTTCAGCTCCCATTTGTAGGACGGGTCCGGTTTGGCGACGTAGGCGTCGAGGGCGGTCCGCTCCTCCGGCTTCACCGAGAAATCGGCGGCTTCCGGAGCGGCGGGCGCCTCAGGGGCCGGGGCGGGGGTCGGGCCGCACGATACAAGCGCAAGCGCCGATGCGAACGCCAGAACGGTTTTGCGGATCATGCCTTCCTCCCGTCCGGCTGTGATCGCCGGTGCACGGGCACTCTAGGAGGTGATCGGTGCAACGGGAAGCGTGTGCACGAGGGTGCCATCCGGGCAAACAGAAAGGCCGCGCATCACTGCGCGCGGCCTTCCGTTCAGCCAGCAACGTCTCAGGCCGCTTCGGGTTTGCGCCCGAGCGAGCGGATCACCAGCCAGAGGCCGAGCAGCAGAGACAGAATGATCAGTCCAAGCTGCATCATCTGCACCGGATCGGTCGAGGTGAGTCCCGGCATGCCGCCAAAGAAATACCGGAGGGCGAGGCCGCCCGCGCCGCAGACGAAGAGCACGATGCCGGCGCGCGCGCCGCCATCCGTAACCGGCTTTCCGGCCTTCAACTCGCGTGCGATCGCCATCGCCTCGAGGACGATGAAGACCAGCGCGACGAGAAAGAAGGGAGTCATCCACATCAGCGCCTCACGGAGGCCTTCCTGCGCGGCCAGGGTCTTGTCGACGCCGGCGGCGATCTTCGTCGTCGCAGAGCTCGTCGAGAAGATGCCCACCAGGGTCGGACCGGCGCCCAGGCCGACGAAGTTGAGCACCATCAGGAGAATGGCGCTCGACATAGTGCGCTGCGACGGCTTCACCGAGTTGTTCACCAGCGCGAGCGCCGGGGCGAGATAGAAGATGTTCAGCAGCAGCGGCAGGATAAGCAGCCCCAGGGCCACCGGCCATTCCTGCGCCTGGGTGAAGAAGTACCAGAACGGCGTTGCGGCTGCCATCGCGATCAGCGGCACGAGGGCGTACCAGACGCGCGAGCGTTTCGCCATGCGGTCCACGATGGCGCCAGAGGCGATGGTGCCGACGCCGATGCCGACGCCGACGACGAGGGCGTACCACAGCGACAGTTCATCCGGCGTCATCTTGAGGACGCGGATCAGGAAGGGCGCATTGAAGCCCAGCGCGGCATAGCCGACGAGGGCGCAGAGGCCGCACCCCAGAGCACACCACAGCAGGGCCGGGCGGCTCATGAACTCCCAGAACGTCTTCCCGAAGCTCGAGCGTTCCTGCACGGCCGCCGCCGCATAGCCCGGGTCCATCACGCCGCGTTTTGGCTCGCGCACCACAAACAGCATGATCAGGGCGGCGATCAGCCCGGCGACACCGATTGCGATGAACGCCGTGCGCCAGCCGAAATATTTGTCGATTTGTGCGCCGAAAGCGATGGCCGCCGCTTGGCCCAGCGGCACGCCCATCGAGAAGATGGCGAGCGCGAGGCCGCGCTTCTCGGACGGAAAGTAGTCCGAGATGATTGAGTAGGAGGGCGGGGCGCCCGCCGCTTCGCCGACGCCGACACCCATGCGGGCGGCCAGCATGGTCGGATAGTTCTGCGCCAGGCCGCACAGGGTGGTGAAGGCCGACCACAGCGTCGCGCCGACATAGAGGATGTTGCGGCGGCTGGTGCGGTCGGCGAGGAAGCCGACGATGACGCCGAGCACGGTATAGACCAGCGCGAACCAGAATCCGGTCATCCAGCCCATTTCCGCGTCGGAAAGGCCCACGGTCGTTCCGTCAGGCAGTTGCTTGAGGAAAGCCGGATCGTTCTTGATCGACTCGATCAGCACGGACATCAGCTGGCGGTCGAGGAAGTTGAAGATGTAGATGAAGCCCAGCATGGCCAGCACGATCCAGGCGTAAGCCGTGGTGCGCTGCGCGCCCGCGGGCGCGGCTACGGTATCCGTCATGAAACCCTCCCGGCAGGCCTGTTCCGGCCCTCTCCAGGCCGGAAGGTTCCATATGACAGGCGGCTTGGCGAGGGCGTTGTCGGGAAGGTGACCAGTCCTGCTGCGGATGCGAAGACCGGCCTTGATCTCCACGTCTGGCCAGCGCATCTAAGCCCCCAACTCTCCCCGCCGCAGGAAAACCGATGGCCGCCACTCACTATGTTTACCACCTCGACGGCCTGACCAAGATCTACCCGGGCGGCAAAAAGGTGTTCGAGAACATCCGGCTCCACTTCCTGCCGGACGCGAAGATCGGCGTCGTGGGCGTCAACGGTTCGGGTAAATCGACCCTGCTGAAGATCATGGCCGGGCTCGACACCGAGATCATCGGCGAGGCCAAGGCCGCGGATGGCGTCAAGGTCGGCTATCTGGCGCAGGAGCCCAAGCTCGATCCCAAGCTGACCGTGTTCGAGAACATCGCCTCGAAATGCCCCGAGAAGCAGATGGTGGACGAGTTCAACGCCATCTCCGCCAAGCTTGGTGAGGAATACACCGACGAGCTGATGGAGAAGATGACCAAGCTGCAGGAGCAGATCGACGCTGCCGATGCGTGGGACATCGACTCCAAGATCGAGATGGCGATGGAAGCGCTGCGCTGCCCGCCCTCGGATGCGGACGTGACCAAGCTCTCGGGCGGCGAGATCCGCCGGACCGCGATCTGCCAGCTTCTGCTGTCGAAGCCCGACATGATCCTGATGGACGAGCCGACCAACCACCTCGACGCCGAGAGCGTGCTGTGGCTGCAGAACTATCTCGCCAACTTCCCGGGCTGCGTGATCCTCGTCACTCACGACCGCTACTTCCTCGACCAGATCACCAAGTGGATTCTCGAGCTCGATCGCGGGCAGGGTATTCCCTACGAGGGGAACTACTCCACCTGGCTGGAGAAGAAGGCCAAACGCCTGGCGCAGGAATCACGCGAGGAGGAGGGCCGTCAGAAGACGCTCAACCGCGAACTCGAATGGGTCCGTTCGTCGGCCAAGGCCCGTCAGGCCAAGTCCAAGGCGCGTATCCAAGCCTATGAGGAAATGGCGTCCAAGGCCGAACGCGAGAAGATCGCTACCGCCCAGATCCGCATCCCGCCGGGCCCGCGCCTCGGCTCCAACGTCATCGAGGCGGAGCACCTCAACAAGGCGTTCGGCGACAAGCTCTTGATCGAGGATCTGTCCTTCAAACTGCCGCCGGGCGGCATTGTCGGCGTCATCGGACCCAACGGCGCGGGCAAGACGACGCTGTTCAAGATGATCACCGGCCGCGAAAAGCCGGATGGTGGGACATTCAAGGTCGGCGAGTCCGTGAAGCTCGGCTACATCGACCAGTCGCGCGACAGCCTGAACGACAAGAACACGGTCTGGCAGGAAGTCTCGGGCGGCCTCGACATCATCGATGTGGGAGGCGTGGAGCAGCCCTCAAGAGCCTATGTGAGCGCGTTCAACTTCAAGGGCGTCGACCAGCAGAAGAAGGTCGGCCAGCTCTCGGGCGGTGAGCGCAACCGCGTCCACCTCGCCAAGATGTTGCGTGAGGGCGCGAACGTTCTCCTGCTCGACGAACCGACCAACGACCTCGACGTGGAGACGCTGCAGGCGCTCGAAGCGGCGCTTGAGGACTTCCCCGGCTGCGCCGTGATCATCAGCCACGACCGCTGGTTCCTCGACCGCGTGGCGACGCACATCCTGGCTTTTGAGGGCAACAGCCATGTCGAATGGTTCGAGGGCAACTTCCAGGACTATGAGGAAGACAAGAAACGCCGCCTCGGCGCCGACGCCATCGAGCCGAAACGTCCGACGTTCAAGAAGTTCGCGCGGTAACTACGGGCTGCTTCAGCTGGGTTTGCGGAACTTGTAGATGATCTGGTCCGTCTTTCCGCGGATGGTCGGGTTCATCACCATCAGCTTGTGATCATCTGCGGGCTTGCGAAGCGCCGGGCTTTCGCCGTCGAACCTGAAGCCCGCCGCCTCGATCTCGCGGCGAAGCGTTGCCGGATCGATGCGGTGGACGGTGTTAGGGGCGTCGACCGTGTCGGGGTTCGCGACGTGATCCACGACTAGATAAATGCCGCCGGGCCTGAGTGAGTCATAGACCTTCCTGTTCATGTGCGCGGCTAGATCCGCCGGGAACTTGTTCAGGTGTAGATCGTGGTAGTTCTGCGATGTGAAGATAAGGTCCAGCTTTTCCGGGAAGGCGAGGTTCTCGAAAGCAGATCGCATGGTCACGATCTGGGTTGGATAAGCCTTCTGCAGAATATCGAGAGAGTCGCCGTAGAGGACCGGCTTGGCTTTCATGAACTCATCCGGGCTCCAAGCGTAGACCTTGCCGGTCTTTCCGACCTTCGCGATGAACAGGCGCGTAAAATAGCCGGCGCCCTGCATGATGTCGCCGACCTTCCAGCCAGGCTGGATGCCGGCGAACTCGAGAATGGCCGAGCCCTGACGTTGAACATCCAAAGCCACGTCTTCTGCCGGGCGGCGCGGATCGGCGATTGCCTGTTGCGTTGAAATCGGAGCAGGGGCGGGCCCAGATGTCGCGCAAGCCGCGATGCAAAGCGCCGATGCGGCGAGCAACAGCTTCGATAGTCGGAAAACGCGTTGTGTCATGTCAGCGAGCCCGGCCAGATCACTTATCCGGATCCACCTTGCGGAGGTTCAGACCTGGGTCAACTCACGCGCGTGAGAGGCCAGGATTACGCCGCCCGGTATTCGCCCGTACCGTCGAGCGGTACGCCCTTCGGCCAGCCTTTCTCGACGCGGATCTGCGAGACGCCGAGGATTTCGGCGACGCGGCGCATGGACGGCTTCTCGCCGCGGGCGATGAGTTCGTCGCAGGCGCGGGCGATCTGGAGCGGCGTCAGCGGGTCGTCCCAGCGGGCGGGCTCGGCGAGGTCGAGGACGCGGCCCATGTGCTGTTCGCGGAAGGAGGCGACACGTTTGGCGGCGGCCTTCATGGCGGCGGCGCGCTGTTCCTCGACCGTCTTCGGCTTGCGCTTGGCCTTTGAGCGCGGCTTGGGCGCTTCTTCAGCGGGGGCAGGCGCAGCCTGTTCGGCAATGGCGGGGGCAGCAGGTTCGTTGACGACAGCGGGAACAGGTTCCGGCGTCGGTGCGGGAGCTTCCGGCGGGAACGACTGCAGCGGCGGGGCCGGCATCAGGATGTCGGCCTTGGCCAGTTTGGCGCGGGCGAACTCTGCGGCGGCGATTTCGGCCGCTTCCTGGCGGCGGGCGGCGCGGTGAGCTGCGTAGTCTTCGGCATCCATCGCCTTCCGGCCTTCGACGATCCAGGCCATGGCGGGCTTGGCGAAGGCGAAGATGTAGAACACGGCGTCAACCGTGTAGGCGGACGGCAGCCTGGCGTCGGCAGGCGCCTTGGCCTTCACGATCTCCCAGCCGAGGTGCACGCCGATATTGGTTGCGAAGGCGAAGCCGACGCAGCAGGCAAGCGCGGGGATCAGCACGGCCCAGTCGACCTGGCCGCCATTGGTCTTGCGGTGCTTGATCGCCTGCAGCGCGCCGGCGGCCGAGCAGTTAACGAGGCCGATGCCGAACGCCATCATGCCGGCGAAGGCGATGACGCAGAGCCAGCCGATATCCATCTCCGGCCAGAACATGCCGATGACGCCGCCGGTGGCGAGCGTCGCGCCGGACAGGGTGAGCCCCCAGGCGAAGATCGATGACCATGTGTACGCGCGTTCCATCATGGTTATCAAAATGGCGCCGTGGCGTTCACGAGTCGTGAACACGGATTGCGACGGCATGAATCAGAAAATTTGATCGCGCAGCGTCGTGCGAGCCTCACAAAATCAAGCGTCTCGCTATGCAGTAAGCAGAGTTTTCCGACCGGCAGTTTCTGCCGCGCGCGGGTTCGCAGTGGTTGGATGACGCTGCGAAACGAATTCACGGCCGCCAAGGACTGGCGCGAGGGCCAGTCGTGCGTAGGGTGGAAGTAGCAAGATAGGGCTAGCGGGAGCGTGGTTCATGAAAGTCGCGGACAAGGTCGTCATTGTCACGGGCGGGGCGAGCGGCATCGGCAAGGCGCTGGTCGAGCGCTTCCACAAGGAAGGCGCCAGGGGCCTGATCGTGGCGGACATGAATGGCGCGGGGGCAGAGGCGGTTGCGAAGTCCGTCGGCGGGATCGCTGTGCAGGCCGATGTGACCAGGGAAGCCGACGTCCAGAAGATCGCGCGGACCGCCGAAGAGAAGTTCGGGCGGATCGATCTGTTCTGCTCCAATGCCGGGATCTCGCGGGGCGATCCGGATATCGACAATCCGGGATCGCCGCCGGATGCGCACTGGGAGTTGGCCTGGGGTGTCAACGTGATGGCGCATGTCTATGCGGTGCGGGCGGCGTTACCGGGGATGATTGCGCGCAAGTCGGGGTACTTTCTCAATACGGTTTCGGCGGCGGGGTTGCTCTCCCAGATCGGGTCGGCGGTCTATTCCACGACGAAGCACGCGGCGATCGGGTTCGGCGAACACCTCGCGATTGCGACGAAGGAGAACGGAATTGGTGTTTCGCTTCTCTGTCCGCAAGCCGTCGACACGCCGATGCTGGGCGGCGCTGCGGGATCGCAGAATGTCGATGGCGTGCTGGCGCCGGCTGATGTCGCCGATGCGGTCGTGAAGGGACTGGAGGCGGAGAGCTTCCTGATCCTGCCACATCCGCAGGTCGTCACGTACATGCAGCGGAAGACGGGCGATTATGACCGCTGGATCCGCGGCATGGTGCGGCTGCGGCGTGGCGTGATCGATGGCGCGAAGGGGGCGCGGTGAAAAGCAGAAGGGCCCCCACCCCGGGGGAGCGGGGGAGAGGCCCTTCGAATGCCGGCCGGAACGTGGGGCGTCCTGGCGGTCCGGCACGCCCTGCCTTGCTGGGACAGGGCTTCAACTGGTCGCGCTAGTGCGCGTTTTCAAGCTTCCATTCGTAGAACACGTCGTGTCCGCAGACCGACTGTGCGACGCCATCCGATTTCGCCGGCGTGAAGCGGGCGTCGCGCACCCATCTGAGAGCAGCGTTGTCGAGCGCCGCGTGGCCGCTGGTGGAGGCGACATTGGCGGACGTCACGCGGCCCGAAGCATCGACACAGACTTTGAGCCTAGTAACGCCTTCATTCTGCTTGCGGACGTCGGCGGCGGGATAGGGCGGCGGCGTGCGGGTGATGAGGGCGGGACGGGTGCGGATCGGCGAGGCCGCCGCACCTGTCCCGCCGCCCACCGGCCCCGCGTCGACAAGTCCTCGTTTGTCCACGGGAGGAGTCTTGATGCCGGTCTTGTCATCCGGGACGAAAACGTCATCCGGAATTTTCGTTGGCGGAATGGGCAGCGGATCCGTGGACATCGGAAGATCGCTCTTCGGCTTGTCCACCGGCACGGGATCCTCGGCGAGCGGGGTGAAGGTCAGCGGTGTCTCGATAAACTTCGCGACCTGACCGATGAAGCCGTTGGCGAGGGCGTAGCCAACAGCGGCGGTCATCAGCAGGGCGGCGCCGAGGCCGGCCATCCGGGTTGAATTAGGCGCGTGTTCTCTCATGGCTCCGTACATGGAGACCTCCTCTCATCGCGTGCAGTCGATTGTCGGTTACGGCGTTCCGGCCGCTGCGGGTGGTGTGGGTCCGAGGCGCCAGCCCATGGTGAGGCTGTAGCCGCAGACGCTGACGGCCTGGCCGTTGCGGGTTGCTGGTTCGAATTTGGACTGTTCGAGTCCGCTCAGCGTCGCGTTGTCGAGGCTGGCGTAGCCGGACGACCTGACAAGTTTCACGTCGGCTACGGCTCCGGAGGCGCCGACGCAGAGTTCGACCACGACATCGCCTTCCTGCTTCGCGGCGGCGGCGTCGGTCGGATAGTTGGGCTGGCGGAAGTCGGCGCCAGGGCGCGGCTTGGTGGTGGGCCTGGCCTTGCTCTGCTCGTCCTGCGGCATGGGCTGGAAGGGCACGAGGACGTCCGGGGCCTCGCGGAAGACGGTGCGTTCGGGTTGGGCGGCCCAGGCGGCGACCCCGGCGCTTGCCGAGAGAACCAGCACGATGGCGGTGGCGGCGATGCGGCGGCGGCTGGAGACAGGCTTGCGGGCCAGCATGTCGATGCGCTCGGTCAGCGGGTGCTGCGATTCAGCGGGCCAGTAGCAGCCCACGGGAAGCGGGAGCGAGGCGAGCTGGGTCTTGAGCAGCGTTTCGGCATAGGCGCGGCGGACGCCACGCGGACGGCGGTCGATCACTTCGGCATCGCAGGAGAGTTCCTGGTCGACGCGCATCGTCTTGGCGCCGACATGGATCATCGGGTTGAACCAGAAGACACAGCGGACGAGAGCCACAAGAGCGTTCACGCGGGCGTCGTTGCGGTCGAGGTGGACCTGTTCGTGGGTGAGGATCAGCTTGCGCTCGCTGTCGCTGTAGCGACGGGAGAAATCATCCGGCGTGACGATACGCGGGCGCGAGAAACCGACGATGGCGGGACCGGCGAGGCCGACGTTGGCATCGCGCAGGAAGGCGGCCTGGCGGCGGGCGAGGGCGACGGCCATGACGATCATGCCGGCGATCCAGACAGCCATCAGGACGGGCGCGATTGTCTCTTCCCAGTTGATGCTTTCCGGCGAAGGCGTCGTCATTGCGATGATTTCCTCCAGCGACAGGCCGAAGGTGAGCGTGGTGATGGTGCGCGAGGGGATGAAGGTGGCGAGGATGGCGACCGGCACGATCGACCAGAGCAGGTAGACGGCGTGCGGGCCGAGGAGGCGCAGGGCCTGTTTGCGGACGAGGAGGATGAAGCCGACCGCGACGGCGGCAACGACATTCATCTCGATGAGAGAGGCAAGGATGTCGTTCATTTCTTGTCCTCTTCGATCTTCGCGATCAGGGCCTTCAATTGCTTGAGGTCCTTGGCGGACAGCTGACGATGCTCGGCAAAGTGGGCGACAAGTGGGGCAACCTCGCCCTTGAACAGACGGTCGAGCAGTCCCTGGCTTTCGGATTGGACGTACTGGGCGCGGGCGATGAGCGGGCGGTAGCAGTAGGCGTCGCCTTCCTTGCCGCCGGAGATGGCTTTTTTCTTGAGGAGCCGGGTGACCAGCGTCTTCACCGTGGCGGGGGCCCAGCCATTGTCCGGGCCGACGGCAGCATAGATCTGCTCGGCCGTGAGCGGCGTCTTGCGCCAGAGGGCCTCCATGATGCGGCTTTCGGCGTCGGAGATCTGCTGCATGGTACACCTGTAATCTAACTTCAAGTTACGCACGTAATCCGCGGTGTCAATCGAGAGACTGCGAGGTTTCCGGAGAATTGGTGCGGTGCGGGAATTGGCGCTTACGTGATGGGCAGTCGGCAATCGGCAGTCGGGCGCCCCTGTTGCTTGCGCCAGTGAGCCCGCCCCGCCACGCCGGCCGACGCCCTGACGTCTTGAGTATCGGACGTCACCAAGACCTCCCTCCCTCAGGTGCGGAAGGAGCATCGCGAGGTCCGGGAGAAGGTGGCCAAAATCAGAGTTATCCCACCCCTGTTCTTTTGCTTCTGCCTTGAAAGGGCTGGCGAAGATTTTTCAGCGGGCGGGATGGATACGTACGGATCGCGCCGGTTGTCATCCCGGCCGCAGCGAAGCGGAGAGCCGGGACCCATTCATCCGCCGTCGTGCTCTCGCAATGGGTCCGGATAGCGCTGCGCGCTTTCGGGATGACAAGCGGCGGGTGCTTGACCTTCGGCGCGATGGTCGTCATATCCGCGGCCTTCTCCGATTGCCGGAGTGATGGATGCCATTCGAGATTGTCTTCGCTTCGTGAGTCGCGGCTTCAGCCCCCAAACTAGGATGGTTGGGCTGAGATAGCCGCCGCTCGCGCTGGACGACCCGCCGCCAGACTGGCCGTGGGCGCGCATCCGTTCAGATCAGGCGACAATTCAAGTGAACATCTCGAAGTACGAGCAGCGCACGCTGCATGCGCTCGCGCAGGGCGGGCGTATCGAACACCACAAGGACGACCGAGGCGACATCATCGCCGTGGACTGCATTACCCGCGACGGGTGGAAACTTGCGGACTGCACGCTGGCCGTGTTCCGCAAGCTCAGGAAGCGCGGTTTCATCCGCAGCCAGGAAGGCGGGCCCTACCGCGTGACCCGTGAAGGGCTCGCAGCCGTGCGCGCGCAGGTGGACAACCGGTGAGCAGGGGAAGACGGGAGCGGCGCATCCGCGATCATGCGGGAACACGCTCCCGTCTTTTCCGTTCACAAGCCTGCAACACATCTTGCGTATCGGCGCGTGTGCTGTGAGACAGCGCGCTCGCTTTTTTTCAGGATTGCTCAGACATGGCGTCAGCCAAGACCACGCCCGGCAAGTTCGATCTCGTTGTGAAGAAGGCGTCCGCCGGACGCGGGCTATTCTCGATGTCCCACATCAAGAAGGGCGCGTGCATCATCGAATACACGGGCCGGCCGCTGGAAGAGCGCGAGAAATACACCAGCCGGTCGAAATACCTGTTCGACCTCGACAATGGCGTGACGATCGACGGCGCGTTGAAGACGAACCTCGCCCGCTACATCAACCATTCCTGCGACCCGAACTGCGAGATCGACATCATCAATGGGCGGGTATTCGTCTACGCGCTTCGACCGATCGTTCCAGGCGAGGAACTGAACTACGATTACGGTGAGGACTATTTCAGCGCCTATATCGGCGCCAAATGCCGGTGCACGCAGTGCGTGGCGGAACGGGCCAAGGCGCCTGCTGAGGACGAAGAGCTGGTGTTACAGGCGGCTGGGTAGGCCTTTAGCACGCCCTCGTCCTGAAGGAGATCGCGAAGCGATCGTCTCGAAGGATGCGGGCGTACGTCCTAGATCCCGCCGCCGGAGATCGAGAACTTGCGGCGGGTGCCGAGGAGTTTTTGCGCTTCGCCGATGGCCTGGGCGGCGCTCTCGGCCAGTTTGAGGCGCGGTTCGGCGCGCAAGGCTTCGAGGGCTTCGGTCAGGTGGGCGATGCCTTCGCGCAGCATGACCGGGTCGAAGCGCTTCTCGGCCTTGAGGCGGAGGGCGCGGCCCAGTGTGATGTTGGCGGCGATCCAGCGATCCGGGGCGACCGAGCGGTTGATCTCGGAGAGCGTCGAGCGGGCGATGTCGACCGAGCGGTCGATCCAGGTGTCGTCGCCCGCGAAGGCGAGCTGGAGGGCGCCGGCGGAAGCGTCATCGACCATTTCGGCGAGCAGGGCCTGATCGGCCTTTGGTTTCTGGTCGAGGATGGAGATCAGGCTCTCGACGACGGGCTGAAGGCGCTCGGCGCGGAAATCCTGCGGGCGGCCGAGGGCCGGGCGGAACTGTTTCGCGGCGGCGTAGGCCATCGCGCGCGTGAGGGCTTCGTTCCAGTCCGTCTTATCCTTCGGCATGGCGAAGGTGACGGGCTGGCGCGGCGGCTCGAACGTGTTGGACGGGCGGGCGAGGATGCGGGCGACGCCTTTGGAGCCGCGCGGGGCTTCGGCCCAGAGGATGAGATCGGCGTCGGTGCGGTTCATCAGCTGCTGGGCGCGCTGGTCGCCCTCGAGGCTGCCGGGGTAGGCGATGACGCGGAACGGGCCGCCGAACATGTAGTCCTTGAGGTGGCTGTCGACCGACTTGCGCAGGAAGGCGGCAATGGGTGCGCGGCGTCCGCCGCCGCCACGCACGACGAGGATGCGGGCGCCGACTTCGTTGTCGCGCTTGACCGCGCTGGCGAGCGCCGTGCGGCGGATCGAGAGCGCGAGGCGCACGAGCATGGCGAGCAGCAGCACGGCCACGCCAAGGGCTGCGCCGATCGCGAGCAGGAGGCCGATGCCGGCCAGCTGCGGCGTGCCGACGAGGGACGATTCAATCGCGGCCCATCCGTGCTGCAGCGCTTTGAGAGTGACTGAAAGGAAGTCCATCTACCGGTCCTGCCGCGTGCGATAGTGCGGCTATGCAGCAATTCTTCTAAGGGGGCTGCAATTCCCGCGCAACGTCTGGAGGCGCCGCGCGCTGACGCGGCCTTGGTTAAACTGACCGTCATCTACGGTTAAAAGCAGGCCCGCCGGAAAATCCAGCTGCGGCAGGGGCATGGCGATCCCGGCAGGATTCGAACCTGCGACCTCCGGTTTAGGAAACCGATGCTCTATCCAGCTGAGCTACGGGATCGGCGCGGCGACTTATGCCCGCAAACTTGGCGGATCGCCAGCGTGGTTGGCGGGGGTGAGTCGCGGCCTTAAGCTCGATTCCGGAGGGGGCGGCGTTGGGGCTGTGGAATCCTGAAAAAAACGCAGGCTGGATGGTCGCGGCGGGCGGTGCTGCTTGGCGGGCTGGCGGCGGCGTGTTCGGCGGAATGCGACCTGGCCGAGGGCGAGCAGGTGCGCATCGCGCGCGTTATGGATGGTGATGCGCTGGCGCTGGATACCGGCCTCAAGGTGCGACTGGCGGAGGTTGAGGCGCCCGCGCCTGGTCATGGCCGGCGGAAGGACGAGCCGTTCGCGGAGGCGGCGCGGGCCCTGCTGAACGCGGCGGCGCTCGGGCGCTCGGCCAAGCTCTGGTATGGCGGGTTGAGCCGGGACTCATATGATCGCGCGCTGGCGCATGTGATCGCGCAGGACGAGGTGGGCGGCGGGATCTGGCTCAACGGTTATGCGGCGCGGCAGGGGGCCGCGCGGGTGCGGACCTATCCGGACAATGCAAAGCGGGCGCGACGGCAGCTGGCGATGGAGCAGGAAGCGCGTGCGGCCGGGCGCGGGCCGTGGGCGGACGAGCACTGGCGCATGCGGGGACTGGATGATCTTGAGGGCGCGCCATACTTCGTAATCGTCGAGGGCGAGGTGGTGGCGCTGGGGAAGATGGCGGGGGATGGCGAGGCGCACCTCACACGCGGCGGCATCCGCTTCGATGTCGGCGACAGGATCGGCGCGGCGGATGTGGCGCTGACCGCCGGGGTGCACGTGCGTGTGCGCGGGCGGATCGATGCGCGCGCCATTGCATCAGGGGGCGAGCCGAAGATGCGCGTGACGCACTGGGCGCAGGTGGAGGTGGTTTAGATTGCCGGGCGGGAGCCTGGCGGTCCTGGATCAGGTCGACGGAATGAGGCCGGCTTCTTCCGGGTCGCCGACGATGCGGGTGAGGGCGCTGCGGAGTTTGCACAGAGCCTGGTGTTCGATCTGGCGGACGCGTTCCTTCGAGACGCCGAGCTTGCGACCGAGGGTTTCGAGAGTGACGCCTTCCTCGACAAGGCGGCGTTCGCGGATGATGATCATCTCGCGCTCGGTGAGATCGCCGAGGGCCTGCGCGAGCCACATGTGACGCGTCTGGCGGTCGCGCTCGAGCATTGTTTCCTCTTCGGGAAGCATCGAGTCGTCCGGCAGGAGGTCCTGCCATTCACTGTCGCCGGCTTCGCCGACGGGGGCGTTGAGCGAGCGGTCGGCTGCGGAGAGACGGGAGGCCATCTTGTCGACTTCCTCCTCGTCGACGCGGAGCGTTGTCGCGACATAGGCGCGGCTTTCGGGCGAGAGGCCGCCATCGCTCGGATCGCGCAGCAGGGCGCGAAGGCGACGCAGGTTGAAGAAGAGCGATTTCTGCGCGGCGGTGGTGCCGGTGCGGACGATCGACCAGTTGCGCAGGATGTAGTCCTGCACGCAGGAGCGGATCCACCAGGTGGCGTAGGTCGAGAAACGGAGTTCTCTTTCCGGCTCGAAGCGCGCGGCGGCGAGCATGAGGCCGACATTGCCTTCCTGCACGAGGTCGGACATCGGCAGGCCGTAGGTGCGGAAGCGGGCGGCGATCGCAACGACGAGGCGCATGTAGGCGGTGCAGAGTTCGTGGAGCGCGTCCTCGTCCTGTTCCTCGCGCCAGCGGCGGGCGAGATCCAGCTCGCGTTCACGCTCGAGCAGGGGCGCCGACATTGCGCGCTTCACGAAACGTCGATCAGCCCCGGTTGCGGTCGTGTCGGTGGCGGCCATGAACGGCTCCGTCAATTTGTCCGTGCGGGCGGCGCGGAATATGCGCTGCGGGTTCAAGGCTGGGGCTCAAGACAGGACCCTCGCCCGACGAAACAAACACGCCGCGCTGGAGGCGGTTCCCGCCTCACTTCAAAATTCATGGAACAGCACGGAAGTAGATTCGGAAGTTCCCGAGGGAAGGGCCGGGCGTTCCGAAACTGTCAAAAGGCAGGAAATCGGACTGCGCAGAGGCCGAAAACAAACGGGGCGTCCCCGAAGGGACGCCCCGCTGTTTATCCCAAGTTAGTCCTCTGCCTCTTCGGTGGCCTCTTCAGGCCCGACCTTTCAGGCAGCGCGCTTGGCCAGCGACTTGGAGAGTTTCTCCACGGCGTCGGCATGCTTGATGTTTTCCACGGCCGCGAGTTCGCGGGCCATGCGGTCCAGCGCCGATTCATAGAGCTGACGCTCCGAATAGGACTGGTCCGGCTGGTCGCCGGCGCGGTGCAGGTCGCGGACGACTTCCGCGATCTGGATCAGGTTGCCGGAGTTGATCTTGGCTTCGTATTCCTGGGCGCGGCGTGACCACATCGTGCGCTTGATGCGCGCGCGGCCGCCGAGCGTCTTGAGCGCGTCGCCGACGATACGTGTCGAGGCGAGGGCGCGCATGCCCGACGAGGCGGCTTTCGCTACCGGCACACGCAGGATCAGCTTGTCCTGCTCGAAGGCGACTACGAACACTTCCAGCTTCATGCCGGCAACCTGCTGCGTCTCGACGCCGGTCACGCGGCCAACGCCGTGCGCCGGATAGACAACATGCTGGCCAACATTGAAGAGCCCTTCGACCATTTTTGCCGGCTGCTTCTTCGTCATGCTTGGATCACCTCAATCACTCGCAACGAGTGTCACGAATTCCAACGCGCCCATGGGTGCATGTGCGGCAAGGGATTCTGACCTGATGCGTTCTTGTTTCGCCCGTCGGCGCAGCACCCTACTTAGCACAATTGTAAGGAATTTCAACTCGTTGCTGCAGCGGGTCGACGGATTATGACCCTGATTCTACAGGGGCTAGCGGCATTTCGCCTCAGCTTCCGGCGCCGGGTTTTGTCGAGAAAAGCGTCGCCAGCTTGCCCTTAACCTTTGCGTAGTCGTCAGCGTCGGCCGGGGGCGTGCCCTTGGTTGTAATGTTGGGCCAGACTTTCGCGTATTCCGTGTTCAGTTTCAGCCACTTGCCGTCGGCGTCGTCTTCCGTGTCAGGAACGATGGCCTCGACGGGGCATTCGGGCTGGCAGACGCCGCAATCAATGCATTCTTCCGGGTGGATCACCAGGAAGTTCTCGCCTTCGTAGAAGCAGTCCACCGGACAAACTTCCACGCAGTCCATGTATTTGCACCGGATACAGGCGTCGGTGACGATGTAGGTCATGGGCCGGGGATACTCTTGCTAGCGCCGCGATGTGTGGCGGAAGAGAGCTAAAGTCAATTGAATGCGTTCTTGAGGGACGCTCAACCCGGCTCAGCCGCCATAAAGGCTCTTCCAGATGACCACCGCGCCCCAGTGAATGGCCACCGGCGGCCAGATCGAGCCTGAACGCAGGCGCGCGAGCGTGCAGGCGAGGCCGAGCCAGGCGATCAGGCCCAGGAAGGCGGGGTCCAGGAATTCCGGGCGGCCGTAGGGCAGGTTGAGGAGGGTCTGGAGTGGGTGCCAGGCGAGGTAGGCCAGAAGCGAGGCGACGGCGGCGATTGGCGCGCCCCGGCGGACCCAACCACGGAAGGCGATCTCCTCGGTGAGGGCCGGCAGGATGAAGGCCGAGACCGAGATTGCGGCGACATGGTCGCGCGGCACGGGGTTCAGGATGAGAACGCCGTTACTGGCGGCCCACGCGCCGGCCAGAAGCACGATGATGAACAGGACCAGGCCCTCGATCGCGGCGCGCAGATCCGGCAGCCGCTTCAGCGCGGCCATGGTTTCGCCGATCGGGCCGGGGGGCTGTCGGTCTGCTGTCACGCGAATGGCCTCGGTTAGCGTTCCCCGATGGGCTCATAACATAGTGCCGCCTCCGCGGGCGGCCCCCTTCGCACGGGAAGCGAAAGAATCCGCACAAGCCTGGAACCGGACGGCGCCGCGAAGGAGAGGATGTCGCCGGCCTCCACAGGGGTTGCGGGCTTGTCGACGCGGCGGACCTGCCCGTCGCGCTCGATGCGGGCGCCCTGCGCTTCGATGGCCTCGGTGGCGGAAGTGCGCGCCTTGAAGAAGCGGGCGCGCCACAGGAAGACGTCGAGACGCATCCGGTCTTCAGTGTTTCTGGCTTCAGTCATGAAGCGGCCTTGGGTGCTGGTGCGGACGCGGCGGCGACGGAGCGGCGTGAGCGACGGCGGCGGCGCGGCTGGCGTTGAGGCGCCACGGGCGCGACGAGTTCGGCGAGTACCGCGAACGGACCCGAAGGCGGCGGCGCGGGCTTGGCTGGGTGACCGTTGCGGTCGGGCTTGTGGGTACGCTCAGGCGCGCGCAGGGAGGGGAAGCGCCAGAGCTTCACGGCGCCGGTTTCCCTGTCCTTCTCGGCGGGCTTGAGGCCGAGGGCGCGCAGGATGTTCGGGAAGTCGGCGGCTGGGCAGCCGACTTGCGCCGCGAGTTCGGGCGGCACGGCGAAGGCGGATGTCTCCGAGCCGCGGCGGATCTGGGACAGCGAAGTCATGAGGCGTTCGGCAAGGTCGGCGCGGACGGCGCGGGGTCCGATGCGGAGATAGCCGGCGGTCCACAGCTGGGCATCGCGCCAGTGGGCGTCCTTGAGGGCGAAGGAGCTTTGCGTGGGCGGCTCGTGCGGGCGCTGGTTGGAATGCACGGCGCGTAGCGCAAGCGCGAGGCGGGCGGCGGCGGGTTTCAGAAGGCCGGGCAGCCAGGTCGCGACGCGTCCGGTCTTCACGCCGGCGGCGTTGAGGGCGTTGCGATCATCGGCGGTGAGGTTGAAGGCGGCGCTTGCGGTGCGGCGGTCGAAGGCGGCGCCGGTTTCGAGGAGCTGGAAGGCTGCGCCGCGAGCCGCGCCGCGCAGCGTTGTTCCGTCGAGCACGGCGCGGAGGGCGTGCAGGGCGGGGAGCGTTGCCTTCGAGTGATCGGCGAACCAGCGGGCGAGGCGTTCGTGTGCAGCCTCGCGACTGGAGGCGGCGGCGTCGCGCGCGCCGAGGAGCTCGACGGCAGGCGAATGCCAGTCGGTGGCGGCGACTAGTTTTGCGACGGCGGCGCCCTCGTGGACGATGACGGCCTTGTCGGCATCGAAGGACATGTCCGTGTCGGGCGCCTGCGAGATGATGGCGAGGCGTTGCTCGATGACGGGGCGCAGGGCCTTGAGGGCGGCGCCGCGCAGGGCGCGTCCTGCGAGGGTTCCGCCCGTGGCTTCAGCGTGGAAGACGAGGCCTTCGAGGCGACCGACATTGTGGCCGCCGATGATGACTTCGCCGGCGGGGCCGATCTCGGCGGGGGCGTCTTCTTCCGAGCTGAGCGCTTTCAGGAGAGCGGAGGTGCGGCGGTCGACGAAGCGCTGCATCAGCGCCTGGTGAAGCGCGTCGGAGAGCCTGTCCTCGATCTCGCGCGTTCGGCCGCGCCATGTTTCCGCGTTCTCGAGCCAGTCGGCGCGGTTGGCGGCGTAGGTCCAGGTGCGGATGGCGGCGAGGCGCTGTTGCAGCACGTCGATCTCGCCCTCGGTGCGATCGAGCGGCTCGACATGCTCGTACATCCACTCGTCCTTGATGCGGGCGGCAGGCTCGATGAGCTTGTCGACGAATTGCTGGACGAGCTTGAGGTGGGCGTCGGGGCCGTACTTGCGGAAGTCCGGCAGGGTGCAGAGGTCCCACAGGCGGCGGACATGGGCATGGGTGCGCGCGGCTGTGATGATGTCATGGTTCTGCGCCAACGTGGCCAGCGTCATCTCGTCGAGCGCTTCGGGGGCGCGGCGGAGGATGACATCGGGCGATGGGCGGCGGAGTGAAGCGAGAAGGTTCGCGACGCTCGACCAGTCGAGATCGGAGTTGCGCCAGTTGATGTAGTCGACCGGTTCGAAATGGTGGTTGACGATGCGCTCGACGGTGTCTTCCTCGAAGGGCGTGCAGTCGGCCGTCTCGCCGAATGTGCCATCGTCGCGGAAGCGGCCGGCGCGGCCTGCGATCTGGGCGAGTTCGTCGGCGCGGAGATAGCGACGCTGGCGGCCGTCGAATTTTCTCCGGGACGCAAACGCGATGTGGCCGACATCGAGGTTGAGTCCCATGCCGATGGCGTCGGTGGCGACGATGTAGTCGACCTCGCCGGACTGGTAGAGATCGACCTGAGCGTTGCGGGTGCGGGGCGAGAGCGCGCCCATGATGACGGCGCAGCCGCCGCGCTGGCGCTTCAGCAGCTCGGCGATGGCGTAGACTTCTTCCGCCGAGAAGGCGACGACGGCCGAGCGCTTCGGCAGCTTCGTGATCTTGCATGGGCCGGCATAGGACAGCCGCGAGAAACGCTCGCGGCGCTCGCCGTCGATGTTGAGATCGAGGCGTTCGAGTGCGGGGCGCATGGTGTCGGAGCCAAGCAGCATGGTCTCGTGACGGCCGCGCGCGTGGAGGATGCGGTCGGTGAAGACGTGGCCGCGATCCGGGTCCTGCGCGAGCTGGATTTCGTCGATGGCCATGAAGTCCGCGCCCTCGGAGACCGGCATGGCTTCGACAGTGCAGGCATAGTAACGTGCGCCGGGCGGCTTGATGCGTTCCTCGCCGGTGATGAGAGCGCACGCGCGCTCGCCTTTCTGCGCCACCATCTTGTCGTAGATCTCGCGCGCGAGCAGGCGCAGCGGCAGGCCGATCATGCCCGTGCCGTGCGCGAGCATTCTCTCGACCGCAAGATGCGTCTTGCCGGTGTTTGTTGGGCCGAGAACGGCCCGGATACGGGTGTTGTCGCGTGCGGCCAGAGGCTGCGCTCCCGGATGTGAGACGGATCAGGCGATCGAGATGCGGCGCACGCGCAAGTGCGGCAAGCTCGAAGCGAGTGGGGTGTGCGGGCGCCAGCGCATGTCCGTCTTCCCAGGAGGACGCGGTTCGGTCCTCAAATAGAGGGTGGTGTGCGCGAGGCGGTGCGTCAACCGGCGGGGCTGTGGATCAAATGATCAGCGGAGCGTCGCGTATTTCAGTTTTGTGGCCTGGAAGGTGTATTTGCCCGAGCGTTTGGAGCGGAGTTCGGCTTTCAGCGGGGGCGTGAGTTCGCCGCCGTCGAGTTCGGCGAGAATGAAGTTAGACCATTCGATGTCGGCCTTGTCGGCGGCCTTCTGCTGGGCGGACTTCGGGTCGTAGCCAGCGATCTCGACGTATTCGGCGTCGCACTTGAGGGCGGGGCCCTTGTAGACATCCGTGTTCCAGTTGAGGCGCTGGACGTATTTCAGGCGGATGTCGTAGCGCTCCTTGCCGTCGAAGACGCGCATCGGACCGCCGCAGGGGTTGGACGGCGTCGCGCCGACGCGGAGCGCGATGTTCATCAGCGCGGTCAGCGGATCGACGGCTTCGAGCTTCTGCTGGTTGGTGGTGGCGGGGAAACCCCAGTCGCCGAATTTGGGCGATACGCTCGTGACGACTTCGTTGGAGGTATAGTCCATCAGGATGCGGCGGTTCTTCGAGCCGTTCTGAACGGAGCTGTCGAAACGCTGGGTGCGCAGGCCATAGGGCGTGACCCAGCCGATCGCGACCATGGCGGTCGAGCTGTCGATGAACCAGTCGACCATGCCCTCGGCCCGGCTGTTCATGGCGATGCGGTAGCGGGTGGCGGAGAGGTCGGCGGTGAAGGAGGCGGACGCCGTCTTCTGGCGGCCCAGCCAGGGGACGGGGGTTATGGCTTCATACTCGGCCTCGAAACGGGTCGGGCCGACGGCGGCGATGGTGGCGAGCGCGTTCTGGGCGGCCAGGGGGGCGAACAGAAGGCCCCCGGCCGCCGCAGCGACAGTCAGAAATGGCATTTACCAGCTCCGCGGCGGGCTTCCTGCCAGCCGCTTCCCAGGCCATAGATCCCCGAAATCGGGCAAATTCCCGGCGGGTCGGCGGTCTTGGCGCCGCAGGGGGCGCCGCACTATCAGAACCATGCCCGGAACTTGACAGGCCGGGGCTGCCTGACTATCCACCCGCCTTCGCTTTCAGGGCATGTCCGGAAGTTCCCGTTTTTGTGGGTTTTCCAAGGGTATGTCGACGTCAGGAAAGGTGGGCCATGTCCCGCGTCTGTGAACTCACCGGCAAGAAGCCGATGGTCGGCCATACGGTCAGCCACTCCAACATCAAGACCAAGCGGCGCTATCTGCCGAACCTGGTGAACGTGACCGTTCACTCGGACGCGCTCGGCCAGTCGTACTCGGCCCGCGTGACCGCAGCGGCCCTGCGCTCGGTCGACAAGCGTGGCGGCCTCGATGCCTACCTCGCCAAGGCGAAGGACGAGCAGCTCTCGGCCAAGATGCTGAAGATCAAGAAAGAGATCGCGAAGAAGGCCAAGGCAGCCTAAGTCGCGCTTTTCCCAAAAGACTTTTCAGGGATCGCAAGGTCTGTAACCTCTCGTCCTAGCGGACGAGGGGTTTTTCATGCGTGCTGTTCTGGCGGCTATGGCTGCTGCGGTTCTGGCGGGGTGCAACCAGCCGAAGGTCGATGCGCCTGACCTGATCATCCATCACGGGACGATATACACGGGAGTCGCCGGGCTCCCGCCGGTCGAGGCCGTCAGCGTGAAGGACGGGAAGATCGTCGCGACGGGCAAGTCGGAAGACCTGCTGAAGACCGCGGATGAGACAACCGAGAAGGTCGATCTCGGCGGCACGTTCCTCTATCCGGGCTTCACAGATGCGCACGCGCACCTCTATGGCATCGGCGAGCGCGAGCTGACGCTCAATCTCGATACTGTCGCCTCGATTGCACAGCTGGTGCAGGTGGTGGGCGAAGCGGCGAAGGGCCTGCCTGCCGGACAGACGCTGATGGGGCGAGGCTGGATCGAGACGCACTGGCCGGAAGCGCGCTTCCCGACCCGGCAGGACATTGATGGCGTGACCGGCGATCGTCCGACGATCCTGGTGCGGGCGGACGGGCATGCGCTGCTCGCGAACACCGCGGCGCTGAAGGCGGCCAAGATCGACGGCAAGCCGAAGTCGCAGCCGGATGGCGGACGCATCGAGGTCGGCAAGGACGGGCTGCCGACGGGGATGCTGATCGACAATGCGATGGCGGCTCTGGCTTCACTCGAGACGGCGCCCACCGAAGCGCAAATCGATGCAACCTACGAGAAGGGGGCGGCGCGCGAGATCGGCCTCGGCTGGACGGGCGTGCATTATATGTCGGCGCCGGGCGCGCACGTGCCGCGCATCAATGCGCTGTCGGATGCGGGCAAGCTGAAGCTGCGGATCTATAACGCCGTCGATGGTTCGGACTTCGACAAGACGGAGTTTGGCCAGAACAAGAACGGGCTCGTCACGACGAAAGCGATCAAGCTCTATATGGATGGCGCGCTGGGCTCGCGCGGGGCCCTGCTCAGCGAGCCCTATTCGGACCGGCCGGACACGTCGGGCCTGCAGCGGGCGCATGAGGACGAGACGCTGGCGCTCATGAAGAAGGCGTATGACGCCAACATCCAGGTCTGCTTCCACGCCATCGGCGACCGGGGCAACCAGCTCGCGCTCGACTGGATGCAGAAGACGTTCGATGCGGCGCCGGACAAGGCGACGGCCGACAAGCGCTGGCGTATCGAGCATGCGCAGGTGCTGCGACTCGAGGACATCGTGCGGTTCAAGCAGATCGGGGTGATTCCTTCGATGCAGCCGAGCCATGCGATCGGCGATCTTTATTTCGCGGAGTCGCGGATCGGGCCTCGCAGGTTGCTGGGCGCCTACGCATGGCGGGCGCTGATCGATGCAGGCTCGGTGATCGCTGGCGGATCCGATGCGCCGGTGGAGCAGGGTGATCCGCGCATCGAGTTCTATGCGGCCGTCGCGCGGAGGGACCTCAAGGGCAACTCCCAGCCGAACTGGCATCCCGAGCAAGCGGTCACGCGCGAAGAGGCGCTGAAGATGTTCACGCTCTGGCCGGCCTATGCCTCATTCCGGGAAAGCGAGCTGGGCACGATCGAGCCCGGCAAGATCGCCGACTTCACTGGCTTCTCCGGCGATATCATGCAGATCCCGGACGCAGACATCCTGACGGTCAATCCGACGATCACGGTGGTAGGCGGCGAGGTTGTCTATCAGCGCGGCGGCGCAGCGAGCTGAGCTGCCGCCGCCAAAGCATCTCTCAGCGAACGAGCTTGCCAGGGATGCCGTCGTGCGGATCCTCGAAGCAGCGGCCGCGGGTGAGGATGAAGTTGGACGGGAAGTCGGTGTCGATGAAGGCGATGTGCAGACGGCCCCAGTTGCGGGTGGTGCGGCCGTGGCTGTCGATGATGGCGAAGGGGCAGAGCAGCGTGGTGTCATCTTCATCGTCATGGCTGACGTCAGGCTCCGACCAGTAGCCGTCGAGCGGGCCATTGCCGCCGAACTCGCCGGCGAGGCCGTCGATGTAGAGATGGCCGACATTGTCGCCGAAATTCACCGGGTAATCGAGAACGCCGAGCGCGCCGTCCTCGAGCGTGTATTCGATGCGGCCGAGGGGCGTGTCCCACTTGATGTTGCCGGTCGCCTGCGGCGGCTGCGCCTGCGCGCTGGTGCAGGCGGTGAGGGCGGCGAGAACGATGAGCAAGCGCATACGATAAGTAGGCGGCGTGGCGCGCCGCCGGACAAGAGGTGAACAGCAGAAGGACTGCTCGCGATCAGTTCGGAACGATGCGGAGGATCGAGCCGTTGGGCGCGTCGGTGACGAGATAAAGCAGGCCATCGGGGCCCTGGCGGACGTCGCGGATGCGTTCGCAGCGATCACGCAGGAGCTTCTCCTCGGCGATGACGCGCCCCTGTGCATTGAGCTCGAGGCGGACGAGCTGCATGCCCGAGAGACCGCCGGCGAAGAGGCTGCCTTTCCACTTGGGAAGCTTGTCGCCCGTGTAGAAGGCGAGGCCCGAGAAGGCTACGGACGGCGTCCAGAAATAGACGGGCTGTTCGAGGCCATCCTGCTTGGTGAGGCCGTTGTTGAGCAGCTTGCCGTCATTGTCGCGGCCATAGCTGATGAGCGGGAAGCCATAATTCTTGCCGCGTTCGATGCGGTTGAGTTCATCCCCGCCGCGCGGCTCGTTCTCGATGATCCAGAGATCCTGCGTGCCCGGCATGAACGCCATGCCCTGAGGATCGCGTACGCCGACAGCGTAGACCGTGGGATCGGCGGCCGGATCGGAGAGGAAGGGATTGGATTTCGGCGTCGTGCCGTCCGTGTTGATGTGCAGCACCTTGCCGTTGGGGCTCCTGGTTGACTGGGCGCTGTTGTAGGGCGTGATGATGTCGGCGGTGATAGCGAAGAGTGAGCCGTCCTTCGCCTGCAAGAGGCGGCGCGGGACCATTGCGGTCCCTTCCTTCAGCACGTGCAGGTCGCTGATCGATTTTTCGTCGTCGGAGAGTTTGGCGCGGGCGATGTAGCCCGTGTTGGAACCGCCGGCCGGGGTCGAGACGTAGGCGAGATAGATCGTGCGGTTCTTCGCGAAATCCTTGTCAATGATGACGTCGTGCATGCCGAAGAGCGGGATGGACGATTTGATGTAGGGCGAGCCCGTGATCGTCTCGGACACTTTGCCGTCCGGCGTGACGGTGCGGAGGCCGCTGCCGCGAATGGTGACGAGCATGTGGCCGTTAGGCAGGAAGGCGAGGGCCCAGGCATTGGGCAGGCCCGTGGCGACCGTTTCGACGTGGAAGGCCTGTGTGCTCGTGACGCGATGGGCGCGGGTCTGGTCGGGGACAAGCGGTGTGGGGCGATAATCATCGCCCGCATTGCGCGGCACGCCACACTTTTCGAGGCTGAGCTGGTCTTCCTCATAGGTCTTCGCAAGCTGTTCAGGCGTCGGCTTGGGCGGCGAGACCTGGGCGAAGGCGGGTGCGGCCAGCACAAGGCAGGCGGCCGCAAGCAGCAGGCGTTTCATGATCATCTCCCCGACGCTGTCTTCGGCAGCATGCAATTCATTTTAGTGGACGCTGCAACGCGCCGCACTTCAAGAGGGCGCGATGGAGGACTAGAAGCGATTCCTGCATGTCCCGGCGGGTCGCGGGGGCATTGCGGGGAGAGGCGCCGCGTTGGACCAGACGACCGACAAACCTGCGCTGAGCGAAGCGGAGGCTGACGCCGCCTACGACAAGTTTGTCATGGACAATCTCAAGCGGAATTATGCCGGCCACTATGTGCACGGCATGCTCGGCATGACCGGGTTCCGGCTCGTGAACACGCCGACCTTCGTTCCGGCCTACCTGCATTCGATCTCGGGCTCGGATTTCTGGGTGGGGATCGGCACCAGCCTGCAACAGCTCGGCGGGATCGTGTCGCCGATCATCGGGGCGCAGCAGATCGAGCATCGCAAGAAGATCCTGCCGGTGTCGGTGACGCTCGGCCTGCTCATGCGTGCGCAGATCCTCGGGCTGGCGATATCGGGATGGTTCCTCACGGGCTGGCCGGCGCTGGCGTTTGCGCTGGTGTTCCTGTTCCTGCTCGGCTTCTTCCAGGGGCCGCAGCGTGTCGCATTCCAGTTGCTGCTGGCGAAGGTGATCCCGATCCGCCTGCGCGGGCGGTTGCAGGCATGGCGCAATCTCACGGGTGGAGGGATCGCGGCGCTGCTGTCCTATTTCGCCGGCTCCTGGCTGATCGCAAACCATGTGTGGGGCAATGGCTACGCGACGACGTTCTTTCTCGCTTTCGTGCTGACGAGCCTCGGTCTCTCCGCTCTGCAGATGCTGATGCGTGAGCCCGAGCCGGCGAGCGTGCGCGAACGCAAGAGCCTGCGCGAGCGGATGAAGGATTTCCCGGCGCTGATCCGCGACGACAAGGGCTTTGCCTGGTTCATGGTGGCGCGGTCGCTGGCGATGGGATCACGCATCGGGCAGCCCTTCTTCTTTCTCTATGGGACTTATGTTCTGGGCATCTCGGCGGAGACGCAGCCGGAGATGTTCGGGACGACGCTGGCGATCCTGTCGCTCGCCTATATGGGCGCGGACACGGTGACGAACCTGATCTGGGGCTATCTCTCGGACAGGCAGGGTTTCCGCTCGACCTTCGTGATCTCGCTGGCGATCAACATTGTGGGCGTTGCGGCGCTGATGATATCGCATTCGATCCTGACGCTGGCGGTCGCATTCTTCCTGATCGGCGCGGCGCAGTCTGGCTATCTGATGTCGACCTCGAACATCGTGCTGGAATACGGGCATCGCCACGACATCCCGATGCGGATGGCGCTGTCGAACACGGCGCCATGGGGCGCGCTGCCGCCGCTGCTGGGGGCGGGGCTGGTTCTGCTGTGGGGATACGAATCGACGTTCTACGCAACGCTGGCGACCATGGTGCTCGCGCTCGGCGTGCTGGTTTGGAAGGTGGATGAGCCGCGCAAGCGCGAACGGCGTCATCATGTGGAGCCGGATGGCAAGTAGGTCTCAGTCTTCGCCGCGCGGGTCAGTCGAGGCGGCCAGCCGCCTGTCGGCCTGTTCAAGCAGGTCCTGCAGATTCTCCGGCGTTCGCGAATCTTTAGATGCAAATTCCATCTGAAGTGGACGCGCAAACGAGCGCGTCCACCAGATGGCGCGTCGTATCGAGTGATCCTGCCAGTGTGCGGCCATCCGGGGGTCTGCCTCCTCACCGGCAAGACGCGCGAGGGGCGCCCTGGTTCCATGTCGCCGATGTCGCACTGCGGCAGCGGCGGCGCAAACGAAAAAGGGCAGGCCCGGTCGGGCCTGCCCCTCGTCAATCAGGTTGCCTGTGCGGCTCACTTGATCTTGGCGAACTCGTCTTCGAGTTCCTTGACCTTGTCGGCCGGGAAGTAATCGGGCGCCATTTGCGAGACGGCGTCGATCGTCATTTCGCGGGCCTGCTCGAGCTGCGGCGCGGCGGCGACTTCCGGCAGCACTTTCGTGAAGGCGGCCTTGGCTTCTGCGTTGTCGAGAATCTGGCCGATAGTCGAGGTCTTGATGGAGAATTTCGGGGCGTCCTGCGCAAGAGCGACAGGCGACAGAGCGACGGCAAAAGCGGCCGCGGCCACAAGTTTGCGGATCATGGATAGTGCTCCCTAGCGGCCGGAGAGGTTTGGCCCAGCCATGCGCTCGCCCGTACACGACGGAAAGGAAACCGTCGAGTACCCGACTGCAGCGGGCGCATTAGCGTTGAGTCATTTTTCCCCGGCGAACGCGGCGTCAGCCCTGCGTGAACGCCGATCCGCGGCCATCCTTCTTGCGGGCTTCCATGTCCGCCAGCAGCACGTTGATCCGGCCGATCAGCTTGTCGATATTGCCGTTATTGCGGTTGAGGAAGCTCTCGAACTGGGCCTGCTGCTCCTGAGCAAGCCAGAGCGTCGAGCCGCCGAGGTCGATGCCGACATCGCGCACGCGATAGGTCTTGCCGTCCTGGCTCCTCAGCACGTCCCAGTAGACCTTGGTGTCCTTGCCGGTCTTTGAGCTCTTGATGAGGGTAGCGACTGTCGAACGACGGTCGTCCTCGTCCTTCGATCCGATCACGCGGAGTTTCTCGCCGCGGAACTCGTCGAAATGAACTTCGTAGACTTCCAGCGCGTAGTTCTGAAAGACCTTGAAGTACTTGTCGAAGTCAGCGTCGCTGATCGACCGGCCGTTCACGCCGAGCACGCGGCGGGCGATCGTCGGCATGTGGGCGAATTTGTTCATGTATTCGCCGAACTTCATTTCGCGCTGCGCATCGTTCAGCGTCTTGTCGTTCAGCACCTGAAGGACGGAGTTGGCGTTCGCCTCCACATAGGCTTCGGATTTCTTGTCCGCGAACGCTGCTGGGGTTGCGACGGAGATAAGGGCGGCTGCTGCGAGCGAGCGCATGCCAAGCTTGCTGAATTTTTTCATGTAAGCCTCCACGTTCGACCCGATCAGAAGTCTAGTTCGCTTTCGGGCACTTTTTCGTTTTCATTCGGTTTGAGAGGTTGGTTTGCGATGTCCTGCGCCCGCGTACGGTCATACAAACGCCTGACTGTCGTATACGGGTCGATCTGGTTGCGCAGTTCATCGACGGATTCGATCGCGCCTTCGCGCGCGTTGATGCCGCCCAGCACGGCGATGCCGAGCCGAATCTCATCATCGCTCTCGAATTCAGGATAGTTCAGGGGATTGAGCGCCATGTCGCCGCCTTTGCCGAACACATCGCGCGGGTTCGACGGCCCGAGGAAGGGCAAGACCAGATAGGGTCCCGACTCGACGCCCCAGGCGCCGAGCGTCTGGCCGAAATCCTCCCTCGTGCGCTGGATACCCATGGCCGAGGCCGGATCGAAAATGCCGGCGAGTCCGATGGTTGAATTGATGACGAAGCGGCTGACGGTTGCGCCGGCGTCCGGCAGCTTGCCCTGCAGGACGTGGTTCACCGCGGTCAGCGGCTCGTTGAGATTCCCAGTGAAATTGCCAACGCCTTCGCGGATGGGTTCGTTGGTCACGGCGCGATAGCCGTAGGCGACAGGCTCGATGACGGCTTTGTCCACGCCCTCATTGAAGGCGAACATTTGCCGGTTGAAGTCCTCGTAGGGATCATCGGGGTTGGGCCCGGTTACGCAGGCCGAAAGAGACAGTGTCGCCAGCGCGGAGAGTGCGCCAGGCAGGGCGGCCATTCTGTTCGTCATTATCAGGCGCTCCCACATGGGTCGGGTCGATATGTGTACGGCTTCCGTACCGGTCAACACCCGTTGACTTGTGATACCCAAGTAAACGTTGAGGGAGCATTTCCTGGGTCTGAGTGTGGCGACAACAGCATTTCAGGACAAATGGCGAGACTTGAAAATCATATAAGGATATGCATATATCTTTATATGGGATTTGCAGCGCTGTCCGTTCTGGTCCAGCAGCTACGCGCCGCCGGTGAGGTGACGCGAGCCCGGATTCTTGCGCTTCTGGCCCATGGCGAGCTTTCCGTGGGCGAGCTTGCCCTGGTTCTGAACCAGAGCCAGCCCCGCCTGTCGAGACATCTCAAATTCCTGACCGGAGCGGGACTTGTCGAGCGTTTGCCAGAAGGGGCGTGGGTATTCTACCGCCTGCCGGCGGAAGGGCGGGCGCGGGCGCTGGTGGATACGCTCAATGCGGCCATCGATCCGGAAGATGCCGACATCCGCCGTGACCGGGCGCGCCTGGCGGAGGTGAAGTCAGAACGGGCAGACGCCGCCGAGGACTATTTCTCCCGCGTGGCGGATGATTGGGACCAGCTCCGGGCGCTGCATTATTCCGAGGCCGACATCGAGAAGGCGGTGCTGACTGCGGCGGGTCCGGGCCCGTTCGACATGGTGATCGATTTCGGCACCGGCACGGGGCGGATGCTGGCCCTGTTCGCCGGCAAGGCGCGTCGCGTCGAGGGCATCGACCTGTCGCATCAGATGCTGACGGTCGCTCGCTCGAAGCTTCAGGAGGCGGGCGCTGGAAATGCGTCCGTGCGGCACGGCGATGCAACGGCCTCACCCTATCCGGACGCCTGTGCGAATCTCGTGATCATCCATCAAGTCCTGCACTTCCTTGACGATCCGGCGCGGGCGCTGGTCGAGGCGGCGCGCGTGCTCAAGCCTGGCGGCAGGCTGGTGGTCGTCGAGTTTGCGCCACACACGCTTGAGCATCTGCGGACCGATCATGCGCACCGCCACCTCGGCGTGAGCGAAAGCGATCTTGGCCGGTGGGCGGAGAAGGCGGGCCTTGCAGTCAAATCGGCGCGGACCTTCAGGTCGCCCGATGGCGACAAGGGGATCGCGGTCATGGTTTGGTCGGCCGATAGCGTTAAGTCGGCCAAGAGGTCGGCGGCATGAACAACGCGCCAAAAGTCTCTTTCGAATTCTTCCCGCCGAAGACGCCGGAGATGGAAGAGAAGCTGTGGGATTCCGTCCGCCGGCTCGAGCCGCTGCGGCCAGACTATGTCTCGGTGACCTATGGCGCGGGCGGCTCCACGCGCGAGCGGACCCACGCGATCGTGCGCAGGATGGCGCAGGAGACGTCACTGAAGCCGGCGGGCCATATCACCTGCGTGGCGGCGACCCGCGATGAAATCGATCAGGTGCTGCGCGATTACTGGGATGCCGGCGTGAAGCGCATCGTGGCGCTGCGAGGCGATCCAACGACAGGCATCGGCACGAAATACGCGCCGCATCCGGGCGGATATGCCTATGCAAGCGATCTCATCGCGGGTGCGCGCAAGATCGCGGATTTCGACATCTCGGTTGGCTGCTATCCGGAAGTGCATCCGGATGCTTCCTCGCTGAGCGCCGAGATCGACAATCTGAAACGCAAGTTCGACGCCGGCGCGACGCGGGCGATCACGCAGTTCTTCTTCTATCCTGATGTGTACTTCAAATTCCTCGACAAGGCGCGCGAGGCCGGCATCATCCAGCCGATCGTGCCGGGCATCATGCTGCAGTCCAACTTCAAGGGCCTGAAGCGCATGGCGGACCTGTGCGCGACGTCGATCCCTGCGCGGATCGCGGAACTCTATGATGGCCTCGACAATGATGCAGAGACGCGTGACCTCGTTACAGCGCATGTCGCGGCCGAGCTGTGCAATCGCCTGGCCGAGCAGGGCGTCGACCACTTCCATTTCTACACCATGAACCGGGCGGGCCTGTCGCTTTCGACGTGCCGTCTGCTCGGCATCAAGCCGGAGGCCCGGAAGCAATGACGAGGCAGGAGCGCATTGCAAAGCTGAAGCAGATCGCCAAGGAGCGGATCCTGATCCTGGACGGATCGTGGGGCGTCATGTTCCAGAAGATGGGCCTGCAGGAGGCGGACTATCGCGGGGAGCGCTTCAAGGATCATCCGGGCCAGCTCAAGGGCAACAACGATATCCTGTGCCTGACGCGGCCGGATCTCGTGGCCGAGCTGCACACGATGTATTTCAACGCCGGCGCCGACATTTCTGAGACGAATACCTTCTCCGCGACGGTGATCGCGCAGGACGACTACAAGCTCGACGCCAAGGCCGTGCGCGACATCAACCTTGAAGGTGCGCGCATCGGGCGGAGGATCGCCGACGCGTTCACGGCGAAGGAGCCGAACAAGCCGCGTTTCCTCGCCGGTTCGATCGGGCCGCTGAACAAGATGCTGTCGATGTCCTCGGACGTGAACGATCCGGGCGCGCGGCTGGTCGACTTCGATGAGGTCTATCACGCCTATCGCGACCAGATCCGCGCGCTCAACGAGGGCGGGGTGGACCTGTACCTGATCGAGACGATCACCGACACGCTGAACTGCAAGGCGGCGATCAAGGCGATCATGGATCTCGAGGCCGAGGGGCTCGAGAAACTGCCGATCTGGATCTCCGGCACGATCACCGACCGGTCAGGCCGCACTCTGTCGGGCCAGACGGCGGAAGCGTTCTGGAATTCGGTGAAACATGCCAAGCCGTTCGCGGTGGGCTTCAACTGTGCGCTCGGCGCCGACCTGATGCGGCCCTTCGTGGCCGAGATGGCGCGTGTGGCGGACACGCTGGTCGCGGCCTATCCGAATGCCGGCCTGCCGAATGCTTTTGGCCAGTATGACGAGCAACCGCACCAGACGGCGCACGAGCTGGAGGACTGGGCGAAGGAAGGGCTTGTGAACATCCTGGGCGGCTGCTGCGGCACCACGCCGGATCACATCAGGCACGTCGCTGAATCGGTGGCGGGGATAAAGCCGCGGCAACCGTCAGAGCGACCGAAGGCTCTGCGCCTGGCCGGTCTTGAGCCTTTCGAACTGGCGTAGTTCCGGGCTAGTGTCCGGATAGTTCCGTCAGGAGACGAGATGTCTGCTCAAGCTGCCAGGCCGGGGGGGAATCTTTCCATCGCGCTTCCTGCGGAGGTGGATACAGACCTGCGCCACGCACATGGCGGCGATTTCAGGTCGATGACGTACGAACAGCTCGTCGAGCGCTACAATCGCTTCAGACGCAATGAAGGACGGCTTGCCAGCCCTGCCGGGTCGCGTCAGGGGTTCAAGGCGTTGATTGCGCTACAAAGCAGGATTCTCGAGGCCGAACCGGGCCGGTGGCCGGGCTTCACCGGACCGAATGTCAAATACTTCGACGTGCAGAATTCGGCGGGCCTGCGTCAGCGCGCGATCGACCACAAAGAGGATCCGCCGCTGCGACGTTTGCGGGTGCATGACACAACGAAGGATCAGAACGAGGTCTTCGCTGTGCTCGGAAGGGGCGACTGAGGGCGAACATGGCCAAGTTCTACGATCGGCTCGAAGACAAGCATGTCGCCTTCATCAAGGCGCAGAAGATGTTCTTTGTCGCGACGGCGCCGCTGTCGGATGCGGGGCGAGTGAACCTGTCGCCGAAGGGCTATGACAGCTTTCGCGTGATCGGGCCGAACCGGGTGGGGTATGCGGACATGGGCGGGTCGGGCGCGGAGACGTTGGCGCACGTGAAGGAGAACGGGCGGATCACTTTCATGTTCTGCGCCTTTGAAGGTGCGCCGAACATCATGCGGCTCTATGGCCGGGGCGAGGTGATGCAGTTCAACGATCCGGGCTTTGCCGAGGAGATCGCGAAATTCCCGCCGGGCCACGAACGCGCACGCGACATCATCTTCGCGGATATCCACCAGGTGCAGGACAGCTGTGGCTGGGCCGTGCCGTTCTATGAGTTCAAGGGCGAGCGCGACCAGTTGCGTCGCTATGTCGAGCACATGGAGCTCGACCAGTGGCGCGAGAGCCGCCTGACGAAGAACGCGCAGAGCATCGACGGCTTGCCGGGCCTGATCCGGCTGAAGGCGGCGGAATGAGATACGCTGTCGCTTCTCTCCTGTTGCTGCCGCTGGCGGGTTGCGTCATTGCCGACGTCACCGACGTGTCGCCGTGGCAAGGATCGATCGAGCGGCAGTATGCGTCAGCAACGGCGTTCTACGCGAAGAACATCGTGATTCCGCCAGGCTATGAGACGATCCGTCTGCCGGGGATCATCGCCGATCCACTGACGCCAGGCGGTAGCGATCTCGGGAACACTGAGCAGCAAGCCGAAAGCGTCTTCAACAAGATCTCGGCAGCGCTCGCTGAAATCGGCGCCAGTGAGGGCGACGTGGTGGCGATGACGGTCTACCTCGCAGCGCCGACGCCGGGCGGCGTCATGGATTTCGATGGCATGATGCGCGCCTATGGCCGCCACTATGGCAGCGCGGCCCAACCCAACCGTCCCGTCCGGTCGACCGTGCAGGTGGCGGGGCTCGTGCGCCCCGGCATGCTGGTCGAAATCGAAGTCACCGCAGCGCGTAAACCGCGCTAGTCACGTCTGAAAGCAGTTCATGTCCGAGTCCGTTCCCCAGACTGCATCCTTCATCAACATCGGCGAGCGCACGAACGTCACCGGTTCGGCTGCGTTCAAGAAGCTGATCGTCGAGGGCAAGTATGCCGAGGCGGTGAACGTCGCGCGCCAGCAGGTGGAGAACGGCGCGCAGATCATCGACGTCAACATGGACGAGGGTCTGCTCGATTCCAAAGCCGCGATGCGGACCTTTCTGCGCCTGATCGCGGCGGAGCCGGACATCGCCAAGGTCCCGATCATGGTGGACAGCTCGAAGTGGGATGTCATCGAGGAGGGGCTGAAGAACGTCCAGGGGAAGGCGATCGTCAACTCGATCTCGATGAAGGAGGGCGAGAAGCAGTTTCTCGAGCAGGCGCGCAAGGCATTGAGCTATGGCGCGGCCGTGGTCGTGATGGCGTTCGACGAGAAGGGGCAGGCCGAGACTGCGCAGCGCAAATTCGAGATTTCGAAGCGCGCCTATGACCTGCTGGTCGGCATCGGTTTCCCGCCAGAAGACATCATCTTCGATCCTAACATCTTCGCCGTGGCGACGGGGATCGAAGAGCACAACAACTACGCGGTCGATTTCTTCGAGGCGATAAAGCTCATCAAGAAGAATCTGCCATACGCACGCACGTCAGGCGGGCTGTCGAACGTGTCGTTCTCGTTCCGTGGCAACGAGCCTGTGCGGCGGGCGATGCACTCGGTGTTCCTGTATCACGCCATCAAGCTCGGCTTCGACATGGCGATCGTGAATGCGGGGCAGCTGGATATCTACGACAACATCGATCCCGAGCTGCGTGAGCGCGTCGAAGACGTCATCCTCAATCGCCGGCCGGATGCGACCGAGCGCCTGCTGGAGATCGCCGAGAAGTTCCGTGGCCAGAAGGGTGTTGAACAGAAGAAGGACTTGAGCTGGCGCCAGAAGCCGGTGAAGGACAGGCTGGCCCATGCGCTGGTCAACGGTTCGACCGAGTTCATCGTCGAGGACACGGAAGAGGCGCGGCAGCAGGCCGAGCGTCCTCTGCACGTCATCGAAGGGCCGCTGATGGACGGCATGAACATCGTCGGCGACCTGTTCGGGTCCGGCAAGATGTTCCTGCCGCAGGTGGTGAAGTCCGCGCGCGTGATGAAGGCCGCCGTGGCGCACCTGATGCCCTACATGGAGGAAGAGAAGCTGCGCACCGGCATGGCCGACAAGTCCAACGGCGTCGTCGTGATGGCGACGGTGAAGGGCGACGTGCACGACATCGGCAAGAACATTGTCGGCGTGGTCCTGCAATGCAACGGCTACAAGGTGATCGATCTTGGCGTGATGGCGCCTGCCGAGAAGATCCTCGAGACGGCCGAGCGCGAGAACGCCGATATGATCGGCCTGTCGGGCCTGATCACGCCGTCGCTCGACGAGATGGTGTATTTTGCCTCCGAGATGCAGCGCCGCGGCATGAAGATGCCGCTGCTGATCGGCGGGGCGACGACGAGCCCGGCGCACACGGCGATCAAGATCGAGCCTGAATTCCATAGCGGGCCGGTGGTGCACGTGCTCGATGCGAGCCGCGCGGTGGGCGTGGTGAGCCAGCTGATCGGCGCGGACACGCGCGACAGGTTCTGGGCCGAGATAAGGGACAAGTACGCCAAGATCCGCTCGTCGCGGTCTGGCGGCCAGGCGAAGGCGCGGGTCGATCTGGCGGCTGCGCGGGCCATGGCGCCGAAGATCGACTGGACAGTCTACGCGCCGCCGAAACCGAGCTTTCTAGGCGTGCGCGAGGTGGAGGCCGATCTTGCGACGCTGGCGCGTTACATCGACTGGACGCCGTATTTCGCGAGCTGGGATCTCGTCGGACGCTATCCGATGATCCTGGAGGACGATGTCGTGGGCGAGGCGGCGCAGGCGCTGTGGAAGGACACGCAGGCGATCCTGCAACGCCTGATCGGCGAGCAGTGGATCAAGGCGAAGGGCGTCGTCGGCTTCTGGCCGGCGAACCAGTCGGGCGACGATGTGATCGTCTGGCAGGACGAGAACCGGAAGACCGAGATCGCCCGCTTCCACACGCTGCGCCAGCAGATGGAAAAGACCAACGACAAGGGCCAGTTCGCGCTGTCGGATTTTGTCGCTCCGAAAATGGCGGACTATATCGGCGGCTTCGCCGTCACCGCAGGTCATGGCGAGCTGGAGAAGGCGAAGGAGTTCGTCGACAAGGGCGATGATTATTCCTCGATCATCGTGAAGGCGCTGGCGGATCGTTTCGCTGAAGCGTTCGCGGAATACCTGCACGAACAGGTGCGCCGTGAGCTGTGGGGCTACGCGTCCGACGAGAAGCTGGCGAACGAGGACCTGATCGCCGAGAAGTATCGCGGCATCCGCCCGGCGCCGGGCTATCCTTCGCAACCGGATCACACCGAGAAGAAGACGCTGTTCGACCTGCTCGGCGCTACTGAGAAAGCCGGCATCGAGCTGACCTCCAGCTTTGCGATGAACCCGCCGGCGAGTGTCTCGGGCCTCTATTTGTCCCATCCAGACGCGGTTTATTTCGCAGTGGGGCGAATCGAGAGGGACCAGGTCGAGGATTACGCGCGGCGTAAGGGCTGGGACCTCGCCACAGCCGAGCGCTGGTTGCGACCGGTCCTCAACTACTAGGCGACGCCACTGGCGACATGCCGCCGCATGCAGTCTTGAGCGAGATCAAGCGGCCGCAGGACAGCAAGGGCAAGCTTTTCTGATCGAACTCAGGGAAGCAAATATGCGTATTCTTCGTACACTGATCATCGCTTCTGCGGGCGTGCTGGCGGCGACAGGCGCAGCCACCGCCCAGGAAAGCCCGTTGCACAATTTCCAGGTAAAGCTCGGCGTGTCTGCCGTTCTTCCGGACGAGAGCGCAAACATCTCGGCCATAGGCGGCACGGTGGACATTTCGGATGAATATGTCCCGACGCTGCAGATCGAATACTTCTTCAACAACAATGTGTCCGCCGAGCTGCTTTGCTGCATGGCGAAGCATGACGTGCAAGCGGTCGGCACTTCGCTCGGAACCGTCGATCTCGGCAAGGTCGCGCACTTCCCGCCGACGCTGACGCTCAAATATCACTGGACCGACTTCGGTGCGTGGCAGCCTTATGTGGGCGCGGGCGTGAACTACACGCACTTCTTTGACGATGAACTCCCTACCGGCGGTCCCGTGACTGCGATCAGTTATGACGACAGCTGGGGCGGCGCTGTGCAGGCGGGGTTCGACTACAAGCTGGACGATCACTGGTCGATCAACGTCGATGTGCGCAAGATCTGGATCAACACCAACGTGACCCTCACGGCAGGAAGCACGATCACCGCGGATGTCGACGTCAATCCGACTGTCGTCACGATCGGTAGCGGGTATCGGTTTTAGGCGAAGGAGCGTCTGAAGCCGTATTTCTGAGGGCGGACATGCAGTCCGCCCTCCTTTTTTTGCGTCGAGGCGGGCCTGTTCCAGCGTGGCTCAGGGCAAACCCTGTACTCTTGCGGTTTTTTCAAACGACCTCATCCAATTCGCCGCCGCAATAGCCTGACGGGGAGCGCCCCGTTCACGATCAGGAAACGTTGGGTAGGCCAAGTGGCTCGAACGGGTTGGGCCACGGGAGGGACGGACGTGAGGAACTGGAAACGGATGGCCGCATTGGCCGTCAGTGCGCTGGCGTTCACCGACATCGCCCGCGCGCAGGAGGTGCCCCAGACGCCGACACCGGCCAGCACGCCCGAGGGCGTGCAGGTGTTCGAGCCGGACTTCTTCGCACGCTTCAACCCCGTGACGGCCGACGATATGGTGCGTCAGCTTCCGGGCTTCACGCTGGACGAAGGCGCGGACCTGCGAGGCTTCGGCGCGACGGCCGGCAACCTGCTGATCAACGGGCAACGCCCGAGTTCGAAGACCAGTCTCAAGGACGAACTCGGCCGCATTGCTGCGCGTGACGTGCAGCGCGTCGAACTGATCCGTGCTTCGGCCGCGGGCGACATCGACGTGCGCGGCTATACCGAGATCGCCAACGTCGTGCTGAAGCCGTCAGCGGACCTGAAGACCTCGACGACGATCGCTCTGACCACGCGCTGGTACGAGCAAGGACGCGTCGGCGCCCAGATCGCCGGCTCGGAAACGTGGAAGACGGACAATTTCAGCTTTCGCCTTGCGGTGGCGGCGACCAGCATTGGCGAGCGCGAGGAAGTCGCATCGACATTCCGCAATGCGCTTGGCGTCGTGAACCGCACGCAGGAGGAATACTACCAGCAGCAGGCCGGCGAACTCCTGATTACCGGCAACACCACCTGGACGCCGACGCCGCGCGACACGTGGAATGCCAACTTCCGCATCCTGCCGCGCTGGTTCACCAACAATGCGCACGGCGACCTGCATTTCGGTGCGCTGACATTCCCGGCGGCGCTGGCGTCCGACTACACCGAGAAGGACATCTGGTATTTCGACCTTGGCGGCGACTACGAGCACCGCTTCGACAGCCAGAATGCGGTCAAGCTGATCACCATCAACCGCATGGTGAACTGGCGGCCGCAGCAATTGCTGACGCAGAACATTCCTCCGGTCGGCCAGCAGGTCGACAATTCGGACAACCGCGCGGGTGAGCACGTTGTCCGCGGCCTGTGGACGACCAAGCCGGACACGCAGCACACGATCGAGTTCGGCCTCGAGGGCGCCTACAACTACCGGCGCGTCGACCGCGAAAGCCTGATCGGGCTGATTGGCGGGCCGTATGTGCCTCTGAGCATTCCCGTGGCGTCGACCAAGGTCGAGGAATATCGCTGGGAAGCCTCGATCAACGACGTCTGGCGCATGAACCCGCAATTCTCGCTGGAGGCCGGCTTCAACTACGAGGCTTCGACCATCAGCCAGACCATCACGCAGCCGGCGCAGCCCGACATCGAACGTGACTTCACCTATTCGAAACCGCGCCTCGTCGCGACGTGGACGCCCAACCCGGACGACCAGGTGCGTCTGTCGTTCGTGCGCGATGTTTCGCAGCTCGACTTCGGCGATTTCGCGACGGGTCTGCCCAACATCAGCAGCGGCGGCGCCAATGTCGGCAACCCGAATCTCAAACCCGAACAGACCTGGAAGGCCAACCTGCAGTGGAAGCGTCCGCTCGGCCCGCGCGGCTCGATCGCGCTGACCGCTTTCTATGACGATATCGAGGACACGCAGGATTTCGTGTCGGCTGCCGGCACATGCACCTTGCCGACGAACCTGCCTGGCCCATGCACGGCTGTCGGCAATATCGGCGACGGCAAGCGCTGGGGCGGACGGATCGAGGCGACGCTGCCGCTCGACACCGTCGGCGTTGGCGGTGGTCTCCTGAAGCTCAACGTCGGCGCGCAGGATTCCGAAGTGGTCGATCCGGTGTCGCTGCGGAAGCGCCAGATCTCCAGCGAGCAGGAGTTCGACTGGCTGGTCGATTTCCGCCAGGACCTGCCCGCGATGAAGTTCGCCTGGGGAACCAAGGTCAGCAGCGTCGGTCCGCTTCCGAACCATCGCATGGACCGTCTCGAGACGATCGAGCCAAAGGATCCGAACGTCGACGTGTTCGTTGAGACGACGGCGTTCCTTGGCGGGATGCTGGTGCGTGTGACGGCGGCGAACGTCCTCGACGTCGAGAAGGAAACGGACCGGCGATATTACACGACCGTTCCCTACGCATCGGAGTTCCGCTCGTCCCAGATGGGCCGCACCTTGACGCTGACGGTAGCCGCCGCGTTCTAGAGACGCGACAGCGCTCCTTTGGCTGCTGCTCGGCCGGTGGCGAAGCAGGCCTGCAGCAGGTAGCCGCCCGTCGGCGCTTCCCAGTCGAGCATTTCGCCGGCGGCGAATGTGCGCGCGTCTGACTTCAGCGAGTAGTCTGCGTTGAGGCTGTCCCAGCTGATGCCTCCCGCCGTTGAGATGGCGCGCTCGATCGGCGCAATGCCCGAGAGGCGGATGCGGGCGCCCTTGATGCGGCGAGCGATGTCGTGCGGCGTCGCCGGGAGTGTCGGGCCGGCTTCGTCTTCCCGGATGAGACTGGCGCTCACGGGAGAAAGGCCGGCCTTGCGCAGGCGGTTAGCCATCGAGTCCTTCGTGCCGACGGCGAGGCGCGCGGCGAGGGCGTCGAGCGTCATATCCGGCAGCAGGTCTATCTGGAGCGTTGCGGAGCCAGAGCTTTCAACCGTTTGGCGCAAGGCGGATGAGAGCGCGTAGATCGCGCCGCCTTCGATGCCGTATCCGGTGACGATGGCTTCGCCCCGCGCCTTGCGTTCACCGAAGCGGAAGACGGCGCGCTTGATTGGCTCGCCAGCGGATTTTTCGCGGAAGATGTCGGACCAGCGAACAAGGAAACCGGAGTTGGATGGGCGCAGCGGTGTGATCCCCACGCCGCGCGCTGCGAACGCATCCTGCCAGCTTCCATCCGAACCGAGGCGCGGCCAGCTTGCGCCGCCTAGGACGAAGATCGCAGCGGCGGCGTTTTCCAGGACGGTTCCATCCGGCGTATCGAACGCTAGCGCGTCGCCTTCCCAACCCGTCCAGCGTGAACGCGTGACGAGTTGCACGCCAAGCTCGCCAAGACGCGCGAGCCAGGCGCGGAGGAGGGGCGAGGCTTTCATCAGTTTTGGGAAGACGCGGCCGCTGGAGCCGACAAAGGTTTCGATGCCGAGATCCTCGCACCAGGCGCGCAGATCGTTAGGTGTGAAGGCGCGGATGGCCGGTTCGAGATGCGGACGCGCCTCGCCATAGCGATTGAGAAAGGCGTCCAGCGGCTCGGAGTGCGTGAGGTTGAGGCCGCCGCGTCCGGCGAGCAGGAATTTCCGCGCCGGGTTCGGCATGCGGTCGTGGATCGTCACCGCGCAGCCCGCCTGCGCCAGCACTTCGGCGGCGGCGAGGCCGGCGGGCCCGGCGCCGACAACGATCACGCGTTTTCCCGTGGGCGATGACATCGGCGATGCGTGTGGACCAGCCAGGCGACCAACACAACACCAGGCGGGATTGTTGTGGGCATCCTTCGCGCTCAGGGCGCGTTCGATTGCCGGGTATCGCCCGCCGCCTAGGCTGAACCCGATGCCGAGTCGCGCGGCAGGTGGAGTTCACATGGCAGAAGCCGTGGTTAATTCGATCCGCCGCATTGACCTGTCGTGGGTGCGTATTGAGATCGGCCTGCTGGTTGGCGCGCTCATCATGGGCGGCTGACGCTGCGGCCTATCCGCCGTGTTACAGCGCGTTAGCTTGACATTAGGGGTTTTGACCGCGATATGCCCCTCGCGTTCTCAAGTTGAACGCTATCGGCGTTCCGGCTGCGTGAGGGTCCTAAGAACAGGTCCCGGCCCGTTGAGCGCCCTGAAAAGATCGCATGATCGCCCGCGCACGCCGGGCCATCCCATAAAGACAGCGCCTCCGGCGGACCTGCAGAGTTCAGGCGTCCGCCCGTTCGCGCATACGAAAGAAACCTCCTACTTGACCCAATTCAAGGACCTCGGACTCAACGCTTCGATCCTCGAGGCGCTGACCCAAAAGGGCTATACCCAGCCCACGCCGATCCAGCTCGCTGCGATCCCGGGCGTAATGGAAGGCCGCGACCTGCTCGGCATCGCCCAGACCGGCACCGGCAAGACCGCCGCCTTCGCCCTTCCCATCCTCCACCGCCTCGTCTCCAACCGTAGGCCTGCCCCGCGCTATGGCTGTCGCGCTCTCGTGCTCTCGCCGACCCGCGAGCTGGCGACGCAGATCGCCGACCAGTTCAAGGCGTATGGCGCGAAGCTTGGCTTCAGCGTCGTCACCATCTTCGGCGGTGTAGGCCATGGCCCGCAGCGCCAGGCCCTCGCGCGGGGCGTCGACATTATTGTCGCCGCCCCGGGACGCCTGCTCGATCACCTTGGCGAGAACGACGCCGACCTCTCCGGCCTTGAGATCTTCGTGCTCGACGAAGCCGACCAGATGCTCGACATGGGCTTCATCATGCCGATCCGGCAGATCGTGAAGCACCTGCCGAAGCAGCGCCAGAACCTGTTCTTCTCGGCCACCATGCCGGCGGACATCGAGAAGCTCGCCGGCGAACTGCTCAACAAGGATCCGCTGAAAGTCTCGGTTGCGCCGCCCTCGACCACGGTCGAGCGCGTTGATCAGAAAGTCGTGTTCGTCGAACCGGGCCGCAAGCGCGGCCTGCTGACCGAGCTGTTCGCCCAACCCGACTATACGCGCGTGCTGGTGTTCACCCGCACCAAGCGTGGCGCGGACAAAGTGGCCCGCATCCTCGAAGGCGGCGGCGTCGCCGCTTCCGCCATCCACGGCAACAAGAGCCAGGCCCAGCGCGAACGCGCTCTGGCCGAGTTCAAGGCCGGGAAGGTGAGGGCGCTGGTCGCCACCGACATCGCGGCGCGCGGCATCGACATCTCGTCAGTGTCTCACGTCGTCCAGTACGAACTGCCGGAGGTTCCCGAGCAGTATGTCCACCGCATCGGCCGCACGGCCCGCGCCGGCAAGGACGGTTCGGCCGTGGCGTTCTGCGCCGAGGACGAACGTCCGCTGCTGCGCGACATCGAGCGCACGACGCGCCAGAAGATCCCCAGCGTTGATCGTCGCAACGATGCGACGCTGGCGCAGCTCTCGGCCAACGCCAATGCCGACGAGAAGAACACTCGCGGCGGCGCACGCGCCGAGGCGCGTGGCGCGCCGCAACCGCGGCGCCAGCAGAACCAGAGGCCGCGCCGGGACGATTATCGCAACGATCGCCGTGGCGACAATCGCAGCGAGCGTAACGAACACCGCCAGCATGAGCCGCGCGCTGAAGCCGCGAATGGCGAGGGTCGCTCCGGCCGTCGCCGTCGTGGCAAGGGCGGCGCCCAGAGCTGGGATGGCGCTCGCAACGGCCAGTCACGCAACGGCCAGTCCCACGACGGGCAGTCACGTGATGGCCAGCCGCGTAGCGGCGGCAACAACAACGCCCCGCGCAATGCGAACGGCCAGAAGCATCACGGCCAGAAATCCGCGAACCATCGCAAGGGCCAACAGGCTCCTGCGCGTGGTGATGTTATGAAGGTCAATGCCGGCCACGTTACGGGTCCGGTGGTCGCCGCCGCCGACCTGATGAAGCATCGGGGGACTAGATCGCCGGGTAGGAACTTGTTTTCCATGGCCGCCAATCCGCGGCTGCATGGACAAATACTCTCCCGAACGCTTTGGGTTCCGGGAACCCTGGGTATTTGGGGAGCATGCTCGGGATTCCAACCCCTCCAGGTGAGTCACGATTGCGCCGGGACGCCGCACCGGTGCATAGAGCGCTGAGATGAGCATCTGGTCACAATTGTCGTCGCTGACGCGGCGCGCCTTCGAGGAGGATGCGCCTGGCACGGAAGTCGGCCCCGCCTCGTGCGGGCCGGATCCGAATGACCTTGAGTTCACTGCGGCGATCGTGGGGTTGGGCGCGAAACTGGCCAAGGCCGACGGCATGGTGACCGTGGACGAGGTCGCGGCGTTCTCGCGCGTGTTCAAATCTGCGCCCGGAGATGAGGCCGCAATAAGGCGCGTGTTCAACATCGCGCGACAGACCGTGATCGGCTACGAGGGCTATGCGCGGAAGATCGCGAAGCGCTATCGCGACCGGCCCTGCCTGCTGGAGGGCGTGCTCGACGGCCTGTTCCAGATTGCCGCAGCTGATGGCGCGATTACTGGCGACGAAGTGGAGTATCTTGCGAGTGTGGCGGATCTGTTCGGTTTCACGCCGGACCAGTTCCGCCGCATAAAGGCCAGCCATCTCGGGCCTGACGCCGACGATCCCTATCTCGTGCTCGGCGTGCCGCACAGCGCCTCGTTCGAGGATATTCGTGCGGCCTATCGCCGGCTTATGCTCGAGAATCACCCCGACACTGTCGCAGGCGCCAAATCCGCCCCACGCGAGTATGAACCCGTGGCGCACGAAAAGTCCGCCGCGATCACGTCGGCCTATGCCCGTATCAGGGCGGAGCGCGGTTTTCTGACGCGCGCCGATTGACATTCGGGGGCGGGGGCGCACCTTTTGTGAACGGGAGCCCGCCCATGACCGAAACCCTTGGCCATTCCGACATCGCAACGCGCATTCATCTCGCGCTGAAGGCGTTCGGATCACTTCTCGCCAAAGCCGGCTTCGGGCTTTTCCTACTCGTGGCTGCCTTCGCCGCCCTCGTGGCGACGACCTTCATCGGCATCATGCTGGCGATCGCCGCCGTATTCCTGACCTTCGCGCATGGGTTCAACCGCTCACGCCGCGAGCCGGAGCCAGGCCCCGATCAGACGCTCGAAGCCCGCCGCACGGCCGACGGCTGGGTCATCGAGATCTAGCTTTTCTTTCATCCTGACAGGGCTTGTCCACGCCGCCGCGCGGAGCGATTGCTTTGATCGGGGCGCTTCTCGCCAACCTCACCTGATCAGGACCCGTGGATGAAACCCGCGGACTTTGGCCTTCTGTTTGTCGTGTGTCTGGTCTGGGCGCTGAACCTGGTCATCACGCGCTGGACGGTTTCGGTGGCCGATGTGCCGCCGGTGTTCTTTGCGGGAGTGAGGCTGGGGCTGGTGGGCCTGTGCCTGTCGCCCTTCCTGTTTCCCGCGCCGCGGCAGATCGGGCTGATGTTCCTGATCGGCATGGGCATGGGCGCGGTGCAGTTTGGACTGCTGTTCCTGGGGCTAGCGAATGCGTCGGCCAGCGCAGCAGCGGTGATCGGGCAGCTGGGCGTTCCGATCACTACGATCTTCTCGGTCATGTTCCTCGGGGAGCGGATCGGCTGGTATCGTGGACTCGGCATCGTGATGAGCTTCGTGGGCGTGATGATCATCGCGATCGATCCGGAGAAGTTCTCGCTCACGCTGGGGATGATCTTCCTGCTGCTGGCGGCTGTCTCGTCCTCGGGCGCGAGCGTGCTCATGAAGCGGATCGAGCCGATGTCCGCCATGAAGCTGCAGGCGTGGGTGGGGACGTTCTCGGTGATCCCCCTTATGACCATGTCGTTCGCCACGGAGGCGGGGCAGGCGAAGGCCGCGCTCTCCGGTGATCCGCTGATCTACCTGTCGACGGCGTTCGCGGTGCTCGCCGTGTCGATCTTCGGGCACGGGACGTTCTACCGGATGATCAAGAAATACGACGTGACGCTCATCTCGCCGCTCACTCTGATGACGCCGATCTGGGGCGTGGTGCTGGGGATCGCGTTGCTGGGAGAACCGCTGACGCTGAAACTGATCATCGGGGCGGTGGTGGCGCTGGCGGGGGTAGGGGTGATCATGATCCGGCGCAACCGGCGCTTCCCCGAAGCCCCGGTTGGAGACAAGATCGGACCATGAGTCTTGAGATCATCCAGGCCCCGAGCCCGAACTTCAACGACCGGCAGCACCCGCTCGACATGCTGGTGCTGCACTATACCGGCATGAAGGATGGGCCTTCCGCGCTTGCCCGCATGCAGGAGGACAAGGAGCCGCGTGTTTCGGCCCACTACATGGTCGAGGAGGACGGGCGGATCTTCGCGCTCGTGCCGGAAGACAAGCGCGCCTGGCAGGCGGGGCAGAGCTGGTGGCAGGGGGACGAGGATCTCAACTCGCGCTCGATCGGCATCGAGATCGTAAATGGGGGCCACGATTTCGGGTTGCCGTCGTTTCCGGATGCGCAGATCGAGGCGGTGATCGCGCTGTGCCAGTCGATACTCGCGCGCTGGCCGATCGCGCCGCATCGCGTGGTCGCGCACTCGGACATCGCGCCGGACCGGAAGGAAGATCCCGGCGAGCGGTTTCCGTGGAAGCGCCTTGCTGAAGCCGGCATCGGATTATGGCCGCAGCCTGTGCGGCCGGAGCCGTGGATGATGCATGGCGCCGCGATGGGCGATGCGGGGATGACGGTCGAGGAATTCCAGAAGGATCTGGCGGCGATCGGTTATCGCATCACGGTGACAGGCTCGTTCGATGAGGCGACAGCGGCGGTGGTGCGCGCGTTCCAGCGGCGGTGGCGGCCTGAGCGGGTGAACGGGGAGGGCGATACCGAGACGATCGCGCTTGCGCATGCTGTCGCAGATCTCACGAAGGCTGTCAGAAGCTGAGCGTTCAGCCACGGTTGCCGGGCCGACACACATTGTCGCGGAACCGTCGTGTGACGAAAACGCTAATAGCCTGTTCACCATTGAGGGCTCATGCTCGCAACAGGTTGAACGGAGTCGGCCATGCCTTCCGGAGCCTTGCATCGACTGGTCTATATGAGCACGGCTGTCGGCGTGCTCCGGGCTGATGAGCTCGACCGGATCTACCTCCGCGCACAATCAGCAAACACAAGGGCCGGGATCACCGGCCTTTTGCTTTTCTACGAGGGCGCTTTCCTGCAGGTGCTCGAGGGACCGGCGGCGGGCCTCACGAGCCTTGCCGAGAAGATCCGCCGCGATCGGCGCCATTCGGGAATCATCACGCTGGAGAGCGGGCTGATCGAGGAGCGCGCCTTTCAGGATTCGCCCATGCGCTTTGTGGCGGCGCGCAATCTTTCGGCTGGCGAGAAGCAGGCGTTCAGCGATCTGCGCATGGCCGTCAGCGCACGGTCCCACATGGTTGGCGCGCCGGCGACTGGGGCGGACAGCGGGCTGTGGGCGTTCATCTCCTCGTTCGGGCTGCGGACGGCGTAGGACGTACGGGCGCGATCCCGCTTGTGGCGGGTTTTCTGATTTTGGATTGAGTGCGCCTGTTAGGCGGGCGCGGGATTTCCGGCACGGCATGCGAGATACTGGTGAGCACGCCCTCGTGGTTCGACGGACGGCCGCGAAGCGGCCTGCTCACCGTGAGGGCTATCGGGCAAGTGTAGTCACTTGCGGCGACGGTATTGGATTACTGTAGTTGTATGTCGCTCTTCATTCGGGGCAGAGACGC
>JBGAKC010000056.1:0-24646 GCA_044224605.1 Hyphomonadaceae bacterium
GGCGCCCATGAGGCGGTTGAATTCGCGCTTCTTGAGGAGGAGGACGCGCTTGCGGCCGGGTTCGTGGTTGAACTGGCCGGCGGGCGGATAGATCGGGATCGTGGAGTTCACGAGGACGATCTGGCCGTTCTCCTCGCGCGCATAGGCTTCGGCAATGTTGGCGCGGCCCTCGCGGAGGGATTTCACTTCCGAACCGGTGAGGACGATGCCGACTTCGAGGTCGTCGATGATCTCGTAGTTGCGGCGGGCCTGACGGTTCTCGGCCACGAGCTTGCGGGCGAGTTCGCGTCTTGTCTTGCCTTTTGGGTTCTGTCCGCTGCTGCGGAGGGACTGGGCCATGGGTCAGGCTCCGCCGACGGCGCGTACGCGCTCGTGGTTCGACGGACGCCAGCGCCGCTGGCTGCTCACCATGAGCGCCACAGCCATGCCGGATGAGAAGCGCTCATCCTGAGCAGGCCCGAAGGGCCGTTCGTCGAAGGATGAGCGCGGGCTCACAGGACGCCGGCTTCCTTCATCGCCGCCTCGATCTCTTTCTTCACGTCGGTCGACTGGACGGTGACGAGCGGGAGACGGACTTCGTCAGAGCAGAGGCCGAGAAGGGACAAGGCGTATTTGGTGGGGGCCGGGCTGGCCTCCAGGAACAGGGCGCGGTGGAGACGGGCCAGGGTGTCGTTGATGCGGCGGGCCTCGGCATAGTCGCCCTTCAGGGTCGCGGCCTGCATGGCGGCGCACTGGTAGGGGGCGACGTTGGCGGTGACGGAGATGCAGCCGACCCCGCCCAGGGCGTTGAAGCCGACGGCGTTGCCGTCTTCCCCCGAAATCTGGATGAAATCCGCACCCGCAAGCGCCGTGTGGCGCGCGACCCGGGAAACATCGCCCGAAGCGTCCTTGATCCCGATAATGTTTGGCAATTTCGCCAGGCGGCCGATGAGTTCCGGCTGCATGTCGGAACCCGTGCGAACCGGCACATTGTAAACAAAAATAGGGAGTTGAACCGCCTCATTCAAAGTTTTGTAATGGGCGTAAACGCCATCTTGTGAGGGGCGGTTGTAATACGGGTTCACGATCAGGGCTGCGTGAGCGCCGACCGACTTTGCGTGCTGGAGGAGGCTAATGGCCTCATCGGTGGAATTGGAGCCTGTGCCTGCGATGACCGGAATGCGCCCTGCCGACGTTTTCACGCAGAGCTCGACCACGGCCCCGTGCTCCTCGTGCGAGAGCGTTGAGGCCTCTCCCGTGGTGCCGGCGACGACCAGCGCGTGCGTTCCGGCGGCGACCTGCCGCTCCACAAGGGCCACGAACGCCTTCTCGTCCACTTTCCCGTTGCGGAAAGGGGTCACGAGGGCGGGCATGGATCCCTGGAAAAGCATTGGTTTCTCCGGCAGGCGTGAGGGCGATCCGTCACGCGACTCGCGGGATAATCATTTCATGACGGGGTTTGGCAAGGGAATGTCGCGGACTGGACGGGTCCTGATAGCCGCTGTGGCGCTGGGGGCGCTTGGCGGGGGCCTTGCCATGGCCAATCCGACCGCTCCGTCGCTGAAGCCGGCCCCTGTCATGAAATCGGTGTGGCTGGAGGCGAACGATCTCTCCCTGCTCGACCGGGCGCTGAATGCGGCGGACGAGAGCCGGTACACGGACGTGCGTTCCTACCTGTCGCGGATACAGGATCCGGCGGCGCAGGCGCTGCTGCGCTGGCGGATGGCGACGGAGAGCGCGGGGGGGCTCGGCTGGACCGATCTCTCGAAGGCGGCGGAAGAGTTCAAGGGCTGGCCAGATGCGGACCGGATCGCAGAACAGATGGAAGCGTCGATCACGCGCTCCAGCCTGACGGCGGACGAGCGGATCCAGTGGCTGCTGGCGCGCGGGCCGAAGACGGGCGAAGGCGTGCTGGCGCTGGCGGACGCGTATGACAGCCAGGGCAAGCGCGAGGACATGCTGCGTGTGGTGCGCGCGGCGTGGCGGACGAAGCCGATGTCGTCGACCGCGGTGTCAATGATCCAATCGCGCTATTCCTCGCAGCTGACGGCGGATGATCACTACGCGCGAGCAGACATGTTCCTGTGGCGCGGCGACACGAAGAGCGCGCAGGCGCTGTTCCCGAAGGTGAGCGCCGGGCGGAAGAAGCTGCTGGAAGCGCGCATCGCGCTGATTAAGAACCAGAAGAAGATCGATAAGCCGATCGCGGCCGTGCCGTCGGAATATCTCAACGATCCCGGCCTGCTGTTCGAACGCGCGCGCTATGCCGAGCGGCGCGGCAAGCATGCCGAGCAGCTGGGATATCTCCTTCGCATCAATGGCGAGACAGCGCCCGAGGTCGGCCGCGCGGACATCTGGGAAGAGAAACAGTCCGAGATGCGGCAGCTGATCCGCGAGCGCGACTATGCGACGGCCTACCAGTTGGCGGCGGGGCACGGGCTGACCTCGGGCGAGGCGTTCCGTGATGCGGAATGGGCGGCGGGCTGGATCGCGCTCGAGAAGCTGAATGATCCGACCAGGGCCGAAGCGCATTTTCGCGTGTTCGGCGCTGGGGTGGCGACGCCGATTTCGGTAAGCCGCGCGCAGTACTGGCTCGGCGAGACGCTGACCAAGCTGGGCCGTATTCCAGAAGCGCAGGAAGCGTATCTCGCGGCATCGAAGTATCCGTACGTGTTCTATGGCCAGCTGGCGGCGGAGAAGGTTCGCCAGCAGGCGCCCGAGGCGATCAAGCTGCAGCTGACAGCCCCACCCCCGCCGACCGACGAGGAACGTGCGGCATTCGCACGGCAGACGCCGGTGCGCGCCGCTATCCTGCTGGCGGAGACGGGACGGCTGGCGAGCTTCGAACGGTTCTCGTTCGCGCTGGACGACATGATGAACACCGCCGCCGAGCACCAGATGCTGTTCGACATCGGCGCGGGCTATCTGGAGATGCGTGCGGCGGTCCGCGGCGCGAAGGCCGGACTGGGACGCGGGCTGGTGGCGCCGGATGCGGTGTTCCCGATGATGTCGCTGCCGCCCTCGCCACGTTCGGGATCGGCCGAACCGGCGCTGGTGCTGGCGCTGTCCAGACAGGAGAGCGAATTCAATCCGCGCGCTGTCTCGGGCGCAGATGCGCGCGGGCTGATGCAGATGGTGCCGCGCTACGCGCAGGCGGAGGCCAAGATGGTCGGCCTGCCCTTCAGGCAGAGCTGGCTGACGGACGATCCGCAATACAACCTGCGGCTGGGGCGCGGCTTTCTCGACGACCTCGTGGACGATTTCGGCGGTTCGTACATCCTTGCGGCGGCAGCCTACAACGCCGGCCCGAGCCGGGCGCGGCAGTGGATCAGCGACTTCGGCGACCCACGCGCGGGCGCTGACCCGATCGACTGGATTGAAAGCATCCCCTTCGCCGAGACGCGCAACTATGTGCAGCGCGTGCTGGAGAACACACAGGTCTACCGCGCGCGTATCGCCGGCGGACCGGTGGATATCCAGCTGTCGTCGGACCTGAAGCGCGGACGGCCTTAGACCCAATCAGGCTAGCCGACGCTGTGAGCACGCCCTCCTGGTTCAACAGCTGACGTAGGGAGATCGTTTCCAGCCATCGAGGCGCGCGCTAGCCTTTCTTCCTTAGACGGGGAGCAAGCATGGCGGAGCTTTCGGATTTTGCGGCGCGGCCCTGCCCTGAGTGGTATGCGAAGCCGCAGCTGGGGATTTTCATTCACTGGGGCATCTTCGCCGTGCCGGCTTACGCGCCGGGAGCGGTGTCGATCTCGGAGCTGTTCAAGATCGACTACGACAACGCGATGGCGGTCTCGCCTTATGCGGAGTGGTACTGGAACGCGATGCGTGTGCCGGGAAGCCCGACGGCGGAGCATCATGCCCGGGTTCATGGCGGGCGGCCCTATGAGACATTCAGGGAAGAGTTCGAGACCGAAGCGGAGAGGTTCGACGCTGGCGCGTGGGCGGATCTCTTTGCGGCTTCGGGCGCGACTTACGTAGTTTTCGTGACCAAGCATCATGACGGGTTCTGCCTGTGGCCGACGGCGGTCGAGAACCCGCACAAGCCCGGCTGGCATTCGAAGCGGGACTTCGTGGGCGAGCTGGCGGAGGCCGTGCGGGCGCGCGGGATCAAGTTCGGGCTTTACTATTCCGGCGGGCTCGACTGGACGTTCTTCCACAAGCCGATCTCGAATTTCGGCGACATGCTGGCGTGCGTGCCGACGAGCGAGGATTACCGGCGCTATGCGGCGGCGCAGGTGCGGGAGCTGTTTGCGCGGTACAAGCCGGCGGTGTTGTGGAACGACATTGCGTGGCCCAATGGCGATGATCTGGCGGGGCTGTTCGCGGACTATTATGCGGCCGTGCCGGATGGCGTGATCAATGATCGCTGGCTGGCGATGACGCCGCTGTTCCAGAGCCTGCGCGATCCGGCGACGCTGGCGGGTTTCAACGCGATGGTGAAGGCGCGGATTGCCGAGGCTGGCGGCGAACTGGACAACCCTGCCCCGCCGCACTGCGACTTCCGAACGGTCGAGTATTCGACCGGCGAGCACATGGGCGAGAAAAAGTGGGAGGCCTGCCGCGGGCTGGGATTCGCATTCGGTTACAATCGGGACGAGCGGACAGACAACCACATGACCGGCGAGCAGTTGATATCGCTCTATCGCGATCTGACGGCGCGGGGCGGCAACCTGCTGATCAATGTCGGCCCGATGGCGGATGGGACCGTGCCGGAGGTGCAGCAACGGCCGTTGCGTGAACTCGGGAAAGCGCTGCGGGGCTAAGCCGGCGGCTTGCGGGCGATGGCCTGCGTGAACATCTCGGCATCGACGTTGCCGCCGGAGAGGATGATCAGCGCAGGACCCCGTTTGGCGAAGTGTTCGCGGTTGTTGAGAAGCACGGCGAGCGAGCAGGCCCCGCCGGGCTCGACCACCAGCTTGAGGTGATGGAAGGCGAAGCTCATCGCATCGAGGAGCTGATCGTTGGCAGCGGTGAAGCCGCCCTTGAGGCGGCGCTTGTGGACTTCGAAAGGCAGGTTGCCAGGTTCGGGCGTGAGCAACGCGTCAGCGATGGAGCGGTAGCCGGGCTCGTTCGAGACGATGCGGCCGGCGGCGAGCGAGCGGATGGTATCGTCATGGCCAGCGGGTTCGGCGGCCCAGACTTCAGTTGCGGGCGAGACGCCTTCGAAGGCCGTGGCGACGCCGGAGATAAGACCGCCGCCGGAGGCGTTGCAGATGAGCGAGCCGAACTTGACGCCTAGCTTCGCCGCGTCCTGCGCGGCTTCTAGGCCGGCCGTGCCTTGCCCGGCCATGATCCAGGCGTCGTCGAAGGGGCGGATGGTGGTGGCGCCGGTCTTTTCTGCGATCTCGGCAGCGATGCCTTCGCGGCTTTCCTTCACGCGATCATAGAGGCGCACTGTCGCGCCGCGGCCCCGCGCGGCCTCGATCTTCGCTTTTGGCGCGTCGGCCGGCATGACGATGGTAGCGTGCAGGCCGAGGATGTTGGCGCTCTCGGCCACGCCCTGCGCGTGGTTGCCCGAGGAGAAGGCGACGACGCCACGCCTGCGGTCGGCTTCCGGGATGCGGCTGATGCGGTTCCATGCGCCGCGCATCTTGAAGGAGCCGGTGCGCTGGAGCGTTTCGGGCTTGATCCAGACGGGCGCGCCGATGGCGGCGTCCAGCGGCTCGGAGCGCAGCAGCGGCGTGTGGACGGTGACGCCGCGAAGACGCGTTGCAGCATCCTCGATGTCGGCGAGGGTGGGAAGGTCGCGGAGCGGATCGGTGATCATGGCGCGCTTATGCGACAGGATCAGCCGCCCCGCAAACGAGCTTATCTAAGCGATGATCGAGAATCGCGCAGATGATGCGGCCAGTTCCGCACGAGCCTCCTCGTATTCTCGCTTTAGCTGCGAGACATACTGCGCGGCTGGCAGGCGGGCCTTGATGGCGCCGATGCCCTGGCCCGAGCCCCAGACATCTTTCCAGGCCTTGGCCTTGGAGCTTTCGCCGGCCTTGAAGCTCATCGTGGCTTTGTCGCCTTCGGGGAGGTTGTTGGGGTCCATACCAGCCTTGGCGATGGAGGGGGCGAGATAGTTGCCGTGAACGCCGGTGAAGAGCGAGGAATAGACGATGTCCTTCGCGGCCGAGGCGACGATCATGTCCTTGTAGTTATCCGGCGCCCTTGCTTCGTCGGTGGCGATGAAGGCAGTGCCGATGTAGGCGAAATCGGCGCCCATGGCCTGGGCGGCGAGGATCTGGTTGCCCTTCGAGATGGCGCCGGAGAGCGCGAGGGGACCGTCGAAGAATTCGCGGATCTCCGAGATGAGCGCGAAGGGTGACAGCGTGCCGGCGTGACCGCCCGCGCCTGCAGCGACGGCGATGAGGCCGTCGGCGCCCTTCTCCAGCGCCTTGTGAGCGAAAACGATGTTGATGATGTCGTGCAGGACTATGCCACCGTAGGAATGGATGGCGTCGTTCACGTCGGTGCGCGCGCCGAGCGAGGTGATGACGATCGGAACTTTGTGTTTGACGCAGAGTGCGAGGTCTTCCTCGATCCGGTTGTTCGACTTGTGGACGATGAGGTTGACGGCGTAGGGCGCGATCTTCGCCTTCGGGTTGGCGAGGCGGGCGACGGCCAGCTCCTCGTTTATGCGCGAGAGCCATTCATCCAGCTGTTCGATCGGGCGCGCATTGAGAGAGGGGAAGGAACCGATGACGCCGGCCTTGCACTGGGCGATCACCAGATCCGGGTTCGAGATGATGAAGAGCGGCGAGCCAATCACCGGAATGGACAGCTGGCTCGCAAGCGAAGCGGGAATGGCCATGGGGAGGACCTGTGCAACTAGCGGGGAATCCGCATTTGCCGCCAGAATAACGGCGGCGCGCGGACGGGCAATCTGCCCGGATCAGGGCGCCGAGCCGCCAGACGCGAGGGAAGCCGTTTTCGCCGCAGTACACGGTTCGCGGGGGATACGCTCCAGGAGGGGATAGCGGCGCCAGTCTTCGTCCGAGAAACGGGTGAAACCGATGGCCGTTAGCTGCTTGCAGGCCAGCTTCACCTGCTCCACCGGCGGCAGGAACAGGATCGGGCTGATCGGCCAGATGCGGGCCGGACCGTAAGTCGACGAGGTCACGATTTTCGTGCCGTCGGGGGAGAAACCGACCTTGTCGACGAAATCGGTGTGGCCCCAGAAGATATCGAGTTGCTGGCCCCCCCGCGTCCACAGGCGGGCCGTCATGTCTTCGGACGCCGTCGCCACCCATTTGCCATTGGGCGAGAAGGCGACGCTGGTGACGCGCTTCTTGTGGCCCGGGAAGACTGCGAGAAGGTCGCCATTCAGCGCCCAAAGACGCGCCACGTTGTTGGTATAGCCGATCAGAACGCTGTCGCCTTCGGGAGAGAACTTGATGTCGTTTGCCCCATACTTCTGCGGCGGCGACAGCTTGACGATCTGTTTGCCTTTTGTCGTCCAGACCCAGGCGTTGCCATCCTCGTCTGACGCCGCGACCCGATCGCCCTGAGGCGAGAAGGCGACCGCCATGACCTTGGGCGATCCGTCGAGGGGGGGCGTCCTCATCAGCTCCTTGCCTGCGGCCGAAAAGATCGCAACCGTGCTACCCATGCCGACAGCGATGGAACCGTCCACAGGAGAACTCTGCATTGCGTCAAGGAACGTACCGGCAGGAAGCTTGATGCCCGACATCTTCTGGCCAGCGAACGTCCAGCGCTGGATTTCGTCTCCATCCCCAATAAGGATGCTCTTGCGGTCGCCGGACAGCGTCAGCAACTCAGGATAGGCATCCCCGAGCGACTGCAGCTTCGTGCCGCTCGTAGACCAGATTTCCGCTCGATTCGTGTCGCCCATCAGCACGATGCGTTTTCCATCTGGGAGAAACTGCGCGAAGCTCATGAACCAGTCCGGCTCGCCCAAATCCTTCACGGTCGGACTGGATAGCTGTTCGATCCGGATGGTTCCGTCCGCGGACCCCGTCACGATGCGCTTGCCGTCAGGCGTGATGGCCACGGAAAGGACAGCATCGCGATGACCGTGGATGACCCGCGCCAGTTCGCCGTATCTGTTCCACAGCCAGGCGCTTCCGTCCTCAAAGCCGACAAGGATACCTTCGCCGTCGTTGGAGTTCGCGACATCCCAAGCTGCTCCGCCGCCGCCAAAGGTGTGGATGGCCCTCCCAGCCACCGTCGAAATTGTGCCGTCGGCAGCCTTCACGGTCTTGGAGCCTGAACTTGGAATGTCCACGCCGCCACTGCTTCCCGCCATAGCGAGGTCGGACGTGGAGTTCGCAAAGGCGATGGAGTTTACGTTGCTCTGATCGTTGTCATTGCGCTTCATCGCCGGGTGGGATTCCACCATCGTTCCGCTTCCCGACCACCGAATGGCGATTGAATTCCCGTATCCAACAAGCAGGTCATGAGATCCCGGGAGGAAAGCCAGCGAATAGGCGCCGCCGGCCTTCGCCGCGGCATCGAGGATGTCCTTAGGGGCGTCGTCTGCGGGAATCTTGCGGTCAAGCGTCCAGTCGGACGTTTTCCAGATCCTGACCGGGCCTCGCTTCGATGCCGTGGCGATGAGATCGCCGTCATCCGAAAAATCGACGGCTGACACCTCGCCGTCTCCCGGCCTGATCAACTTCTGTTCTTGCCCGGAGAGATTCCAGAGCCTGGCCGTTCCATCGAGAGAGCCTGTCAGGATCAGTTTGCCATCCGGCGAAAAGGTCACGGTTCTGACCTTGTCGACATGCCCCTTCATCGTCGCGACAAGCCGGCCGGTGATCGTCCAGAGCTTCACGTCCCGATTGTCCGTCGAGACGATCTGATTGCCGTCCGGCGATATCGCGAGATCACGCAGGCCGTCATTGTAGAAATCGCGCGGGACAGCCGCCTTGAAGGAGCGTTCAAGTCGGTTCTGTGCGTAGGCCAGGGCGAGCGTGTTCAGCAGTTTGGGATAGCCGTCGGGGTTGTATTTGCGCTGAATGTCTTCGCCCTGCGCGGCAGGATCGCCCGAAAGCGAGGCTAGCAGGGCCTGCGGACCATAACCCTCGACGACGAGACGGTCGGCCAGGTCCGCGATGTTGGAGGCGAGCAGTTCCTGAGCGCTGGCTCGTTCTCGATCTGCCTGCGTTGCCGCTGTCTGAGCTTCGCCCTTTCTCTGCGCTGCTTCGGCGGACGCCTTGTCGGCCGCTTTCTGGTTCAGCGCGGCAAGCTGGCCTCGCTGTTCGGCCTTCGCGGCGTTATCGGCGGCGAGCCAGAGGCCGTAGACGGCGCCGGCGCTGAGGGCGGCGCCGAAGACGATCGAGAAGAATGCGAGCACGCGTAGCCGGGCGGACGTGGCGGCGCGCTCGGATTGAGCGGTGGCAACCTGCTTCACCGCGATCTCGGCCTTGTGGAGGGCTTCCTCGCGTTCCTTCAACTCGGTTTGCGCAAGACGTTCGCGATCGCGTTCGGCGTCGGCGGAGGCGGCGATGTATTCGCTGACCTTGGCGGCGACGGCCGCGTTCGCGGGTTTGCGGCTGAGCCATTCTTCAGCTTCGCGGAGTGAGCGACCGCGCAGGAGGCGATCTTCCGTTGGCTCCTTGGTCCACTCGGCGGCGCGCTCGGACAGGCGGGTCTGCTCGCGGAGCCATGTGTGATCGATACGCAGCGCCTGATCGAGCCGACGCATGCCATCGAAAATGCCTGAGCCGGGAATGGCGGAGGTCGGATAGAAATAGATCCAGTTGAGGTCGGCGATCGCCTTGGGCGGGTTCATCGCCGTGTTGCGCGGTGTGACCGGGATGATGCGCTTGGCGAGACGCGCAGCTTCCTCGACCTCCCACGTGCAAATCGGTGAGGCAGCGGATTTTTCCGTGAGGATGTAAACTACGGCGTCCGAGGACAGGACCAACTTGCCGAGGGTCTCGCGCCAGTTCTCGGCGGCGTCGATCGCGTGGCGGTCGAGGATGGGTTCAAAGCCCCGGTCCTCGAGCGCAATCACCAGCTGATCGGCAAATTCGACGTCCTCCCGTGAATACGAGACGAACACCTTCAGACGGACAACAGGCTCTGTTTCCCCAGTCATGACGGCCCCCACCGTTGAGCGATGTTAACCGCAGGAAACCTGCATTTCCAGTTATTCCTGACATGAAATCATGTCTGTGACTGCAAGACCGGCTGCCCTTGACGCAGCGCCGCGTGAATGCCTCATGGCCTGCAGGTGTGTTTGAGGGATTCATGGCGGACGAACTGTCCCTTTCGGCTGAATTTCCAGCGGCGGACGAAACGCAATGGCGGGCGCTGGCGGAGAAGGCGCTCGAGGGGGCGCCGCTTTCCAAGCTGATGACGAAAACCGAGCATGGCGTGCCGGTAAAGCCGCTGTATCGCGCGCCGGATTGGGCGCCTGACGCATCCGGCATGCCGGGAATCGCCCCCTTCATACGGGGCGGGCGGGCGATCAATGACCCGTACCTGCCGTGGGACATTCGCCAGATCGTGTCTCACCCCGATCCGACGATTGCCGCCGATCAGGTGATCGAGGCGCTGGAGGGCGGCGTTTCGTCGATTGAGCTGCGCGTGGATGCGGCGGGTGAGCATGGCGTGGTGGCGCGTTCGGCGGTGGACATCCAGAAGCTGTTGAACGACGTGAAGCTGGATCTCGCGCCGGTGGCGCTGGAGGCGACGGGGGCTTCGACGACGCAGGGCGTGGAGCTGGCGGCGTTGCTGGCTGCGGCCGTGGGTGGGCGCGCGGCGGCGAATGCACTTGTGGCGTTCAACGTCGATCCGATCGGGGCGCTAGCCCGCACGGGCGCCCTGCCCGGCTCCGCCGAAGAAGAGCTGGCGCAGGCGGGTTCGTTTTCGCGCGATGTGGCCGGTGAGTTTCCGAAGGCTAGCGCGCTACGGGCGGACTCGCGGGCGGTGCATGAGGCGGGCGGGACCGAAGTCCAGGAGTTGGCGTATCTGGTCGCAGCCGGCGCGGAGTATATGCGGGCGCTGATGACGGCCGGGTTGAGCGCGGATCAAGCGTGCAAGGCGATCCTGTTCACGGTGAGCGTGGGCGCGGACTACCAGGTCGAGATGTCGAAGCTGCGCGCAGCGCGGCGGATGTGGGGCCGCGTGGCCGAGGCGTTTGGGGCGAGCGGGCCGGCGGCTGGGATGAAGCTACAGGCCGTGACCTCGCGGCGGATGCTGACCAAGCGCGATCCGTGGGTGAACATCCTGCGCAACACGGCGGCGTGCTTTGCGGCGGGCGTGGGCGGCGCGGATATCGTGACGGCGCGGACGTTCACCGATGCGATGGGTCTGCCGGGCAAGCTGGCGCGCAGGCTTGCGCGGAATACCCAGGTGATCGCGCAGGAAGAATCAAACCTCGGCAAGGTGATGGACGCGCCGGGCGGATCGTGGGCGATCGAGAAGCTGGGCGATGATCTGGCAGTGGCGGCGTGGGCGCTGTTCCAGCAGGTCGAGCGCGAAGGCGGGCTCATGAAGGCGCTAGTCTCCGGCGGCTTCCAGAACGGCGTGTCGGAAGCGCGCGCGGCGCGGATGAAAGCCGCGGCGAAGCGCAAAGAAGCAATCACGGGCGTTACGGACTTCCCGCTGCTCGATGAAGAAGTGCCGAGCGTCGAAGTCGTGAACCTGCCGGCGATCGTGCGGCGAGCGGCAGAGGCTTCGGGCCGTGCGCCGGCGGCGCGCTCATGGTTCTCGCTGAAGAATGCGGCTGCGGACCGAGCGACACTGGCCGACCTTTCGCGGACGGCGGATGACGACGGCGCCGAGGCCGAGCCGTTCTGGCCGATCCGCCTGGCGGAGCCGTTCGAGCGGCTGCGCGATCTGGCCGACCGGCGGACGGCGGCGGGACGCGCACCGAAGGTATTTCTCGCTGCGCTCGGGGCACTGTCAGAACATACCGCGCGGCTGCAATATGCGCAAAACTTCTTCGCGGCGGGCGGCATCGGGGCCGTGCCGGCGACGGGCGATGCAGCTGCGCTCGCGGCTGCGTTCAGACAGTCGGGCGCTTCGCTCGCCTGCATCTGTGGGGCGGACAAGCGCTATGGCGAGGAAGGCTTCAAGACCGCGGAGGCGCTGAAGAAGGCGGGCGTTACGCGGCTCTATCTCGCGGGCAAACCGGGCGTGTTCGAGACGGAACTGCGTACGGCAGGCGTGGATGAGTTCATCCATATCGGCGTGGATGCGCTCGCAAGCCTCGAGCTGGCGCATGCGGAGCTTGGGCTGGGGAACTAGCCCCGGAACGTCGAGTTCGCAACGGCGGCGATACAGTCGTTGAGGGCGTCGTAGAGGGCCTGGCTGACGCGGTCATAGCGTTCGCCGCCACCGAGGTCGTTCCACGAGCCCATGCCGCCGAAGACCCAGGCGCGGCTGCAGGCTTCGAAGATCGCGGTCTGACGGTCGCTGAAGCCCGTGTAGGGCGCCATGGGATCATCGCCCTCGAAGAGAGACTTGCCACTGTCAATGGCGGCGATGGCTTCGTTGAAGATGTCGGCGAAGTTGTCGAACTTCTCGTCACGCGCGTAGGTCTCGATTGGAACGAGCGCCTTGCGGAAGCGGGCGACGGCGTCGTCGAGCTTGATGACATCGGCGTCGAGTTCGGCGCGCGGGGTGCGGCCCTGCAGGATGTGCGTGCATTTCCAGACGCGGCGCTGGGGGTCGTTGCGGTCGCCGAGACGGTGGAAAGGCTCCCAGATTTCGGAGTCGGTTTCGCCAGTGGCCTCGATCAACCAACGCTGGCCGCCGCCGACGAAGCCGGCAAGCATGCGGTCGGGAACGTCGAGCTGCTGGTTGGGGCCACGCGTCGGTTTGGTCTGATGGAGGCGCAGGCCGTGGCAACGCGGCTTCAGGGTCTCGAACCATTCCACCGGATCGGACGCGATGAGTGGATAGTCGTCCGTGTCTTTGCCGGAGGCGGGCGCCTTGCGGAATTCGACCAGCTTCAGGAAGTTGAAGACCGGAGCGTCCGGCCAGAAATTGCCGATGTCGCCGCCGTGAAAGAAGCGATTGCCCGCGCACACGATCGCGACGGCGTTAGCGATGTGGCCGTTCATCAGGCCTTCCTCGGCGGGACGACATCCTTGAACATGTCCATCGATTTCCACTTGGGCTCGACGGGGGGCGTATCCGCGTTCGGGATGTAAGGCGAGGGTTTTGCGGCGACAGGATCGGGGATGTAGCGCGGGCAGTTCGGGAAGATGTCCACGGGCGTGAAACGAATGATTGCCTGCGCGCCGGGAAAGTCCGGCAGCAGTGGATCGTCAAGCGAGATCACGGCGCTTCCGTTGGCACGGAGGCGTTTCGGCGCCTCGCCCATGCGGATGAAAAGAAGGCCGACGGACGGGTTGATGGCAATATTGCCGAGGCTCTTGAACATCCCGTTGCCGTCATAGTCCGGCCAGACGAGCAGGTCAGGCTGGAGCAGGCGGACGAAGCCCGGCGGGCCGCCCTTGAACGAGCAGTCGGGCTGGCCGATGGGTGTGGCTGTCGCAACAAAGAAATATTCGAGCGATTCGATGAAGGCTTTGTCGTCGTCCGTGAATTCGGAACGGCGGAGGCGTTCGACGAGGCGATCAGCGAGCGCTGTCGAACCGAACAGCGCCTGAAGCTCGCGGTTGCCGTTGTGATACATGGGCATGGGTCGCTCCCCGACCCTCAGCATACGCCTTGTGTCGATACGCGCTAGGACTTCCGCCGGGCAGCGAAGGTCTTGTCGGCGGCGGTCCAGTCGAGGGCGCCCATGTAGGCGTTGACGTAATCGCCGGCCTTGGCGCCGTAATCCATGTGATAGGCGTGCTCGTACATGTCGAGCGCGACAAGGACTTCGCCGTCCGCGGCGGTGAGCGTGTGATCGGATGCCCATTGATTGATCAGGCGGCCGGCGCGCGGCGACCAGGTGAGCAGCACCCAGCCGGAGCCGCCACCGAGCGCCTTGCCCATGCCGGCGAATTCGGCGCGCCAGCGGTCGTGGCTTCCGAAGTCGGCTTCGATCTGGCTGCCAAGACCTGCGCCGGGTTTAGAGCCGCCCTTGCCGAGGCAGGCAAAATAAACCTCGTGCAGGATCATCGAGTTGAGGGCCATCAGCTCTTCGCGCTTGAGGCCATTTATGAGGAAGCCGGGCGCTGTGGCGAAGTCCGTCTGGCGAAGCTGGGCTTCGATGTCGCCGAGGCGCTTCACGGCCCCGGCGTAGTTGTTGTCGTGGTGGCTGACGAGCAGCTTCTCCGAAAGGCCCGGGATCGCCTTCGGATCGAAGGGAAGCGGCTTTGGTGTCCAGCTCGTGGGGGCGGCAGCTGGCGTCTGCGCTGGAGCGGCGCCTGCCATGGCGACACCAGCGGTCAGAACTGCAGCGCCGGCGATGAGGCTTCTCCTGTCGAGCATTGTCGTCTCCCTTGGCGTCCCCCAAGAGTCGCCCGCTAGCGTAGGCGCGACGTGGCGCGTTCGCAATTCTGGTATTTCACGGTGTCGCTGACGACAGTGGGCGCGCCGCAGAGGCCGTAATTGCTGGAGTTGTCGGGAAAGCGGTCCATCGGCGCGAGGGCGCTGGCGGGAAGCCAGCCGACGAGCGGCATGGCGGAGCCGCGGGCGCCGCCTTCCTGAGTCTGGACCTGGACCCAGTCGTTGACGGCGGCGAGGCGGCGGACGTTGAGATCCTTGCGGATCGTGAGGAGTGTCGTCGATGCAGTATCGGCGACCTCCTTGAGTTCTGTGTTGGCGCGGAGGAACGAGCGGGCGGCGAAGGCGGTCTGCGTCGCAGCGGCGCCATGAGCAGCGGATGCAGCGCCCTTGTCAGTCCACTGGCCGAAATAGCCCTGCGAGGTCGGGTTGGCGATGTTGGCGTCGACGCCGAAGCCGATGGGCTCGGGCGTGACGTCGAGCGCGTTCTGGAAGAGCGTCCAGCGGCCGGTGTTATAGAAGGCCTGTGTGCCGGAATGGCCGGTGGAACCCGAGAGCCAGAAATACTGCGCGAAGCCCTTCTCGCGGATGGCATTACAGATGCAGCCGTTGGAGTAGATGCCGACGGCGATGCCGGATCCCTCGAAGGCGCGCTTCACGTCCTCGAAATACCGGATGATGGGATCGCGCAGCACGGAATACGGCCAATCGGAGTCGACGCCGAAATAGATGGCGGAGCCCTGCGGTTGACCCGATACTTCAGCCATGCGGAGAGCCTGTTCAGCATCCTCCTTGCCCCACTTGTTCTCGAAGGTGCGGAAGCAGTTGTTGTAGTGCTGGAACACGCTGCCGAGGGAGAGGCCTTCGCCGAGGATGATCTTCGCTTCCTCTGGCTGCAGGTCCTTGCCCGGGAGGCTGGGCGGGAGATGGCAGTAATAGCGGAAGACCGTTTTCACGCCGTGGTTGCGGAGCGCCTTCGCTTTCGTTGCATCGAGGCGCGTGGCGGTGTCGGCGATCAGCGGGAAGCCGCTGCCGGCGGGCGCAGGCGCGGGCGTGGCGGGCGTTGGCTGTGGGACAGAGCCGCAGGATGCGGCGGCGATCGCAGCGCCGGAAGCCAAAAGGAAATTCCGGCGCGACAACCCCATATCCGCTCTCCGTGACGCTTTCGACTACCTGGCTCTCAGAGGAGCGTAGCCAAGGTGCATGCCCGCGTCGACGATGATGAACTCACCGGTGACATGCCGGCTTTCAGGGCCAGCGAAGAAGAGAATCGTTTCGGCAATGTCTTCCGGCTGGGAGGCGACCTTGAGGGGCACGCTTTTCGCGACATTTTCGGCTGTCTGCGCTTCGACGGCGTCGCCCTGGTATTTCGTGAACCAGCCGGAGGCGATGTAGCCGGGGCACACGGCGTTGACGCGGATCGACGGCGCGAGGGCGCGGGCGAGCGACAGCGTCATCGTGTTGAGGGCGCCCTTGGTCGATGCGTAGGCGATCGACGAGCCGATGCCGGTGACGCCGGCGATTGACGAGACGATCACAACGCTCGCCCCTCCTTTGGAGGTGTGGCCGGACTTGTCGAGATGGGGACGAGCGGCGCGTGTCATCTGGTAGGTGCCCACGACGTTGACCTTGTAGAGACGCATGAAGTCTTCGGCGTCGAGGGCGTCCAGATCGGCGTGGTTGGCGAACTTGGTGATGCCCGCATTGTTCACGAGGACGTCGATGCCGCCGAGTTTCTTCGCAGCAGCTTCGGCCAAGGCAAGGCAGTCGGCGTCTTCGGCCACGTTAGCCTTCACGGCGAAGGCTTCGACGCCAAGCTTCTGGCACTCGGCGACGACATCGTTGGCGGCGTCGGCGCTGGAATTATAGTTGATGCAGACATGGACGCCACGCTTCGCCAGGCCAATGGCCGTTGCGGCGCCGAGGCCGGTGCCCCCGCCCGTCACGATGGCGCGTTTCCCCTTCATGCTGTTGACGTCGGTCATCACTCACTCCCTGCTTTCCCTACCGCTAACATTGCGGAAAGCGGACGGCCACGGCAAAGACGCTATCGGACGGTCTGGAGTACCTGGTCATCGATATCCCGCAATTCATCCGGTCGAACCTTTCCCTGGTGACGGTTCCATCCGTGCCGGAGGTGCAGGTTTACAAGGCGGGGCCGAAGAGCGGGCTCTCACGGTTGGCCGAGGCGGACGCGGCGTTCGGCAATCCCTACTGGGCCTATCATTGGGGGGGCGGGTTAGCGCTGGCGAGACACGTGCTCGACCGGTCGAAGGCTGTGGCGGGTAAGCGCGTGCTTGATCTCGGAGCGGGATCTGGTGTTGTCGGGATTGCGGCGATGAAAGCGGGCGCGAAGTCTGCATTGGCGGCGGATGTCGATCCCTATGCGGCAGCAGCAGTAGCGTTGAACGCGGAAGCGAATGGCGTCGCAGTGAAGGTGGTCCTACGCGATCTCACGGAGGGCGCGCCGCCGGACGTGGATATCGTGCTGGTGGGGGACTTGTTCTACGACGAGGCGCTGGCAAAGAGAGTGACAGCATTTCTGGGTCGCTGCGTGGCCGCCGAGATGGATGTACTGGTGGGCGATCCGTGGCGCGCATTCCTGCCGCGAGCGCGGCTGGAATTGCTGGCGGAGTATCCGGGTGGGGATTTCGCGAGCAGCGCGCAGAGCGAGCTGGCGTCGAACGCGGTGTTTGCGTTCAGGTGATCATTCCCTGCCGGCAGCCTCGCGACGGCGGGCGCCGAGCAGCATGGCCGGCATTGAGACCTCGCCTTCGCGACAGGCGTATTCCTCGATGGGGCCGGCGGCGAGACGGAATTCGTATTCGCCGCCCCAAGGCTGATCCCACTTGGTCGAATCATCGACCGTGAAGCGGTAGAGTAGCCCACTTTCGCCGACGCGCGTGAAGCGTTCGGTGACTTTCAGGTTGATCCATGAGCCGTGGAACATCTGTTCGGGCGGGAAGTTCGTGGTTTCGACCACGAGCGAGTCGCCCTCCCACCAGCCGATGGAGTCGCCGAGATAGGGGCGCAGGCCGTCGGCGCGATGTTGGCTGTTCAGCCGCACGATACGGGCGTCGTGGATCATCTCGACCAGGATGACGGCGTAATCTGCCGTCTGGATGATCTGGTAGTTCGAGTTGTTAGGGAGCGGCAGCATCACGGGGCCGGCGTTGAAGCCAATGGGAAGGATGCAGCGATCGTCGACGGCCTGGAGCTCGGGGCCGTCGGTTGCTTTCTCGCCGGGCTTGAGCTTGTAGCGGCGCGGATCGGGAGCGACGCCTGGCTTCATTGGCGGAACGCGACCGTTGGCGGGATTGGTGATGAAGCTGGTGCGCGGCTGGCCGTCGACGCGCATGGCGGGACGGAATTTGGAGCCCTTGTCGGCTTCGGCGGTTTCTTCTGGTGTGAGGATCAGGCGGTCGCCCATTGCGATGGGGCGTTCGAGGCGCGTGACGCTTTCATTGGTCCATGCGCCCTGAAGGTCCGGTTGTCCCACATAGGTACGCGGCGCGCGATAGACGTCCTGCGCAATCGCGGGAGTGATCAATGTGATGATCAGGGTGACGATCAAGATAGTCGCGGCGAGCAGGCGCATGACCATCCCCTACCCCGTCACCGCGCAAACAGAAACGGCCGGCGAGGCTGGTCGCCGGCCGCTGTTCCGCGCGCGACTGGCGCTTACTGGCCGGCTGGGCGCGGGCCCATCCGAAGCGCCATGAACTGCTCCCTGGTGACGAAGCCGTCGCCATCGGCGTCGACGCGGGACGACCAGATCTGGTCGGCCATCGCCTGCGCCTGAGCCGGCAGGGACGAGATGAACTCGGCCTTGTCGAGCTTACCGTCCTTGTTCGCGTCGGCTGCGTTGAAGCGGACCTCGCGTTCCTCCGGCGTTTGCGGAGTCTGAGCGAAGGCCGGAGCTGCAAGTAGCGCAACGAGCGACAGGGAAACGAGCGATTTCTTCATGTCAGGCGCTTTCAGAGCGAGGTTACTGCGGACGCTGCATCGGGGCGAGGTATTCCGCCTTTGAGATCGAACCATCCTTGTCCGCGTCGCGCATCGGGAAGATCTGGTCGGCGCGGTCGGCGAACTGAGCCGGCAGCGAGGCGGTGAACTCTTCCTTGCTGAGCTTTCCGTCCTTGTTGGTGTCGGCAGCGACGAAGCGGGCTTCGCGCTGTTCCGGCGTCATCTGCGGCGGCTGGGCGAAAGCCGGCGCGGCGAGTGCGAAGACGAAAGCCGAAGCAGCCGCGATTTTGGTGAAGGTCATGAGTATTTTCTCCGATGATCCCGCGGGGACGGGATGGATGTTGTGTCCCTCATCGCTCCTGTTGCGGGGCGATCGCAAGATTGAACGGCAGTTGGATACCGCTCCGTCGCAGTTTCCAGCAGATGAAAGGCCTGTAAGCCCCGCGTCATGACCGCGACATGAATGGTTTCCCTTCGCACTTGCGAAGGCTTCATGACTTGGGGTTCGACGTGCTAGGAAAACCCAAGTCGAATCCGCGTTTACCGGAGAGCCAGCGAATGGCCCCTGCCTTCCCCGATTTCACCAAGCTTTCGCTTGGGGATGCTACGTCCAAGGCGGATATGGATGCGTGGAAGAAGCTTGCCGGCGCAAGCGCGAATGCAGATTGGGAGACCCCGGAAGGCCTTCCCGTGAAGCAGGTCTATACCGGCGCCGATACCAAGGGCCTCGACTTCCTGGATGACTTTCCCGGCATCGCGCCTTTTGGCCGGGGCCCCTACCCGACCATGTACACCAACCAGCCGTGGACGATCCGCCAGTATGCCGGGTTCTCCACAGCCGAGGATTCCAACGCCTTCTATCGCCGTAACCTGGCGGCAGGCCAGAAGGGCCTCTCGGTAGCGTTCGATCTGGCGACGCACCGGGGATATGACAGCGACCATCCGCGCGTGACGGGCGATGTCGGCATGGCCGGCGTGGCGATCGATTCCATCTACGACATGCGCACGCTATTCGCGGGAATTCCGCTGGACCAGATGTCGGTGTCTATGACGATGAACGGCGCCGTGCTGCCGATCATGTCGCTCTATGTCGTGGCCGCCGAGGAACAGGGTGTGTCGCCCGCTAAGCTCTCAGGCACGATCCAGAACGACATCCTCAAAGAATTCATGGTGCGGAACACGTATATCTATCCGCCCCGCCCCTCGATGCGGATCATCTCGGATATCTTCGCCTACTCATCCGCGAACATGCCGAAGTTCAACTCGATCTCGATCTCCGGCTATCACATGCAGGAAGCGGGCGCGACGGCGGACCTCGAGCTCGCCTACACGCTGGCTGACGGCGTCGAGTATATCCGCTCCGGCATCGCCGCCGGGCTGGACGTCGACAAGTTCGCGCCGCGCCTGTCGTTCTTCTGGGCGATCGGCATGAACTATTTCATGGAAGTGGCGAAGATGCGGGCCGCACGCCTGCTCTGGGCCAAGCTGGTGAAGCAGTTCAATCCGAAGTCGGACAAGTCGCTGTCGCTGCGCACGCACTCGCAGACTTCCGGTTGGTCGCTGACGGCGCAGGACGTCTACAACAACGCGATCCGCACCTGCCTGGAAGCCATGGCGGCGGCAGGCGGGCAGACGCAGTCGCTGCACACCAACTCGTTCGACGAGGCGCTGGCGCTGCCGACCGACTTCTCGGCGCGAATTTCCCGCAACACGCAGATCTTCCTGCAGCAGGAAGGCGGCGTCTGCCGCACGATCGATCCGTGGGGCGGCTCTTACTATGTTGAGCGGCTGACCTATGATCTCGCCAGGCGCGCCTGGGGACACATCGAGGAAGTCGAGGCGATGGGCGGCATGGCCAAGGCCATCGAGGAGGGCCTGCCGAAGCTGCGCATCGAGGAAGCCGCGGCGAAGACGCAAGCGCGGATCGATAGCGGCGTGCAGACGATCGTGGGCGTGAATAAGTTCCGGCTGAACGAGGCCGAGGACGTGCCGGTGCTGAAGGTGGACAATGCCAAGGTGCGGCAGCTGCAGCTCGACAAGCTGGCGCGGCTTCGTGGCGAACGGGACGAGACGGCCGTGGCGCAGGCGCTGGATGCGATCACCAAGGCGACCGAGATGGGACGTGGCAACCTGCTGGAGCTGGGCATAGCGGCTGCACGCGCCAAAGCAACGGTGGGCGAGATCAGCTACGCCGTCGAAAAAGTGGTCGGACGCCATCAGGCGGTGATCAGGTCGATCCAGGGAGTTTATGCTCAGGGCATGAGTGCGAAATCGGACAAGGTGACGACTGCGCGCGCGCTGGCCGACGACTTCGAGAAATCCGAAGGCCGCCGCCCGCGCATCCTGATCGCCAAGATGGGTCAGGACGGGCACGACCGCGGCCAGAAGGTTGTTGCGTCGGGGTTCGCCGACCTCGGCTGGGACGTGGACATCGGGCCGCTGTTCCAGACGCCAGGCGAAGCGGCGCGGCAGGCGGTGGAGAACGATGTGCATGTGGTGGCGGCCTCGTCGCTGGCGGCGGGCCACCTGACGCTCGTGCCAGAACTGCGCTCGGCGCTGGTCAAGGAAGGGCGTGGCGACATTACCGTGGTCGTGGGCGGCGTCGTGCCGCCGCAGGACTATGATGCGCTTTATGCAGCGGGCGCGGCGGCGATCTTCCCGCCGGGGACCGTGATTGCGGAAGCGGCCATCGAACTCCTCGACAAGCTGAAAGGCCGACTCGGGCACAATTCGAAGAACGCTGCTGCGGGTTGATCTTGCTGGCGCAGGGCGCGAACAGGTCTAGGTTACAGGGCTAGGAGACTCGCCATGAAACGCCTTGTTGGAGCCTTTGCGCTTTTCGCGCTCGCCGCCTGCGCCACGCCGCCGACGGTTTATGGTCCGGCGTCCGGCAACACGGGGATGGGTTATCGCGAGCAGCAGCTGGAGACAGAGCGCTACCGCGTGTCATTCCGGGCGAACGCTGACCTCAAGCCGCCGCAGGTTGAAGACCTCGCGATGCGTCGAGCGGCGGAGATCACGCAACAGGCCGGCTATCAGTGGTTCCGCGTCGTAACACGCAGCACCGATCTCGTGGGCGGACAGAACATGCCAGGCGGGCCAAGCGTGGGCATTGGCGGGTCGACGGGTTCATATGGCTCTAGCATGGGCGTGGGACTGGGTTTCACTTTCGGCAGCGACACGCGGCAATACCAGACCACCATGGAAATCCTGCTCGGCCGGGGCGACAAGCCGGCCGATCCGCAGGCCTATGACGCAGCGCAGGTTCTGGCGCGGCCGCGCTGAGCCAGCTACAGGGGCGGGACGCTTCATCGATGACAGTGTAGCGCCGTGCCGATCCTTCCGGTCCTGATCATTCTCTATGGCGTTGTGACGCTGCTGAGCCTGTGGCGGCGATCACAGTGGCCGGGCGAGCTGTTGACGCATCTGCGTCTGCAGTTGATTGCGGCGGGCCTGATCGGCGCAGGGCTGACCTTCGCGATCGGCGAGGCGTGGGAGTGGGCGTCGATCTCGCTCGGATTGGCGCTGGTGAACTACGGGGCTCTGCCCGCGCAGCGTTGGATCAAGCCGGATGCGGGGCTGGCGGGACAGCCGGGGATGACTGTCGTGTGGGCCAATGTCTGGCAGAAGCGGAGGCCGATGGAACGGACGATCGCGTGGGCGAAAGCGCAGAATGCGGATGTGATCATCCTCGGCGAGTTCCCGGACGTTGATCCGGCGGAGATGTTGGCGGGGGACTATCCGCACCGACTCGATACCGGTCCCGCGCCGGACAAGGACTATGCCGTGCGCATGATCGCGTTCTCGCGCCAGCCGTTCGAGAGCGAGGTAGTGCGCGAGGGGCCGGGACCGATGAACCGGCCGTTCCTGTCCATGCGGGTGAAGATTGGCGAGGCGGCCCTGAGCGTGATGGGCGTGCATCCTGTGCCGCCGTACAACAGCGCGTTGCTGAAGGAGCGGGACCAGCATATCGGCATGCTCGGACCGATGCTGAAGGCGCCGTTCGTGCTGCTCGGCGACTTCAACACGACGCCATGGTGCGTGGGTTATGGCGCGATACCCGGGCGACGCGTGGGCGGATACCTGTGGAAACCGACCTGGTTCAGCGATGTGCCGCTGCTGGGTCTGCCGATCGATCACATCACGATCTCGACGGGTATGACTGTGAGCCTGTATCGCGTCGGACCATTGCTGGGCTCGGATCATCGGGCGATCCTGGCTAGGGTACATCTGCCCTCCGGAGCGAAGACGTGAGCGCCGAACCCGACCTTTCGACACGCGCTGGGCTCGGCCGGGCAATCACCCTGGTCGAGTCGCGCCGGCCCGATCACCAGGCGAAGGCGCGGGAGCTGCTGTCGTCGATTATGTCGAAGACTGGCGGCGCACAGCGCATCGGCATCACGGGCGTGCCGGGCGTGGGCAAGTCGACCTTTATCGAGAGCTTCGGAACGCTGCTGACTGACCTCGGCAAAAAGGTGGCGGTGCTGGCCGTGGACCCGACATCGCGGCGGTCGGGCGGATCGATTCTCGGCGACAAGACGCGGATGGCGAAGCTGGCGGCGGACGAGAATGCCTTCATCCGCCCCTCGCCCGCCGGCGAGACGCTGGGCGGCGTGTCGCGCAAGACGCGAGAGACAATGCTGTTGTGCGAAGCTGCGGGCTACGATGTGATCCTCGTCGAGACAGTCGGCGTCGGACAGTCGGAGACCGTGGTCGCCGACATGGTGGACTTCTTCCTCGTTCTGATGCTGCCCAATGCGGGCGATGAGCTGCAGGGCATCAAGAAGGGCGTGCTGGAGGTGGCTGACCTGATCGCCGTCAACAAGGCGGACATCGATGCCAAGGCGGCCAAGCGGGCGGCACGGGCCTATGAGGTGGCGCTGCATATCATGGAACAGGCAGATCCCGATTGGGCGCCGCCTGTTCACACGGTCTCGGGCTTTTCGGGCTATGGGCTGCCGGAGCTATGGGCGGCAATCGAGCGCCACAGAAAGAAGACCGAGGCATCCGGTTCGCGGGCGAAACGTCGGGCCGGCCAGCAGGTGCGTTGGCTGGATGCGTTGATCCAGGATGGGTTAGCAGACGGTTTTGCCCGCAGGCCGGAGGTCGCCGCACGGCTGCGGACGGTGCGCCAGGGAGTTGCGGACGGAAAAATTCCGGCTTCGACGGCGGCAGACGAGCTTCTGGCTCTGTTTTTCGGGGCCGCCTGATCTCCATGTAATGCGGCTGATCCATTGCCCGTTCCTGCCGCTCAGGTAGGAATGGCGCGTTGGATTCGGGAGACGGCGGCCGATGGCCGGGCGGCGCAAGGGCATGATCACGGGGCTGTTCGCGGCCCTTGCCGGCGTGATGCTGGGCGCGAGCCCTGCATGCGCGGACGAGCCCATGACGTTCGAATGGGGCACGGTCTATGGCGACGTGCAGGCCATTTTTGCGAGCGGCGAATTCACGCCGGAAACGCCGGCAGCATTCAAGGCCTTCCTGAAACGCTCCGGGGATCAGGTAACGCCCGAGACCATGATCTACATGAACTCGCTGGGCGGCGACCTCGCCTCCGGCATGGAAGTCGGAAAGATGATCCGGCAGGCCAAGCTGAACACGGCGGTAGCCAAGAACACGCGCAACGCCGATGAAGCGAACACGATCGACCTCGATGCGTTCAGCCGGGTCTATCCGGGCTATTGCGTGTCGGCCTGCTCCCTCGCCTTTCTGGGCGGGGTGAAGCGCGAAGTGCGGCCGGGGTCGATCTTCGCCGTCCACCAGGTGAGCATGAACTGCGTCGACAAGCGCAAGGCGCTGCAGCAATTCCCCTGGGTGGCGATGCCGAACGTCACCTATTGCCCGGAGCTCGATGAAGCGCTGACGATGGTGCAGATCGCGAACGGCGCGGTGGTGGAATACGTCCGCTCGATGGGCGTAGACCCGATCTTCCTCACCGAGATGTCGCGAGCGGGACCGGAGGCGGTGAACGCGCTCTCCGAGGACAAGCTCAAGGAATACAAGATCGTCTACGAGTACAAGACAGAGTCCTGGGAGTTCCAGACCGACGCGCAAGGCCAGTTCTTTCTCCGTTACAGGCAGGGCAACCAGTGGAAGGAAGACAAGGCCGAGATCTACTGCAATCGCACGGCGGCGCCGAAGCTCTACCTCTGGATCGTGCATGACTCACGGCGGAGCACGGGGCCGATCGACGCGCCGCGCGTGGTCGAGCTTGCAGGCAAGGGACTGACAGCCATCTGGCAGATGGATGCGCAACGACCGGACGGCTTTGCCGACATCCGCAGCGTGCAGCTGCAGCCCTACGAGATCATTGATCCGCCGAAGA
>JBGAKC010000057.1:0-23975 GCA_044224605.1 Hyphomonadaceae bacterium
GACAGTCCCACCTAGGACATGCCGCGACACCGCCGATAACCCGAATTTTCAATAGAAAACTGGCGCGCCCGAAAGGATTCGAACCTCTGACCCCCAGATTCGTAGTCTGGTGCTCTATCCAGCTGAGCTACGGGCGCGGCCTGCAATGAGGGGCGGGTTGTATAGTCGGGGCGGGGCGGACGCAAGGGCAGAGCGGCCGCACCCGGATTAACACGAAAATGGCTGGTTTTCTGGGGTTTACATGGCTCTGGCGCCGGCGAGACTGGCCGCCATGGCCTCCATCGACCGCCTCCCCGTTATCGATGTATCGCCGCTGTTCGGTGCGGACATCGCTGCGCGCCGCCACACGGCGGAGGAGATCGGCGCGGCCTGCCGCAGCCTCGGTTTTTTCTACGCCAGCGGTCACGCCATCACGCCCGTGACGCTGTCAACGCTGAGCGACGCCAGCCATCGCTTCTTCGCCCTGCCGCGCGAGGAGAAGATGAAGATCGCCATGGCCCATGGCGGCCGCGCCTGGCGTGGGTTCTTCCCGGTCGGCGTCGAACTCACCTCCGGCAAACCGGACATCAAGGAAGGCATCTATTTCGGCGAGGAACTGGGCCCGTCCGATCCGCGTGTGAGGGCCGGCCTGCCGCTTCATGGCGCCAATCTCTTTCCCGCCGCCATACCCGAGCTGAAGACGTCCGTCACCGCCTTCATGGATCAGGCCGAGCGTTCAGCCCACGCGATCATGGAAGGCATCGCCCTCAGCCTCGGTCTCGAAGCCCAGTATTTTCGTCAGGCCTACACAGCCAACCCGACCATGCTGTTCCGCATCTTCCACTATCCCGCCTCGCAGGCAGGGGAAGGGTGGGGCGTGGGCGAACACACAGACTATGGCCTGCTCACGCTGCTCGCGCAGGACGACATTGGCGGCCTGCAGGTGAAGACGCCTGATGGCTGGATGGACGCGCCGCCCGTCCCGAACGCGCTCGTCTGCAATATCGGCGACATGCTCGATCGTCTGACCGGCGGCGTCTACCGCTCCACGCCGCATCGCGTGCTCAACGTCTCGGGCCGTTCGCGCCTGTCATTCCCGTTCTTCTTCGATCCCGGCTTCGACGCCCGCATCGTCCCACTCCCCGGCGCCGCCGCACAGGACGACAGCGCCCAGCGCTGGGACAAGGTCAACCTCCACGACTTCACCGGAACCTACGGCGACTACCTGCTCGGCAAGGTCGGCAAGGTGTTTCCCGATCTGGCGCGCAGCGTGACCTGACGGTTATTCCCCGTCAGACACATCGACGCCGGCGAAGATCGGCTTCTCGAGCGGATGCGGCCGTCCTTCGCGCTCGAGCTGCCGGGCTCCCGCAAGAATGCCGGGCAGCGCGTAGTTCCCTTCATGGCACGCGTATTCATAGAGCGGCTCGGCCGACTTCTTCAGCGACATCTCCCCGCCCCACGGCTCCTTGTAGAGCGTCGGGTCTTCCACGCGGAACTGGTAGAAGATCTCGCCATCCGACCAGCGCGTGTAGCGCTCAGTCACCTTGCCCGTCGGCGAGATGTAGCTGCGCTGCTTGGGATGCGAGTTGATCGTCTCCACCACCAGCGTGTCGCCCTCATACCAGCCGATCGAGTCGCCGCCCCATTTCGGAATGTTTGTCGGCCCGTGCGTTCCGTTGATCTTGATCACGCGCACGTCGTGGATCATCTCGGTCAGGATCATCACCGAGTCCGGCGTCTGCACGATTTCGTACGTATTGTTGTACATCCCGTTGTTGAGCACCGGTCCGGCCCCGCCCGTGAAGCTCATGATGCAGCGCTCGGACAGCGGCCGGATCTCGAAATCGTCGAACGAGTTCACCCGCGTGTTCGCGCTGATCCCCGCCTGCGTGTAGGGAATTTTCCCATCCGCCGGGAACGTGATCCACGACGAGCGGTATTCGCCCTTCACGGTCGCATAGCCCGACCCCGGATCCATCCAGAACCGGTTGTACGCCCGCGAAGCATTCTTGTCCGACAGCAGCTTGTCGGACGATGCCTTGTCCACTTTCGATGCGCCCGCTTCCTCGCGCTGCGCCGCGGAATAGACGTTGTGCTTGGCCAGCCTCGCCGCCTCGTCTTCCGTCATCACCAGCTTGTCGGCGCCCGCCGGCCGCTGCATCGCGGTCAGCGACGTGTTGCTCCAGAAGCCGCCAAGATCAGGCACGCCCCAGCTCGTCTTCGGCTTCTCGTATCCCGGCGCCGCTTGTGCGAATGCTATTGGCGCTGCAGCGCACACAAGCACCGCCGACGCCATCAGAGCGTGCATCAGTTTCATGGCCTGCTCGCCTCCCTGCGATTGACGCAAGCGTCGCTCACCCCGGCCGCGCAATCAATCAGGCCGCATGCATTCCCTAGCGAGAGCGCCGCTGAACTTTTTGCGAGTTTTTCTGCCAGCGCCGCACTTGATCCATGTGGGGCCTGGGAGCACGATTGTCCCGCCCGGGCCGTGGGTACGGCCCTTTAAGGCGTAGACTACCGCGTCCAGAAAGGACCGGCCCGCGGCCCTTCACCCCATGCGTGAAGGACAGAAAGATGAGCGGAGGAAAGGCGGCGACCGTGCGTGCGGTCGCCTTAAGCGGACCCTGCGGGGCTGGGAAAACCAGCCTGCTCGAATCGATGCTCCACGCAGCTGATCGAATCCAGAGGAAAGGATCGGTCCCTCAGGGAAGCTCGGTCGGTGACGCGAGCGAGGAGGCGCGCGCTCGCGGCCTCTCCACGGAACTCAACGTTGCCGGCTTCGACTATCTTGGCGACAGATTCGTCATTCTCGACTGCCCCGGCTCGGTCGATTTCGCCAGTGAAGCCGACACCGTCCTGCCAGCCGTCGATCTCACCATCGTCGTCGCCGATCCCGATCCGGATCGCGCCAGCCTTCTCCAGCCCCTCCTGCGCCGCCTCGACGAACTCCAGGCCCCGCACTGCATCTTCATCAACAAGATCGACAAGGCCCGCGGCCGCGTCCGCGAATTGATCGCCGCGATCCAGCCCTACAGCCTCGAGCCGCTTGTCGCCCGTCAGATTCCGATCTGGAATGGTTCTGGCGCCCTCGGCTACATCGATCTCGCTCTCGAGCGCGCCTACACCTACGAGTCCGGCCGCCCCTCGAAGCTCATCCAGATCCCCGAGCAGGAGAAATCCCGCGAACTCGAGGCGCGCTATCGCATGCTCGAACAGATGGCGGACTTCGACGACCGCCTGATGGAAGAGCTGATCAACGAGAAGGACCCTCACCGCGACCACGTCATGTCCGACCTCGCCGACGAGCTCGGCCGCGTGCAGATCGTGCCGGTCTTCCTGGGTTCGGCAGAGAACGGCGCCGGCGTCCGCCGCCTGCTGAAGGCGCTGCGCCACGAAACGCCAACGCTGGACGCCGCCTCCCGGCGCACAGGCGCGGAAGGCAAGTCGGCCCTCGTCCTCAAGACGAAGCACGCAGGGCAGGCCGGCCGCCAGACCATGGTGCGCGTCATGTCCGGCGAGATCGCCGACGGCGACACGATCACCCTGCCTGATGGATCGACCGAACGCCTCGCAGGCATCTTCTCGATCTACGGCGAAAGCCAGCATAAGATCGACAAGGCCGTGACAGGCGATGTCGTCTATCTCGGCCGCCTCGATCACACCAAGCGTGGCGACATGATCAGCGCCGATGGAACAGCCCGCAAATCGAAAGCGCCGAAGGTTCCGCGTCCCCCGGTCTATTCACTTGCCGTCGAGACGCAGAACCGCGCCGACGATGTGAAGCTTGCTTCCGCTATGGCGCGTCTCGTCGACGAGGACGGCGCGCTCACCTTCGGCCCCGACCCCGCCACGCGAGAATTCCGCCTGTCCGGGCAGGGCGAGGTTCACCTGCGCACCGCGCTTGATCGCCTGCGTCGTAAATATGGCGTCACCGTCGATGCCCGCCGCCCACAGACGGCCTATCGCGAAACCATCCGTGGCAAAGCCACGCAGCGCGGCAAGCACAAGAAACAGTCCGGCGGCCACGGCCAGTTCGGCGATGTCGTGCTCGAGGTCCGCTCCGCCCCGCGTGGCGCGGGCTTCGTCTTTGACCAGAAGATCCATGGCGGCGTCGTGCCGAAACAGTATTTCGGCGCGGTGGAAGAAGGCGCGAAGGATGCGCTGCAGAAAGGTCCGCTGGGCTTCCCTGTCGTCGACGTGGAAGTGACGCTCCTCGATGGCTCCTACCACACGGTGGACTCGTCCGAGATCGCTTTCCGCACGGCAGCCCGCATCGGCGTCAGCGAAGCGCTGTCGCAGTGCAATCCGATTCTCCTCGAACCAGTTCACCTCGTGACCATCCACACGCCCTCCGAACAGATCGCGAGGATCACTGCGCTCGTCCCCGTGCGCCGCGGCCAGATCCTCGGCTTCGAGCCGCGCGATGGCTGGTTCGGATGGGACAGCGTCCGCGCCTACATACCGGAAGACGAGCTGCACGATCTCATCAACGAGATTCGCTCCGCCACGCAGGGGCTCGGCGAACTCGAATTCGCCTTCGACCACATGGCCGAAGTCACCGGCAAGGCTGCCTCGAAAGCCGTGGAAGCCCAGCAAGCGGCAGCGAAGTAGCGTAACCGGGAGGACATGTTTCCGGCTGCGGCCCTCAGAGGGCGGGATCGCAGCCGCACGTGTTGTCTTGGCTTCGCATTCGTTCCATTGATATCACGCGGGCTCTTGGCGGAGACAGTGCATGAACCGGCGCGAATGGATGGCGGGTGCGGGCGCTCTGGCGCTCACGGCCTGCAACCAGGAACAGAAGCCCGTCGTTGAGACGGTCGCAAAGCAGCCTGTCGGCGATCCCTTTGTCGGCCAGAAGCTGATGTCCGACGTCGAGGCCTATGTTGGCTTCGGCACGCATCGCTCTGGCAGCCCGGGCGACGTCGCCACCTCCGACTGGTTCGCCAGGCACTGGAAGGATCTAGGCTACACGGTCGAGCAACCCGAATTCGCCGTGCCCAACGCAGACACGCATGTCGCCAAGCTGCGTGTCGGCACGGAAGCCTTCGACGGCTTCGCGCAGCCGCCGCTGGTCTTCACGCCCGAAGGCGGGGTCAACGCGCCGCTCGCATGGTGGGATCCCAAGACGCCTTCCAAGGTCACCGGCAAGATCGCGCTTGTGCATGTTCCGCGCGAGCCGGGAAACCCCTCGCCCTTCGCGGCCTATCGCGACGCCTTCCAGAAATGCGAGCTCGCAGGCGCCGTGGGCGTCGTCGCCGTGATGTCCGGCCCCTCGGGCGAGGTGGTGGCGATCAACACGCCGGCCGACATGCTGCTTAACACGCCCGTGCTCCAGATCGGCGAGAAGGAAAAGGCGCGCATCGACGCCGCCGTTGCCTCGAAGACCCCTGGCAAGCTCATCATCGAAGGCCCCGGCGGTTTCCGGAACGCGAAGAACACCATCGCGCGCCATGGCGAGAAAGGCCCGTGGGTCATCGTCTCGACGCCGCAAAGCGGCTGGTTCACCTGTGGCGGGGAACGCGGTCCCGGCATCGCCATGTCGCGCGCGTTGTCCCAATGGGCGGTGCAGACGAACTACCCCGTGCGCTGGCTGTTCGTGGCAACGTCAGGCCATGAGTGGGTCGATTTTGGCGCAGACCTCTTCCACAAGTCTGGCGCGCCCGGCCCGAAAGACACGGCGATCTGGTTCCATCTCGGGGCGAGCTTCGGCGCACGCGCCTACGAGGAAACCAACAGCGGCCTCATCGCGAAGGATACGCCCAATCTCGGCCGCACGCTGATGACGACGGCGGATGTCATGCCGCTTGCCCAGGCCGCCTTCGCCGGCCAGCCCGTGATCGAGGCGCCCCTGATGGCCGACAAGACCAGGGCGCTCGGCGAATACCGCCTCGTGCTCGAGGAAGGCTACATGACCTCGGCCGGCTTCTGGGGCTTCAACGCCCACTTCCACACGCCGGTCGACGGCGCGGAATCGACGACGCCCGAAATCATGGAGCCGATTGCGCGCGCCATTGCGCGCGTGATCGAAGCCCGCATCAAGGCTGTCTGATCGTTCCTAGTACTTGCAGCGTTCCCAGCTGTAGCTGAACGGCCGCGTGCCATCGAGCTTCGAGATCGTCGCCGAAAGGCCGGCCTTCGTCGCCTGGTAGGTGATCCGCTGCGGATAGTCGTGATCGCCATTCTCGAACGTCACCGTGTTCGGCGCGACCAGCGCTGCCGGATCGCGCTTCTCGGTGAACACCACAGGACGCTGGCCCTCGGGCGAGGCCGTGTAGGTCGCGAGGTTCTGGCGGATGTCGATGCGCGATTGCTCCCACGTCGTCATCGCGCCACTCTGCGTCGTGGTCGCATAGCCGAACATGAGCCCGCCTTCGAGCGGCGACCACACTTCCAGGTTCACGCCGTCGGCCGATTGCCAGCAGCCCACCATGAAGGCGAGCCGCCCGTTATCGCGCTTCGGATTGCTGGCGCAGGCTGTGGCCAGCACGGCCAGCGCAACGGCGGAGACAAGCTTGAGCGACATCGTGTGCCCCACATGATTTGACCTGCGCGAGACCTAGCGCAGTCGAGGGGGCAGGGACAAGCGCCAGAAGCTTACGGGTTCGCCGCGCCGTCGCGGGTTTCAGGCGCGGCAGTCGCCGCAACCGGCACGGACTGATAGCCCGGTCCCGTCGCAGGCTTCTCGTTCGCCGCAACCATCTGCTTCTCGACAATTTCCGCATCGCGCATGGCTTCGATCCGGGCCTTCTCGAGCTTGAACGCCTCCAGCTGTTCGCCCGAGAGCTTCCGCCCCGTCGGCAGTTTCAGCGTCATGGCGTTCACCGGCTTGCCACGGATGTACACTTCATAATGCAGGTGCGGCCCGGTCGACTGGCCGGTCGTGCCGACATAGCCGATGATCTGGCCTTGCTTCACGAAGCTGCCCTTCGAGACGCCTTTCGCAAAGCGGCTCATGTGCGCGTAGGCGGTCTGGTATCCGTTGGCGTGCTCGATCTTGGCGAAGTTGCCGTAGGTCCCGTTGCGTCCATAGACCACCAGCTTGCCGTTGCCCGCCGCATAGATCGGAGTGCCCGTCGGCGCTGCGAAGTCCGTACCCTTGTGCAGTTTGGTATAGCCAAGGATCGGATGTTTCCGGTTGCCGAAGCCCGACGACAGGCGCGCGCCGTTGATCGGCGTCTTCATCAGGAACTTCTTCGCGCTCTGACCGTTCTCGTCAAAGTAATCGACGGTGTGATCATCCGTCGGCGTGAAACGATAGAATGTCTTCGTCAGCGCCGCGCCATCAATGCTCGCCATCAGGACGGTGCCGGTCTTTACCGCATCGCCACGCTCATCGTCGAACGTCTCATACAGCATCGCGAAGCGGTCGCCCGGACGCACCTCGCGCTGGAAGTCGATGTCGTAACCGAAGATGTCGGCGTAATCGACGATCTGCTGGTCGCTCGCGCCGAGACCGATCGCTGTCTGGTAGATCGACTGGTCGACATCGCCCGACACATAGTTGATGCCCTGTGTCAGCTTCGCCTTCAGCTCGTGCGGCGTCCACCTGCCGTCCAGCCCGCGCGAGATCAGAACCTGTGTCTCCGCTTCCGGGCGCAGTGACAGACCCATGAGGCGCACCGTGCCGTCGGCAGGATCGGTTTCGATCCAAGCGGTGACGTCGTCACCGGGGCGAAGGTTGCGCAGGTCCGTCAGCTGGCTTGCCGCGAACACGGCGCCGTTGGCCTCTTCGCGCGGCGCGCCAAGTCGATCGAGCACGCTCGACAGCGTCTCGTTGCGCAGAACGGACACGCGTTTCATTTCACTTGCGGCGTTTGCTGCGTCGTCAGCACTCGTGAAAGAGGCGACCACCAGGCGAGGATCGGGCGCCGATTTCGCGTCCGCGGCCTCGACCGGGCGCGCGTTCACGCCAGCAACAATAAGCCCAGTCCCCATCAGCACGGCTGCAGCCGCGCCCATCCCCCAATCAAACCGACCGTTTTTCATGGGCGCTCCGAAAGTTCCTCGCGGAACGGGATTTGTGGCCGCCGTTCCCCTCATGCTGATAATTGACGCAGCGGCACAGAACGGGAGTTAAAAACGTTCAGCTTCTATTCCACAAGGACGAATGCATACTTTGACCCGAGATGACTGAAGAAAAACTTGCTCCAAACGGGCAAACAGCTTCGAAACGTCGCATAATCGGCCTGGTTCTCGCCGTATTGGCGATTTTCGTGGCAGCCCTGTGGCTGTTCCGTCAGCCCATCGCCGAGGCGATCGCACGTTCCGTGTGCGAAGGGCAGAAGCTTTCTTGCCAGCTCAGCATCACTCGTCTTGATTTTGGTGGTGTTACGTTAACGGGTCTGGACGCCCGCGCGCCCAACGCCACCAATGCCGCCGTCGCGGCGCGGGAACTCAGTGTCGACCTTGCCTGGGACAATCCGTTCTCTCCGCGCGCGCGCGCCATCGCGGGCGATGATCTGATCGTCCGCCTTGATCTCACCGGCAGGCGTTCACCGCTCGGCGATCTCGAAACCGCGATCACCAATTTCACCAAGCCCACAGACAAGCCGCCACCACCGACACCCCAACTGAGCTTCACGAAGATAACTGTCATCGGCGATACGCTCTCAGGTCCGGTGAAGGCGCTGGGGACCATCAAGGCAACCGGCCCTGATGCGTTTGTGATCGATCTCGCTGCGCCTCCCGCAATGCTGGGCCTCTCCGGCGCGACTGTGCAGCTTGCAGGCGGACAACTGAAAGCAACGGTCGCGGGCCAGCAGATCACCGGCGCCTTGAAGCTCGATCTTGCGCGCTTCGAAGCAACCGACACGCGCATTGCCGACGTGAAGATCGATGCAACGCTCGAACAGGTCACCGGCGTCTTGAAGGGATCAGGCACAGCCTCGCTCGGCGCCGTCACCGTCAAGGATACATCCTTCACTGCCGCGCAGGCGAAGGCCAGTATCGTTGCCGCGCCCATCAACACGTCAGGCTTCAGCCTCAACGCGCTTCTCGCCGGCGTCCGCAAGCTGCAGCTTGATGCCGAAACGGGGGAGGGCTCAGTCGCGGGCACGACCTGGCGTGCTGCCTCGCTCGCCGCCTCAATCCGGCCGACGGCTGCCAATCGCTCTGGCGGCGACTTCCTGCTCGCAGCTGATGACATAAAATTCCCTCAAGGCGCCGCCGGCCGCATAGAACTCGCGGGCAAGGCCAACATCGCGGAAGGCGTCGCTGGAAACGCCTCAGGAACCGTCAACGTCCGATCCGCCATCGTACTCACACAATCCCGCAAAGAGCTGGTCGAGGCGGTGGCCATGCCGCTGCGGGCCGTTCTCCCGGTCTTCGGTGACGCCGCCGCCGCCGCCGTGAACCGCGCGGCGCAGAACTTCGACGCCACCGCGCCGTGGACAGCCTCCGCATCGAAGGATGCGTTCGGTTTCGCGTTGCTCACTGGCGGCCAGCTCAAGGCCGCCAGCGGACTCACGCTCTCGCTCGCCGCTCCGGCGGGCAGGCAGGAGGTCATCTCGCTCGCCACCGCTGGCCGCGGAAGCTGGACAGGCGCAGGCTCGCTACAGCTGGCGGGCGGCGGCGCGCCTACTTTCGCGCTCGATGTCGCTCGCGCCACGGGCGGGGAGGGCAAGGTTTCCATTGCTGGCGCCGCGACGTTGAAGCCATGGAAGGTTGGTCGCGACAGCGTCAGCGCCGAATTCACTGGCGGCGAATTCGATCTCGACGGAAGCGCCGGCAAGGCGACGGGCCAGCTCACGGTAAAACTCGATGGATCTCTTGGCGGCGGCGCCTGGAAGGGCGCGCGCGGCGCCGGTCGCGTCGACGCCGTGTGGGATGACAAGACCTTTGCCGCCGACGCGCCGCAGGGCGTTGTCATCCAGTGGAACGAAGCTCGCTATGGCGAAACCAGGTTTGGCGCGGCGGCCCTTCGCTATACGCCGCTTGGTCGCCTCGCCGAGCTTCAGGGCGAAAGCCTTGTCGGTCGCGGCATGCTCGCCGGCGTTGCTATCCCCGTGGATGGCGGGGGTGCATGGACGGCGAAAGCCGTGCTCGGCGCCGCAGGCATCAACTGGCGCGCCGCAGGCGGATTTCGCGCGACCTTCAACATGGCGCCCTCGAGCGTCGATGTGGCGCTCGATCAGCGCAAGGTGCCGATCCGCATCGCTGACATCTCGGGCGAACTGGATCTTCGTGATGGCTGGCGCGTTACCGGCGACTTCTCCGGCGGCAGTGCGAGAGCAGACGAGGCAACGCTTGCCGATCTCGCCGGCAAGTTCACGGTCGGCGGCAAGGGCGAGGCGCTCGACGGATCGTTGTCGAATGTTTCGGTCCGCGTCTTCGATCCCAACAAGGAGGAAGACCGCCGCTACGAGGAAGCGAAGTTCGAGGGCGGCGCAACGCTCAGGAACAGTATCGTCGACTTCACCGGTCAGGTCGCGATGTCCAAGAGCGGCGTGCAGATCGCTCACATTACTGGCCGCCATAGCCTCAAGGACAATGCCGGCTCGCTCACCTACGATCCGACGCCGCTGATCTTCGCGCGCGGCGCCTTCCAGCCCTATGACCTCTCACCGCTGCTGCGCGGACCCGCCAACGTCACTGGGCGCGTCGACATTTCCGGCGGAGCCTCATGGACGGACAAGGCCTTCAAGGCCAGCGCCACGGCCGAGCTGAAGAAGCTCGGCTTCGCGCTTGCTTCTGCTGGTGTGTTCGAAGGCGTATCAGGCAAGGTCGAAATCGGGGACCTCCTCAGCATGAAGTCCGCGCCCGGCCAGCAGATCACGATCGACAAGGTCACGCTCGGCTTGCCTATCGAGAAGGGAACGATCAGGTTTCAGCTCATCGGCTTCGACGCGATCGGTCTTGAGGGCGCCGAATGGCCGTTCGGCGGCGGCTTCATCCGTGTGAAGCCCGCCAAATTCGGCTTCGCAGCGGGCGAATCGAACCGCGTCGTCGCCCAGGCCGTGAACTGGGATCTCGAAAGGCTGGTTACGCAGTTCAAGGTGCCTGATCTCAAGCTGAAAGGTGTCGTGAGCGGCGATTTCCCCGTCATGTTCAGCACGGGTTCAGCCATTATCGACAAAGCTGTGCTCAAGGCGAACAAGGATGGCGGCGTTATCCAGTATTCAGGTTCGGCGGGTGATGCGGCAGCCCAGGCGGACGAGAACTCGAAGAGACTGTTCGATGCGCTGAAGGACTTCCGCTACGACGTGCTTGAGGCCGGTTTGGACGGAGATGTGACAGGACGGATCATGTTGACGCTGAAGGTATACGGCAAAAACCCCGAAGTGCTGGCTGGAACGCCGTTCCAGCTCAACATCGGCATCGACAGCGAACTGATCCAGTTGCTGCAGAACGCCGCCGGCATGGTCGACGCCCGTGCTGTGATCAGCCAGTCGTCGGTGACCAAGCCGTGAAGACGATATTGACGAGGCCCCTCGAAGGGGAAAGGCTAACAATCAAGGTCGCTGACGCGGCCGCAAGCATGGAGCGATCGATGCCTGAAACTGGAACACCGCTGAAGCAGGCGCTCGCGCCCGCGCTGGCGGTCGCCGTGGCGCTGGGCGCGACCGCCTGCACGCCGACGGTCCGTCTTGAGGCATCGGACAAGCCGATCACGATCAACCTCAATGTGAAGATCGACCAGGAGATCCGCGTCCGCCTGGACAAGGAACTCGAGGACGCGATCGCCAAGAACCCCGACTTGTTCTGAGGCAGGAGAAAAGGAGCCTGTCATGAGCATGCTAAAGAAAATCACTGTCTGGTTCGCCGCCATGTTTGCCGGCGCCGCGCTGCTTGCCGCTCACGCGCAAGGGCCGGTCATCGATCAGGCGAAAGCCCAGGGCATCGTCGGCGAACAGTTCGACGGCTATCTCGGCATTGTGGACCCGTCGAAAGCCTCGGCGGACGTCAAGCGCCGCGTTCAGGAAGTAAACGCCGGCCGTCTGGCCGAATACACGCGCATCTCCGGGGAGAAGGGCGACCCGGTCGCCACCGTCGCCGCCGCGATGGCCGAGAAGCAATTCGCGCGCGCCGAAACTGGTGAGATGTTCAAGCCGGGTCCGAACGATCCGTGGACGAAGAAGTAGCGACGTGAAAAGTCGTCACGCAGCGTCCGCCGGTCCCTTGACCGGCGGACGTTTGCGTTCCGGCGTGGCGCCTGACACGGCGGAGGATGAAGAATGTCGCGCAAGACACTGATCATCCTCACGCTTGTGCTCGTGCCGGTCGCGTTAATGGTTCTGATCGGCTGGCTCGGCGGCGAGTTTCCGAATGCACATTTTGTAATCGCCTACGCGATCGGTGCTACGCTCACCGTGCTGCTCTCTGTGGGCCTGTTTGCGTTGACGTTTTACTCCTCGCGCTCGGGGCACGACGAACAGATCGGGAATGAACAGGACTCGGATGAGGCCTAATTCCCGCTTGGGGTGGTGAGTCGAAATCAGCTAGCTTCCGATTCGTTTTCCAGGGCGGGAGCTGAGCAATGGAGTCCTCTCAACTGGCGGCTTACGTCGCCTCGCGCATCTGTCACGATGTGGCCTCGCCGCTTACGTCGCTGCTGCAGAGCTGTGAACTCCTGTTCGACGACAGCATGGGCGCCGCCATGAAGGCGGAAGGCGAGAAGTCGCTGCGCGCCGGCCTCGCCACGCTCGAGGCCAAGCTGCGCTACATGCGCTATGCGCTGGGCTCCCAGGCCCTCAACGACAATCTCTGCAGCGTCGGCGAAGCCAAGGACCTGTTCGTCAAGCTGTTCGCCACCAACTCGCGCACCCAGCTCGACTGGCAGCTCGAAACCCACCGCATCACCAATCGCCAGATGCGTCTGCTCATGAACATGACGCTGATCATGATCGACCCCGCCGCCCGTGGCACCTGCCGTGTCTCGGCGAAGGAAAACGGCGACAGGCTGGTGTTCGACGTCGAGGCTCTCGGCCAGTTCTCGAACTTCAAGTCCGAGGTGCTTGACGCCCTCTCGGGCAAGGAGCCCGGCGGCGGCTGGGGCGGCGGCGCCGTCCAGCCCTACTTCACCAAGGTCCTCGCGGAGGAAAACGGCTTCTCGCTCGAGCCGCGCATCGTGCCCCAGGCCGCCGGCCTCACCGCGATCGGCAAGCTGGCGCCAGCCTGATTGGCCCTTCGCGATCCGGTCGTGAATCAGCCGCAGGCTTAATATTGGTGGACAGGCATTAACCAACCAGCCAGATGGCGCTCGCCTGGCGCGGGCTTCCCAAGACAAATCAAGGATTTGGCTACGCCGTGCTTCAGGCGCACGACGCAAATGGCCGACTGGAACCCCTGAGGAAAACACCGCGGGAGCAAAACCCCGTTAACCTTGACGCGACATGGTCGGGCGTATCCCGCGGCGTCTACCGCCTCGAAGACCGCCTCATGGTCATTATGGACATTGACCGGATGCTGGCTGGCGCAGGCGCGGGGGAAGCTGCAGCCGCGGCCTGATCCGCCGCGACCATGGGAAGAGGGCGACACATGAAACGCTGTCTGATTGTCGACGATAGCCGCGTGGTGCGCAAAGTCGCCCGCCGTATCGTCGAAGACCTTCGCTTCGAAGCCGATGAGGCCGCCGATGGCGCCCAGGCCCTGGAGACCTGCCGCAAGACCATGCCCGACGCCATCCTGCTCGACTGGAACATGCCCGTGATGAACGGCATCGACTTCCTGCGCGCTCTCCGCCGCGAGCCGGGCGGCGACCGCCCCACCGTCGTCTTCTGCACGACCGAGAACGACATGAGCCATATCGCCGAGGCCATGCGCTCGGGCGCCAACGAATACATCATGAAGCCCTTCGACTCCGAGATCATCGAAAGCAAGTTCTCCGAAGTCGGCCTCGTCTGAAGGATGCAGTGACCGCAGCGCCCGATCATCGCGTACATTCGGAGGCTCCGCGGTTCACGCTGCGCGCGCCGCCCGTGAGCGCATGTACGCCAGCCGCCATGGTCATCGCCGCATCCGGCGGGGCTGCTGGCGCGCTTCCCGCCTTCCTCGCGCCGATTGCCCGCCGCATCGACGCGCCAATCGTCGTTGCGCTTCAGTTGTCCGCCACGCTCATTCCCGCTCTCGCCGAAAAGGTTCAGCAGGCGGTCGGCAAGCGCTGCCGCGAAGCCGAGGAGGGCGACACGCTTGCGCCCGGAACCCTCCTGCTCTCGCCAGGCGACAGTCAGATACGCATTGCCCGATGCCCCGCCGGCCGGATGGTGCACATCGACCGTGGTGAGCTGTTGTCGCTGACCCGGCCCGTGGCCGATCCCCTTTTCGAAAGCGCCGCCGCCGCCTTCGGCCCGCGTCTGCTCTGCGTCGTCCTCACCGGCGCCGGCCATGACGGCTGCGCCGGCGCTGCGAAGATCGTCGAGGCCGGCGGTCGCGTCATCGTCCAGGACGAAGCCTCCAGCGTCGCCTGGGGCATGCCCGGCGCCGTCGCACAGGCCGGCTATGCCGAGGCCGTCAGACCACTCAAGGACCTGAGCCAGCTCGCGCTGCGCATGATGATGGGAGAAGCTGCGTGAACAGCCAGGACTTCGAATTTGTTTCTCAACTCCTCCGGAAGCGAGCCGGCATCGTCCTCACGGGCGACAAGATGTACCTGCTCGAAAGCCGTCTCGCGCCGCTCGCCCGCAAGGAAGGCCTGCCGTCGATCGACGACCTGATCCACGTTGTGAGGTCCAGACGAGAAGAGCGCCTGATCAACCAGCTCGTCGACGTCATGACGACGAACGAAACCTATTTCTATCGCGACAGGACGCCGTTCGATCATCTGAAGGAAGCGATCTTCCCGGTCCTCGGCCAGGCCCGCAAGGGCAACCGCATCCGCATCTGGTGCGCCGCCTGCTCAACAGGGCAGGAGCCGTACTCCATCGCCATGATGCTCGACCAGAACCCGCAGCTCACGGCAGGCGTTCCCGTCGAAATTGTCGCCACCGACATCTCCGACCGCTGCCTCGATCGCGCGAAACAGGGCCTCTTCACCCAGTTCGAAGTGCAGCGCGGCCTGCCGATCCAGATGCTGATGCACTACTTCACCCAGCAGGACGATCACTGGCGCATCTCCGAGCGCATGCGCCAGATGGTGACCTTCAAGAAGATCAACCTGATGGAGCCCAACTTCAGCCTCGGCAATTTCGACGTCGTCTTCTGCCGCAACGTGCTGATCTATTTCGACGGTCCCACCAAGGCGACCGTTCTCAACCGCATCGCGCAGTGCGTGAACCCCGGCGGCTTCCTCATGCTCGGCGCCGCCGAATCCCTCGTTGGAGTCACCCAGTCCTTCGAACCCGCCCAGGACCGCCGCGGTCTCTACAAACTCGCCGGCGCGAACAAGTCGGCCTCGGCCGCCTGATTGCGTGCATGGTGAGTGGTGAGTAGGCGCACCAGCCACTCACCACTCACTATTCACTACTCACCCGTCTCCGCTCTATCCTCCTCCACATCTCAGGAGGATCTCAGGAGGCTCCCTTGTTCGGCATGGTCGGAAAGATGCGTGCGGCCAGCGGCAAGCGCAGCGAACTCATCGCCATACTCTCCGGGAACACGGAGACGATGCCCGGCTGCCGTCACTACATCGTCATGGAAGACCAGTCCGATCCGGACGGCATCTGGATCACTGAGGTCTGGGACAAGGAGGAAAGCCACAAGGCCTCCCTCCAGCTCGAGAGTGTCCGTGCTGCAATCGCGAAGGCGCGGCCCATCATCGCCGGCTTCGACATCAGCGTGAAAACCAATCCCGTCGCTGGCTTCTGACACGGGGCGATGCGACAACGCGCACGGCGCGAGTGTCATCCAGTTGACGCGAAATCAGCGCTAGGACTCCGCGAATAGATCAGGGGAGGGCTCGCCATGAACCGCGTCACCATCTGGGTCCCGGCCGTAGCCATGCTTGCGATCGCCGTCGCCGTGGCCTCCTGCAGCCCGCAGCCAGCTCCAACCGCCGAAGCCGCCAAGCCAACCGAATGCGACCTCAAGGCCGCCAGCGCCTCCGCCGCCGAGACCGCGCTCGCGGGCTGCGCCGTCAAATGGATCGACGCCAACGTCGCGATCAACCAGCTGCAATCCTTCGGCACGCACAACAGCTACAAGGAAGAAATTCCTGCCGTCGAAATGGCGCTCATCAAGGAGCGCAATCCCGACGCCGCCCTCACGCTCGACTATCACCACCGCTCCTTCGCCGAACAGCTCGACAAGGGCGCCCGCCAGATCGAGCTCGACCCGTCCGACGATCCGAAAGGCGGGCTCTATTCCACGCCACTCGCGCGCAAGTTGCTCAAGGACAAGGGGATCACGCCGCCGGACTACGATCTGTCCGTGATGGCCCAGCCCGGCATCAAGGTGATCCACGTCTCCGACATCGACTACCGCTCGCACTGCCTTCTGTTCGTCGACTGCCTGAAGCAGATCAAGGCGTGGTCCGACGCGCATCCGACCCACACGCCCATCCTGATGATGATCAACCCGAAATCTTCCGGCATCTCCTGGCCCGGCGCCGTGAAGGTGTTGCCCTGGGGCAAGGATGCATTCGAGCGCATGGACGCCGAGATACTCTCCGTCTTCCCTAAGGACCAGCTCATCACGCCGGATGATGTACGCGGCAGTCATGCTACGCTGCGCGAAGCTGTCACCTCCGGGGGCTGGCCCAAGCTCGGTGCGGCGCGTGGCAAGCTCATCTTCACGATCGACCTCTCGCCAGAAGCCAACGCGCCCTACGCCGAAGGCCATCCCTCGCTGCAGGGCCGCGTCGCCTTCATGACGACTTTCCCGGACGCCCCCGAGGCCGCCTACTTCACGATGAACGAGCCCGAGAAGGATCAGGCCCTCATCCAGGAGCGCGTGAAACAGGGCTTCCTCATCCGCACCCGCGCCGACGCCGACACCCGAGAAGCCCGCGCCGGAACCACCACCCGCCGCGAAGCCGCCATCGCCTCCGGCGCTCAATTTATCTCGACGGATTATCTCTGGCCCGATGACCGCTTCGGCGCCGGCTACACCGCTTCGCTGCCCGATGGCGCGATCGCCCGCTGCAATCCCATCAACGTCGCAGCAGGCTGCGACGCGAAAGCGGAGTAGAGTGAAGAAGCGCCCCACATCACTCTGCCCCGCAAAGCGGGGGAAGCGTTAGCCAGCCGTGGGAAAGAGGGGCGGCGACTTCGTAGGATGTCGGAAAAACATCTCGCCTGATCTCAGCCCTCCACCGCCGCAGGCGGGGAAGGTGGATCGGCGCGTCTTCGCGCCGAGACGGAGGGGGCGGCCACGCGCGCGGACCTCCCTCACATCTTCTTGTCCCGCATCAACTGCCAATTGCCCCGCAACCTTGCGGCTTCCGGGATCGCGACCGCTTGCCTGATTACGCCATTCCGACTTAGCTCCCAGCCAAAGGCGGCCCGACCGCCACGAGGGAGAGATATATGCGTCGACTTTTCACCTGTGCGGCTGCAGCCGCCGTGCTCGCCGTCGCCGGTCTGGCCAGTGCAGCCCCGGCCCCGCCCGCCGTCGACATCGCCCACGCCGACTACGGCAATGGCGATCTCTGGCTCTGCCGGCCGGACCTCAAGGACAACAAGTGCAAGATCGATCTCGACGCCACCGTCATCGGAACGGACGGAAAGACGAAGGTCGAGACATTCAAGGCCGCGACTGATCCGAAGGTCGACTGCTTCTTCGTCTACCCGACCGTCTCCCTCGATCCGGGTTGGTCGTCCGACTGGACCGCCGACAAGATGGAGATCGACGACATCAAGCTGCAGTTCGCGCGCTATGGCGCCGTCTGCCGTCAGTTCGCGCCGATCTATCGCCAGACGACGCTCACTGCGCTCCGCGTCGCCTCGGGTGGTCCCGCTCCGGCGGGCGAGCGCCTGCCGCAAGGCGTCGGGGGTTACAACGACGTGGTCGACGCCTGGAACTGGTACATGGCCAACGAGAACAAGGGCCGCGGCGTCATCCTCGTTGGCCACTCGCAGGGCGCCGGCGTCATCGCCCGCCTCATCGCCGCCGAAATCGAAGGCAAGCCGGCCGAGAAGCAGTTCATCTCGGGCGTCATTCTCGGTTCGAGCGTGATGGTCCCGCCAGGCAAGCTAACCGGCGGCACCTACAAGACGATCCCGCTCTGCACGGCCGAAGACCAGACCGGCTGCGTCATCAGTTACGTTTCCTTCCGCGACTCCAACCCGCCGCCGGCGACGTCGAACTTCGGCAAGTCGCGCAATGGCAACGTCGCAGCCTGCACCAATCCCGCCTCGCTCGCGACGGGGAAGGGCACGCCGGATTCCTTCTGGCTCACCAAGGGCTTCCTCAACGGTTCGGGCGGTTCAACCCAGCCTGCCTGGGCCACCCCCGAGCCGAAGATCACGACGCCTTTCGTGAAGACGCCCGGCCTCGTCTCGACGCAGTGCGTGTCGAAAGGCGACTTTACCTATCTCGAGATGCACGTGAACGCTGATCCCAAAGACGCCCGCACCGACGAACTCGCCGGCGAGGTGATCCGCGCCACGGGGCCTGATCTCAACTGGGGCCTCCACCTGCTCGACGTCGACCACTCGATGGGCGACCTCGTCCGCATCGCCGGCAAGCAGGCGGCGGCCTGGGCAAAGGCGCATTGAGGTTGAGGGGCGGCTCCGGCCGCCCCGCGTCCTGTGGATCAGCTGGCGTCACACCTGACCAGTTCCGGCATATAGTTGTTAAAAATCAAACACTTAACTTTGATTACGGTCTCGCAAGGGTGCGACTAAATGCGCTGCCTCCCAGCTGCCACAGGCTTGATAGGGTCCTTGCTGCACTGGCGAAACGGCCCTAGGTGAGCGGCCCGTCGAGGCTGGGTGCAGTGTCGCGTGAACCTTTCAGAAGCCGAAACGTTGTATTACGTGGACGTAATAACGACGCAGAAGCGTTGCTGGTGGTGTTTGGATGCCTAACAAATGTGATGGCGTAGCGAAGCTCAAGAAACTCGAGCAACGCCTCGACCGGAAGTTCTCGCTGCTCGGCGTCGAGTTCGGCACCGACGCGATCGTGGGCCTCATCCCTATCGCGGGCGATCTTATCACCTCGGCCACCGGCCTCTACATCATCCACCAGTCCGCCAAGCTCGGCGCGACGCGCTGGACGATCACCCGCATGTTCATCAACTGGGGCATCGACGCCGCCGTCGGCTTCATCCCGGTGGTGGGCGACATCTTCGACATCATGTTCAAGTCGAACACGAAAAACGTAAAGCTCCTGATCGCCGATCTCGAGAAGCGCGCCGTCGAACTCCGCGAAGTGAACCGCGAGCAGCGCCTCGCCGCCGCGGCCTGATCCTATCGTTTCTTCAGTTCGGCGACATCCTCGCAGAGTTGTGCGAGCTTCGCGTCGATCATATCTGTTCTCGCAAGGATGTCGCGTTCGCGCAGCGCATCGAGCTTGTCGTGCAGCAGCATGATCTCGAGTTCCGCGCGCAGGTTCACGACGTAGTCGTGTTCGGCTGCTGCACGATCGACGGCCGCCTGGCGGTTCTGGCTCATCATTATGATCGGCGCCTGGATTGCCGCGATCATCGACAGGATCAGGTTGAGGAAGATGAAGGGATAGGGGTCGAACGCGGCCACATGTCCGAGAAACAGATTCGTCGCCACCCACAGCAACAGGGCGAGCAGGAAGCCGATGATGAAGCGCCATGATCCGCCGACCTGCGCGACATAGTCGGCCAGCCGTTGCCACCTGTCCCGCTCGTCGACATAGCGCAGCGGCCCCAGGCCGCTCGGCTTCTGGTCGGCGATAAGGTCGATGACGCTTCGCTTCTGTTCCGTCAGGTCGTCATAAGCGGACCCAAGGAGGTCCAGGGCGAGGCGCTCGCGCAGGTTCATGAATCCCTCTCCAGCCGCACGGAGGCTTTGATCGGCGGTGCGGCCTGCATCTTGACCCAGATCAGTGCCGGCGTCGCCGCCTCTGAAAAGCTGTGAAAATCGAGCAGGAGGTCGACATGACAAGGGAAGAGGAAAGGCTGGCGAAGGATATTCTTGAAAAGGCGGTCGACATCACCATCGCCACAAACCGGCCCGATGGCTGGCCTCAAGCCACCACGGTCAGCTTCGTCAGCGACGGTCTCACCCTCTATTTCGGCACGGACGCCAACAGCCAGAAATCCGCGAACATCGAAATCGACGCGCGCGTCTCCGTGACGGCGAATGCGCCGTACAAGACGTGGGAGGAGATCCGCAGCCTGTCGCTCGCCGGCGACGCCCACTTTGTCACGGACCCTGAAGAAACGGCGCGGGTGGGGGAACTCATGATGAAGCGGTTCGGAACGGAGATCGCCAAGCAGACGTCGATCGACATGAGCCAGACGCGCATTGTGCGGATCCGGCCCCGGATCATCTCCCTTCTCGATTACTCGAAGGGCTTCGGTCACAAGACCGACATTGTCCTGACCGCCAGGGCGAGTGCGAACGCCGCCTGACAAGCGACAGCCTGAAAAGCGAAAGGGCGGATCTTTCGATCCGCCCTCTCTTGTGTTGGTCAGTCCGTGGGCCGGTAAGCCTGCCTAGGCGGCTTTTTCGGCGAGCGCAGCGGCAACGCGGGGATCCGGATCCCGCAGGACGTAGCCACGGCCCCACACGGTTTCGATGAAGTGGTCGCCGCCGGTGGCCTGCGCGAGCTTCTTGCGCAGTTTGCAGATGAACACGTCGATGATCTTGAGTTCCGGCTCGTCCATGCCGCCGTAGAGATGGTTGAGGAACATCTCTTTCGTGAGCGTCGTGCCCTTGCGGAGCGAGAGCAGCTCGAACATCTGATATTCTTTGCCGGTGAGGTGAACGCGGTTGTTGTTCACTTCGACGGTCTTGGCGTCCAGGTTCACGATGATGTCGCCGGTGCGGATCACGCTCTCGGCGTGGCCTTTCGAGCGGCGGACGATCGCGGTGATGCGGGCGATGAGCTCGTCCTTGGCGAACGGCTTGGTGAGATAGTCGTCGGCGCCGTAGCCGAGCGTCTTCACCTTCGCTTCGATATCCGGGTTGGCCGACAGGATCAGCACGGGCGTATTCACGCGCGACATGCGGAGCTGCTTCAGCACCTCGTAACCGGAGATATCCGGCAGGCCGAGATCCAGGATGATGAGGTCGTATTCGTAGACCTTGCCCAGGTCGACGCCTTCCTCGCCCAGATCAGTGGTGAAGATGTTGAAGCCGGCGCCCTTCAGCATCAGTTCGATGCTGCGAGCGGTCTGCTCATCATCCTCGATCAACAGGACCCGCATTACGTCTCTCCCGAATCGCGGTTGCCTTGCGGCGGTCGGTTAACCCTCGCATTAGGCCGTGAATTAGTTAACGGAATACAAACTGCGGCGGACGCCGATTCAGACTTGTTACCGTGATTCCATGAGTCGCCTAGAGTCGAAAAATCGCATTTTTACGAGGTTTTCGATGGTTAACGCCTCCGAAACCCGGATCGGGGCCTGATCACGTTTCCGAAGGCCCCCGGCCAATCTTAATGACAGGCGTTGACCCATGCTGGCCTCGGCCATCCGCGATCTGAAGGCTTTGGAGCCCCGCCGCCATGAAGGCCGGGTTTCGGCTCTGGAAGGCCTGCGGATCGAGGTTTCCGGTCCCGCCGCCGCCTTGCGCCTCGGTGCGTCGGTTCGTTTCGGCGACGAAAACGGCCCTCGTGGCGAACTCGTCGGTTTCGAGGGCGAACGGGCCATCCTGCTGGCGTGTGATCCGCTGGAAGGCATCGGGCCCGGTGCGCCCGTACACTTTACGTCCGGGCTCGACACGGTTCGTCCTTCTGATGGCTGGTTAGGCCGCGTGATCGATGCCTTCGCCGAACCGCTGGACGGGAAGGGGCCGCTCCCGGCCGGCTGGCTGCCCAAGCCTGTGCGCGCGATCCCGCCGAGTGCGCAGGCCCGCGCCCGTGTCGACCAGAAGATGTCGCTCGGTGTGAAGGCCATCGATGTGTTCGCGCCATGTGCGCGCGGCCAGCGCCTCGGCATCTTCGCGGGCTCGGGCGTCGGCAAGTCGACCATCATGTCCATGCTCGCGCGTGGCGCGGATGCTGATGTGATTGTCATCGGCCTGATCGGCGAACGCGGCCGCGAGGTGCGCGAGTTCATCGAGGACACGCTCGGCGCCGAAGGCCTCCAGAAATCCGTGATCATCACGGCGACGTCGGACGAAGCTGCGCCGCGCCGTCGCCGCGCCGCCTGGCTGACGCTCGCCGTGGCCGAACACTTCCGGGACTCGGGCAGGCAAGTCGTCTGCTTTCTCGATAGCGTCACGCGCTTCGCGATGGCCCAGCGCGAGATCGGCCTCGCCGCCGGCGAGCCGCCAACCACGCGTGGCTATACGCCCTCGGTTTTCGCCGAGCTGCCGAAACTGCTGGAGCGGGCAGGGCCGGGCCTCACCGTTCCGGATGGCGAGAAGCAGGGCCACATCACGGGCCTGTTCACCGTGCTTGTCGACGGTGACGATCACAACGAGCCGGTGGCTGACGCCGTCCGCGCCATTCTAGATGGCCACATCACGCTCTCGCGCGCTATCGCCGAACGCGGGCGGTTCCCCGCGGTCGACGTGCTGAAATCCATCTCGCGCCTGCAAACCCTGTTGCAGGGGCCGCGCGAGAAGGAAATCGCAAGCAAGGCGCGCAAGCTGATTGCGCTCTACTCCAACATGGAAGAACTGGTGCGGATCGGGGCCTACGCCAAGGGCGCGGACGCCGAAGTGGATGAGGCCGTCCGCCTGTGGCCGGAGATCGAAGCCTTCCTGCAGCAGGACGTGTTCGAGGTCACGACGCCGGACGATGCGCTCGCTGCGCTGGAGGGCATACTAATGCCGGCCCCGCCGCCACAACAGGCTGCCGCTCCACCGCGCGGACAACCGCCCGCTCGCGCGCCGCAACAGCAGGTGGGACTGGGGCGTCGCGCTAGATGAAGTCGCTCCACACGCTTCTCAAGGTCGCCCAGCGGCGCATGGACGAACTCGGCGTCGAGGCCGCGAAGATTCAGCAGGATATTGACGCGATCAAGGGCAGGCAGCAGGCGATCCTCGAGCGCGAGAAACAGGAGATGGCGCTCGCGGCCGGCAACTCGATGTTCGCGTCGATGCTGCCCGCCTATCGCCAGCGCGTGAAACTGCAGATCAACGAAGCGCAGCAGGAAATCCACGTCAGGGACGAGATGCTGGCGGACGTGCGCGCGCGGCTGCAGGAAGCCTATGTCGAGAAATCCAAGTTCGAGCAGCTGATCGAACAGGAACGCATTCGGACGGACGCGGAGCGCGCCGCGCGCGAACAGGCCGTGCTGGATGAACTAGCGATCAACCGCGCAGGGTTTGCCGGGAAGTAGCCTTCAGGCGTTGTCGGAATGAGGCTCGCTCGCGGCCGGCGCATCGCGTCGGCGGGTCCTGGCGAGGCCTTTAATGACGCCAAGGCCGAGCAGGACGAGGCCGATAACAGCGATCCACTGGTTCGAGACGCCGAGGATGCTCGCTCCGGACGGGATGCCGGCGGACAGGGTCGCGTAGCCGAGCAGGTAGGGAACGAAAGCGGGCAAGGCGGATCTCCCCAGGTTTGCTCTGGTTGCCATAGCTCAATGCCTCAGCGCGACTGGCGTTCCCGGTCGATGTCGGTCGACCGGCCCAGCCTGCGCATGATCCACGGCGCGCCAGCAACCACTATGAGCGCCGCTAAGGTGAACCCGACAAGCCTGAAGGCGAGGCTGACCAGCAGGCCGATCCCGAGGATGGCAAGCGCGGCAAGGAGGAGTGCGTAGACGATGCCCATACAAGTTCCTGCGGAAACATGTTCCGACTAGATGCTTGCAGGTTTGGACGGTTCCGTCTGGCGCTAGATCGCTCCACGCCCTCGCAGCAGGCGCGACAGCCAGGTCAGGATGACGATGAACACTGCCGCCAACACTGTCAGCCAGATCAGCTTTAGCAGCAGTCCGATGACGATCCCGGCGATCAGCGAGGCGAATATCAGGAACAGGATGCCGTAGATGACGAGCTTCATGCGCCAAAGATGAGGCGTGCGGA
>JBGAKC010000058.1:0-23332 GCA_044224605.1 Hyphomonadaceae bacterium
GTGCAGGAGGTTCAGGATCTCGATCTCGGGGGCGGCGCATTCTACGGTCCGGGCGCCGCCGCGCCGGCTTACGTCATGGCTATGGTGGTGGACACGACGCCGAACGCCATCACCCTGCCGGAAGACTTCACCGAGGAGATGCGCCAGAAGCTGGCGATACCTTACAACATCGCGGTCGATAAATCGGCCCTTGCGGCCCTCAAGGTGAAACTCGGCGACGAGGCGACCTTCAATGGCAAGACAGTTCGCGTCGGCCTGATCCTGGAGACCTATCCCAACACCCAGCAACCCACGATCGTCCTATCGCGCCAGACCATGCGACTGATGGGAAATGTCGACGACAGCATGGTCGGCATGCTGGTGGTGCGTCTCAAGGATCCCTCGCAGATGATGCGCGTCCGCGACGAGCTCAACGCCATGTCCGGTGGCCAGTACCGGGCGTGGACAAAGAAGGAGCTCAGCCAGGCGACTATCCGCGACGTGATGCAGGAAGGCCAGGTGGTCATCATCATGAGCTTTGTGAGCGTGATCGGCTTCATCATCGGCGTGGTGATCTCATGGCAAACGTTGCGCGGCGCCATCCTCGCCAACATCAAGGAATTCGCGAGTCTCCGCGCTCTCGGCGTTTCGATCGGCCAGCTGCGTGGGGTGGTGATGGAACTATCCTTCTGGGTCGGCATACTGGGCATCCTCATGTCAGGCGCGCTGCTGTTCGGCATCTTCATGCTGGCCAAGGCCAGCAGCGTGCCGATGGGCTTTGACCCGGGCTCGATGACCCAGACGGCGGTTATTCTCCTTCTCATCTCCATCATGTCGGGCGCGTTGACGCTCGGCGCCCTCAAGAAGGGCGAACCCGCGGACCTGCTCAAATGATCAACGCATTGCGCAAGAAGCAGATCGAGATCGAGGAAGCGCCCGTTGTTGCGCCGAAGCCGGAAGAGGCTGGCAAGACCTGGGCAATCGCGGCGCGCGGCATCACCAAGAGCTTCAAGTCCGGCCAGGTGAAGGTCGAGGTCCTGAAGGGCATCGACCTCTTGATCGCGCCGGGCGAGATCGTGCTCGTGATGGGCCCGTCGGGCTCGGGCAAGTCGACCCTGCTTGCGGCCGTCTCGGGCCTGATGAAACCGGATGGCGGCAGCGTCGTCGCCCTCGACACCAACATCTGGAAGATGTCTCGCAAGAAGATCGACCGCTTCCGCCTCACAAATTGCGGCTTCATCTTCCAGGGTTTCAACCTGTTCCCCGCGCTCACCGCGAGCCAGCAGGTTCAGATCGTCCTCAAATTCATGAAGAAGAAGGGCCGCGAGCGGAAAGAAGCCGCCGAGGGCGCGCTTCGCGACGTGAATCTCAGCCAACGCCTCCACAACCGGCCCGATCGCCTGTCAGGCGGCGAAAAGCAGCGTGTCGCAATCGCCCGCGCCCTCGCCAAGAAGCCGAAGCTGATCTTCGCCGACGAGCCGACCTCCGCGCTCGACGGCGAGAACGGCCATGTCGTCATGGATCTCCTGCGCAAGTGCGCGAAGGAGCAGGGCGCAACCGTGCTGTGCGTCACACACGACGCGCGCCTCGCCGCTTTCGCTGACCGCATCATCACAATCGAGGATGGGCGGATCACCTCCACCAACGCCGATCCCGCCCAGTTCGCACATCATCATTAGAGAACGGAAACACCGTCATGAACCGCCTCCCCGCCTTCCTTCTCGCCACAGCGGCTGCCGCCTGTCTTGCTGCCTGCGGCGGCCCGTCTCCGGCTGGCCCTGCCGCGGCTGTTGCGCCCGGCGCGAACGGGGCGCCCGCTGCCGTCGCTACCCCCTATGCGGCAATCTCGGCCGGAAAGGTCGACATCGAGGGAGGCCTCGTTGATGTCGCGGCGCGCGCGCCTGGCATTGTAAAGGATGTGTTCGTGCAGGAAGGCGACAAGGTGAAGGCTGGCGAGGTGCTCGCGCAACAGGAGGATGACGATGCGCGTCTCTCCCGAAACCGCGTCGCCGCACAACTCGCGCAGGCCGAGGCGCAGATCCCGATCCTGGAAGTCCAGCTTGCCGCCGCCGAGCGCGAGGAGAAGCGCCTCGAGCGCCTCGTTGCCGAGAACGCAACGTCGCAACAGACCTATCAGCAGGCGCAGGATGCAACGCGCCAGCTGCGCGCCCAGCTCACGGCGCAGAAGGCTGCGGTTTCCCTGGCTCGCGCCCAGCTCGCCGAAGCCAACTACCAGGTCGAGCTCTACGTCATCCGCGCGCCCACCGACGGCACAATTGTCCGCCGCTATGCGAACCCCGGATCAGGCGCGTCCACCTTCAGCGTCACGGCCATGTTCCAGCTGCAACCCGATACACGGCGCATCATCCGCGCGGAAGTTGAGGAGCGTTCGGTCACGCTGGTGAAGGTAGGCCAGAAGGTCGAGATCGTCCCTGAATCCGATCAAACGAAAGTCTATTCTGGCGAAGTCCTCCGCATCGCGGGCGTGATGGGCGCACGTAAGCTGCGCTCGGACGATCCCAGCGAGCGCGCCGACGAACGCGTGGTCGAAGTCGTCGTCGACGCTGAGCAGGCGCCGGTTCTCGTTGGCCAGCGCGTCCTGGTGAAATTCCTCAAGGACGGCGCCGCTCCATCGGAAGCTGCCGAGAAGACTGCGCAGCGCTAGGGCTCGAGCACGAACACTTCCCCGCCGATGTCGACGAAGTAAACATTGCCCTCGACGTCTGTGCCGAAAGCCACGAGAGATCCGACTGCGCCAACATCCGGTGCAAACTCCGCATTGCGCTCTGTCAGGATAGAAGAAGCCTGCACGGATCCGATTGGCAGGCTCGCGATCGGCACGGACCACTGCTTGTTCGATCCGAAGTCGGCAAAGATGTATTGCGCCTGCAGATCCTCGATCGGTCCACGATAGACCACTCCGCCAGTCACCGTGCTTCCGACCGTGCGATCATAGTCGATCACGGGCAGCGTGAAGGACGCACTATCCGCGCCTCCATTGTAGGGGTGGGATCCTTCGCGCAGGTTCCAGCCGAAATTCGTCAGCGTCGTTGTCGCCGCGGCGATGCGATCGACCTCCTCGAAGAGGTTCTGACCGACATCGCCGATGAAAATGTCGCCGCTGCCGCGATCGACGCTCATGCGGAAGGGGTTACGCAGACCGCTGGCATAGATTTCCGGCAGCCCGCCGCTTGTGGCGAACGGATTGCTCGGGGGGATCGAATAATCTCGCGTCGCATCGCCTGGGAAGGCGTCCGTGGCGGGGTCAATGCGCAGGATCTTGCCGCGCAGGTTGTTGTTGTCCTGAGACGTCTCTGGCGTGCTGCCGCCATCCCCGAGGCTGATGAGCAGACGCCCGGCATTGTCGAAAACAAGGGTGCCGCCCTTGTGATTGGTCGACGTTGGCTGCGGCACGGTCAGGATGGCGTCCGCGCTTGACGCATCAGCCTGTGCGTAGGTGTTCGCCATAACCTGGTATTTGCGGATTTCTGAGACGTTCGCGCTTGTCGGGTTGAGATAGATGTAGAACGTCCTGTCGCTCACGAAGTTCGGCGAGAACGCGATAGACAGCAAACCCTTCTCGCCCGTGGTGTCGACCTGCGAGGTGATGTTCAGGAAATCGTTGGCCTCGAACACGCCCGTCGCCGGATTGATCACCCGAATGCGACCGGCGCGCTCCACGATCGCAACGCGACCGCTGCCATCGGGCAGTCCCGCTGCGTAGATTGGCGCTGACATGCCAGACGCGATACGTCGCACATGAAACCCCGGCGCGACATTGGTGACCGTTACAGCGACATTTTGCGTAACGGTATTGGTTCCATCCGATGCGGTGAAGCTGATGTCGTAGACGTTATTCGCTCCGACATCTGCCGCCGCCTCGAAATCCGGCGCGGCTGTGAAACGCACTTCGCGCGTCACCGGGTTCATCACGAAGCGTGCGGCGTCCGGTCCCCCGATCGTGGCGCCATAGGTGATCGTGTCGCCGTTGGGATCGGTGGCCGCCGGCCGGTAGACCACCCCGATCACATTCTCCCGAACGGAGACTGTGCCGGAGGAGGTGAAGGTCGGCGCTCCGGACCCGCTAGGCGGAGGGGGCGGCGGCGGAGAAGTCGAAGGCGGCGGGCTGTACCCCCCGCCACCCCCGCAGGATGCGGCGGTTAGCGCAAGGGCTGCAAGCAAGGCTGCGCGAACGACGCCGGTCATCGTTAACCTCCAAGCGCCCCGCAAAGCCGAGAGTAGCGCGACAGCCCGCGGCGAAAAGACCAATCACTAGGGAATTCAATCACGGGGGAATTCATTTGCTATTGAGAATGCTTCTCAATATAGCAAACACATGGATACGGGGTCGATGACTTTAGGGTTGGACCGGCTTGCAAAGGGCAGGGTCGGGCGTGTTTCCGGCTTCGCGCACGGCGACCAGAAACTGGTCGCGAAACTGCGCGAGATCGGCTTTGCCGAAGGCGATGAAGTCGAACTGCTGGCGACCGGTTGGCTCGGCGGCGCGCCGCTGTCGATCCGTCTCAACCGTACCGTCATCGCGCTTCGCAAGGGGGAAGCGGCGCTCGTCCAGGTGGAGCTGGCAGAGTGACCACGACGACATTGCGGCTAGCCCTGGTTGGCGCTCCCAACAGCGGCAAGACGACCCTTTTCAACGGCCTCACCGGCGGCCTCGCCAAGACGGCCAACTATGCCGGCACCACGGTCGAGACCCGCACCGGCCGCTTCGAGACGCCCGGCGGCGCCAGCGTCACGCTGGTCGACCTTCCCGGCATCTACGGCCTTGAGGCCCGCTCGACCGACGAACGTGTCGCTGTCGAAGCGATCAAGGGCGAGCGAGGTGATCCACCGCCCGACGCCCTGATCCTCGTCGCCGATGCCGCACACCTGCGCACCCACCTGCACACCGTGCTGCAGATGAAGTCGCTGGGCCTGCCGGTCATCGTCGCGCTCAACATGATCGATCTGGCTGAACGCGACGGCGTCAAGATCGATGTGCCAAGACTCACCGCATTGCTCGGCGTGCCAGTGGTCACCACGCGAGCGACCCGCAAGGCCGGTCGCGAGAGCCTGGTCGCAAAGATCGATGAGGTCCTGAAGGCCATGCCGCCCGGCGTCGTCGTCACGGAACCGGTTCATGATCTGCGCGCCCTGCAGCGCGAAGCCCGCCGTATCGCCGACGAGACGATGGTCGAGCCGGCGATGAACAAGTTCACCCGCGCGATGGATGGCGTCCTGCTGCACCCTGTTGCGGGTGTTATGGTCCTGATCGCGGTTCTTTTCGTCGTGTTCCAGGCGGTGTTCGCGTGGGCGACGCCGCTGATGGACGCCATCGATGCAGGTTTCGCCTCGCTGCAGGACATTGTTTCGCCGATGATCACGGACCCGATCTTGAACGGGTTCGTGGTGGATGCCGCGATCAACGGCGTCGGCTCGGTCGTGGTGTTCCTGCCGCAGATCGTTATCCTGTTCGCTTTCATCCTGTTCCTCGAAGCCTCGGGCTACATGGCTCGCGCCGCCTTCCTGATGGATGAGCTGATGCTGCGGGTGGGCCTCAATGGCCGCGCCTTCATTCCGCTGCTGTCCTCGTTCGCCTGCGCCATCCCCGGCATCATGGCGGCACGCACGATCGAGGAGGAGCGCGACCGCATCACCACGATCATGGTCGCGCCCTTGATGACCTGTTCGGCGCGCCTGCCGGTCTACACGCTGCTGATCGGCGTCTTCATCCCGCAGACCATGGTCGGCCCGTTTAATCTGCAGGGCCTCGTCCTGTTCGCGCTCTACACCTTAGGCGTGGTCAGCGCAGTACTCGTCGCCTTCATCCTGAAGCGCACCGCCACCAAGGGGCCGAGCCAGCCCCTCATCATGGAGCTCCCTACCTACAAGCTCCCCGTCTGGCGCGACTTCTTCCTCGGCCTCGTCCAGAAGGCCTGGGCCTTCCTTAAGCGCGCCGGCACGATCATCTTCGGCACGACCGTCGCCCTTTGGGTGCTCGCCTATTTCCCGAACAACGGGGCAGGGCTTGAAGGCAGTTACGCCGGCATGATCGGCCGCTTCATCGAACCGATCTTCCATCCGATCGGCTTCAACCTCGAAATGGTGGTCGCCCTGATCCCCGGCATGGCGGCGCGCGAAGCCGCCGTGTCGTCGCTGGGGCTTATCTACTCGCTGGGCGATGTCGACGAGACCAGCCAGGCGCTGCAGACGACGCTGTCCGCCGCCTGGACCCTGCCGATGGCCCTGAGTTTCATCGCCTGGTACGTTTATGCGCCCCAGTGCTTCGCCACGCTCGCCACCGTGCGCCGCGAAACCAACTCGTGGAAATGGACGGGATTTCTGTTCGCCTACCTGATCGGCCTGGCCTATTTCGCCTCGCTCCTCACGTTCAACCTGGCGAAGGCCGCGGGGCTTTAACTCCCACGCGTCCTCTGCGAATGTTCGCCCCAATCGGGGAGGCGCTCATGCCCAGGTTCAAGACCACCGTGCGTCAGGCCGAAGGCATGAACGCGACGGGCTTCGAAGTGCCGGAAAAGATCGTCGCCATGCTCGGGCCAGGCAGGCGGCACAAGGTCACTGTCGGTATCAATGGCTACAGCTACCGCAGCACGGTCGCCGTCTACAGCGGCCGGTATTTTCTGCCGCTGGCCAAGGAACATCGCGAAGCTGCCGGCGTGAAAGCCAACGAGAGGATCGAGATGACGCTCGAACTCGACACCGCCCCGCGCGAGGTCGAGACGCCGAGGGATCTCGCCGCCGCCCTTAAGAAGGCTGGCCTTGCGAAAGATTTCGCCGCGCTGGCCTTCACCCACCGCAAGGAGCACGTCCGCGCGATCGAGGAAGCGAAAGCGCCGGAGACGAGGCTCCGGCGCATCGAGAAGGCAGTCGCCATGGTGGCGGCGAAGAAGAAGAAGTAATTATTCCGCCGCCTTCAGCGTCGTGCTCTCCGGCGTCCACTTCAGCCGGGGCAAGCGGGCGGCACGCGTCTCGTCGAGGCGCTTGGCCGGCGCAAGGTGCGGCGCGGATTTCAGCGACGGGTCCTTCTGCACCGCGCGGCGTGCGATGGAGGCGAGGCTGTCGCAGAAGCGGTCCAGCTCGGCTCTGGATTCCGTTTCCGTCGGCTCGATCAACATCGCGCCGTGCACAACCAACGGGAAGTACATCGTCATCGGGTGATAGCCCTCGTCGATGAGGCCTTTCGCGATGTCGATCGTCTCCACGCCCGTGTCCTTCAGGAATGCATCCGAGAACAGTGCTTCATGCATGCAGTAGCCCTCGAACGCCGGGCTCATCAGCGGCTTGAGGCGCGCGAGGATGTAGTTCGCATTCAGCACAGCGTCTTCCGCCACCCGGCGCAAGCCATCGGCGCCGTGGCTGAGAATGTAGGCGAGGGCGCGCGTAAACATGCCCATCTGGCCATGGAAGGCGCACATGCGGCCGAACGAGTCCGGTGCTTCCGAGTGATGCTCGACGAAACGCAGGCCTTCAGCCGTCTTCACGATGAACGGCACCGGCGCGTATTTTGCCAGCTTCTCCGACAGAACGGTCGGGCCCGAACCCGGCCCGCCGCCGCCGTGCGGCGTGGAGAACGTCTTGTGCAGATTGATGTGCATCGCATCGACGCCGAGATCGCCCGGGCGCACCCGGCCCACGATAGCGTTGAAGTTCGCGCCGTCGCAGTAGAAGTAGCCGCCCGCCGCGTGGATCAGGTCGGCAATCTCCTTGATGTCGCGCTCGAACAGGCCGCAGGTGTTCGGATTGGTCAGCATGATGCCGGCGACGTCGGAGCTATCCTTCAGCTTTTCCTTCAGCGCGGCCATGTCCACGCGGCCGTCAGAGGCCGCGGGGATCTCGTCAACGGTGAAGCCGCATTGCGCCGCCGTCGCCGGGTTGGTGCCGTGCGAGGACTCCGGCGCCAGCACGCGCTTGCGATGGCCTTCCCCTTTGGCGATCAGCGCCGCGCGGATCGCCAGCATGCCGGCAAGCTCGCCATGCGCGCCCGCCTTCGGGCTCATAGCCACCGCCGGCATGTTGGTCAGCTTCATCAGCCAGTCGGCGAGTTCGGTGATCACTTCCAGCGCGCCCTGAACTGTTGATTGCGGCTGCATCGGGTGCACATCGGCAAAGCCGGGCAGGCGCGCAACCTTTTCGTTGAGCCGCGGGTTGTGCTTCATCGTGCACGAGCCAAGCGGGAAGAGGCCAAGGTCAATGGCATAGTTCTTCTGGCTCAGGCGCACATAGTGGCGCACGGCTTCCGGCTCGGTCAGGCCGGGCAGGTTGGACGGCTGAGAGCGCGTCACGCCGCCGAGGCGGTTCTTCGTTCCCTTCGGCCTGGCGAGGTCAACGCCGGTCTTTTTGGCGGAACCGATCTCGAAGATCAGGCTTTCCGTCTGCAGCAGGCCTTTCGAGCCCGAGACGGTTGTGGTGGTTGCCGCGCCGTCGATAGCGCCAAGCGAGGTGGGACGGCCGGTCGAGTTCATGGTCATTAGAGCACCTGCGCCAGAGCAGCGGCATAAGCCTTGATGTCGGAAGCCGTCGCGCACTCGGTCGCGGCGGCGATGATGACGTTGTCGAAGTCAGCGCCCGGGAACAGGCGCGAAGCCCGCACGCCGCCGATGACGTCGAGCTTTTCGAGCGCGGCCAGCACCTGGTCGGCCGGCTTCGTGGTTTCGAAGGCGATCTCGTTGAAGTAGCGCGGCGTCAGCATTTTCACGCCTTTCACCGCGGCAAGGGCATCGGCGAGGTCGCAGGCGGCTTCGTGGTTCAGCGTCGCGAGCTGCGTCAGGCCCTTGTCGCCCAGCAGGGTCATGTGAGCGGTGAAGGCCAGCATGCAGAGTCCGGAGTTCGTGCAGATGTTGCTGGTCGCCTTGTCGCGGCGGATGTGCTGTTCGCGCGTCGACAGCGTCAGCACGAAGCCGCGCTTCCCATCGGCGTCGACCGTCTCGCCACAAAGCCGTCCCGGCATCTGGCGCAGGAATTTCGACTTGCAGGTGAACAGCCCGACATAAGGCCCTCCGAAGCCCAGCGGCACGCCGATCGACTGGCCTTCGCCGACCGCGATGTCCGCTCCCATCTCGCCGGGCGTCTTCATCAGGCCGAGCGACACAACTTCGGTAAACACCGTCACCAGCAGCGCGCCCTTGGCATGCGCCGTTTCACCCACTGGCGTCAGATCCGTCACCGTGCCGAACACGTTCGGCGTCTGGCCGATCACGCAGGCGGCTTCCTCGTTGACCGCCTTGGCCAGTTCAAGCTCGCCGTCGACTGCGGGCGGCAGCTGGATTACCTTGATCCCAGCCGCTTCGCACAGCGTCCGCGTCGTGTCGGCGTAGTGCGGATGAAGGCCGCCCGACAGGATCACGGTGCTCCGCTTGGTCACGCGGCAGGCCATCACGGCGGCTTCGGCGCAGGCGGTCGAACCGTCATACATGGATGCGTTGGCCACTTCCATGCCGGTCAGCGCCGCGACCTGCGTCTGGAACTCGAACATCGTCTGCAGCGTGCCTTGCGCGATCTCCGGCTGGTAAGGCGTGTAGGTCGTCAGGAATTCCGAACGCTGGATGATGTGGTCCACGCTGGCCGGGACGTGGTGCTTGTAGGCGCCGCAGCCGACGAAGAACGGGCCGTCGGAAGCCGCGCGGTTCTTCTTCGCCAGCTTCGTCATGTGGCGCTCGACCTCAAGCTCGCCCTGATGGTTCGGCAGGCCTGCAACCGGCCCGGCCAGCCGCGCTGACGTTGGCACATCGCCATAGAAATCATCGACGGACTTTGCGCCAATGGTCTTCAGCATCTCCGCGCGGTCATCTGCGGTGAGGGGAAGGTATCGCATCTGTCAGGCCTTCATTGCCGTTTGAGTTCGGGACATTTCGGCCGCGAGCTGTCTCGCGGAGGGATCACTGGAATGGGCGAAACCGTTGAGCACGCTCATGCGGTCGCCTTCGTTGCGGTTCTGGGAAAGCTTGCGCACGCCATCGATGCTATCGATCGTCAGGCGCACGCCGGTGATGGCGTTCAGCATCTTAACGACATAGTCCTCGGGCGCATCGCTCAGCTTCCACGGCGCAGCGGTCGGCTGTTCCATCATGTCCGTGATGCGGCTCACTTGGCTGCGCAGCCTGTCCGCGTCGCTGAACGCCTCGACGACGCCTGTCACCTGCACTGCGATGTAGTTCCATGTCGGAACCACCTTCCCGTGCTCGCGCTTGGACAGGTAGAGCGACGGCGTCACATAGGCGTCCGCGCCGTTGAAGATCGCCAGCGCCCGCAACGGCTTCGCGGCAGTCGCCGCCACCGGATTGTTCCGCGCCACATGCCCTTCCAGCGACACTAGCTTTCCGTCCGCGTCGCGGTTCAGCAGCATCGGGATATGCGCCGCCTGCGGTCCACTTTCGCCTGCCACAACCAGCATGCCGAAATGGCGGGCTTCGATGAAGGCAGCCAGCTCGGCCTGGTCGTCGACCCGGAAATGGACCGGCGCGTGCATCCTGCCTACTGCTCCGCGCAGAACTTGTCGTAGGCGGCCTTGTCCATCAGGCCGGAGAGCTCGCCCGCGTTCGACAGTTTCAGCTTCACGAACCAGCCGTCGCCTTCCGGATCGGCGTTCACCTTGGCCGGGTCATCCACGATCGCTGCATTCGCTTCCACCACATCGCCGGACACCGGCGCATAGACGTCGGAAGCGGCCTTCACCGACTCCACCACGGCCATGTCGCCTTCCTTCTTCACTTTCTTTCCCGCGTCCGGCAGCTCGACGAACACGACATCGCCCAGCTTCTCGGCGGCGAACGCCGTGATGCCGACAGTGCCGACATCGCCCTCGACGCGGATCCACTCGTGCTCGCTCGTGTAATAGGTCGTCATGGCAGATCCCCTTCAGCGTTTGTATTTTGCAGGAATGAACGGCATGGCCGCGACTTCGGCATCCAGCGGCTTGCCGCGCACGATCAGCTTCAGTGGCGTGCCGACCTTCGCATAGCTCGTGTCGACATAGCCCTGCGCCACGGGCGCATTCACGCTCGGGCCGAAACCGCCGGACGTCACCACGCCGACGGTTTCGCCGTTCACGTTCTGGATTTCCGTGCCTTCGCGCGCCGGCGCCCTGCCGAGCGGCTTGATGCCCACGCGTTTGGATGGAACGCCATCCTTGAGCTCGCCGAGAATACGCTGCGCGCCCGGGAAGTCGCCGCGCTCGCGGCGCGGCTTGGAGATCATCCACGAAAGCGAGGCCGCAACCGGCGTTTTCGTCGTGTCGATGTCGTGGCCGTAGAGGCACATGCCGCCTTCGAGGCGCAGCGAATCCCGCGCACCCAGCCCGATCGGCTTGACGCGCGGATCGGACAGCAGCTTCTCGGCAAAGGCCTGGGCATGCTCGGCCGGAACCAGGATTTCGAAACCGTCTTCGCCGGTGTAGCCGCAGCGCGTCGCGACCACATTGCCGAAAGGCGTATCCCTGATCTGACGGAAGTTCATGAAGGTCAGGGGAACGGCGTCGGGCAGGATCCCCGAGATGACGGCCTCTGCTTCCGGCCCCTGCAGCGCGATCAGTGCGCGGTCGTCGGCGCGATGCAGTTCGGCTTCGCTCCCCGCCGTCTTCTGGATCAGTGCGAAGTCATTGTCCTTCGTCCCCGCATTGACGACGATGTAGAGCCCGCCCTGCTGGTCGTCGCGCAGCGGCCGGCCGATCATCAGGTCGTCGACGATCCCGCCATCGTCGTTGAGCAGGACAGTCAGCTGAACCTTGCCCGGCGCCAGTCCGGCGATGTCCGACGGCACAAGGCGCTCGACGATCGCCGCCACCTTGCGGTGCGCTTCTTCCCCGCCGCCCAGCTGGGGCAGGGACAGAAAGCTTGGCCCCATGTGCGAAACGTCGAACAGCCCGGCGTGCTGCCGCGTCCAGTTGTGCTCCGCCATGATGCCTTCGGGGTACTGGATCGGCATGTCATAGCCGCCGAACTCGACCATGCGCGCGCCAAGCTTCACATGCAGGGCATGAAGCGGCGTCTTCTTCAGGGAGTTCGAGGCTTCCGACATATCAACTCCGACAGCTGCGCAGCGTCGCTTTCGCGACCCACACCCCCGCTGTCGGATGTGCCTGAGAGATTCACGTCACGCCCGTTTGAAAGGGCAGGCGCTTACTCCGTCGGCGGCCGGACCTCCCAATAGCCATGGGGCCGGCGCTTTCCAGCGTTGTCGTCACTCCCGCGGCCCTTTTGCCTGAGCGTTTCCGGGGCGGTTGCGCCTTCGGCGATGGAGCAAGCTCCATTCTCTCCCGCGGGGATCGATCGACCTGTCCGCAAGGGCGAGCCTCCCGGCTGGCCCATGCGTCAGGGCCATCTGGCGCAAGGAGGGCGCCGAGGTCAATGCCGGGGTTCGGCAAGGCTGGGGATGGCTTGATTTTGCTCGCCTATCCGGCGTTAGAGGCCTTTCAGCCAGTCCAGCAGCAGGGCTGTCACCTCGGCCGGCTTTTCCTGCTGCGTCCAGTGGCCGCAACGGTCGATGACATGGTAACCGCGCAGGTCGGTCACCTTCTCCCGCATGCGGCTCTCGATATCCTTGCCGGACATGCGGGTCGCCATGTCCTGGGCGCCGGTGATGAACAGGGCAGGTTGGTCGATGGTCCTGTCGTTGAACTGGGACAACCAGTCGAAGTCGCGGTGGAAGTTGCGATACCGGTTGAACGGTCCGCGGAAACCCGAGCCCTCGAATTCCTTCACATAGTAGTCGATGTCCGCATCCGACAGCCAGGCCGGGAATTGCGGTGGGTCGACGAGACGGTGAAGCAGGCCATCGCCATGCACCTTGTCCTTCGGCCAGGTCCCTTCGGGCGCATCGGCCGAGATGGAGTAGTAGATCTTCCGCAGGGTGGCGCGAACGTCAGCTTCGGCTTCGGCCTCGACATCGCCCTCGTCCTGGATGCGGATCTGGTAGAAGAATCGGCCCTTCTCGGTGAAGCGACGGCGGGAATTCTCGATGAAGGGCTCCTTGCCGAGCCCGATGTAGGGAATGGCAAGCGCCGCCACGGCCGTGAAGCGCCCGGGATCGACCAGCGCTGCGTTCCACACGATGGGGGCGCCCCAGTCGTGCCCGATCAGGATCGCCTTGCCGCCGCCGAGTTCGTCGGCCGTTTTTTGCAGGTCGCCGATGATCGACTTCATGTCGTAGGCTTCGATCGGCCACGGCTTGGACGAGCCGCCATAGCCACGGACGTCGATGGCAGCGGCCGTGAAGCCGGCGTCGGCGATCGGTCCCATCTGGTGGCGCCAGGAATACCAGCTCTCCGGCCAGCCATGGACCATCAGCACCAGCGGTCCCTTGCCCTGGACGGCAGCGCGGATGCTGCAGTCGCCGGACTGGACGTAGCGGAACTCATGGGCCATATAGTGGGCTCCTTACGGCGACCGTATGTATCGGTTGCGCTATGGGGACGACGCCGGACTGCGATTTCTATAGCAGATCAGGGCTGTCCCTTCCTTAACCATGCTGGCGCGTGGGCTCTTTTCCGGAGCCCGGATCGAGCCCGCAAGAAGGCGCGCACCGAGACGGTTACGAGGAACCACCCTCACGTTAACGGCTGCGCAGACCCTGCGCAAAAGCAGGGCGTTTGGAGGGAATACTGTGTTCCTCACCATGATGAAGGGCAAGCTGCACCGCGCAGCCGTCACCCAGTGCGATCTTCACTACGAAGGCTCGTGCTCCATCGACATCGACCTGCTCGAAGCGGCGAACATCCTGCCCCACGAGAAGATCGACATCTGGAACATCACCAATGGCGCACGCATCTCGACCTATGCGATCGAGGCGCCGCGTGGGTCGAAAACCATCGGCATCAACGGCGCGGCGGCGCGCTATTTCCAGGTCGCTGACCGCGTGATCATCGCCGCCTTCGCCCAGATGGACGAAATCGAAGCAAGACAATGGGCGCCGGCTGTCGTGAAGCTGAATGACCGCAACGAGGTCGTCACCGGCATCGCCTAGAGATTTGCGAGGCTTCCTCCCCAGAAGCAGAAACGCCGCCCGCAAAGCACGGGTGGCGTTTCCAATTTCAGGCGCCGGTCGGGCCTACTTGGTCAGTTCGAACACGACGTTGACGGTCTGCGTCAGCGAAACTTCGCCGGCGGCGATAGGTGTGGATTCGGCGGCGACATCTTTCTCGCGCATCTGCATCACCATCGGCACGGGCTGCGGGTAGTATTCCTGCTCGCTGATCGTGACGATGCGCTTCACCTTGTAGCCGACGGCCTTGGCGTAGAGATCAGCCTTGGCGGCGGCATCCTTGATCGCTTCCACGCGGGCGTCGTTCTGGAACTGGTCAGGCTTGTCGATCGAGAACGACACGCCGTTGATCGTGTTGCCGCCGCCCTTGACCACGGCGTCGAGCGTTTTGCCGAGCGTGTCGAGCTTGCGGACCTTGATGCCGATCGTGTTGGAGGCCTGATAGCCCGTGAGGCGTGGACGGGCGTTGTTCGGATACTCGTAGACCGGATTGAGCGAAAGGTTGCCCGTCTGCATGTCCTTGTCGGCGATGCCGGCGGCCTTCACGGCTGCGAACACGCCGTTCATCTGCTGGGCCTGCTGCGCCATCGCCTCGGCGGCGGTCTTCGCTTCGACCTGCACGCCGACATTGATCATGGCGATGTCGGGCGCGTGGTCGACCGTACCCTTGCCGGTCAGAGTGATCGTGGTCTCGGGCTGGATGGAACTCATGGGCGGCATTCCTGGGGGATGCGTCATCGGCGATTGCGCCATCGCCATCGGGGCTGTCGCGCAGCCCGCCAGGACGGTGGCGGCAATCAGGGCAGGGGCAAGGCGTGTCATCGAGGGGACCTTTCTCGTGGGTCATCGTCCGTCTGGTTCGGGAGCATAGCGGACGTGTGGTGGAATCCGCAGTTCAAATGGGGCGCGCCTGTGGCGCGGCAAGCGCGAACTGGGGGCGCGGTGTGGCAAGCTGCGAACGTCCTGCAGGCGTAGCGGAAACGCCACGCTATCCGAGATTCAGCAGGACGCCGTTGAGGCCGAAATAGCAACCGACCAGCGCCAGAGAGATCAGCATGATGCGCGCAAGGTCTCTCTCCAGCCGCATCTCGCGCTCGCGCCTGAGTCGTCCCTGAGGTCCTTCGAGCAAAGGCGTCGTCTCGATATAGTGGTCCGAGCGGAAGGCGATCAGCGGATTCGAGATCATCCGCGCAAGGATGGCTCCTATCACCAGGATGCCGACCAGAAGCCAGGCCAGCACGAAGGCGGCGATCGCCCATACCAGCCCGCCCAACCAGTCGATCTTCTCGCCGGGCCGCTGCATGCCCTTCGTCATCATTCCCATGCCGGCGAAGGAGAGCAGGTGAAGATCGATCAGCGGTGGAGGCGGGGGCAGGCCAAAGCCGAACAATGGCGCGTGGACGAGCTTCGCAGCGGTAGCCGACACTACGCGGTATCCCGAGATCCATTGCTCGATCTGCATAGCCGTCGGCACATCGAACTGTCGCTGGATCAGGCTGACCAACGGCGGCACGCTCAGCAGGATGCCGATCAGGTAGAGCAGCCTGTCTCCGTGCGAAGCAGTTTCGGTCGATCCAGTCATTTGATAATTCTAGCACAAGCTTGCGTCACATGCGCGAGCCGCGTCACTTTGTGTTCTTTGTCCTCAACAGGAGCAGCAGCGGAAGCGTCAGCGCCGACATGATGAACAGCAGGTGGAAGCTGTCGATGTAGGCGACCATCGCCGCCTGCCGGGCGATCAGGCCTTCCATAATCGCCTGTCCGGGCGCTGTGCCGAGATCGAGGCCTGGCGGTAGGGTAGCGGCGACGTTCGGGTTGTCCGGCGTCGCATGCTCCGCAAGCTGTGAGCTGACGACCCCCATATTATAGATCTGTAGTGCGCCGACCATCGAGATGCCGAGGCTTGATCCGATGTTGCGGATGAGGGTGTAGAATGATGCCGCCTCTGTTCGCAGCTGGGGGTTGATCGTTGTGAAGGCGATCGACATCAACGGAATGAACACCAGCCCAAGGCCCAGCCCCTGGAACAGACCCGAGACCACGATCGGGGTCTGGTCCATCTCCAGTGCAAAGCCCGACATCAGGTAATAGGACAGGCCTGTCAGGCTGATCCCGACGAAGATGATCAGGCGATTGTCGACCTTGCCCACCAGCCTTCCAACCAGGAACATTGACACGAACGTGCCGGCCCCGCGCGAGGCCTGCGTCAAACCAGCGGTCAGCACGGGATAACCGAGCAGGCCCTGCATCAGCGACGGCAGCACCGCCATGCCTGCAAACATCAGCACGCCGATGAACAGGATCATCACCGAGCCTAGCAGGTAGTTCCTGTCCGCCAGGATACTCGGATGGATTATCGGCCGTGCGCTGGTGAAGATGTGGACGAAGAAGAGGTAGCCGAACAGGGCGGCGATTCCTGCATAGATCCAGATCTCGGTCGACGAGAACCATTCCTGTCCGGGTCCCCGGTCAAGGATGAGCTGCATGCAGATCAGCGCGGTGATCAGCACGATGAAGCCGAAACCATCGAACGACTGCTGCTCGCGGTGCGTGCGCCTCGGCAGCGCCGCCGCCATGATCATGAAGCCGACGATCGCGATTGGAATGTTGATGAAGAACACCCATCGCCAGTTGAGATTGTCGGTGATCACGCCGCCGAGAATTGGGCCCATGATCGGCCCCAGAACGGCGCCCATACCCCACATCGACATGGCGCGTGCGTGATCTTCAGGCGGGTTGATGTCGAGCATTATTGCTTGCGAGATCGGGATGAAGAACGCCGCCGTCGCGCCTTGCATGACGCGATAGATCACCAGTTCCGCAATTCCCGTCGCGATGCCGCACAGCATGGATGACAATGTGAATCCCACCAGCGCGGTTAGCAGCACGGTTCGCCGGCCGAAGCGCCGCTCGGTCCAGCCGATGGTGGGGGTCACGACGGTGCCGGCGAGGATGAAGGACGTCAGCGTCCACAGAATCTCGTCTTGCGATGCCGACACCGAGGCCCGGATCTGCGGCAACACCGTGTTGGCGATCGTCGCGTCGATTGAAGTCATCAACGTCGTGAGAATCAGTCCCGCTGAGATCAGAGTCCGCCGGGCTGGGTCGGGGTATTCGCCATATGCGGTCGTCTGAGACGTCGCGGCCGGAGCGGGGCCTATCTCTTCCATGATCAGACAATGTCCTTCATGATCTGCTCACCGGACCTCACGAGAGGCCGCCACCCGTCAGCAGGTTCCTGCCACACGGGACGCTCAGAGTCCCGGACCAAAAGAACATCCGCGCACGGAGGTTCGCCGCTGTCTTGACTAAGTCCATCAGGATTCCCCGAACTCACGAATGAGGGCAGGTGATCGCTCGCATCTCGGGTCAATCTGACCTTGGCGACTTTCGCGGGCCTTTCAGCCGAACTTGCCAACGCCGCGTAAGCCGCAAACGGACGCTGGTCGCCGACTACGGCGCCAAGACGCGCGAATTGCGATCATGCCGCAAAGCCCGGGGTGGTCGTCGTCCCTCGGAAGACGCGCCCTTGCTGCGCATCCGTGGAATTTCAACGCCTTGATCAGCTAGCCGCCCTGGCCGCGGTTGGTGCTTTATGTTTTCCGCTATCCGCGCAAGACTGGGCGAAACGGAGAAGCACATTGAGCGGTGTCGACTACATTTCGCCTGCCACGGTTGGGGAAGCCGTGAAGGCTTTGGACGAAGCCGGGCGCACGGCAAAACTCCTGGCCGGCGGAACCGATCTGCTGGTTCAGATGAGGAACGGGCGGGCAAAGCCTGGCTTGATTGTCGACCTCAAGCGCATTCCAGAGCTTATGCGGATCAGCGAAGAAAAGGGCGGTTTCCTTATCGGAGCGGCTGTGCCCGGGGCCGTGATCGGCGAGCATGACGCGCTGCGCCGCGCCTGGCCTGGCGTGGTCGAGGCCGCCAACCTGATCGGGTCCACTCAGGTGCAGGGCCGCGCCAGCCTTGGCGGCAATCTTTGCAACGCTTCGCCTGCCGCCGATAGCGTACCTGCTCTCGTTGCTGCCGGCGCCGTCTGCATCATCGAAGGTCGAAACGGCCGACGCGAAATCCCGGTCGAACAGGTCCACGCCGGCCCGGGCAAGACCACGCTAGCGGCGGATGAAATCCTGATTGCTTTCCGGCTTCCACCTCGGCCGGCACGATCTTCGGACGCGTATCTTCGCCTCATCCCGCGCACCGAGATGGACATCGCGGTCGTCGGCGCGGGCGTCAGCCTGACGATTGACGGTTCAGGCGTCTGCACGGCCGCCCGGGTTGGCGTCGGAGCTGCGGCGCCGACGGTGCTGCTTGTCGGGGCCGCCGGCGCCGCGCTGGTCGGCAGTAGTCTGGACGAAGCTGCGCTCGCCAAGATGGATACGGCCATTCGCGCCGCCTGCCGCCCAATCAGCGACAAGCGCGGAACAGCAGAATACCGCACGAAAATCGCCTGCGTGTTGGCTCGCCGCGCGGCAGCCGTCGCCAGAGACAGGGCCACAGCATGAGCCGCGTTCGTATCTCAACGACCATAAACGGCGAGCCGATGGAGTTTCTCGGCGGCGGAGGCCAGTCGCTGCTGGACGCCCTGCGCGACGAGTTGCGTCTCACCGGTTCGAAGGAAGGTTGCGGCACGGGCGATTGTGGCGCTTGTTCGGTTATCGTCGATGGCCGGCTCGTGTGCTCGTGCCTGATGCTGGCGCCCGAAGCCGAAGGCAAACGCATCGGGACGATTGAGGGCATGGCCGAAGGCGGCCCGCTTCATCCACTGCAACGACAGTTTCTCGAGCATGCGGCGTTGCAGTGCGGCTTCTGCACACCGGGCCTTCTGATGGCGTCCAAGGCTTTGCTCGACCGCAATCCGGATCCGAGCGAAACCGAAGTGCGCTACTGGCTGGCAGGAAATATGTGCCGCTGCACCGGTTACGACAAGGTTGTGCGTGCGGTACTCGATGCGGCCGCTGAACTTCGCCAGGCGGAGAGACCCAGATGAGCGATGGCAACCAGTCTTCCGGCAAGAGTTTGAAAGTCGTTGGCCAGCGCCCGATCCGACCTGATGGCGTGGACAAGGTCACGGGTCGCGCCATGTTCGGCGCCGACTTCCATTTGCCCGGCATGCTCACAGGTCGCATCAAGCGCAGCCCGCATGCCCATGCGCGCATCATTAACATCGACACCAAGGCTGCCGAGGCGCTGGCTGGCGTGAAGGCTATCGTCACCGGCGCCGACTTCGATCTCAATGCTGGTGGCGAGATCGAAGCGGGCGAGAGTGCGACGGTCGTGAAGGAAGTTGCCGCCAATTGCCTGGCGCACGGCAAAGCGCTCTATGCGGGGCATGCTGTAGCAGCCGTGGCCGCCGTCTCGCCCGAGGTCGCAGCGGAAGCGCTGGACCTCATCGAGGTCACTTACGAGATCCTGCCGCACGTGATCGAAGTCGAAGAGGCAATGGCTGAAAACGCTCCCGTACTGCACGAGGGCCTCTTCACTTCGGGCATGAATCCGAAGCCTGCAAAACCTTCCAACGTCGCCGCGAAACACGTCATGGGTCGTGGGGATGTCGCCGGCGCATTCGCTGCAGCGGAAGTCATGGTGGAAGGGCGTTACACAACGGCCGCTGTTCACCAAGGCTATATTGAGCCTCATGCCTGTGTCGCGTCATGGGGCGCAGACGGACAGAGCCTCATCTGGTGCTCGAGCCAGGGCCAGTTCCTGGTGCGCGCCCTCAGCGCGAAAATTCTCGGCATTCCCTTGTCCGACCTGAAAGTCATTCCCGCCGAGATCGGCGGCGGCTTCGGCGGCAAGACGACAGTTTATCTCGAACCGGTTGCGCTGGCGCTATCAAGGAAATGCGGACGTCCGGTGAAGCTGGTCATGTCGCGCGAGGAAGTTTTTGTGGCGAGCGGGCCGACATCCGGCGCCGTCATGGACATCCGGCTTGCGGCGACCAGGGCTGGCAAGATCACCGCCGCCGAAATGACGCTGAAATACCAAGCGGGCGCTTTCCCCGGCTCTCCCGCCAATCTCGGCGCGATGACTGCCTTTGCCTGTTACGACGTCGAAAACCTCGCGCTTGTCGCCTATGACGTCGTCTCGAACAGGCCGAAGGTCGCCGCTTATCGCGCCCCAGGCGCTCCAATGGCCGCCTTCGCCGTTGAAAGCGCGATCGATGACCTTGCGCGCAAGCTCGGCATGGATCCGATCGATTTGCGCATTCTCAACGCTGTCCGTGACGGCGCAAAGACGGTCTATGGCGCCACCGTCCGCTACAGCGGTCTTGTTGACATGCTGGAGGCGCTCAAGGCTCATCCGCACTATTCATCGCCACTGGCCGAGGGGCAGGCGCGCGGCGTTGCGGCCGGGTTCTGGTTCAACATCGGCGGCGAATCGTCTGCCGCGGTTCACGTCGATGAAGACGGCGGCGTCACTGTCGTTTCTTCCAACCCGGATATCGGCGGTTCGCGCGCTTCGATGGCGATGATGGCCGCCGAGGTGCTCGGCCTGCCGATCGAGCGCGTGCGCGCCACGGTCGCGGACACCACTTCGATCGGCTTCAGCGGCTCGACTGGCGGCAGCCGCGTCACCTTCGCGACTGGCATGGCCGTGTGCCAGGCCGCGGAAAAGGTCGTCGAGGATCTCAAGCGACGTGCTGCGCAGACGTGGGAGTGCGACGCCAAGCTGGTCGAGTGGCGTGACGGCGCTGCCGTCTGTCTCGACCCGGCCAAGGACGTGAAGCCGTTGTCCATGAAGGCGATCGCCTCCAAGTCGGCCAAGACCGGCGGGCCCATCGCGGCCGAGATTTCGCTCAACGCACAGGGAGCGGCCGCCGGCTATGGCGCCCACATCTGCGACCTTGAGATCGATCCGGAAACCGGCCGCACCACAGTCGTGCGCTACACGGCGGCGCAGGACGTCGGCCGCGCCATCCATCCATCCTACGTCGAAGGCCAGATGCAGGGCGGGGCGGCGCAGGGCATAGGCTGGGCCCTGAATGAGGAATATGTTTACGGACCAAAAGGAACGCTCGATAACGCCAGCTTCCTCGACTATCGCATGCCTGTAGCCTCTGATCTGCCGATGATCGACACTCTTCTGATCGAGACTCAGCCCAATCCACGCCATCCCTTCGGCGCCAAGGGCGTCGGCGAGGTTCCGATCGTTCCACCGCTCGCTGCGGTGGCAAACGCGGTCAGTCACCTCGTCGGCAAGCGAATGACGACATTGCCACTTTCGCCCGCGCGCGTGCTTGCGGCGATGGAGAAAGGCTAGGGCCCGTGCCTCGCGTGCAGTCCATCTCCTCGCGCGTACGCGACTTTACCGGCGGCGCCGACGCTTTTGACGTGGAGGCCAGGACTGTTCGCGGCCTCATCCGCGAGCTGGATGAGAAATACCCTGGCCTCGGCGAATTTGTTGAATCCAGCATGGCTGTCGCCATCGACGGGGAGATCTTCCAGGACGCAATGACCGCTGCTCTCCCGGCCGACAGCGAGATTGTTCTGATCCCGAAGATTTCGGGAGGATAGCGACAAGTATCCCGGCGAATCGCCACAGGCGGCTGGTGGGCCCGGCAGGACCCTGAAGTGGCATAATCGCCCAAATTTGCGCGGGAAAGTCTCTACAGTACCAACAGAGATACCATCGCCGATTTGCCGTCCAGAAGTGCGCCTTCCTCACTGCGATTGGGTCAGCGTGGTCGACGAACAAACCTCAAGGGCGCGAACGCCCGCGATGGCTGGATTCGGCGGCAAAGCGGACGTTCGATATGGGCAGGGCAAGTGACCGCGTTTGGCCGAGGCTGTGTGAAAACGCCGAAGCAGTTCACACTTTCCGTGTTGGCGCGGGAGGTCTGCAATGAAACGGTTCGTCGAGGGTGAAGCTCGCGATCAGGGCGGATTGTTTCCAGCGCATCTCGAGGATTTTGTCGGGGAAGACAATCCGGTCCGCGCAGTCGACGCCTTTGTCGAGATGCTGGATTTGCGCAAGCTCGGCTTTTCGAGCGTAGATCCGAAGACGACCGGACGTCCGAGCTATCATCCGGCGATACTTCTGAAGCTCCTATCGCCAAGGTACAATATCTCGTCGCCTTCATCAAACCGTCGGTCGGAACGCAGAGGCGGGACGCAATGTCGAGCTGATGTGGCTCACCGGGCGTCTGGCCCCCGATCACAAGACGATCGCCGACTTCCGCAAGGACCACGGCCGCGCCATTCAGCAAACGTGCGCGCAGTTCGTCGGCCTGTGCCGGGGGTTGGGCCTGTTCTCCAAGGCGATCGTGGCGCTCGACGGCAGCAAGTTCAAAGCGGTGAACAGCCGCGACAACAACTTCACGGTCAACAAGGTGGCTAAGCGCATCGAGCAGGCCGAGATCCATATCGCCCGTTATCTGACGGCTTTGGAGCGGGCCGATCGCCAGGGTGGCGAAGTCGCAGAAGAAAAAACGCCACGACTGAAGGACAAGATCGAGCGCCTGCGCCAGCGGATCGAAGACCTCAAGGCGATGGGCGCGAAGCTGGAGACGAGTCCGGGTGGGCAGGTGTCGCTCGCCGATCCTGATGCGCGCGCCATGTCGAGCCACGGCAAAGGCACTGATGTGGTTGGTTACAACGTCCAGATCGCTGTCGACGCCGAGCATCACCTCATCGTGGCGCACGACGTCAACAATATCGGGAGCGATCGCGCCCAGCTCGCGTCCATGGGGGAAAAGGCGCTCGAGGCGAGCGGACAAGCGGCGATAACCGTGCTTGCTGACCGGGGCTATTACAGCGGCGATCAGATCGTCGCCTGCGAGGGCAAGGGCGTCGATCCTATCGTCCCAAAGACCGACACCTCCGGTGGCTCACTGCGCGGGCGCTTTACGATCCAGGACTTCTTCTATGACCACGACCACGATCACTACACGTGCCCCGCTGGCCATCGCCTAACGCAAGCGCCAAAGCGCTCCACACGTGGACCTGATCCCGACTATGTTCGCTACCGTAACCGGGACGCTTGCAGAGCCTGCGAACTCAAATCCAGGTGCACGGACGAGCCCGTCCAGCAGATCAGAAGGTGGAAGCACTCCGATGTGCTCGATGCAATGCAACAGCGCCTTGAACGAATGCCGAAGGCCATGAGCGTGCGCCGCCGCACAGCTGAACACCCGTTCGGCACGATCAAGGCATGGATGGGCGCAACTCACTTCCTGACGCGGACGCTTCCGAAGGTGAAGACCGAGATGAGCCTGCAGGTGCTCGCCTACAATCTGAAGCGCATGATGGCGTTGTTCGGCATCGGCCCGCTAAACTGGGCGATACGCCTGATCGGCCGGAGATCGCTCTAACCCCCGCCCCGCGAGCAGGGCCAGAGTTTTTACACGGCCTCGGCC
>JBGAKC010000014.1:0-112246 GCA_044224605.1 Hyphomonadaceae bacterium
CTCGACCTCGCGGAGCTTGCACCTGTCATGAAGGCGATGGGAGCAAGAGGACGCGGCGCGGCAGAATAGCGGGCCTGCAGCATCGCGAGCGGAGGCCGCGCTCCCGGCGCGGCCTTCGTCTTGTCCGGGCCTAGCCCAGCCGGATCACATGACCGTCGGTCGGCCGTGAGCGCCCCGACACCAGTTCGCCAAACACCCTGGCGGCATCTTCAAGGCTTCGCCCCTCGACCACTCGCGTCGTCCGCGCAGCCGTCGGCAGGAAGTTGCGCCAGGCATCCGCCATTTTCCGGCTGAACTCGGCTTGGCCCCAGTCGCCGATCCGCTTCTGGACGACTGCGGGCGCGAAGAACATCTGCGGCTGCGCGCCCGGCAGTTTCTCCTCGACGCGCGGAACATCCCAGTGCGTCGCTCCGACTGCGCAGGAATACTTCAGGTTGTCGGCATAGCGGTTGTGCACCGCCGTCCGCACCGCTGCATCCCCGGCGATATCCACGAACACCGATGGCACGGACGCATCCAGCGACCCGATCGCCCCGTAAGGCGCGACCTCGTCATAGAAGCCGAGTTCTTTCGTGAATCCCACATTGCCTGGCGACGTCAATCCGATCACCTTCACACCACGCGCCTTCAGCAATTGCGCCGCCGCATACGATGTCTTCGCCGACGCGCTCGAGAAGATCACCTGCCTGCCGCCGAAAAGTCCTGCATCCGCGATGAAGTCATCGATCAGGAACGACGTCGCGAACAGCGGCCGAAACAACACCTGCAGCGCCTCGGTCTCCGGCGCGTAGAGCGAGTCCTCTCCGTTCAGCACATAGTTGTTGTAGACCGCCGCCAGCCCCTGCCGGTGCGCGCTCTCATCGAGGAAACCACCCGGCCGCCGCTTGCCCGGATGCACCACGAACTCATCCGACATCGGCAGGTAGCCATAGAAGCGTTCGCCTACTTTCGCATTCGGCGACTTGCTTTCGGTCACCGTTGCAAAGCCCCACACCGGCACGCGGCCCCAACCCTCCGGCGCCGGAAAGAACTGCCAATACTTCAGGAAATCCCCGAACGCGGCGTAGGTCACATTGTTCGCCGTCAGCGAAAACAGGTCGACCTTCAGCCGCGCCTCGCCATCGGCCAGCGGCGGCGTCTCAGCCGGAACCAGCTTCGTTTCCGCCAGCGCGCCGCGCTTGATCAGCAGGTCCTTCGACGTCCCCATCCCAATCTCCTCAAATATCCAGCGCCTTGATATCTTCCGCCGACAACTTGATCGCCGCCGCTGGCGCCAGCTCCTTCAGCTGCGCCACGCTCGTGGCCGACGCAATCGGCGCCGTCACGCTCGGCCGCGCCATCAGCCAGGCCAGCGCCACCTGCGCCGGCGTTGCCTTGTGAGCTGCAGCCACCTTGTCGAGCGCTGCTAGTATTTCCGGCCCGCGCCCCTTCAATAGGTCCTTCATCCGCCCGCCCCGTGCGCTCTTCTTGAGATCGGCCTCCGACCGGTACTTGCCCGTCAGGAACCCGCTCGCCAGCGCGAAGTACGGGATGACGCCAAGCCCCTCCTTCGCACACAGATCCTCCAGCGCGCCTTCATACTGGTCCCGCACCAGAAGATTGTAGTGCGGCTGCAGAACCGTGTAGCGCGCCCGCGATCCGCCCGCCGCGTCCAGCGCCTGCTTCAAGCCCGCGGCATCATAGTTCGATCCGCCAACCGCCCCCACCTTGCCCTGGTCGATCAGCCGCTGGTGCGCCTCCAGTGTTTCCTCGATCGGCGTCTCCTTGTCCGGGAAATGCGAGAAGTAGAGATCGATCCGATCTGTCTTGAGCCGTTTCAGCGACGCCTCGCACGCGCTCTGGATGTAGGCCGCTTTCAGCCCCTTGCCCGCCGGCATCTCGGAACCGACTTTGGTAATCAGGACAACCTTGTCGCGCGCGCTGCGCTCCTTCATCCAGTCGCCCAGCACCGTCTCGGACTCGCCGCCCTGATGCCCCGGCGCCCAGCGCGAATAGACATCGGCCGTATCGATCGCGTTGAACCCCGCCTCGACAAACGCATCCAGCACGCCGAATGAAGCGACCCTGTCAGCCGTCCAGCCGAACACGTTCCCACCGAGAACCAGCGGAGCGATCTCGAGCCCCGACTTCCCAAGCTTGCGTTTCTGCATGGCGCGCCTCCATCACGGAAACCGCACCATGGACCCGTGAGCACGCGCTCACAAGACTGCCGGAAAGATCAGATTGGTTCGCGCGTGACGCGGATCGCGACGTCCATGCTCATCGTGCAGCCGGTTCCGAAACCCGGGCTGCTGGTCCACTGATAGCGGGTGGTCTTCACGCCGTCGACCAGCGCACGGATCAGCTTCTGCTTCGTCCCATGCTTCATGTCCGCGGCAGGACCGACATAGCTGATGTTCACCGGAACACCGCCCTCGGTGACATCATAGCGAACGACCATGGTGCTCAGCGGCATGTCCTTGCCGGCCATGTAGTAGAAAGCCAGCGCATCGCCCGGGAAAAGGAACTTGCCCTTCTCGACGACTTTCAGGTGATCCTGATTGCACGCCTGCGTCGCCGCCGGAACATCCATGCGGGTGTCGACCCCGCCGAATTCCGCCTTGTCGCCGACGCACGCCGCTGCAGCCAGAACCGCGGCACACACATATCCAATCCGCATGTCCTGCCCCCTTAGGTTTGCCGACGAGTTATTCGTCCGAATAGATACCAACGCGCTTGAAGCCTGTCGAATCCACCCGGCCACGGAACATGCCTTCCGTGTTCATGCTCAGCGCCGCGCTGCCATCATGACTCAGCACGATCACGCCGCCGGCGCCGCCCAACGCAGCCACCTCGTCGAGGGTCGCCTTCGCTGCCTGTTCGGCGCTCATGTGCTGCATCTGCACGCGCGCGCAGATCATGCGCGCCACGCTCGCCCGGATGAAGTACTCGCCATCACCCGTCGACGAGACCCCGCACGACGCGTTGTCCGCATATGTCCCCGCGCCGATGATCGGGCTGTCACCCACGCGACCCGGCGGCTTGGCGTTCATGCCGCCGGTCGATGTCGCCGCCGCGATGTTGCCATCCTTGTCCATCGCTACCGCGCCCACCGTGCCATAGCGGTCCATCGGCAGCACATTGCCCGCCATCGCGCGCTTCAGCGCATCAAGACGCCGCGGCGTGATGAAATATTCTGGCGGCACGATGTCGAGACCCTCTCTTGCCGCCATCTCATCAACGGCCTTGCCCGCGAACATCACGCGACCGGATTTCTCCATCACCATCCGCGCCGCGCGGATGGGATTCTTCACCGTCCGCACCTGCGCCACGGCGCCGGCCCGGCGATCCCTGCCGTCCATGATCGAAGCGTCGAGCTCGGCCACGCCCTCGCGCGTCAGCACCGCACCCTTGCCGGCGTTGAAATTAGGATTGTCCTCCAGCACCAGCACGGCCGCCTGAACGGCGTCCAGCGCCGTTCCACCGGCGGCGAGCACTTTCGATCCCGCATCCAGCGCATCATTGAGGCCGGCGCGGTACGCCGCATCCATCTCCGGCGTCATCTCCTCACGCCGCATCACGCCAGCGCCGCCGTGGATCAGCAGCGTCCATTGGGGTTTCGCCACAGGGGCCTCCAGACTTGCGCAGGCGGAGAGCATCGCCGCCAGCAGCGCGACAACCAGCATCCTCATGGGCCGACTCCCTCCACGGATCGCAGCGAACCTAGACTGCCTCGGTAGGCAGAACCATGCGAATTCGAGCGCTTCCACCCCGCTTCCGAGACGGAATTTGCCCAAAGCGGCAGGGCGGCCTACCCGGCATCCTTCAGCTGCTTCAGCGCGTCGCCGAGCTTGACCAGCGCCTGTTCGGCGGCGGCGCGGCGTTCGTGCTGTTCCTCGATGACTTCCGGAGGCGCCTTGGCGACGAACTGCTCGTTGGAGAGCTTCTTGTCGATGCCGGAGATTTCGCCGGTGAGGCGGGAGATCTCCTTCTCGAGGCGCGCGATCTCGGCCTTGAGGTCGATCAGCGCGGCGATGTCGAGGCAGGCGGTCGCTTCGTCCAGCACGATGCGGATCGCGCCCTTCGGCGCTTCCTTCGCGACGGACACGGTGTCGAGGCGCGCGAGGCGTTCGATCAGCGACTGGTAGGTGGCAAGGCGCTTTTCTGTTTCCGGCGAAGCGCCGACCAGCGTGAGCGGCACTTTCGCGCCGGCGGGCACGCGCAGGTCCGACCGTGTCGAGCGGATCGACGTGATCAGGCGGATGACCCAGTTCACTTCCGTATCAGCGGCTGCGTCGACCAGCTTGTCGTCGAGCGACGGCCACTGCCGCGAGATCAGCAACTCCTTGCGGCCGATGGCCTTGCCGAATTCCTGGAACAGCTCCTCGGTCACATACGGCATGAACGGATGCAGCAGGTGCACGATCTGGTCGAGCGCCCAGGCCATCGTGGCGCGGGTCTCGACCTTCACCGCCTCGTCCGAGCCCATGAAGATCGGCTTCGTGAATTCGATGTACCAGTCGCAGACGACGTTCCAGACATAGGTGTAGATCGCGCCGGCGGCTTCGTTGAACTTGTAGTCCTTGATGCCCTGCTCGACGGCCTTCGTCGTGCGCACGGCTTCCGAGACGACCCACTTGTTCAGCGTGTGCTTCACCGAGCCCGGATCAAACCCGGCCTGCAGCTCGCAGCCATTCATCTGCGCAAACTTCGTCGCGTTCCACAGCTTGGTCGAGAAGTTGCGGTAGCCCTCGACACGGGCTTTCGCGAGCTTGATGTCGCGCCCCTGCGCCGCCATCGCCGCCAGCGTCATACGCAGGGCATCGGCGCCAAACTCGTCAACCAGTTCGAGCGGGTCGATGACGTTGCCTTTCGATTTCGACATCTTCTGGCCCTTCTCGTCGCGGACCAGCGCGTGGATGTAGACGTCCCTGAACGGCACTTCGCCCATGAAGTGGATGCCCTGCATCATCATGCGCGCGACCCAGAAGAAGATGATGTCGAACGCCGTGACGAGCACGGCCCCCGGATAGAACTCCTTCAGCGCAGGATCAGCATCGCCCGGCCACCCCATGGTCGAGAATGGCCACAGCGCGGACGAGAACCAGGTGTCGAGGACGTCTTCGTCCTGCCAGAGCGAAACCTCCTGCAGGTGGTCCGCCGAAACCATCGCTGCACGCGCTGCATCGCGGTCAATCGCGATCGAAACTTTCCGCTCGCCGTAGAAACCACGCGCCTGCGCGAGCGCCTCCTCTGCCGTCTTCGCCACAAAGTATTTGGGAGCGAGATCGCCGGCGGAATCGATCACGGCCTCATGGCCGCCATTGCCGTTCGGAGCTGTTGTCAGCGCCGGCCCATACCAGGCCGGAATGCGGTGCCCCCACCAGAGCTGGCGGCTCACGCACCACGGCTCGATGTTGCGCATCCACTCAAAATACGTCTTCGCCCAGTTCTCGGGGACGAACTTCGTCTCGCCCTTTTCGACGGCGGTGATGGCCGGCTTGGCGAGCGTCGCCGCATCCACATACCACTGGTCCGTCAGGTAAGGCTCGATGACGACTTGGCTGCGGTCGCCGAACGGCTGCTGGATCTTGGTGTCCTCGATCGCATGGAGCAGGCCCAGCGCCTCGATATCCGCAATCACCTTCTTGCGCGCGGCAAAGCGCTCGAGGCCGCGATAGGCCTGCGGAACCTCGGCATTGAGGTGCGCGTCATCCGTCAGGATGTTGATCATCGGCAGCTTGTGGCGCTTGCCGACCTGATAGTCGTTGAAGTCGTGCGCCGGGGTGATCTTCACCGCGCCCGTGCCCTTGGTCGGGTCGGCGTAATCATCGGCCACGATGGGAATGAGCCGACCGGTAAGCGGCAGCTTCACCTGCTTGCCCACGACGCCGGCGTAGCGCTCGTCGGTCGGATGCACGGCGACCGCCGTATCGCCCAGCATCGTCTCCGGACGCGTAGTGGCCACGACGATATAGTCGCGCTCCTCCCACTCCGTCGGCTTGCCATGCTCATCGAACGCGATCGGGTATTTGTAGGTCGACCCATCCGCCAGCGGATAGCGCAGGTGCCAGAAATGGCCCTTCACTTCCCGCGTCTCGACTTCGAGGTCCGAGATCGCGGTCTGGAATTGCGGGTCCCAGTTCACGAGGCGCTTGTCGCGGTAGATGAGGCCTTCCTGGTACAGCTCGACGAACACCTTGGTGACCGCTTCGGACAGCCCCTTGTCGAGCGTGAAGCGTTCACGGCTCCAGTCACAGCTCGCCCCAAGGCGCTTCAGCTGGTTGGTGATAGATCCGCCCGAGACTTCCTTCCACGCCCACACGCGCTCGAGGAACTTTTCCCGGCCCATCTCTCGACGGCCGATATTGCCTTCCCTCGCCAGCTCGCGCTCGACCACCATCTGCGTGGCGATGCCCGCATGGTCCGTGCCCGGCTGCCACAGCGTGCGATAACCCTTCATCCGGTGGAACCGGATCAGCACGTCCTGCAATGTGTTGTTGAGCGCATGCCCCATGTGCAGCACGCCCGTCACGTTCGGCGGCGGAATGACGATCGCGTACGGCTCGCCATCGCCGGAAGGCTTGAAAGCCCCCGACTTTTCCCATGCCTCATACAGGCGCGGCTCAGCCGCCTTGTGGTCGAAACGATCGTCAATCATGCCCTGCGGATAGCTTGGGCCGGGCTTCAGAACAACCCGCCGGAAGGGTTTCCAGAACGCGCCGGGTCACCTAGCTAGCTGCCATGAAGCGCGTCTGGGTTTTCCGCCACGCCGAGAGCCTGTCCAATGCCGGGGGCAAGATGCTCGACCCCGAAAGCATCCCGCTGACCGAAAACGGTCGCCGCCAGGCCCGCGAACTCGCATGGAGCCTCAAGGAAGCTCCGCACCGCCTGGTCACCTCGCCGTTCCGCCGCGCCATCGAAACCGGCCAGCCGATCGACGCCCGCTACCCCGCCGCCGTCAACGAGATCTGGCCGATCCAGGAATTCACCTATCTCGGCCCCGCCACCTGTGTCGGCACCAACTGGGCCGACCGCAAGCCGCGCATCGACGCCTATTGGGCCCGCCTTGATCCTCACTATGTGGACGGGGAAGGCGCCGAGAGCTTCTCCCAGCTTCTCGCCCGCGCCCGCGCCTTCCTGGAAGACCTAACTGAACTCACCGATGACCTGACCATCACCGTCAGCCATGGTCAGTTCATGCAGGCAGCCAAGCTGATGACCCAGCGCCCGGACGAGAACGAGGTGAGCGCCATGTCCCTCTTCATCGACCGTCAGCTCCGCCGCCCCTTCGCCAACTGCGAACGTATGGAACTGCTGGTGGACGGCAAGACGGTCCGCATCTCCGGCGCCTGAGCCAGAAAACACAAAAGGCGCACCGGTGAAGGTGCGCCCTGTGACGTGTAGCCGGTCTGGTCAGTCCGCAGTCCATGTGACGTCGCTCCAGCCCGCGACCGGGTTCCGCGTCCGCTAGCGAGCGAGACGACGGATGCGATCGATCTCCTTCGCGACTTCGGCTTCAACGAGCTGGGGAAGGTTATCGTCCAGCCATTCCTTCAGCATCGGCTTCAGCAGCTCGCGGACGACGTCGTCCAGCGTGCCACCGCCGGACACCATCATCGAGCCCATCAGCTTGCCAAGCGCGCCGGCCGCCTGCGAGGCGACAGGTGGACTGACCAGCGTTTCAGACGGACCGGATGGCGGCGGGGTCCATTCGGCTTTCGGGGCGGCCGGTGCGGGCTTGGCCACGGGCGCGGGCGGCGGCGGAGCCGGCTCTTCGTCCTGCTCGACGACCATCAAATCGTCCTCGATCACGCGTGACGGCGGCGCGAGAGGCTCGGGCTCTTCGAGCACCGGCGGCGGCGCTTTCACGACCACAGGCTCGGGCTTCGGTGCAGGCGGCGGTATCGGGGCGGGCGCGGGGGTCGGCGCAGGTTGCGACGGCGCCTTCACTTCTGCGACAGGCGGCGGGGGCGGCTGGAGATCGAGCACATCGCCGCCGGATTCGGCAGGCTTGTCCTCTTCGGAAATGATCCGGCGGATGGAGGCGAGAATCTCCTCCATTGTCGGCTCACGTTGAGCTTGGTCCGCAGACATCGCCGTCCTCGTTCAAATCGGGAGAGCGGACAGGACAGCGATTCCCGCCCACTCATGATTAATGAATAGACAGGGCTATGGTGTGGAATTGGTTAACAGCAGAGGCGATCTGTAACGCCTATTTCGCGATGATTTCCGGGCGCAGACGCCCCATCGCCGCCAACAACTGATGAGCGGCGATATAGTATTGCCGCTCTGCGTCGACCTGTCCCAGCCGCGCCTCGAGTAGTTCGCGCTCCTGGTCGAGCACATCGAGCGTAATGCGTGTGCCAACGGCCAGTTCCTGAGTCGCCCCCTCTAGCGCGATCTGCGCCGCCGCCACGCGGCTGGTCGATGCGGCGATCTGTTCCCGCGCCGCGATCACCTGATGCCACGCCGTCGTCGTCTGCTGCGTCACCTGACGCTCGACCGCCATGCGCTGGTAGCGCGCACGATCCGCGTCAAGCTGCGCGCTGCGCGTCTTCGATTCCAGCAGACCGCCGTTGAAGAGGGGAAATCTGAATTCGGCTGACAGCCCTACACTCGTGTCGCGGAAGCTTTGATCCTGATAGGTCTCGACCATGCCGGCGCTGCCCACGAGGTCGAACTTGGGCGACAGCGCCCCGCGCGCCACGTCGACGCCCTTTTCTCCGGCTTTCTCCTGCGCCAGAGCGGCCAGCAGGTTCGGGTTCGCCTTTGCCGCCACCGAGATCGCCTCTTCCAGTGTGCCAGGGAGCGCAGGCGCAGCCGGCGGCTCGGCCAGCTGTACCGGCGGACGACCAACGATCTGCTCATACACGGCGCGGGCGCGCTCCAGCCGCGCCTTTGCACTGGCCTGTTCGGATTCCGAAGCAGCCGCCTGCGCTTCTGCCTGCGACACGTCCGTCCGGGTCACCTCGCCGACATCGAACCGATCCTTCGCCGCCTTCACCTGCTCCTTTAGCGAAGCGACGTTCGTCTCGCGGATCTCCACTTCCTTCTCGGCGCGGCGCACGTCCATGAACGCGGTCACCACCGACAGCACGAGCTCCTGCTCGGCGTTGATGTAGCGCGCCTGAGAGGCATCGACGCCCGCGCGCGCCTGGTCGCGCTGCGCCGTCAGCGAGCCGCCCGACCACAGCGATTGCCGCGCCTCGATGCCGAGCGTCGCCTTCTCGCTTCTTCCGTCGAGTGGAAACGTGCCGACGGGCGTCGTGAACTTCCGTCCGATTTCCTGCTCAGTCGTGCCGTAGTTGCCCGACAGGTTCACCTGCGGCCCCATCTGCGCTTGGGCCTGCTTCAATGTCTCGTCGGCCTGGCCGCGTGTTGAGCGTTCAGCCATCAGCGTTGGGTTGTTGGAGATCGCGCCGTCGACCGCTTCAGCCAGCGTGTCGTGGCTGGCCTGCGCCACCGCAGGCGCCGAAACGGACGCCATCAGCATCAGGGCTACGAAGATTCTCATGCCCGACTCCCTCGCGTTCGCCGGAATATGGGGGGCTCCCGGCGCTCAACCATTGTCGCGTCCGCGGCCCGCGACCAAGTGGCGGCATCCACAGGCTGACCGGGAAGACCCTAATTCGCCCTAAAGACGAAACTCGGCGGCTTTTTCGAAGCCGGGCAGAAGCGGGATCGCCGTGTCAAACGGCGTACGGTACGCCGTCTTGCCGCCTGAGCGCGTATAGACACGCGCCCGGCGCACGCCGCCTTCGGCAACAGCCACGGCCAGACGTCCGCCATCGGCCAGCTGGTCCAGCCAAGCCTGCGGGACCTCTTCCACAGCGCCGTTGACGAAGATCACGTCGAACGGGCCCTGCGACGCAGCGCCAGCCTTCAGCGGCCCGGCCACGACCTCAACGCCGCTCACGGCGTCACGGACAACCTTGGCTGCCGCCTCGTCCTGCTCGAGCGCCACGACGCTGGCGCCCATGCGCGCCAGCACTGCGGTCGAATAACCGCAACCCGGCGCGATATCGAGCACCCGGTCCGTGTCACGGATCGCGGCGATGTTGACCAGCTTGGAGAAGTCCCGCGGCGCAATCATCCAGCGGCCCGGCCCCGTTTCCACCATCGCGTCGGCATAGGCCGATGCGCGGCGGGCGGCGGGCAGGAAGGTTTCGCGGGGAACCGCGCCCATGGCCGCGATCAGCCGCCGGTCGGTGACGTCGTTGGGACGCACCTGGCTGTCGATCATCGCGGTCCGCGCGGCTTCCAGATCCAAGAACAGCCCCTGTTTCTTCTGTAGTTTCCTGCACAGACTCGGGGGTCTTGTGCGTCCGGGGCTCTTAGCATACGCACCAACCGGCGCAACGCGCCCGACCGTCGCCCCGCCAGCGGCTGGTTCGTATGAGGCCTCGTGGCGGAGTGGTGACGCAGAGGACTGCAAATCCTTGCACCCCGGTTCGATTCCGGGCGAGGCCTCCAACTTCCCCAATTCTGAACGCCGAAATCGGAAATTTTAGCGATCCGGTTAGCGTTAACCTCTCATTTACCGAAGCAGACGATGTTGGTCCTGTCTTCCCTTGAAGACACCCCACCATCACCCAAACGCCTTTGCGGGAGCCTCTGGCTCCCGCCCTCTTCTTTGGTTTTGGAATTCCCCAGCTTTCCCGGCGTTTTTCCCACTCACTTTCCATGTGAATGGACGCCGTGGCGCAGCTTTTCGGGCGCCTTCGCTATTGAACGCCCAGGGCCCGGCAGCTATACCCCCGCCTCTAACCGTGCTCCCTGATAGCTCAGTTGGTAGAGCATTCGACTGTTAATCGAATGGTCGCTGGTTCGAGTCCAGCTCAGGGAGCCATTTCTCCTTCATCACCGCACGTCGCGACTCGCTGTTTCCGCGAGGCTTCCAGCTCGGCCCGCCTGAGTTGTTGTCGGCCGGACGGCTCTGGGCCCCCGACGGGCGGCGCTCGTCAAGCCTTCAGCCGCTGCCCGGTGTTCTGCTGGCTGATCTCCAGTTCGCGGTGCAGGACAGAATGGAGCATATCGAGCGCAATCCTGCGGCCGCTCTCTGTCCTGATCTCCATGGCGCTTTCGAGCAACGCGCAATGTGGTTCATGAGCGAGCATGCCCTCGCGAACCGACGGCGCCTCGACCATGGCTGGCCCGGCGAACTCGAACGACGATCGCAGCGCCGCCGAAGACGCCCCTCCGGCCCGCCTGATGATAACCGCCAGCGCATCGGCCGGTCCCTTCGCCGTGTCGTAGCGCGTCGGAATGCCCAGCGGCTCGCAGCGATAGCCCGCCGTCTGGAACATCGCGATTGTCGAGGTGTCGAGGATCGAGATCGTGTCGCTGATCGAGCGCCGCCGGCAGAACTCGCCGATCGCCACCATCACGCGCACGAACGTCTCGGTCGCATGCTCACGTCCGCGCCGCGAGTCGCCGCCCAGCAGCCGCGAGCACTCCCATACCTTCGGCCCCATCGGCACGTCGCGCTGGGCGAAGCGCTCGCGCAGCGGCCCGCCCGGCTCGAGCTGATGGCGGGACCATGTCGGGTTGATGCGGCAAGAAGCAAACACTTCACCCATGTCGCCGAGCACGAGGAAGTACACCGTCTCGTCGGAATCATACGGATCGATGTCGAGCCCGTCGTCCCGCCTCAGCTCGCTCCATCCCTTCTTCTCGACAAAGAAGGCGTGGCGCTGTCGGTACATTTCTTCGAGTTGCCGTGAATACCGCTTGCGATTGGCCGGCGTGACGCAATGACAGAGCAAGAGCCCCTCCCATGCTGAAGGCAGGAGGGTTCAGGAAAGGGCCGTGTAACGGCCCTACGGGATTCCGTGGGAAGTGAAGAGGTTGCGTGGCGCTGCGTGGATGAGGCCCACCGCCTCGGTCGTCGAGCGCACGCCCAGACGCTGCCGCACGATCTTGAGATGGTATTCAACCGTGTTGATCGTGATCCCGAGCTTGTCGGCGATCTCTTCCTGCCGCGAGCCCAGCGCCGAGAGATGTAGCACCTGCACCTGCCGGGTCGTGAGCGAAGCAAACGCCCCTGCCTTTACCCGGCTGCCCGACGCCAGCCGCTGTCCTTCGGTGCCGTAATAGAGCCCGAACGCGCGCAACGCCGCCTCCACAAGGGGATGCCGGTCGATCTGATCACCCTGGAAGCTCACCACCATCACATCGCCGTTGAACAGCGGCAGCGGCACGAGGAAGCCGTCCCTCAGCCCACACGACGCCGCCATGCTGAACACGGCTTGCTCAGGCTTCTTCAGCTTCTTCATGTCGATGGCGCGGTCCCAGTAGTTTGCCCGCTCCGCCCTGATCGAATGCACCAGGATCGGGTCGCTCATGAACAGGCGCTGGCCGAAATAGCCCTCCGCCCACGCCATGTTGATCTTGCCGAAACCGCGATGCTCGGATCCAAGCTTCACCACGCGGTTGCGATCGGCCGTGATGCCCGCGCTCACATGCGTCACGCCGTAGGGTGCGAGGCGATCCATCAGCCCCTGCTGCAACTCAGCTTCGGAAATTGCCGAGCAGGACAGCTCAAAGAATGACAGCAGCGACTCTGCGAGTTGCACGCGATCGGTGGACATGGCCCATCCTTATTCGTCCCCACGCGCATTGGGGATAAGGACTCCCCACACGTCAATCCGTTTCCGATGATCGGAGCGCATGACGGCAGGATTGTTCAATTGACAGGCCGCCGCGCAACAACTGTGAGCTTGGGCTTGGGGCGAGGCTCGTAGTTAGGCCCTTCGTAGAAATACGCGATGTCTGCACCGAGCTCCTGCGCGATGACGTAGAGCGTGCTCGCCGGAATGCGTGTCGCGCACCGCTCGATCTGATCAAACTCCTCGAAGGTCAGGCCGCAGCGCGAAGCCAGGTCGCCCTGTGTGATCCCGACAACCTGGCGCAGCATCTTGATCCGCTTGCCGAGCACCTGGTCTATCTCCAGCGCGCCTTGTCTGATCATGGCCGACTCCCACCCCAGCGGCACATGCTAACCCCGCCGGGGACGCATCGCCAACCCGGCCCCGAGCCCCCGGGAAAGCCCGTGGAAATCCCTGAAAACAAAAGCCCCGCTGGTTTCCCGGCGGGGCCCTGTTTGTTCAGGCAGTCGCGACGGAAGCTATTGCTTCTGGCCCGTCGCGCCCTCGACCATCGCGGCCGCGCCCTTGTCCATTTTTGGCGCGTCAGCCGCTGCAGCAGCCGGCGCCTTGGCGCGCATCTGCTGCATCATCTGCATCGCCTTGGCCATCTCGGCCTTGGAGAGCGCGCCGTCCTTGTCGGTGTCGACCATCGGCAGGAACTGCACGACCGACTTGAAGCGCGGGTCGTTGCGGAACTCGGCCGCGGTCAGCTTGCCATCGATGTTGTCATCGAGAGCGCCGAACACGACGTTGCCTTGCAGCTCCTTGAACCACTCGTCATGACGATCCTTCACCGTCTCGCCCTTGAAGCGGAAGCGGAAGAAGGTGAACAGCATCTCTTCCGAGGTCTGCTCGCCGAACGTCACATTCTTCTTCGGATCAGGGTTGAAGCCGTTGGCCGCCGAATTGTCATAGACGTAGTCGGCGATCAGCAATGAGCCTTTCGGCACTTCGAGCATGTTGTCGAAGTGATACTCGCGCTGCCACGCGAAGTCATAGCGCGGCTGGTTCAGCAGCATCTTCTCCGTGCCATCCGGGTAACGGATGCGCAGCTTGGTCGAATAGCACCGCGAGTGACAGTGCGGCTGCGTGCCGAAAATCTGGATGTCTTCCGGGATTTCGATGTACGCGGTCTCGAGGTGGCGCGCCTCGCCCGGCGGTATTTCGATCGAGAAGTCGGTGATCGATGCCTGACGGAGGATGTATTTGGGCTCTTCCTTGTAGAAGTAGTAGCCCGCTTCCGTCTTGTCGTTCAGCGGCTTGCCGGTGGCGGTGTAGTGCATCTGCCACGCGAACGAGCCGCCCGGCGGGAGATAGATGCCGGTGTCGGCGGGCGTCAGGTTCGGCGCGCCGCCGGGGCCGTAGCCGCCGAGCGCGACGTTCCACGAGAAGCCGCGGCCGTTCGGGTCGACGTTCGGAATCCAACCCGCCAGCGCGTGGTGCACGGCCGGCGTTGCGTTGGCCCAGGCAACGGCCTTCAGCCATTTGCCTTCCTTGAACGGCGTGGGCTTCGACCGGTCCTGATAATCGATGATGCCGCTGGCAGGAACGGCGAAGTCAGGCACCTGCACGACGAGATCGGGCTCGCCCAGCGGCCATTTCGGAGCCGGCTTGGCGGCGGTCGGCAGCGGGTCTTCACCCGAGCCGCGCGGAGCTCCAGCCTCGACCCAGTTCACGACCGTCTTGATCTGGTCGGAGCTGAGACGCATGTCGTCGACCCACTTCGAGCCGTGGCTGTCGGAGTGGTACGGAGGCATCCGGCCCGTGCGCAGCGCTTCGCGGATCATCGGCGCCATCGCCTTCACGACTTCATACTTGTCCATCGCGAACGGACCCATGCCGCCCTGCGTGTGGCAGGCGAGGCACTTGTCCGCGAGGATCGGGGCGACGTCCTTCGCGTAGGAAATCTTCGTGAAGGCTGAAGCCTTGGCGCGATCCGGGAAGTCGATCGCCGTGCCCTTGATGGAGGCTTCGGTCACCGACGGCGTCTTGCCAGCGATCACTGCATCGAGCGCGCTCGAAAGGTTGGCGTTGGCATTGCCCTTGTCGCCAAACGTGGCGTCGATCGGGCCGTGATAGGCTACGCGCCAGCTCTTCGGGTCGAGAACGAAGGCCTCGCCCGTCTGCGTCACGCCCATCGAGCGGCCGACGAGCTGGAGTTCATCCGATAGCACCGGCAGCGATGCCGAACCGGGACGTCCCTCGAACTCGTCGCGCTTCGACTTCAGGCTCGAGTCGAGCATGGCGAAGAAGACGTTCTTGTCCTTGTAGGCTTCCTGCAGCTTGGCAAGCGCAGCCTCGGCGCGGTCGGTGACCTTGTCGCCCTGCGCGGCCGTGACGATCACGATCGCCGACTTGCCTTTGTAGTAATACAGCTCGTGACCCATGCCGGTCTGGTCTGCCAGCATGAAGTTGTCGACTCGCGAACCCGCCAGCGACACTTTCGATGGCGCGGGGGCCGGCGCGGCGATCGCTGCGAGTGCGATGGCCGATGCGGCTCCAGCAAGTCCCAACGCAAACAGACTAAGCTTCTGCGAACGCTTCATGGATGTTCTCCCCAAGGCGCAAATTAAAGGTGGCGCATTGTTGGGCGGGATACTGATCCGAGTTGCCGTTTGCGGCAACGGGGCGCCCCTAGGGCGCCTGTCGCTTAAAGTCAGAAAAATCTTCACTTTGGCGGGAGGTACCCGTACGTTTCCAAATGATCACTGCAGGCCGAAGCCGGCTGCGGTGAAAGCGTCCTTCGCCTTCTCCGACTTCAGGAAGGTGAGGAATCCGGCGCCTGGCCCAGCTCCTTTTCCGGCCAGGACGACGGCCGGATAGGTGATCGGCGCATGACTATAGGCCGGGAACGTCCCTGCCACCGCCACGCTCGGCCCGGCCGCCTTCGCATCGGTCGCATAGACGATTCCCGCCGCCGCCTCGCCCTGGTCCACGAAGCGCAGCGCCGCCCGCACATTCTCTGCCCGCACCACAGACTTCTCCACGCCAGACCACGCCCCGAGCTTTTCCAGCGCTTCCTTGCCATACTTGCCGGCCGGCACGCTCTCCGGGTTCGCCATCGACAGCTTGCCGCCCTTCAGCGCCGCCTTCAGGTCCATCTTGTCCTTCAGGTCGATCGTGATCGGCTTGTCCGCCGGCGTCACCAGCACCAACGTGTTGGTCAGCAGCGTCTCGCGCGTTCCCGCATCGATCAAATTCTTCTCGGCCAGATAGTTCATCCAGGCCTCATCCGCCGAGACAAACACATCCGCCGCCGCGCCCTGCTCGATCTGCCGCGCCAGCTCCGACGATGCCGCAAAGCTGAACACTGGCGTGGGATGCCCCTCCGCGGCATAGAGATCGCCGATCTGCTTCAGCACGTCGGTCAGGCTGGCCGCAGCATAGACGGTCACCGCAGCTTCAGGCGGTTTCGGCGCCTCCGCCGGCTTGGGCGCTTCTGCCGGACCACACGACGCCAGCACGACAGCCGCCACCCCAGCCGCCGCCAGTCGCAGAACCTTCATCATCCGGAATCCCTAGAGCGCGTGTGACTTCACCACCGCCCAGGCCGCTGCTCCCTCTTCCAGGGAAAGGTCCGCCAGCGCCTCAGGCGTTATACGTGAGGAAATATAACCCGCTTCCGTGCCCAGCGAAACAAGAACCGAACCATCCGGCTCCCGCATGATCGAGGCGATCTTCCCCTTCCACGCATTCCGCGCCGAAATCCCCTTCGGCTCGCCGGACAGCAGCAGCACGCTGTCCGCCTTCACCCAAGCCCCGCCGCCGTGTGCGCCGACCACGGACTTCGCATCCACCCGCGCGCCCAGGTCTCGCCGGTCCAGCAAGGCAAGGAAATCAGCCCGCCGCATGACATCGCTCGCTGCGCCGTAGGCGATCACCCGCCCGCCTCGCATGGCGATGACGTGATCCGCCAGCTCGGCCACTTCCTCCACCTGGTGCGTCACCACCACCATCGGCAGCGCTTGCTCCCGCGACAGCTCGCGCAACATCTGCAGGTAAGCCCGCCGCCGCCGCCCATCGAGCGCAGCGAACGGCTCGTCCAGCAGCAGCAGCTCCGGCGCCGACACGATCGCCCGCGCCAGAGCCACCCGGCTCTTCTCGCCGCCCGAAAGGTTCCGCACTGGCCGCTCAAGCAGGTCCTCGAACTCCATCCGCCGCGCGATCTCGACGACGATCGGCGCATTGCGCGCCGCCGGCCGCCGCCGCTCTGCGTATTTGAGATTCCCCTTCACCGTCCGGTGCGGAAACAACCGCGCATCCTGGAACACCAGCCCGATGCCCCGGTCATGCGCGCCCACACGCTTCCGCGCGCTAGCGTCCTCCATCACCGTCCCGTTGAACGTCAGCGTCCCCGTCTCGAGCCTATGCAAGCCGGCGATTGCCGACAGCAGCATGGACTTGCCGGCGCCCGACGGCCCGAACACCACCGTGATGCCTTCGGTCGGAACTTCAAAATCCGCCGCCAGCCGGAACGCCCCGCGACGAACGACTGCCTCTCTCAGCTTCAGGCTCACGCTTCGAGCCTCCGCCGCGCCCATCGCTGCAGCCACTCCGCCAGCACCAGCCCTGCTACCGCCGCCGTCATCGAGATGGCCGCCAGCCGCAGCGCCTGCTCTTCTCCATTCGGAACCTGCAGCGCCGAATAGATCGCCAGCGGCAGCGTCTGCGTCTGCCCCTCCACGTTGGAGGCAAACGTGATCACCGCGCCGAACTCGCCCAGCCCCGCCGCGAACGCCGTCACCGCGCCCGCCAGCACGCCCGGCCACGCCAACGGCAACGCCATCGACCAGAACCGGTCCCATGGCCCTGCGCGCAACACTGCCGCCGCCTCGAACAGTCCGCGATCCGTCGCCTCGAAGGACAGCCTGATCGCCCGCACCATCAGCGGGAACGCCATCACCGCCGTCGCCAGCGCCGCGCCCTCCGCCGTGAACGCCAGCTGGATGCCGAACGCATCATGCAGCCATTTCCCGACCGGCCCGCGCACGCCGAACATCATCAGCAGCAGGTAACCCACCAGCACCGGCGGCAGCACCAGCGGCAGGTGCGCCAGCGCATCGACCAACCATTTCCCCGGAAACTTCGGCCGCGACAGCGCCCACGCGAACGCAATCGCCACCGGCAGCGAGAACAGCACGGCGCGCCCGGCCACGCCGAGGCTCGTCGCCAGAATTTGCAGCTCATGCGCCGTCAACATGCGCGGCACCATGTCTTGCGGCCGCCAAGCCCTCAAGGCCGAACTTGTCGCGATATGGTTACGATTTCCCGCCGCAAGCGAAGGCTGGCCTTCTCTGACGGAACCTGCTTCATCGCGCCATGTCGAACGCCCCTGTCACTCTCAATATCCAGCGCCTCGGCGCGCAGGGCGACGGCGTGGCCGACCACGAAGGCAAACAGGTCTTCGTCCCCCTCGCTCTCCCCGGCGAAACCGTCGCCGCGGCGATCAACAACGACCGCGCAACGATCACCGAAATCCTGAACCCAAGCCCGGATCGTCACCCCCCGCGCTGTGTCCACTATGGCGACTGCGGCGGCTGCTCGCTGCAGCACCTCAACGATGCGCCCTATCTCGCCTTCAAGCGCGAGCAGGTCGTCACCGCCCTGTCTTTCCAGAAGATCGACGCCCCCGTCGATCCGATCGTCGCCATCACGCCGCGCACACGTCGCCGCGCCGTCTTCGCGGCGCACCGCGCCGGCAAGCAGATCCACATCGGCTTCCACGGTCGCCGGAGCCATCGCATCGTTCCGATCCGCGATTGCGCCGTCATTGCGCCCGGCCTTCTCGCCCTCCTCCCGAAGCTCGAGCCCATCGCCGCGATCACCGCGCCGCCGAAGGACGCACTCACCATCACCGCCACCGAAACCGGAACCGGCTTCGACATCGCCCTCACCGGCATCGCGCGCGGCTTTCCGGCAGACAGCCGCGTCCGCGCGGTCCAGCTCGCCGGCGAACTCGGCCTCGCCCGCCTCTCCATCAACGGCGAAGTCGTGATGGAGCGCGCCGCCCCAACGCTCCGCGCCGGCGCCGCGCTTCTCACCCCACCGCCGGGCGGCTTCCTCCAGGCTTGCGCCGACTCCGAAGTCGCAATGCTCGCGCTCGTGAAGGAAGCCGTCGACGACGCCCGCAAGGTTGTTGATCTCTTCGCCGGCGCCGGCACCTTCTCTCTCCCGCTCGCCTCCACCGCCACAGTCCACGCCGCCGAAAGCGATGAAGCCGCCCTCGCCTCTCTCGATCGCGCCGCCCGCCGCGCGCAGAGCCTCAAGCCCGTCACCACCGAGAAGCGCGACCTCTTCCGCCGCCCGCTCACACGCGACGAACTCAAGCGCTTCGACGCCGCAGTCATCGACCCGCCCCGCGCCGGCGCGGAAGCCCAGACCCGCGAACTCGCCGCGTCCGGCATCAAGCGCATCGCCATGGTTAGCTGCAACGCTCAGACCTTCGCCCGCGACCTCAAGCTGATGCTCGACGCCAACTACAAAGTCGTCCGGATCACCCCCATCGACCAGTTCCTCTGGTCCCCCCACGTCGAAATCGTCGCCCAGCTCCGCAAATAAGAAGCACCGCAAATAGACCGGCTTGCCAACGGGCCCGCGCCATTCGACGTTGGCCTCGCGCCAATCCAGCGGAGGCCGCAGATGATTTCGCTCTCACGCATCATCGCACACTGGGCCGCGATCCAGCCCGATCGCATCGCGATCGACCACGAAGGCGCCGCCCTCACCTGGACCGAGCTGGAGGAGCGCACCAACCGTCTCGCGCGCGCCTATGAAGTCCTCGGCGTCCGCCAGGATGATTTCGTCACCATCGGCCTGCCCAACGGCATCGAGTTCTTCGAAGCCTGCTTCGCGGTCTGGAAGCTCGGCGCAACGCCGCAACCCATCTCTGCAAAACTGCCCAAGCTCGAACGCGACCAGATCGTCGACCTCGCAAAACCCTCGCTGGTCGTCGGCTGCGCCGCCAACGAATACGCTCCAACGCCATCCCTGCCCGAAGGCTACAAGCCTGACCCCAGCCTCTCCACCGCCCCCTTGCCCGAACGCACCGCCATCTCGCTCAAGGCGATGACCTCCGGCGGATCAACCGGCCGCCCCAAGCTCATCGTCTCCAAACTACCCAGCGCATGGGACCCGGAAGCGCCCTATCTCGAAATCCCGCAGCGCGGCGTGATGCTCGTCCCCGGCCCGCTCTATCACAACGGTCCCTTCCTCTGGGCGATGATCGCACTGTTCAAGGGCTGCACGGTCGGCGTCACCACCCGCTTCGACGCCGAACAGACGCTCCGCACGATCGAACGGCTCGGCGTCGACACCGCCTACATGGTGCCCACGATGATGCGCCGCATCTGGGCGCTGCCCGATGCAACGCGTCAGGCCTACAACCTCTCCAGCCTCAAATCCCTCTGGCACCTCGCCGAACCCTGCCCGGCCTGGCTCAAGGAGCGTTTCATCGAATGGCTCGGCCCGTCGGTGATCTGGGAGCTCTACGGCGGAACCGAGGGCCAGGGCTCCACCACGATCCAGGGAACCGAATGGCTCACCCATCGCGGCTCCGTCGGCAAACCCGCCGAGACCTGCGAGATGAAGATCATCGGCGAGAACGGCGAAACACTTCCTCCCGGCGAAGTTGGCGAAGTCTTCATCCGCCCGCTCACCGGACCGGGCACGACCTACCGCTATATCGGGGCCGAAGCGAAGGCGATCGAAGGCGGCTGGGAAAGCCTCGGCGATCTCGGCTGGATGGATGCGGAGGGCTACCTCTATCTCGCCGACCGTCTCTCCGACATGGTCATCGTCGGCGGCGCCAACATCTATCCCGCTGAAGTCGAAGCCGCGATCGACGCCTTCCCCGGCGTACGCTCCTCCGCCGTCATCGGCCTGCCCGACGACAACACCGGCAACCGCCTGCACGCCATCATCGACCGCCCCGAAGGCCCGGCCGACGAAGCCGCCCTCACCGCCCACCTCAGCAAGCACCTCGTCCGCTACAAACTCCCCCGCTCAATTGAATACGTCGCCGAACCCCTCCGCGATGAAGCCGGCAAGGTCCGCCGTAAGGCGCTGCGGGACGCGCGCATCCATACATAACCTTCAGGACCGCCGGGCGCTTGCCCGGCAGTCGCCGCGCAAGCGACGAAGACGCCCTCTCCATCCCACAGGCGTCAAGTTTATCGCCGAACGCTTTCAAGGCTGAAGCGGAAAACCTGCGGAAGTTATCCAACACCGCTGGTCTCGACCGATACTCCTCTCGCACCTGACGGAGGGAGGTCTTGGAGACGTCCGATACTCAAGACGTCAAGGCGTCGGCCGGCGTGGCGGCGCGGGCGTCCGTAAGCCCGCGACCGCACGGAATATTGCCGCCGACGCCCACCGCTGCTACCCGCGCGCTCATGTCGATCTCCCTGATCCTCCTCGCCTTCGGCCTCGCCGCAGACGCCTTCGCCGTCGCTCTCGGACAGGGCGCTGCGATCAAGACGAATGCCTGGCGCAACGCGCTGGTCATCGGCCTCGCCTTCGGCGGCGCGCAGGCGATCGCACCGCTGATCGGCTGGGCCCTCGGCCTCGCCTTCGCCGGCCTGATCGAGAGTATCGACCACTGGGTCGCCTTCGTCCTGCTGGCCATCCTCGGCGCGAAGATGATGCGCGAGGGCTTCACCCACGACCCGCCGGGCGAGGAAAGCGACCCCGGCAAGGAAACCGTCGCCACGGGCTGGCGCCTCATCATGCTGACCATCGCCGTCAGCATCGACGCCGCCGCCGCCGGCATCACCCTGCCGACGCTCGACGCCCCGATCTTCGTGAGCGTCGCGATCATCGGCCTCGTCACCTTCGCCCTCTCGGCGGCGGGCGTCATGATCGGCCGGGCCGGCGCCAAGGCCCTCGGCTCGCAGGCCGAAATCGTCGGCGGCCTGATCCTGATCGTCATCGGCGCAAAGGTGCTGATCGACCACCGGGCTTTCGGCTGATACCTCCCGGCGCATGCTGCCGAAGTCGGACCTTCCAATCGAGGACGTGATCCCCCAGATCCTTGAGGCTCTGCGGGACAACACCCGGCTCGTCATCTCCGCCCCGCCCGGCGCCGGCAAGACCACCCGCGTCCCCCTGGCCCTTCTCGCCGAAGGCTGGACCGCGGACCGCAAGATCATCCTGGTCGAACCGCGCCGCATCGCCGCCCGCGCCGCCGCCGAACGGATGGCGTCAACGATTGGCGAGAAGGTCAGCCAGACCGTCGGCCTCCGGTCCCGCCTCGACGTGCGCACCTCGAAAGACTCGCGCATCGAAGTTGTCACCGAAGGCGTCTTCAGCCGCATGATCCTCTCGGACCCGGCGCTGGAAGGCGTCTGCGCCGTCCTCTTCGACGAATTCCACGAGCGCTCCCTCGACGCCGACGAAGGCCTCGCCTTCGCCCTCGACGCGCAGGGCGTCATCCGCGAAGACCTCCGCATCGTCCTGATGTCCGCCACCCTGCCGGGAAACCTGACACAGGAATTCTTCCCGGCCCCCGTCGTCGAAAGCCTCGGCCGAGCCTGGCCCGTCGAAACCCGCTATCTCGGCTACGAACCCCGCCTGCGCCTCGAAGACCAGGTCGCCGCCGCCATCCGCAAGGCCCTCGCCGAAGAAGACGGCTCAATCCTCGCCTTCCTCCCCGGCGTTGCCGAGATCACCCGCACCGTCGACCGCATCGGCCCCGTCGCCGACAACGTTCACATCACCCCGCTCTACGGCGCGCTCACCCCGCAGGAGCAGAACGAAGCCATCGCCTCCACCCCAAAAGGTACTCGCAAGGTCGTCGTCGCCACCGACATCGCCGAAAGCGCCATCACCATCGAAGGCGTCCGCGTGGTCGTGGATTCAGGCTTCGCCCGCGTCCCACGCTTCGACGTCTCCCTCGGCGCCTCTCGTCTCGAGACCGTCCGCCTCGCCGTCGCCAATGCCGACCAGCGCCGAGGCCGCGCTGGCCGCACCGGCCCCGGCGTCTGCTACCGCCTCTGGCGCGAAGCCGAAATGCGCGGCTTCGCCCAGTCGCCCTCGCCCGAGATCGACAACGCGGATCTCACCGGCCTCGCCCTTGATATGGCGCGCTGGGGAGCCAAATCCCCGGCTGACCTGCGCTGGCTCAACCCGCCGCGCGAAGCCGCCTGGCGCACTGCGCGAGCCCTCCTCTCCGCCGGGGGCGCCCTCACTCCCGAGGGCGAACTCACCGCCCTCGGCAAGCGCGTCGGTGACCTCGCGCTTCCGCCGAGGCTTGCGCTGATGGTTCTCCGCGCCGCCGAACACGGCGCAGCAAAACTTGCCGCCGAAATCGCTGCCGTGATGAGCGAGCGCGACCTCGGCGGCCGCTCGGTCGATCTCGACGAACGCCTCGCGCGCTTCCGCAACGAGAATGGCCAGCGCGCCAAGGCCATGCGCGACCTCGCCGTGCGCTGGGCAAGAGCCGCTGGCGGCAAAGAGAGCAACAAACTCTCTGCTGCCTCGGTGCTGGCGCTCGGCTATCCCGAGCGCATTGCAAGACTCCGCGGCGCAACAGCAGGGCGCTTCGTCATGGCCGGCGGTCGCGGCGCGATGCTGGACGAGACCGATCCGCTCGCCCGCCAGCAATGGCTCGCCGTCGCCGACATGACCGGTTCCGGCCCCGATCTCCGCGTCACCCTCGCTGCGCGCATGACGGAAGACGAAGCGCTCGAATCCGGCGCTGTCGAAACGAAGGAAGAAGCCAGATACGATCCGGTCTCCCGCCGTGTCCGCGCTCGCCGCACACGCCGCATCGGCTCGATCCTCCTCGAGGAAACGCCACTCCCCTCGCCACCCGCCGACCTCATCCGCGAGGCGTTGCTGGAAGCCATCCGCGAAAGCGGCTTTGGCCTGTTGAAGAACAGCGGCCCCCTTGAAGGCGTGATCCACCGCCTCGACGTCCTCGGAAAAACAATCGGCGATCCCTGGCCGAAGGAATTCCGAGCCGCTCTTGTCGAACGCCTCGACGACTGGCTCGGCCCGCTGCTCGACAGCCCCGCTTCCCTGGACACGCTCGACGGCGGCCAGATCGCAGACGCTGCGCTCACGCTTCTTGACTGGCCGCTGCCTCGCGATCTCGCCCGCCTCGCCCCCCTCCGGTGGGAGACCCCCGTCGGCCGAAGCGTCGAGATCGACTATGTCGCCGAGGGCGGTCCGCGGGTCGAATGCAAGGTTCAGGAGGCCTACGGCCTCTCGATCCACCCAGCCATCGCCGACGGTCGAATCGCGCTCACGATTGCGCTGCTCTCGCCCGCCTTCCGGCCGGTTGCCGTTACGAAAGACCTGCCGGCCTTCTGGCGTGGCGGCTACCACGACATGCGAAAAGACATGAAGGGTCGCTACCCGAAACACGATTGGCCAGAAGACCCCGCCGCCGCTACGCCAACCTCTCGTGCACGTCCACGTCAAGTCTGACTGTTCGATAATTTCTCGTTTGTATGGGTTTCTCAGGGGAAGCCAACATACCAGTCATTCGAATCTACTGTTGCTACTAGACTGACGGAACATTCAGAAGAATGCCGCGCGCGCGGCAGTCGCCGTGTCTTTCAAGTCGATTTTCGCGAAAACTTGCCCCTTGCGACCATATCGCAATTGACGGCGTCAGTTCCAAACCGCAGGTTCGAAGCGCGATCTCCCTAGGGACCAGATTCCCAGCGGGGAGCGTCGGCGCACCAAGACTTACAAAACGCGCCGGAGCGGGAGCACACACCATAGGGAGCTTGCGCGCACATGGCGCAATTTAATCGTATTTCACTCGTTAGTCTGCTTGCGCTCGGCGTTGCTATGCCGGTTTACGCGCAGGAAACCGCAACCCCGCCGGCTGAGCCGGCCGCCCAGGACGCTGGCGCTGAGCGCGACATCGTCGTCATCACCGTCAACAAGCGGGAAGAGACGGTTCAGGACGTCGCCGTAGCCGTTACGGCCGTCACCGCCGAGAACAAGCAGGAACTCGGCATCATCACGGTGACCGACCTGACGAACGTCACGCCGGGCCTGTCCTACACCCCCGGTAACGAGCGCGTCACGCTGCGTGGCATCGGCCGCCTGACCAACTCGTTCGGCGCCGACCCGGGCGTGGCCAACTACAACGACGGCCTCTACACCCCGTTCGCGGTGATGGCCGGCAAGGATCCGATGCTGATCCAGCGCGTCGAGGTTCTGCGCGGCCCGCAAGGCACGCTCTACGGCCGCAACGCCATCGGCGGCGCGATCAACACGATCTCCAAGCGCCCGACCGACGATTTCTCACTCGACTTCAAACTCGGCTCCGGCAATTTCGGCTACAACAACGTCGTGGCGGCCGTGTCCGGCCCGATCAACGACTCGCTGCGCTACCGCGTGGTAGGCCAGCGCGAACAGCGTGACGGCATCGACTTCAACTACGGCACCAACGCCAAAGAAGGCTGGGAAATCGACGACTACTATTACGAGGGCCAGCTCGAGGGCGACATCGGCGACCGCTTCACTTGGTGGCTGAAGGTTGCTGACTCGGGCTACGACAAGGCCGGTCCTCCGGGCGGCCGCACGGCGACGTTCTCGACCGCGCCGTATCTCTCGGTCTTCAACCCGTCGGGCAGCGTCAACCCGAACCCGGCCTTCGCCTATTCCAACCCGGCCGTGATCTCGTACACGCAGACTGGAACGCGCACAGACAACCCGTTCGCAACGAACCGCGAGCAGGCCTACAATTCGAACTATGCCTCGACGGCGAAGCTCGACCAGTATGACGAAGCCATCTTCGAGGGCGTTTATTCGACCGACTGGTTCGACATCAAATACACGGGCGGCTACACTTTCTATGACTACAAACTGTTCAGCGACGGCGACGGCACGCCGCTCCAGTCCGTCACGTATAACGGCGTCAACAGCGTGAACCCGGCCTGCGCCCTGCCGGCCTCGTTCACCGGCTACACGCCGTCGGCGATGACCGCGTTTAGCATTCCCTCGTTCTGCTACACGACAGCCCCCCGCACGATCTATCCGAACGTGCTCAACATGTACGCGGAAAGCCGCTCGCTGTTCTCCAACGAGATCAACCTGATCTCGACGACCGATGGCCCGCTGCAGTGGATCGTCGGCGCCTACCAGTACCAGGAGAACTCGAAGCAGCCGGGTCAGGTCCAGACGCTCAACAACGAGCCGCTGGCTGGCAGCTACCTCAACCCGACGACGCTTAGCTTCATCGCGAACCCGAACCGCTACCTGCAGTACTTCAGCAACACCAGCCTGTTTAACGCCTACGGCCTCTACGGCCAAGCCGACTACACGCTGAACGATGAGCTGAAGTTCACGGTCGGCCTGCGTTACTCGAAGGACCTGAAACAGTCGAAGGAAGAAGCCTTCCTCGGCTGCTACATCCTCTGCACGGCCAACGGCGGCACGCTGTTCACCAACATTACTGCCTCGCAGTATGCTGGCGTCTTCGCCGCCACCCAGGCCGTCAACGGCTACACGGCTGCGCTCGACAGCCGCGGCTTCGGCGTCCGTACGCTGAAGGGCGACTGGGAAGCCGTCACCGGCACGGCCGGCGTCGAATACCGTCCCTGGGCGGATACGCTGATGTTCGGCAAGTATTCGCGCGGCTACAAGGCCGGCGGCTTCAACAACCTCGGCTTCGCGCTCAATCCGTACACCGATGCGGAATTCGTCGACTCCTACGAAGCCGGCTGGAAACAGACTTGGGCTGATTGGGGCCTGACGACCAACGCGGCGCTGTTCTACTACAAGTACACCGACGCGCAGGCGCCGCTGGGCGTGATCACGACAAACCCGACCACGCTGCAGCAGACCACGTCCACGCAGTTCGTGAACCTGCCGGAAGTCGAGACCACTGGCTTCGAACTCGAAGCCAACTGGAACCCGATCGATCCGCTGAACATCGGCTTCACCTATGCCTACCTGAATGCCGAGATCACCGAGTCGGGCACCTACATCGATCCGTCCCGTGACGGTCGCTGCCACTCGACCAACGCGCCCACCACATACGCAACCTGCGTACAGACGGTAGGGCCGACGTTCGCGAACATCCCGAACGACCCGCTGGCTCGCCGGTCGGTCGTGGGCAACACCCTCGCCCAGTCGCCGGAAAACAAGGTCGCGATCAACGCGTCCTACCGGATCGAGATGGAAGATGGTTCGTACTTCCTGCCGACGATCAGCTACTCGTGGCGTGACGAATTCTTCGACTCGTTCTTCAACAACGCGAACGAAAAGTCGCCGTCGTACGACAACATCGACGCCCGCCTGAACTGGAAGTCGGCCGACGAAATCTTCGGCCTCACCTTCTGGGTCCGCAACCTGACGGACGAAGCGCAGACCACCAGCGTCTCGGCCAACGGTTTCCGCACGACGGACCTCGGCAGCTACCAGACCTACTCGTACACGCCGCCGCGCATGTGGGGCGTGGACCTGATGGTCCACTACTAGGCTGAATGCTCCTGTGAGCTTCCATTTAGCGCCGGCCCTTCGGGGTCGGCGCTTTCGTTTTGACTTTCAGAACTTCCGTTGGCCGGTGACGGTCTCGAAGAACATTCGCCAGTCGCCCATCAGGCTCCACAGCGGATACCTGAACGTGGCCGGCCTGTTCTTCTCGAAGAAGAAGTGCCCAACCCACGCAAAGCCATACCCGACCAGCGGCATGCCCAGCAGCCACCACGGATTCCGTGTGATGATCGCCACCCCGAGGATCACCAGCACAAGCGCCGACCCGACGACGTGGATCCGCCGGCACGTCCGGTTCTGATGCTCGTGGATGTAGAAGGGATAGAATTCCCGGAAGGATTTGTAGCGTCCTGCCGAGGGCGCGGTCATGGCCGTCAGGTCCTCGTGAAGCCCGCGAAAATGGGGCGGACGAAGCGCTGCACGATGTCGGGTTCGCTGGACATCTTCAGCATCCGGGCGTCGGAGGCGATGTTGATGGCGGCGTGGACCATGGCGCCGGCGACGGCGGGGTCCACGGCGCGCGCCGAGCCGTCGGCGATGGCGTCGGCCATCATGGCTGCGAACTGGCGGCTGATACGGTAGGAGCGGCTGATGATCTCGACCTGCTGCTCGGGCGGCATGGAGGAAAGAACGGATGTACGCAGGAGCGGGCCTTCCGAACCGAGCTGGAAGCCGATCAATGAGGTAACAACGGCAGCAAGACGACGGCCTTCACTCTCGTGAAGATCGCGCGCCTGGCGTTGGGCCTCGCGCATGATGCCGAACGAGCGGCGGAAACAGGCGGCGACGAGTTCATCCTTCGCTTCGTTGTGATGGTAGAAGGCGCCCTTGGTGAGATTGAGGGTCGCCGAGATGCGGTCGACCGAAGCGCCGCGATAGCCGTGAGCGTTGATCTGATGCGTCGCCGCCTTGAGGAAGTTCTCCTTGGTCGTGTCCGCGTGTGCTGGAGCTGTCGTGATCAAGAGCGCCGCTGGATCGGACCCGATGACATCCGGCGCGACGCCGTCGAGTACGATGTCGGTCATGCGGCCGGCAAGACGCGGGAAATCGTCCGTGTCGAAATCGCCGAGCCAGCTGTTAGCCCAGAACAGCTGCTCAAGCAGGATCAGCGAGCGGATCGTACGGTCGATCTTGTCGAGGCCGCCGAGTTCAGGCGTCTCGAACAGGGCGCGCACGCGACGGAACATCTGCTTGTAGCCATCGACAACGCGGTCGCGGTGTTCGCCTTCCAGCGCGCGAATGGCAGCGAAGGAGGCCAGTGGCGCGGCCTCGCCCCGGCGCACGGCGCCGTCGCGTTCGACGAACAGCTCGATCAGGCGGGCGATGCGGGCGCGGGCGTCGGGTTCCTTTTCGGCGACCTCCAATTGGTCGTGGAAAATCGTGTAGCCGGCCTCAAGGCAGGCGACGGCCAACTCCTCCTTGCGGGGGAAGTAGTAGGTAACACCGGTCGCACGCAGTCCGATCAGTTCGGCCACCGCCGTCAGGCGCATGCCCTTGAAGCCATGGCCGTTGAGGACGGGAATGGCGGCCGAAATGATATCCGCCCGACGCCGCTCGAAGCGGTCGGGGGTTGGAGCGACCGAATCCCGTCCGGGGGCTTCCGCCGTTTCGTCCTGGGCCTTACGCGTCAGCACTCGTCCGTCCCTGATCCCCGGGCGCCTGCCCGGATCAGACCCAGACAATAACGAAATTCTTCCTGCGACAATCAGGTAGTAGGCGAGTTTCTGGCCTCCCGCATCCACGATTAACGAAAAAGTCAGCTTGTTGGCTTGAGCCTTGCGGAATGGTTCGCGGAACCATGAGGAATGGACCCATGACTGCCTATGAGCAGCTTGCCCGGCGCTACTGCGCCCTCCTCGGGGAGGATGCCGACGACCGCATCGACGGCGTTCCCGTCTGGCGCGTCGCCCTGGCCGATCTGGAAGCCGCGATGAACGCGCTCGACACGTTCGGGCTCGACATCCGGACAACCTTCCACGAGATCGCCGAGGCAACCGACACACCGAGGCCGAAGGGCTTCTCACTCAGGCGCGTGGCCTAGCAGAGCTAGCTGCGCCGACCCCGCCTGACGCTGCCTTCGAGCAGCGCCTTGGTCGTCTTTATCACTTCGTCGTCCTTGTGAACCGCCGTGTCGTCGAGCTGGTCGAACGGGACAAGGTCAGTCCGCTGCCGCTTGTAATTGTCGCGTGGACCAAGCTTCCACCCATCCAGGAACCTGTCGAGCAGCCAGCGCCGGTGCTCCAGCCGCCCCATCTTCTTCATGAACAGCGGATCGTCCGTGTGGAAGAAGCTCGCCGCCGGCGGCAGCTCGTATGAGCGCCAGCCGCCGACGCGGCCATCAAGCCAGGCGCCGAGATCAAAGCCGGCCGAGTGCGCCTTTGCCCGGATATGCGCGGCGGCGCGGCGGTTGGACACACGAAGCTGGTCAGGCAGGAGCTGCCACGGCACGGTTTCCGGCGGCGGCGCGACAGGATCAATCCGCTTGGCCTTGTCGGCCATTAACTTCTCATACTGCGTATGAAGGCGGCGCGCCTGCCCGTCGAGTTCGCTTTCAAGCAGACCCGCGCCGTCGAATGCTTCCGTCCACGCACCGAAGGAGGTGATGCGCAGGTTGTAGATACGGCCCTCGACCTGCGCCTGTTGTTCCAGCTTCGTCTGGTCTGCGGTAACCTCGCCCAATCGCCCGACGCCCTGCCGCACATTGCTGAACACGAGGCCGAACCGCCCGCAGAAGAAGATCGGGCAGCGGAACAGCGCCTCGGACGAAGCCAGCAGGCGCAGATCAAGGGCTATGCCGGACGGCGACTGCCCATCCGGCACCGAGACATAGGCGGCGCAGACTTCGGCCTTCTTCGTCCGCTGGCGGATCGCCTCGACGATGGCGGGCGACGTGCGCCGGAAATCGCCGGCGATGAAGGCGATGTCGACATGCTGCATCAGCCCGCCATGGCGCGTCTCGAATTCGCGCTGGAGGCCTTCGCCGTCCGGATCGACCACGGTGATCATCATCGGCTCGATCGCGGACGACACGCAGGTGACAATGAACTCGCGCGCGAGCGATTGGCCGACCTGACCGAAGCCGACGATCAGAATGTGCTGCGCCTCTGCGCCGAGCCGCTCAGCCAGCAGGTAGGGAGGATGGGCCAGCATCACCTGCCGCGCAACACCGCCGGCATAGGAGAAGGCCGAGACGTTGAGATGTGGCTGCTCGCGGCGGAGCTGGTCGAGCTGCCACGGATCGGCGATGTGGGCGACCACTTCAGCCTTCGGGGAAAGGCGCGCGATGACCTGCGCGGTGCGCCAGGTTTCGGAATCGTCGCCCTCGTCCACGACGATGCGATTGGCGCGCTTGGCCTTGGCGACGCGCAACTGGTCCTTGAGATTGCCGCGGCGCTCGAACGTCACGACGCGCTTGGTGATCGGCGCCTTCTGCGGAGCAAGATAGGCGGCCTTGCGCTTGCCGAACATCAGGCCGATCGCGCGCGCATAGTTCTCGGCGGCAGGCCCCTTGCCGATCACCACATCGTGCTTGTTGAGACGCCAGCGGAAGAGGTCGCGCGAGAACTGCGAGCCCTCATTGAGGAAGAAGGTGCGCACGACGCCGAGCAGGACGGCGAGGATGCCGCACGTGCGCGCCCATTCGAGAAGGTTTCGTGATGGCTCACTGATCCTGTCGTCGTAATAAATGTCCGACAGGAGTAGCGCCTTGATGGAGCGCATCGCAACGTCAAGCATTGGCGTGTCGCTTTTGGGTCTGATGTTGGGAAGCTCGACCCACCAGCCGGTTACCGCCAGCGCGAGCGCCGCGACGCCGAACAGCACCGCGATGACCCGCAGGCCAACCAGAAAGGGAGGCTCGAGTCCCTCGGGCCGGCCGCCGATCTCGCCCTGCTGCTCGTCCATGTCCCGCTCCCCGACCCACACACGCTAGGCCAGCCGGCGCTGGACGCAAGCTGAGACGGCAGGCTGTAAAGGTCCGAATCTGCGTGCTAACAATGGCGGCGACAGGCGGGGAAACAAGGCCATGGCCGGGGGTTCCGGGGAATTCACGATGGTTCCGGTGGGCGAGCCAGGCCCTCCGTTTCGCCCCGAGCACGAATATTTTTCGGTCGCCCTCGTCGCCGTTCACGTCACGGCGGGGGGCTTTCTAGGTTCGCAGAAATTCGCGCCGGTCATGTGGGGATCGGTCACGCACTACGCGTTCGATGGCGACAATGGCCGCAAGCGTCTATGCGGAATGTTTCCCTCGGCGCAGCAGGACCGGCCGGAATTTTCCCGCAACGACCGCGTGACAGTCGCCGACATCATGCTGATCCCGCGCATCATCGCGCGCGAGGAACTGGAAGTCGATTTCACCATGGGCACGGTGAAGGAAAAGGATTTTCTCGCCGGCGTGCTCAAGGCCGCGACCGACATTGCGAGCTCGCCAGCGGCGAGCTTCATCAGCCAGATCGTCCCGGGCGGCGCCGCGATTGTCGAAGGGACCAAGGGCGCAGCAGCAGCAGCCACGAGCGTGAACGACAGCCTCAACGAGCTGCTGGGGTCGGACAAGATCCAGTCGCTCGGCCGCTACATGCGCCGGCTGAGCGCGCCGATGCCGAGCGGACTGTTCGCGTTCGTCGATCGCAAGATGGAAGGCGCGAAGCTGACCTTCGACACGGCGACGAACACGCTGCGCGACGCCAGCGGCCCGGTGAAGGGCTCATACGCCATCGTACGCCTGCAGCGCGAAACGACCCGGCCAGACTGGATGACGCTGCCCGACCTGACGCAGGCCTGGACCCGCATTCGCGAGGCCAAGATCAATGGCGGCGACGTCGCCAAGGCGATCGAACTGTTCAGCCTCACGGCGACAACGTCGCCAGATCTGACGCCGGATGACGCCGCAAAGCTGTCAGCCGCCGCGAAGCAACGGTTCGCGCCGGAAATGGCGGGACAGGAAAGTGCGGATACGGGCGACCCAGGGTCGATGGCCGAAGCGCTCCAGTTCTTCGTCGGCGGCAACGAGGAATCTGCCGAGATCGGCGGGGCGGCCCATCTCCAGTCGGGACGATTCTTGCGCTCGCTTGAAATGCTGCTGCGCCACGAGGGCGGCTATGTCGATCATCCGCTCGACAAAGGCGGCCCGACCAACAGGGGCGTCACCAAGGCCGTCTATGACGCGTATCGCGCGAAGAAAGCGCTGCCACCTGCCGATGTGCGTGATCTGACGGACGAAGAACTCAAGGAAATCTACTACCAAGGCTATTGGCGCCCTGCCCGCTGCAACGAGATGCCGAGCGAGGCGATGGCGGCGCTGATGTTCGATGCTGCCGTGAACCACGGGCCGAAGCGCGCTGTCCGCCTGCTGCAGCAGGGCGCTGGCATGCCGGTGGCGAAATGCGACGGCGTCTGGGGCGCCGAGACCAAGCGCTTCGTCACAGCCGCTGCGGCGAAGGCGGTCGAATTGGTCGACGCCTGCCTCGTGGCGCGCGAGCGTTTCTATCGCGAGATTGTGCGGCTGAACCCGTCGCAGGCAGCCTTTATCAAGGGCTGGATGAACCGCGTTGCGGGCCTCCGCGCCTATGTGCAGCCCCTGCTCGCCGCAGCGCCTCCGGCCGGCGACACGGAAAGCGCGCTGTTCGATGAAGGACCATCGAGCGTCTATCTCCGCGCTGGCGAACCTGACTTCGAGGGCCTCGGCAAGCAGGCCGACAAAGCGGCCCAGGCCGCAGAGTAGCGTTGGGAGAGAGGACGATGTCAGCGCTGCCGCAGTCACCCACCCTTCCCAGCCAGCCGGCGCAGCCTTCGCTCGACGATGCCGAAACCGCGGCGCTGCAGCGCGAAGTCGACGCCATGTTGCCAAAGCTCTACCGCGCCGACTCGACGCGGGAGCTGTCAGGCCTTCTCAACATCGTCGCGCAGGCGCGCGCGATCGGGAAGGAAGGCCATGACACGCTCGAAGCTCTGGCCGATCGCCTGCGCCGCATGCGCGCGTTCGACGATCTCTACATCCTGACGTCGGCGGTGAATTCCAGCGGCGTCGGCAGCAAGAAGATGCGGCGCTATGAAATCCAGGCGCTGATCGAGATGCAGGTCTACGAGACCGCGCTCGACCTCGTGCGCCCGCTGCTCGGAGAAGGCGTGCAGAGCCATGATGGCCGCGAGGCCTACGGCAATCTCGGCCGCATCTACAAGCAGATGTACATCAATGCGATGAAACCGCCGGGACCGGGCGAGGAAGGCAAGCTTCCCCCAGATCGCGCGCTGCTGGAGCTGTACCTGCAGCGGTCTTTCGGCGCGTACATGTATGTCTGGGACAATCTCAAGACAACCGAGACGACCTGGCACGGCATCAACGCCGTTGCGATGGCGAGCATTGCAGAGCGCGCCGGCTTCACCGCCAAGGATCCGAAGATCGAACAACTCGCCAAGGATGTGCTGGCGGTCGTCACCGCGCCGGGCGCCGACGATGTATGGGCAATCGGCACAAAGGGCGAGACTTACGTCGCATTGGGCGACTACACGAAGGCCGCCGAAGCCTATGTGCAGTATGCCGCGCAGAAGGGCGTCGATGCATTCGCGCTCGGCTCGTCACTGCGGCAGCTCGAGGATGTATGGGGGATCAACGGCTCCGACCCGGTGAGGGGCCAGCCGGTTCGCCTGCTGAAGGCTGCCCTGATCGCGAAGCTTGGCGAGGCCGGGAACCCCGATCGCGATCCGAACACGCCTACCCCGCCGCCCCGGCAGCTTTCCGTCGATGTCCGCATGACCAAGCAGGAAGCGAAACTCATCCGCGACGAAGTCGTGAATGAAGCCCCGGCCGGCGTCACGGGTTCGGCTGCGCGGGCGCTGCAGAAGACATTCTCCGAGAACTTCCCGTTCGGCATGAAGCAGCTGCGGCTTGGCATGCTGCGCGCCGATGCGGTGTGCCGCATCCACGGCATGCAGACCGGAACATGGGCCGCGTTTGCATCGGGCTTCGCGATCAAGGGCAGCCTGTTGTGCGAGGCGTGGGGCGAAAAACCGGTGATCGTCACCAACAACCACGTCATCTCCTCCCAACCCAGCACGGAGAGCAAGCGATACGACCTGTGCAAGGCCGTGTTCGTGTCGCCGGATGATGACAGCGAGCAGGAAGTCCTGTTCGAGCGCATCCTCTGGGAATCCGCCGTCGATGCGCACGACATCACCATCCTGCGCACCAAGGGCGACCTGCCGGCAAGCGTGACGCCGCTGACGGATCTCCTGCCCCGGCCGCTCGGCCCGCGCGCAACGGACGATGGCGGCATCGGCCGCTGCTATGTGATCGGCTATCCCGGCGCGAAGGAGCTGTCCTTCTCCTTCGCCGACAACATTCTCCTGGATCACGACTGCCCGGATGGCTGCGAGATCGAGGTGGACGACAAAGGCCGGCGCTGCCACGGCGCGCCTGCCTCGCCTGTACACGTCCATTACCGCACGCCGACAATCGGCGGAAACTCGGGCAGCCCGGTGTTCGATGCGGACTATTTCTCCCTGCTGGGCGTGCACCATTCGGGCGCAAGCGACATGCGGCGGCTGAACGGCCGGCCCGGCATCTACGCCGCCAACGAAGGCATCTGGATCGACTCGATCCGCCAGGCGATCGCCGAAACCGCCAACGGGTCATCTCCCGAAGCATGGATTGGCTCCCCTGTCCGCTGGCGTGGCTTCGCCGACGAGCCGCCGCTGCCTCGCGCCGACTTCATCAATGTCGCGCCACCGCCGGCCGAGCTTGCCCCGGAGATCTTCGGCTCGGCAGGGGAACATGTCCCCGGCGTCTCCCCCGTGGCGCGGCAGGTGCTGTATCCACCAGGCCCGGCCAGGGCCGAGGATGTCAGCGCCGCGCGGCTCGAAAGCGTCATCGGCCACGACAACCGCACCCGCATCTTCGACACCAACATGTCGCCCTGGCGCATGATCTGCGCCATCCGCGCCCGCTGGGGCTCGCGCCTGATGGTGGGGACTGGTTGCTTCATCGGCCCGAACATCATCCTGACCGCCGGGCATGTGGTCTTCCCACGCGAGATCGGCGCGACGCCGGACCAGATCGAGATCATCCCCGGCCTCAACGCGAACGAGCGGCCGTACGAATCCGTCTTCACGACTCGCGTGTCCATTCACGATGGATGGAAGGGCCAGTTCCAGACGCAGTGCGATGTCGCCGCCATCCACCTCGGCCAGCCGGTCGGCCAGCGCGTCGGATGGTTCGGCGTGGCCTCGCGCAGGCCGCAGGACCTCATCGGACAGTGGGCGCACGTCACCGGCTATCCCGGCGAGAAGAAGGAAGTGCGCGATCCGCGCGCCGAGGCCGACCAGCCGCCGGCGCAGGCCGCCCAGCTGTGGCACCACGCAGCGCCGGTGGTGAAGGTCGAGAACAACCGGATCTTCTACAAGGCTGACACGACAGCCGGACAGTCCGGCTCGCCGATCTATGTGCTGCGCGAGCCGGGAAATTTTGCGTCGCCGACGGTTGTCGGCGTTCACGCCTATGGTACGCAGTCGACGCCGGGCGCAGTCGGCCCGGCCAATTCGGGCGCGTGGATTGATCCGGCGATGCTGAAGATCATTGCCGGGTGGCGGACTCTCTGATGGCCAAACCAGATGCGAAGGCGATCGTGCGGATCGCCGAGGTCATGCACGAGACTGTGCGCGCGTGGCAGAAGGCCAGTGGCCAGCCCACGGCCCCGCCCTGGAGTCGCGCTCCGAAATGGATGAAGGAGGCCTCGATCGCGTCCGTGAACTGGCGGATCGAGAACCCCAACGCGCCAGTGTCTGCCCAGCACGACCAGTGGATGTCGCAGAAGACGGCCGAGGGCTGGAAGTTCGGCAAGTCCAAGAGCGGGACAAAGAAGACCCACCCGATGCTGGTGCCCTACGCCGAGCTGTCCGAAGTTGAAAAGCGCAAGGATGCGCTGGTCAACGCCGTCATCGACTCGCTTGCGCGACCGATCAGCTAGCTGACTTTCCTTCCGCCGCTCGTGCCGGCGTTCTTTTCGGCGGCATCCTTCGCCATGCGTTCGGCATCGGCGGCGGAGAAGCCCAGCTCCTCCAGCACTTCGACCGTGTGCTGGCCCAGGACCGGCGGCTCGATACGGATGTCTGCGGGCGTGCCGGCGAAGTTCACCGGATGCTCCATCGCGATGTAGGGGCCGATCGCTGGATGCTGGCGCTCATGCACAAAGCCGGTCTCACGCAGGTGCGGATCGTTGATGGCGTCTAGGATTGAATTGCACTTCATCGAGGGAATGTCGGCCTTCTTGAGCAGGTCGAGCCATTCGTCGGTGGTCTTGGTCAGCGCAACTTCCGCAACAAGTTCATAGAGCGCGTTGATGTTCTGTGTGCGCGCCTTGTAGGTGGTGAAGCGCTCGTCTGCCTTCATGATCTCCGGCCGGCCGCCGAGTTCGAAGAACAGCTCCCACTGCTGGTCCGAATACGGCAGGATGCCGATATAACCGTCCTTGGTCTGGTACGGCTTGCGGTTGGGCGAGGACGAGCGCGTGTATGCGACCTGCGCCAGCGGCGGAATGAAGGTGTGGCCGAACAGGTTCTCCACCATGTTGAAGGCAGTGAAGCTCTCGAACATCGGCGCTTCGATGAATTGGCCCTTGCCCGTCTGCGTGCGGGCATAGAGCCCAGCGATGGTGGCGTAAGCGGCGTGAAGGCCTGAGACCTTGTCGGCCATCAGCGCGGGCATGTAGCGCGGCGGGCCGCCTTCGCGGATGGCAAGGAGTTCGGCAACACCCGAACCTGCCTGGATCAGGTCGTCATAGGCAGGCTTGCCGGCATAGGGACCTTCAGCGCCATAACCAGCGCAGTGAACGTAGATGATGCTCTCGTTGAGCTTCTTCACATCATCATAGCCAAGGCCGAGGCGCACGAGGCCGTCCATGCGGACATTGGTGAAGAACACGTCGGACTGCTTCACCAGCCGCTTGATCGCCTCGAGGCCGTCAGCCGTCTTGAGGTCGAGCAGGATGGCGCGCTTGTTCCGGTTGAGGCCCATATAGATGGCGCCCATGCCCGGCGCAGGCGACGGACCGGCATGGCGCATGATGTCGCCCGCCCCGTTCTCGACCTTCACGACATCCGCGCCCATGTCGCCGAGCAGCTGCGTCGCATAGGGCCCCAGAACGACGGTCGAAAGGTCGAGAATCTTGACGCCTGAAAGCGGTCCGGTCGAACGCGAAGTCACCTGGAGTCTCTCCCCGAAAGTCTTTCGTGTGCTATCCGCCGCAGTGGTTCGCGGCGCAAGGTCCGCCGCGGCAGGTCACGCCGCCTTGATGCCGCAGACCGCTCTTAACCCGCGTTTTGTGCGGCTTTTTTGCTCGCCTGATCCTTCAGCCTTGCATTTGCGACAAACTAGAACCATTCTAGGGGCGTTATGAACATTGTGACTCGCCTCCAGTCTGCCGGCCTGCGCGCGACTCCCAAGCGGATCGCGATCGGCGGCCTGTTGTTCGACGGGATGGACCGTCACGTGACCGCCGACGACGTCGCCATGTTGGCGCGGAAGAGCGGCGTGCGGGTATCGCTGGCCACAGTCTACAACACGCTGAATCAGTTCGTGACGGCCGGCCTGATGAAGCGCATCACGCTGGACACCGATCGCACCTATTTCGACACCAACGTGTCCGACCACCACCACCTCTTCTTCGAAGAGAATGGCATGCTGCACGACATCCCTGGCGACTCGATCAAGGTCGAGGGCCTGCCCCCGATCCCAGCGGGCGCGAAGGTGCGCGCCGTGGAAGTCATCGTCCGCATGACGGGCGAGAAGAAAGGCCGCTAGGCTTCTTCTTTTGCTTTCATCATCTTCGACCAACGTTCTGCGAACGTGTAGAGCCCGCCGGTGTGTTCGCGCAGTTCATGGCCGAGGTCGGTCAGGCGATACCCTCCAGGCGTATCAAGGGTGACAAAACCGGCATGGCGCAGCTCGCCCATGCGGGCCTGCAGCACCGTCGGCGAGACGTCATCGCACCTCTCCCGCAGGGCCCGCGAAGTCAGCGGCCCCTCCCGGAGTTCCCAGATGATTCTCAAAGTCCAACGGCGACCGATGAGGTCCAGCAGGACCATGATGGGGCGGCCGGTCTTCGATCCACGCACGGTTTTCCGTTTTGTCAGCGCCATTCCGGCTCCTGAAAAAAGCTATTGACGTGTCGCTATGAATTCAATAGCAGGACGCTTGTTACGTTTTCCGTAGCAGGGCGCAAGAAGATGGCAAGCCATAAAGCCACGCCGCCCTTCTGGCGGCGTCCGTCGCGCTGGCAGGCTGCGCTTCCTCCCCGCAGCCGACAGATCCGGCGCGGCTGACGCCGCCGTGTGCGGGCGTCGCGTTGCCTCATGCCGTCCGGTCCAGCTCTGCTATTTCAGCATGCTCTTGAGCGTCGCCACTTCCATGTCCCAGGCTTCGGAGCCGGGTGACACGAGTTCGACATGGCCGGTGTTCAGCACCACGACGACGTCGGCATCATCGCCCGCCGCCTTGGCGCGGCGCGTATAGCCCTCGCCCAGCGACCCCGGCGCGATCACATCGTCATGCCCGTTGATGCTGACCTGCCGCACCTTCAGCGGCAGCATTTCCGCCGGCGATGTGTCGGACAGGACTTCGGCGCGCGTCGAACTGATATCCCCGACCAGCTGGTCATAGATATCCGCCAGGCACGACCGCTGCGTAACACTCCGCGACGCCTTGAGATCGGCCAGCCCCCCGGAATTCACGACGCCCACGAGCTTCAGCGGATTGTCCATCCGCATCGGACTAAACGACGGCAGCTTGTGACGCGCAGCGGTCCACAGCGCGAGATGCCCCCCGGCCGAATGCCCGAACGCCGCCACGCGGTTGAGGTCGAGGTTGTAGGCCGCCGCCTGGTCGCGCAGCGCATCCGCCGCATGCGCGACATCGAGGAAAGTGCCGGGATAGCCTCCGCCCTGTTCGTCCACGCCGCGATACTCGATGTTCCAGACGGCCATGCCCTGCTTGCGCAGGTCATCGGCCGCCCAGTTCATCAGCGCGTGGTCGGCAATCGATTTCTGCCAGCAGCCGCCATGCACCATCAGCACGACCGGAAACGGCCCCACGCCTTCGGGCAGCCAGAGATCGGCGACGTCGGTCGCGCCCTGTCCCCAGGCGATCGTGTGGGTGGGCGACGGTTTCGGACGAGAAGTAAGATCATCCCACGTCATCAGGCGCATGGCGGGGCGGGCCTCCTGCTGAGCGGGCGCAACGGGCGGGGCGCTGGGCGTGCAGGCGCCAAGGATCGTGAGGCACAGGAGGGCGAGCGCGTGACGCATGCCCTTCGTTTGGCGTGACGAGGCAGGCATTGCAAGAGCAAGGCTGACCATCGCAAATGGGAGAATGACCGATGCGAGCATCCCCACGACAAGAGCCGCGTGCGAGGCGCTGGATTGCGCCGACCCGCTGGCGTCCGTGCGCGAGAGGTTCAGCCTGCCGGAGGGCGTGATCTATCTCGACGGCCATTCCCTGGGGCCGGCCACGCATGCCGCGCTGGCGCGTGTTGGCGAGACAGCGGGGAAGGAATGGGCGCAGGGCCTCATCCGCTCCTGGAACGACGCCGGCTGGTTCGACCTGCCCCGCGCCGTCGGCGCGAAACTGGCCCGGCTCATCGGGGTGGCGGCCGACGAAGTCGTCGTGACGGACAGCGTTTCGGTGAACCTGTTCAAGCTCGCTTCGGCCGCGCTCGCCGCCGCCAGGGGCCAGACGATCATCGTCGAGGATAGCGAATTCCCAACCGATCAGTACGTCGCCGAAGGCATCGCCGGCATCACGCGCGCCAGCCTGATGCGCGTCGGCGCCAATCAGGGGGCCGACGCCTTGGCAAAGACCGGCGGCGTGCTGATCAAGAGCATCGTCAACTACCGCACATCGCTGCTCAGCAATGTCGCTGAACACGAACGGATCGGCGCGCGCTCCGGCGGCCTCGTCGTATGGGACCTGAGCCACGCCACCGGCGTCATCGATCTCAGCCTCGGCGCCCATGGCGCAAGGCTGGCGACGGGCTGCACATACAAATTTCTCAATGGCGGCCCGGGCGCGCCTGCCTTCGTCTACGTGCGCGACGATCTCGCAGCGAAACTCCGCTCGCCGATCTCGGGCTGGTTCGGCCACGTCCAGCCCTTCGCATTCGTTTCGGGCTATGCACCCACAGAAGGCGCGGCGCGCTTCGCAGCAGGCACGCCCGGCGTGCTCTCACTCGCAGCGCTCGACGCCGCCCTCTCGGCCTTCGACGGAGCCGACATGCGAGCCGTGTCCGCCAAGGCGCGAACACTTGGCGATCTCGTCATTGCGAGAGCCCAGGCGCTGGGCCTGGAGGCGATCTCGCCGTCAGACGGCGCCGCACGCGGCGGGCATGTCAGCATCCGGCACGAGGAAGGCTATGCCGTCGTGCAGGCCCTCATTGCGCGCGGTGTCATTCCCGATTTCCGCGCGCCCGATGCAATGCGCTTCGGCGTCTCGCCCTTGTTCTTGCGTTTCCTCGATGTGTGGGATGGCATGGACCAGCTCGCCGACGTGTTGGCGACGCGGGCCTGGGACCGGCCCGAGTTCAGGCGCCGCGCGGCCGTTACATAGGCGGCCTTGAACTTCCCGGAATTCAGCGCATGGTCCGCCGCGTGACGGAGGACACTCAATGGCATTGAAGCTCTACATGCACCCGGTTTCGACGGTCAGCCGCCCGGTGATGCTGTTCATTTCAGAGAAGAACCTGCCGGTGGATTACCAGGTGGTCGACCTGATGAAGGGCGAGCACATGGGCCCCGACTACGGCGCCATCAATCCGCAGCGCCAGGTGCCGACGCTGGAGGAAGGCGACTTTCGCCTGCCGGAGAGTTCAGCGATCCTGAAATATCTCGCCTCTCGCTTCGACTGCCCGGAATACCCGAAGGACCTGAAGCAGCGCGCCAAGGTCGATGCGGCGATGGACTGGATCAACACGCAGCTCTACCGCGATTTCGGATACGGCCTGCTCTATCCGCAGATCTTCCCGCACCACAAGCGGCCGACCGATGAGCAGCACAAGGGCGTGATCAGCTGGGGCAAGAGCAAGTGCCAGTCGACGCTGGCCGTGCTCGACAAGGACATCCTCGGCAAGAATGACTGGATCGCCAACAACCAGATCTCGATCGCCGACTATTTCGGAAGCTGCATCCTGACGGCGGGCGAACTCATCGGCTGTTCGTTTGAAGGCTATCCGAACGTCCAGCGCTGGATCGGCAACATGAAGAAACTGCCGAGCTGGGCGAAGACCAACGAGGTGATGTACGGTTTCGCCGCATCGCTGAAGGGCCAGCAGTTCGAGACAGTGTGAGGGCCCGATGGTCATCAAGGGATTGCACCACAACGCGTACCGCTGCCGGGACTCCGAAGAGACGCGGAAGTTCTACGAGGACTTCCTAGGCCTTCCCCTCGTGAACGCCTTCGAGATCCGCGAGACGAAGACCGGCCGCGAGACGCGTGTGCTGCACTCCTTCTACCGGATGGCCGACGGCTCCAGCCTCGCCTTCTTCGAGGTGCCTGGCGTGGACGGGAAGGATTTCGTCTTCAAGGACCAGCACGACTTCGACCTGCACATCGCGCTGGAGATCCCCCACGCCGATCTCGCGACCTGGAAAGCCAAGGGCGAGAAGGCAGGGATGAAGGTGCGCGGGATCGCCGACCACCACATGATCGACTCGATCTATTTCCGCGACCCCAATGGCTACGTCATCGAACTCACGGCCAAGCGCGATGGCTATGAGGACATGATGGACCCGGCGAAGAACAAGGCGCGCCAGCATCTGCAGGACTGGCAGGCGACGAAGCCGCGCTGAATCGCTAGGTCGGGCCGGCTTTCCGCAAAAAATCCGGCGAAACGACCAGTCGCGACGTCTGATCGCGATTTTGGAATTATTCCAAAAACGGCTTGACCCCGTGTTTAGAACGGTTCTAAGTTCACAATATAGGGGCCGCCCTACCGGGGCGACCGGCGACAGCAATCAAAGAGGGAATGGCACATGGACGGCAACGAAGGTGGCGGTGGCAAGTGTCCGGTTCCGCATCCGCGCGGCAGGACCAATCGTGACTGGTGGCCCAACCAGGTGAACGTGAACGTGCTTCATCAGAACGCGCCGGCTTCCGATCCGTATGGCGCGTCGTTCAACTACGCCAAGGAGTTCGACAGCCTCGACCTCGACGCCGTGATCAAGGACCTCAAGGCCCTGATGACGGACTCGCAGTCCTGGTGGCCCGCCGACTACGGCCATTACGGTCCCTTCTTCATCCGCATGGCCTGGCACGCGGCCGGCACCTACCGCACCGGCGATGGACGTGGCGGCGGCGGCCGCGGACAACAGCGCTTCGCTCCGCTCAACTCGTGGCCCGACAACGGCAACCTCGACAAGGCGCGCCGTCTCCTCTGGCCGATCAAGCAGAAATACGGCGCCAAGCTTTCATGGGCCGATCTCATGATCCTCACCGGCAACGTCGCCATCGAGTCGATGGGCGGGCCGGTGTTCGGCTTCGGCGGCGGCCGCGCCGACGTCTGGGAGCCGGAAGCGCATGTGAACTGGGGCGCGGAAGAAGCCTGGCTCGCTGACTCGAAGGCGCCCAACAGCCGCTATTCGGGCGAACGCGTGCTCGCCGGTAACCTCGGCGCCGTGCAGATGGGCCTCATCTACGTCAACCCGCAGGGTCCGGACGCGAACCCGGATCCGCTGCTCTCGGCGCGCGACATCCGTGAAACCTTCGCCCGCATGGCGATGAACGACGAAGAGACCGTGGCGCTCGTCGCCGGCGGCCACACCTTCGGCAAGGCCCATGGCGCCGGCCCCGACAGCCATGTCGGCAAGGAGCCGGAAGCCGCCGACATCGAGCTGCAGGGTCTTGGCTGGAAATCCTCGTTCGAAAGCGGCATGGCCGGCCACACCATCACCTCCGGCATCGAAGGCGCTTGGAAGCCGCACCCCACCAGGTGGGACATGGGCTATCTCGAAACGCTCTATAAATACGAGTGGGAGCTCACCAAGTCCCCCGCCGGCGCCTACCAGTGGAAGCCGAAGGGCGCGACGGGCGATGGCACGGTCGAGGACGCATTCGACAAGACCAAGAAGCACGCGCCCATGATGACCACCGCCGACCTGGCGATGCGCATGGACCCTGCCTACGGCAAGATCTCGAAACGCTTCCTTGCGAACCCCAAGGAGTTCGCCGACGCGTTCGCTCGCGCCTGGTTCAAGCTCACCCACCGCGACATGGGGCCGAAATCCCTCTATCGCGGCAAGCTGGTGCCGAAGGAAACGCTGATATGGCAGGACCCGATCTCGGGCGCGCCGAGCACCATCGACGCCAAGGACGCCGATGCGCTGAAAGCGAAGATTCTCGCCACCGGCCTTTCCGTGAAACAGCTGGCTTCGGCGGCGTGGGCCTCGGCCTCGACCTTCCGCGGCTCGGACAAGCGCGGCGGCGCCAACGGCGCTCGTGTGCGTCTCGCTCCGCAGAAGGACTGGGCGGTCAATAACCCGCCGGAACTCGCCAAGGTGATCTCGGCGCTCGAAGGCATCCAGAAGGAGTTCAACGCCGGCGCGAAGAAAGTCTCGCTCGCCGATCTGATCGTCCTCGCCGGCAATGCCGCGGTCGAGAAGGCGGCGAAGGCCGGCGGCTATGACGTGAAAGTCCCCTTCACGCCGGGCCGCGCCGACGCCACGCAGGAAGAGACGGAAGTGCACTCGTTCGACTTCCTCGAACCGAAGGCAGACGGCTTCCGCAACTATGTGCGCAATCCGATCATGCCGATCGAGGATCACCTCGTTGACCGGGCTCAGCTCCTGACCCTGTCGGCGCCGGAAATGACGGTGCTGGTCGGCGGCCTGCGCGCGCTGCAGGTGGGCGACGACAAGCTCGGTGTGCTCACCACGCGCCCCGGCACGCTGTCGAACGACTTCTTCGTCAACCTGCTTGACATGGGCACGGAGTGGAAAGCCGTCACCGGACAGGACAACCTGTTCGAAGGCAAGGACCGCAAGTCGGGCCAGACGAAGTGGACCGGCACGCGCGCCGACCTGATCTTCGGCTCCCACTCGCAGCTCCGTGCGCTCGCCGAGGTCTATGGCGCGAACGACGCGAAGGAGAAGTTCGTGAAGGACTTCGTCGCCGCCTGGGCCAAGGTCATGGAGCTCGATCGCTTCGACCTGAAGAAATGAACTGACCAATCTCTCCCGATGGGAGGATGAGGAGGCACTGCCCCGGACCCGCAACGGTCCGGGGCTTTTTTTCGACGCAACGACCGTAGGGTGCATCTTGAGGCGCGGGAACGCGAAGCACGACGCCTTAACATGCACCCTACGCTCTCCACGCACCCCCGCCCCCACCCACCGCGATCATTCTCGGGTAAGCGAGACGCATCCGGAGAATGACCTCCGTGAGAACGGCGCACTTGGTACGAATCCAACCAGCCCGCTGAAAAGTCTTCGCCAGTCGATTCAAGGCTGAAGCCAAAATCCGCCGTTGAATCTGGAGCCCTCCATCCACCACCCCCAACCCTCCGGTATGATGCCCCTGTCGTCTCCGCATGGAGGGCAGTCGCGATGTTCAACGTCGCGGGGATGATGCGATCGCGCGGTACGGTCTCGCGGAATGCTGTTTCTGCATCCAACGCAGAGAGGGGTACGGGGTCCTGCTGCGTGCAGGACTAATCCAGCACATGGGGACCGGGCATGAACAGCCCGGCCTTTCCGCCGCCGGCTGGATGGCTCCAAGAGGTCGAAGTGGCCTCCGTGAGCCGGCCGGCGCACGAACGATCGCGGGGACGCGGGATGATCGCGTTTCTCTGTTTCTAACGGTAGCCGCTCAACCGGGCGGATGCCCAAACCACGCGGGGCCATCCCGCGTCCCCGGCCCTCTATCGGGCCTGAGCTAGACATCCCGCAGGGCGAATACGCCCGTGCGAATGCGGCCCCACATCTGGAAGCGGATCTTCAGGTCCGCGTTCCCTGTGAAGGCGGAGAGGCGGATTGAGAAGGCTGGGCCACGAAGAGTGGGCGTACCCGCAGAAACATTAGCAACAGGACGAACTCCGTTGCCGCTTGCACAGGTAAAAAAATCGCTCGAAATTCGCCCAGTCCGCCAACTGCGCAAGGCCGGCTTCACGACGGAACAGATCTAGGCGTCGGTGCGCATCGGTGCGGTGATGAATGCGGTCGCGAAGACGCTTCAGGCGGAGGCTGCGGTTTCCTAGAGGTAACCCAGCAGGGCGAAGATTAGGACGATGACGAGGATTGTTCCGAACGTGCCCGAAGGCGCATAGCCCCAGCTGCGGCTGTGCGGCCAGCTCGGCACGGCGCCCAGCATGAGAACGAGCAGGACGACGAGCAGGATCAGTGACGTGGTGCTGAGCGCCATGAAGTTTGTCCGGTGACTATCCCGACTCAACAACGGTCGCGACGAGCGGCTGTTCCCACGCACCCGCGAGTGCGGCGCAGCATCAGTCATTCAGCAAAGCACGACTTCCATCTGATGGAACTTCGTGACCAGACTGGGCGTTCATTGGTTACGCGGCTGGGACTCCTTTGCCGCCGGGAGGATCTCCATGACAGTTGAAGGCGTTCTTATCGCGCTGGTGATCGGCGCTATTGCTGGCTGGCTAGCCGGCGTGATTGTGAAAGGCGGCGGTTTTGGCCTCGTCGGCAACATTGTTGTTGGAATTGTTGGCGCGTTCGTCGCATCCTGGCTGCTGCCGCAGGCGGGCCTGAACTTCTCGACGGGCAGTCCGATCATCACGAGCATTCTCTACGCGACAATCGGTGCGGTCATCGTGCTGCTTATTGTTTCAGTGATCCGCCGCGCGACCTGACGGCAATCGAACACGGTAAGGTTGCCAGGCGAGAGCGCGTGGCTTCTAGTTCACGAGCTTCGCCTGAGTCATCTTCCCGATCTCGTCGCGCGTGACGCCGGGCGCCATCTCGACGACCTTGAGACCGCCATCGACGACGTCGAATACGCCAAGATTGGTGATGATGCGATCGACCACCGACTTGCCGGTGAGCGGCAGCGAGCATTCCTTGAGGAGCTTGGTCTCACCTGCCTTCGAGGCGTGATCCATGATCACCACGACGCGCTTCACGCCAGCGACAAGGTCCATCGCGCCGCCCATACCCTTCACAAGCTTTCCGGGGATCATCCAGTTGGCGAGATCGCCCTTTTCGGAAACCTCCATGGCGCCAAGGATGGCAAGGTCGATATGGCCGCCGCGGATCATGCCGAAGGATTGCGATGAGGAGAAATAGACCGAGCGATCAAGCTCGGTGATCGTCTGCTTGCCTGCGTTGATGAGGTCCGGGTCTTCCTCACCCTCCCATGGGAACGGACCCATGCCGAGCATGCCGTTCTCTGACTGCAGCGTAACGTCGACGCCATCGGGAATATGGTTGGCTACCAGCGTGGGAATGCCGATGCCGAGGTTCACGTAGAACCCGTCTTCCAGTTCCTTCGCCGCACGAGCGGCCATCTGATCGCGATCCCAGGGCATCTTGGTCTCCTATGACGCGTCAAAAGCTGCCTTGAGCAGCCGTTTGAGTTCGGCGTCGATGTCTTTGGTGGATGTGAGGACGGTGACCGCCGTGTTGCGGTCGGACCAGCCTTCGTTCTTCTTCGGAGGGCTCAGGCGTTTTGACGACTTCGGATCAACCACGAGGCCGAGGCGAACGCCTTCTTTGGTCGGGCGGGCAGCGGCGAACTGATAATTGCGGGAGAAACCGGTGAAGGACTTCTTCTCGCCGACGATGCCGCCTTTCATCCTGGCGACATGGGCGACAAGTGCATCATGGATTTTCAACCGATCCGGATTCTTCCAGAGCGCGGCGACGAGCGCTTCGGGATTGTCCCAGCCCATTGCCTCGCCGCCAAAGGCAGCGTCGAGCACGGTGGCTGCGCGGTTGACGCCGAGACCATAATTGGCGCGCAACCAGTCGGCGCGGGCCTTGGGCTTCGTCTCGGGACACTTCATCGCGATCTTCACCCAATCGGCCAGCGTCTTGCCGGTGTCGCGCTCCAGCCCTTCGCGGACGGAGGCGAACCATTTCTTCTGCTGGGCTGTGAGGTTGACGTCGGTCACGATCAGCTCCGTTTGCGGACCGTGCGCTGCTCGATGCGTTTCTCGAACCTGCCCTGCACCACGCGGTTTACGAAAATCCCCGGCAGATGGATGTGATCGGGATCGATCGAGCCGACCGGCACGATTTCCTCCACTTCAGCGACGCAGAACTTGCCCGCGGTCGCCATGTCCGGGTTGAAGTTGCGGGCGGTCTTGCGGAAGACGAGATTGCCCTGGGCATCGGCTTTCCAGGCCTTCACGATCGACAGGTCGGAGATCAGCGCAGTTTCGAGAATGTAGGTCTGCCCGTTGAACTCGCGGTGTTCCTTCCCATCAGCCACGATCGTGCCGACACCCGTCTTGGTGTAGAAGCCCGGAATGCCGGCGCCGCCAGCGCGGCAGCGCTCCGCCAGCGTGCCCTGCGGGTTGAATTCCAGCTCAAGCTCGCCGGAAAGATATTGGCGTTCGAACTCCTTGTTCTCGCCGACATAGGACGAGATCATCTTCTTCACCTGCTTGGTGTTCAGCAGCACGCCAAGACCGAATCCATCCACACCGGCATTGTTGGAAATGACTGTCAGGTTCTTGACGCCCGAACGCCTGATCTCCGCGATCGAATTTTCCGGAATGCCGCAGAGGCCGAAGCCGCCGGCCATGATGGTCATGCCGTCGAACAGCTTGCCTTCGAGAGCGGCCTGCGCGCTTGGATAGATCTTGGTCGCCATGCGTAACTCCTCGCCGGTCTAGCCGACAGTCTGCTCGATTCGCCCGAAGATCGAACGGCCGCGATCATCGAACATATCTATCTCAACGCGATCGCCGCGCTTTAGGAAACCCGTCTTGGGCGCGCCCTGGGTGATGGTTTCGACCATTCTCAGCTCGGCGATGCACGAATATCCGACACCGCCGTCCGTGATGGACTTGCCTGGGCCGCCATCCTCGCCGCGGTTGGAAACTGTGCCGGAGCCGACGATGGACCCGGCCGAGAGCGGGCGCGTCTTCGCGGCGTGGGCAATGAGGGTCGGAAAATCGAACGTCATGTCGACACGCGTATTGGCCTTACCGAGCAGCTCGCCGTTGAGCTTCACATGCAGCGAACCGTTGAGGCGATCGCCATCCCACATCGTCCCAAGTTCGTCAGGCGTGACGGCGACGGGCGAGAAGGCGGAAGACGGCTTGGACTGGAAGAAGCCGAAGCCCTTGCCGAGTTCATTCGGGATCAGGTTGCGAAGCGAAATGTCGTTGCAGAGCATGACGAGGCGGATCGCCTTCTGCGCCCCTTCGCGATTGACGCCTATCGGAACGTCGCCCGTGATGACAGCGACTTCACCTTCCATGTCGCAACCCCAGGCTTCATCGCCAAGCGGGATCGGATCACGCGGGCCGAGGAAGCTGTCGGAGCCGCCCTGATACATCAAAGGATCGGTCCAGAACGTGTCAGGCATCTCGGCGCCGCGCGCCTTCCGCACGAGTTGGACGTGATTCACATAGGCCGAACCGTCCGCCCACTGATAGGCGCGCGGAAGCGGTGAGGCGCATTCGTGTTCGTGGAAGCGTTCCGTCGGGACAGAGCCCAGCTCGACCTCTTCCGCCAGCGTTTCGAGACGTGGAGCATGACGCTTCCAGTTGTCGAGCGCGGCCTGCAGCGTGGGCGCGATGTGCGCGGCGTCTGCGTAGCGGGTGAGATCGCGGGAGACAACGACAAGCCGTCCGTCGCGGCCGCTTTTCAGTGAGGCAAGTTTCATGGGCGATCTATGCCGCCAAATGCGTTCGGGATCAAACACTGTCGCAACGAAACGCACGGGTATCGGCGTTTCGTTGCTCAGGTCTTTGTGACGGCGTCAGTTGACGTCGATGGAGCAGTCCTGCAGGGCCGTGCGGCCTCGGACGAAGCGCACGATCGTTGCCGTTTCGCCACCGCCGGACTTGTAGAACGAAATCATGCCGTCTGTGTAGGTGGAAACGCCCGGCGCGGCATTGGCATCAGGCGGAAGGAGCGGCAGGTCTGTATTGCCGCCATCGTCATTGATCAACACGGCGCTGATTCTCGAAAGCGACACGGAATGTGTCACCACCGCACATGAGATCCACGCCGCGACGCGCCTGTCCGGCCCTGGTAACGCTGCAGCAACCGGCGGCGTGGCGGTTGGCATCGGCGCCGCTTCCTCGGCGGTCGGCATGTCTGCCTTGAGTGGCTCAGGACCGCCGCTCGCACCGAGGGCAGGGACTGAAACGAGTACCGCATGGCGCATGATCGCCTCGCTGAAACGACGCGCGGTAGCGGTGAGGATCGAAGGCCGGTCGGCGTTCCGACAATATCCACATGTCGTTAACAGTCGAGGCGCATCCTGACCTCAGCGTAACAGAGTTCAAGAGAAACCCGACGCGCAGGAAGCGCCAGAGCAGCCCCGGGAGTCCGAGCCATGTATTTCACCCGAGCCTGCTTCTATGCAGCGGTGTGCGCCTATCTGATGCCAGTCTCCGTACTCGTCGCGGGCCTCAACTACGCGAACGCGAAGCGCTAGCTACATCAACTCGAATAGAGTCAGATCCGACGGATATGCAGGCCGGAAGACCCACTCCGTCCGTTCCGGGTCGTGATAGACAGCCACGCCGAGCTTCATCTCCGGCGGAACAACGCCCTCCTTGCACATTTGGATAATGCGACCGACAGCGGCATCGACGTCGTTGTCGGCCGCGAACATGAACACGTTGAATGTTCCGGATCCTACGTCGTGACCATCGACATCGTATGAGTTGGCCGCATGTTCGATCAATTGGTCCTCAATCGCGATGAGCTCGTCATAGTCGGCCGCATCGGACCACTGCGCGACAATTTGCGTTTGGCCGGTCATTCGCTAGACCTTGGACTTCCAGCTATCGACGTAAGCCGCATTCTCGACGGCCGACGCCTGCTCGCCCACGTCGAGCGGATCGCGCGTGTCGATCATCACGGCGTACTCGTCTGTCATCGGCTTGTCCTGCTTCAGCATCTTTGTCAGCGCCTTGGGGTGCGGACCGTGCGTGAAACCTGACGGGTGGAACGTCATCATCCCCGCCTTGATGTTGTCGCGGCTGAAGAAGTCGCCAGCGTGATAGAAGAGGACTTCATCAAAATCGTCGTTGTTGTGGAAGAACGGCACCTTCAGCGCGCCCGGATCCGTCTCGAATGGCCGCGGACAGAAGGTGCAGACAACGAAGCGGTCCGACAGGAACGTGGTGTGAACGCTCGGCGGCAGGTGATAGCGATGGCTCACCAAGGGCCGCAGGTCCTTCACATTGATGCGCACTGGCGCAAGCTCGCCATGCCAGCCGACAGCATCCAGCGGATTGTAGGGATAGGTGACGATTGATACCTGCCCGCGCTTCTTCACCCGTACGCGCCATGAGCCGGGCTTCTGCTGCGCCCTGAAGGCGTCATCGATATGCGGTGTTTCAAGCATAGCCGGATCGAAGAACGCATGCGGGCCCAGCAGGCCGCGCTCCGGCAGCGTGAAATGCGTATTGGTGGCTTCGATCACCAGCACGTCGAACGCGCCTTCGAGCCGGAACATGCCGCCACGAGGGATGTAGAGATAATCTCCATGCGCGACCTCGAGATGGCCCCAGTCCGTGAACAGGTGGCCGCTCCCCGCATGGAGGAAGAGCAGCGTGTCGCCGTCGCCGTTGCGGGCGAGGCTGTCCATGCCGCTAGCTTTCCAGAACCGCACCTCGGTGGCCTTGTTGTGCAGAACGACCGGCGCATCCCAGGGCGAGCCCTTCACATCCGCCAGCTTCGTCAGGTCGAATGCTCGTGGCCGCAGCGGCCCTTCGAATTCGCTCCACCCCGTCGGCGGGTTAGGATGATGAAAGAAGGCCGCGGGGCCGAAGAAGCCTTCCTTCGACATCTCGCGCTCAAACGTGCCCTCTGGCATGTCGGCATGCGCCTGCTTCGAATGCTTGCCTTCGGCGCCCTTGACGGGGATCCACTTGCCTTTGGTCATTTCGGCTCCGCCGATGGGGTCATTGGGGCTCTCTCGCCTCCGGTTGCTGGTCGGGCGCGGCGCGGTGGAAGGCGTCGATCTGGCGGAGCGCCGTGTCGATGCGCAGGATGTTGGGAAATTGCTTGAGGTCGATCTGCGGATAGCGGCGAGCGTTGGTCACCTGCGGCACGAGGACGATGTCGGCCAGCGTCACCGCCTCGCCGACGCAGAAGTTTCCAATCGGCGGCAGCATCTGCTCCAGCACCTGGAAGCCACGCACGATCCAGTGCTCGTACCAGCTGGCGATGGCCGCATCGTCGGCGCCGAACTGCGAGCGCAGGCGTGCGAGCGTCGACGTGTTGTTGAGCGGATGGATGTCGGCGACGATCTGGTCCTTCAGATCGCGCACATGAGCGCGGAGATAGGCGTCGCGCGGAAGCAGGGGCGGCTCGGGGCGCGTCTCGTCCAGATACTCGATCATCGCCATGGACTGGCCGATGCGATGGCCGTCGATCTCAAGGATCGGCACGCGGCCGGAAGGATGTCGTGCGAGGTGGACCGGCTGAACCTGCTCGTCCTTCAACAGATGAACGCCGACAGTCTTGTAGGCGATGCCTTTGAGGTTGAGCGCAATGCGCGCGCGGTAGGTTGCCGAGGAACGCCAGTATCCGTAGAGGATCGTCTCGCTGATCACGTTATCCTGCCTGAGCTGCGTATTCGACGACCAGCATTCCATACTGTTCCGGCGCGGGGAACCGGTCGAAACTGTGCTTCGCAGGCGTTGAAGCCCACGGAAGCTTCTCGCTGACGAAGCTTTCGATAAAGGGCGTCGACCAGGCGGGAACATCGAACATCGTCGGCCGCACGTTGACGAACCGCGTTGCCGTCGCCGGGATTGTGCAGAGCCAGTTGAGACAGTGCGGGCAATAGAAGTACTTCGACTCGCCGTGGAGCGCGCCGACCTGCGGCTCGCCCTTGATGACCTCGAAGCCGTCGACCGGGATCATCGCCGTCAGCGAGAAGGCGCTGGCGCTGAGCTTCTGGCAGCCAGTGCAATGGCACGCCATGGTCATTAGCGGCGGCGCGCTGATCTTCATGCGCACCTGCCCGCACAAGCAGCCGCCTTCGACGGGGAGCCGCACACTCACGCTTCGGCCTTCAGCACGCCGCGGCGTATCTGGTCCGCTTCGATGCTCTCGAACAGGGCCCGGAAGTTGCCTTCGCCGAAGCCCTCATTGCCCTTGCGCTGGATCAGTTCGAAGAAGATCGGGCCGATCTGGTTGGCGGTGAAGATCTGCAGCAGGAGGCCTTGCCCCTTGGTCGGCGCACCGTCGATCAGGATCTGGTTCTTGTGAAGGCGCGAAACATCCTCGTTGTGCGTGCCGATGCGCTGGCCGATGCCTTCGTAATATGTGTCCGGCGCCGTCTGGAACTGCATGCCGCGGGCGCGGAGCTTTTCGACGCTTTCGTAGATATTATCGGTGCCAAGCGCGATGTGCTGAATGCCCTCGCCGTTATAGTCCTTGAGGAATTCCTCGATCTGGCTCTTGTCGTCGCGGCTCTCGTTGAGCGGGATGCGGATCTTGCCATCAGGCGACGTCATCGCCTTCGAGAGAAGCCCGGTCTGCTTGCCCTCGATGTCGAAGTAGCGGATCTCGCGGAAGTTGAAGATGCGCTCATAGTAGTCGGCCCACTTTGCCATGTTGCCGCGGAATAGGTTGTGCGTGAGATGATCGATATAGGTGAGACCGACCGAGTTCTTCGCCTCGTCCGCACCAGAGATCGGCACGAAATCGATGTCGTAGATGCCGTGCGCACCATAGCGGTCGACGAGATAGATGTACGCGCCGCCGATGGCCTGGATGGCGGGAATGTTCAGCTCCATCGGGCCGACATTGCCGAAGGCCGGCTCAGCGCCACGCTTGAGGGCTTCGGCATAGGCCTTGGCGGCGTCCTTCACGCGGAAAGCCATGGCATTGGCGCCGGCGCCGTGCTGGCCGCGGAAGGCTGCGGGCTGGCCCGAGGGCTCCATGTTGAGGATGAAGTTGATGTCGCCTTGCTTGTAGCGGACGACGTTCTTCGAGCGGTGTCTCGAGACGGCGGTGAAGCCGAAAGCCTCGAACAGCTTTGCAAGCTCGTGCGGATTTGGGGAGGTATACTCGACGAACTCGAAGCCGTCAGTGCCAAGCGGGTTTTCGAAGATATCAACCATCACAGAGTCTCCGGCGTTTGCCGGATGATATATGCCCGAGTGGCTGGGTAATGAAGCGAGCCGCAGGCGGAAGAGGCATCAATCTTTGCAAGAGTTATGCGCCGGAAGGCGGGTTTCGCCAGATTCTATGCGGCGCCGTTGCGTCCCGCTCGGAGAGAACGCCAGCCGGCGGCAATGAGATGCCAGCCGACGTAGAGGAGAAGACCGGCGGAAGCGGCGAACATGGCCTGCATCACGCCATGGCCCGATTCGCCGATGGCATGGGCGATCATCCAACCGATCGGCGTGGTGACGGATGAGGCCAGCACGGCGGCGGTTGCGGCCACGGGCGGCTTGAGACCGGCCTGAAGCGCCAGCGCCATGGCGACGACGCCTTCGGGGGCCTCGTGAAGAATGAGCGCGAGCGAAGTGAACAGTCCTGCCTGCTCCTCATGCCAGAACACGGAGGCATAAACCGCGCCATCAAGTGTCGAGTGCACACCCAGCACCATGATGCCGAGCCACGCGCCGAGGCGAATGGCGGGAAGCGTCGCTTCAGACCGAACACGAAAGACGACTTCGAGCACGATGCCGATCGCCGCGCCGGCAACCAGGAACGCCCGCGCCACATCACCACCCGAAAGCGCTTCCGGAGCGAGGTGGGTGATCGCTACGGCGAGGATCACGACGCCGCCGACAAGGCCGACAATGTCGGTCACGCGCTTGGCCATGGTGGCGGCTAGCAACGCAAAGGCCACGCCCGCGACGGACATGGCGCCTGCACCCAGAACGATTGCTGCTTCTTCGCCAGCCATGTCGCTCTGTTACATAGTAACACTTCGCGCGCAAGCCATATCTTGCCGCGCGCAGCCTGACCGAAGGGTCTATATGCTGAAGTCGAGCGACTGATCGACGGACGAACCGATAATCCGCTGGGCGCGCAGATAGGCCACCACCTGCTCCGCCAGCGCATCCGCGCTGGCAGTCGACGTGTCGAGACGCAGTTCGGGATTGAGCGGCGGCTCGTACGGGCTGTCGATGCCGGTGAAGTTGCGGATCTGGCCGGCGCGCGCTTTCTTGTAGAGGCCTTTCGGATCGCGGCTTTCGGCGACCTCCAGTGGAGCGTCGACGAAGACCTCGATGAACTCGCTCTTGTCTACCAGACCACGAACCATGTCGCGCTCGGCGCGGAAGGGCGAGATGAAGCTGGCGGTGACAATGAGGCCTGAGTCCACGAATAGCTTTGCGACCTCGCCGATGCGGCGGATGTTTTCGACGCGATCGTCATCGGTGAAGCCGAGATCCTTGTTGAGGCCCTGACGGATGTTGTCGCCATCGAGCGCGTAGGTATGCGCACCCATCGCGGCCAGCTTACGCTCGACCAGGTTGGCGATCGTCGACTTGCCGGCGCCTGAAAGGCCCGTGAACCAGAGGATCGCCGGCTTGTGGCCCTTCAGAAGCGACCGTGACGACTTGGTGACGTCCATTGCCTGACGGTGGACGTTGGTCGAACGGCTGAGCGTGAAATCGATCATGCCGGCGCCAACCGTCTGGTTGGTGAAGCGGTCGATCAGGATGAAGGCTCCGCCTTCGCGGATGACGCGGTAGGGATCGAACGCGATCGGCTGGCTGGTCGAGATGTTGCAGAAGCCGATCTCGTTGAGCGCGAGGGCGTGACCTTGCATCTTGTCCAGCGTGTTGATGTCGATCTTGTGCCGGATCTGCGTCACAGTCGCCTGCACGGTCTGCGTACCGATCTTCAGAAGATACGCATGGCCGGTCGTAAGTTCGTCTTCTGTCATCCAGAGGATGTTGGCGGTGAACTGGTTGGAAACCTCAGGGCGCGCGTCGGTGGCGGCGAAGACGTCGCCACGCGAGGCGTCGATCTCGTCCTGGATGACCAGCGTGATGGCGTCGCCGGCGGAAGCCTGCAGAAGATCGCCATCGGCGGTGACGATGGCTTTCACTTTCGACGTTTTGCCCGAGCGGGTGATCACGACGTCATCGCCGGGACGGACCGTGCCGGATGTGATCGTGCCGGAGAATCCGCGGAAATCAAGATTGGGACGGTTGACCCACTGGACCGGCAAGCGGAACGGCGCATTCGCGCGCTCGTCAGCGACTTCGACCGCCTCGAGATGTTCCAGCAACGTAGGCCCGGGATGCCAAGGCATCGCTTCGGAACGAACCGTGACGTTCTCGCCTTTCAGGGCGGACATCGGGATCGGCGTGATCGACTCGAAGCCGAGGTGCTCCGCGACCTGCAGGTAGCTCGCAACGATCTCGTGGAAGCGCGCGCGGCTGTAGTCCACCAGATCCATCTTGTTGACCGCCAGGATGATGTGGCGGACGCCAAGCATGTTGGTGATGTAGGTGTGGCGCTTCGTCTGTGGCAGCACGCCCTTGCGCGCATCGATCAGGATGACGGCGACATCGGCCGTCGACGCGCCCGTCGCCATGTTGCGCGTGTATTGCTCGTGACCGGGCGTATCGGCGACGATGAACTTTCGCTTGTCGGTAGAGAAGAAGCGATAAGCGACATCGATCGTGATCCCTTGCTCGCGCTCGGCCTCGAGACCATCGAGCAACAAGGCAAAGTCGATGTTCTCACCCTGCGTGCCGTGCTTGATGCTGTCGCGCTTCAATGAAGCGAGCTGGTCCTCGAAGATCAGCTTGGTATCGTATAGCAGGCGGCCGATCAGGGTCGACTTGCCGTCGTCAACTGAACCGCAGGTGATGAAACGCAGCACGCCCTTCTCGGCGGCCGCAAGATCGCGAACCGATTGACGTTCGGCGGGCTTGCGCAAGGGGGTTACTTTCGTGGCCATCAGAAATAGCCCTCGCGCTTCTTCTTCTCCATCGACCCGCTTTCGTCATGGTCGATGAGGCGGCCCGAGCGTTCGGAGGTGCGCGCCGTCAGCATCTCACCCACGATCTCGTCGAGGGTCGCGGCGTCGCTTTCGACCGCGGCGGTGAGCGGATAACAGCCAAGCGTGCGGAAACGGATTATGCGATCGACCGGAACCTCGTTCGGCTCCATAGGCGTCCGCTCGTCATCGACCATGAAGATCTGGCCGTTGCGGATGACAGTCGGACGCTTCTTTCCGAAATAGAGCGGCACGATCGGGATCTCTTCTTCCGCGATGTAGGTCCAGATATCGAGCTCGGTCCAGTTGGACAGTGGGAAGACGCGAATGCTTTCGCCAGGCGCCTTGCGCGTATTGTAGAGACTCCAGAGTTCCGGACGCTGGTTCTTCGGATCCCAGCCGTGGTTCTCGGTCCGGAACGAGAAGATGCGCTCCTTCGCCCGGCTCTTCTCTTCGTCACGGCGCGCTCCGCCGAAGGCAGCGTCGAACTTGTATTTGTCCATCGCCTGCCGCAGGCCCTCGGTCTTCATGACCTGGGTGTGCAGGTTGGAGCCGGACGAATAGGGATTGATGCCGCGCTTCAGGCCGTCCTGGTTGATATGCACGATTAGGTCGAGACCGAGCTTCTCTGTGATCAGGTCACGGAACTTGACCATCTCCCGGAACTTCCAGGTCGTGTCCACGTGCATGAATGGGAAAGGCGGGCGCGACGGCCAGAAGGCCTTCATCGCCAAGTGCAGCATCACCGACGAGTCCTTGCCGATGGAATACAGCATTACCGGGTTTTCGAACCCGGCGGCGACCTCGCGCATGATGAAGATACTCTCCGCCTCCAGCCGCTGCAGGTGGGCCGGCAGGGGCTTCTTGCGGGCCGGGCGGTTCTTGAAACGCGCCGCATAGGCCGAAAGGTCTTGTTCCAGCGTCAAAGTCTTGTCGTCCTTATGGGCCCGTCCGCCCGAGGTGGAGGCCCGACTTAGGGTCGGGGCGCCTCCCGGTAAAGCGCACACGCCTCAACTCAGGTCCTACGCCACCTTAACAGTGAAATCCCAAGGGATTTTTCCGGTGTTTGACGGATCGCCGCCTTGGTGGCGCCACTGTCGCAATTCGTGTTTAACTGCCGGAAAGCAAAGAGGAAACGATGCGGAAGATTCTGATCATCGTGGGTGGGCTTCTTGTGCTCCTTCTCGGAGCCCTCCTGATCATTCCGAACCTGATCCCGCAGGAGGTCTATCGGGCCAAGATCGAGGAAGAGGCCTCCAAGGCTCTTGGCCGGAAGGTTAGCGTGACCGGCAATATCGGGGTCAGCATCTTCCCCCGCCTGGAAGCCCGCGCCGGCGCTTCGACGATCGCGAACCCGGACGGGTTCGGCGATAAGCCCTTCGCCTCGATGAAAGAACTTCGGGCCGCGGTCGCCCTCTGGCCCCTGCTCTTCCAGAGCGTCGAGATCGAGGAGTTCGTCCTCGTCGAGCCGACCATCGGCCTCGTGAGCCTGGAAGACGGCAAGAACAACTGGACATTCGACATTGGCGGCAGCCCGCAACCTGACGGTCAGCAGCCTGCGCAAGGCAGCTCAATAGGCGCAACCCTGCGTGATGTGCGTATCGAGAAAGGCGCGGTCTCCTATGACGACCGCAAGACGAAGACGGTTCATGCGCTCCGGGACTTCGATCTTTCGGCCGACATGCAGGCGCTGGATAAGCCACTGTCGTTCAAGGCGTCGGGACTGGCGGACGAACTGGTGTTCAAGCTCGAGTCCCGGCTCGAGAACCCGAAGGCGATGCTCGACGGCGTGACGTCGCCTGCCTCGATCAAGATCGAAACCGACCTTGTGAAAACATCGCTGGACGGCACGCTGGCGCTGGGGGCGAAGCCCACTTTCGATTTCAAGTTCGACGGCGAAATTCCTTCAGCCGTGAAACTGGCAGACGCCTTTCAGATCAAGGACCTGCCTGCACGTGGAGTGCTGAACAAGCTTTCACTCAACGGCCAGGCTTTCGGCACGTTCGACGACATCACTTTGAAGATCGCCAGCGCCAAGCACGAAGGTCCGCTGCTTAATGCTAACCTCAAGGGCGAGGCACACATTGCGCAGGCAATCAGCCTCGCACTCGAAGCGTCTGCAGAAGTTCCCCAACTGGCCCAGCTTGCCAAGGCCATGAACATCGAGGCGCCCGCCGCAAGCGCGCTCGGCAAGGCGACAGCCACGACGAAGATCACCGGCACGCTCGATGATCTGACGTTCAACAATGTGAACTTCACGCACAACAGCGGCCTGCTGAACCTGCTTTTCAACGGCAGTGCCGAGCTGAAAAAGGAACTGACCTTCGCCGGAAATCTGACCATCGCGGCGCCTGACCTTCGCAAGCTGGCCGCAGCTGCAGGGGCCCAGCTTCCGGCAGGCGACGTCTACAAATCGTTCCAGCTCACCGGACAGACATCCGGCAGCGCTCAGGATGTCCTTCTTAAGAACGCTGTGCTCCAGTTCGACGATATCCGCGGTACAGGCGAAGCTGCTCTCAACCTCAGCGCCGGGCGGCCACGCCTCACCGGCGCGCTAACGACCAACGCCATCAACATCACGCCCTACGCTGCAGCTTCGGGTGCGCCAACTGAGGAACCGCCTCCATCGACAAAGGGCTGGGGAAACACCCCGATTGATCTCGCGCCCCTGCGCCTCGCCGATGCTGACCTCGTCCTAAAGACCGGCGGCGTCACGTTCGACAAGTTCGACTTCGGCACTTCGAACATTGTGGTGAAACTCGCCGGCGGCAAGCTGACCGCCGATCTCAAACAGACAACGCTTTTTGGCGGCGCCGGCGGCGCCAGCTTCGTCGCCGACGGCAGTGGATCGCAGCCCGCGATCGCCCTCAAAGCCAACATCGACAACCTCAAGCTGAAGCCTCTGCTTTCAGCCGCGTCTGGCTTCGAGATGATCGATGGAAAGGGCGGTCTCAACATCGATATCGCCGGCTCGGGTGCGAACTTGCAGACAATGATGAGTTCGCTTGTCGGCAAGGGCGACTTCAAGTTCGACGAAGGCATCCTGAAAGGCGTCAATCTGCAGGAACTCGGGAAAGCTGCGCAGACAGCGTTGACGTCTAAGAGCCTCTCGCTCGGCGCGTTTTCGGCCAATGCGCAGACGAACTTCAATGCGCTGAACACCAGCTTCGCGATGAAGGACGGTGTCGCCGTCCTGACCGGGCTCACGCTTGAAGCCGACGGCTTCAACGTCTCCGGCGGCGGCGCGCTCGACATCGGCAAGCAGCAGGTGCAACTGAGCATGTTCCCGGAATTCAAGGACAAGAAGGCCGGACTCAACGGCTACGGCCTTCCGATCAAGCTCGCCGGCGGATGGGATGGCATCGGCCTCTCGCTCGACTGGGACTTTTTGAAGGACAAGGCCGTGGCCGGCGTGCAGGCGAAGGCTGGATCACAGATCCAGAACGAGCTCAACAAGCTCGGCGACGACCTGCGCAACAAGTTCGGTCTCGGTGGTTCGTCCAAGCCCGCAGCGGAAACGCAGACGCCGGCAACACCTGCGCCTGCGCCTGCGCCTGCGCCTGCCCCTGCCACTCCGCCAGAGGGGGGCCAGCAAGCCCAGCCCTCCCCGCAGGCTCAGGAATCGCCTCAGTCAGCCCAGGACCGCCTGAAGGCTGAAGCCGACAAGGCGTTCAAGAAGCTGCTGGGCAAGGACAAGAACTGATCCGCCCTATTTCGGCAGGATCGAACTGATCGGCCCCTGGGCGTTGATACGCCCATAGGCGCCGCCGCCGATGCCGACCAGAAGGCCCGCCGCCATGGTGGCAATGAGCGTCCAGTTGCGATCCGGCTTGTCGACCTCCTGCGCCACCACAATGGCAAGCGTCAGTCCGCCCGCCTTAAGGAACCGCATCGTGCTGGACAGAATCGCCGCCTTGTCTGTCTTCCGCGCCATGAATGACTCCCGCTTTCCACTGCACGCCTGCCGCGCAGCATGGGGAGTTTCCGGCGGGTTTCGCTGGCGGAGGGCGGACGCAGCCCGCCATCCCACCAGCCGCAGCCCTGGAAGACCAGAAATGCAAGGATTTCTGCGCCGTACGAGCCGGAATTATCCAACGTCCGGCCGGCTGAATTCAGCCGGATTCGGCGCCTTGCAGGCCGATGGCCTTGGGGTTATGACCACGGCCTTCGCGCACGCCCTCGGGCGCTGCTCTGAATGCCGGCTTAGCTCAGTTGGTTAGAGCGCTAGATTGTGGATCTAGAGGTCCCCGGTTCGAGCCCGGGAGCTGGTACCAGAAAATCAAGCACTTAGCTCGACCACCTTCCTCTCACATGCAGTCGGGGTTGCAACTGGGGTTGCAGAAATTGTGGTCGCTCATCTCACCGGTATGTGAACGCGTCCGTAGCTGTCACTCGACATTGGCGTAGGCCGTGTCCGGCTAGGGGATGACTGCCTGCAGACTAGGAACGCTGTCTATCCGCTCGATGTCAGGTTCGATGGAAGACCGCGACAGTGGCCGCTCGCGTGCCGAGTTCAGGGGACGGTCGGCTGAACCGGTTTTGACCTGCCCCAAGACGTTCAGACCGCCACTAGCTTGATTTGGCGGCGGACATGACATCCCTCCGCTCAAACATCCCATGGTCCGAAAATCCTGCGGCAGGTCACGGGTACGCTGTCCTGACGACGTCGACTGCTTGCCAACCGCGGAGACTGCGGCGGAAAAATGCATTGCCCATCAACAGGCAAGCATTTCCCTCCTTGCTGTCCGCGCTCCCGCATTTCCTTGCGCTCTTGCAGCGCAGTGGGCAGGCTGTCTTTGTCGGAAGAGTGGGGGAATGTGGTGGCCAAGCACGACAGCGTTGCGACGCCTTGGGCAAAGTATCGGTACAAGGCCTTCATCAGCTATTCGCATCGCGACCGCCTTTGGGCGGAACGCCTCGAGTCCTATCTAGATGCTTATAAGACACCCCGATCGCTACGGGGACGCTGGACGCCTGAGGGCCCGGTGCCAACGGCGCTGTCACCTGTTTTTCGTGATCGGTCCAGCCTGGCCGCCGATCACGATCTCACCGACGCGCTGAAGGGGAGCATCGACGATTCGGCGACACTGATCGTCATTTGCAGTCCGGCCGCGTCGAAGTCGGACTACGTCAATAAGGAGATCGAACACTTCAAAGCCACGGGGCGCTCACATCGCGTTTTCGCAATTGTGGTGGACGGCAAGCCGGAGTCGGGCGGTGAGACTGAGTGTTTCCCGCCTGCGTTCCTCACAACCCCTCCAGCGGCAGCAGACGCACGTCCCGTCGAGGAGGGAGGCGATGGAGAAGAAGCCGCGATCATCAAGGTCGTTGCCGGCATTCTTTGCGTGGATCCTATCGATTTGTCGGAAAAGGAGAATGCGGCACTTAAGAGACGCGCGGCGCGTGCGCGCATCACCGCGGTCGCCATGGGAGCTTTGGCGCTTGCTTCTACAGGATTGGCAGCAGTCGGATGGGAGCGGAATCTCGCCGCGCAGGCGAATGCTCGGATAGCAGAAGAAAACCGCAGCAAGGCATTTGAGGCGCTTGATGGCGTGATGGCGCTTATTGGAAACGAGGATTACCGGCCCGCAAGTGGCTTTGGCGAGTTCGAAAATGCAGTGTCGGCCATCGTTGTCCCGTTCTACGAGAGCTTCACGGATCAAGTCGGACAAGACCCTGCATTCAGTCGTCAGGTCGGACGCGCCTATGCCCATCAGGCAGGACTTGCCGACGGTGCCGGCAAGCGTGCGGAGGCGCTTCTGCTTCACAAAAAGTCTTATGACACGTTGCTCGCGGCGGTGCGTGCCAAGGCGGTCGACGCCAAGGCGCTTGATACCTTTTACGATGCGGCCGGCATTTACGCCTGGCGACTGATGGATGGAGGTGAGATCGAGCTTGCCCGCTCAATCCTGAAGGAAGGCGAACAGGCAGGCTTGAGCGTCGGGTTGAACGAGCAGGATATCCCGGAGCCTCTCGGGTTGATCGCTTTCGTCAACTCTCAAGGACGATTGGCGGATTCGTCCGAAGACAGCACAGCGTCGCTCGCATTTATGAAGCGCACTGAGGCGTTGGCACGCACCGCGTTAAAAAAACGTCCCAATGATCTCTCCCTTCAGCTTGCGCTCGCGAACTCACTTAGCAACCAAGGTCTGGACTACAATGAACTTGAGAAAAAGTCCGAAGCACGCGCGGCGAACGTTGCAGCGTGTGAAATCCGCAATGCCGCCTATGCTGCCCGGCCATTCGATCCACGGGTAATGAAGGGTCGGCTTGATTGTCTTGTCAGCGAATCTGGTTTTCAACGCGACAACGGCAAGGTTGTCGATGCCTCCCAGATGGCCAAGCAAGCAATTGAACTTGCGCAGCTTGCCCGTCGGACACATCCTGAAAGCCCGAACTTCGTTGAGTATGAGGCTCGCGCAAACACTTACCTCGCCCTGGCTGCGGAACGGGCGGGAGATACTCCTCTACGTCTATCCGCCCTACAGAGAGCCATGGATATTTGGGTCGCGCATTTGGTGCCCACACCGGTCGCGCCGACTACAAGCTTCTGGGTCAGCTATGATTTCAGCAATTTCGCAGGCGCGTTGGTCGATGGCGACCAAGCGCTGCGTCTATCCAAGCTCAGGCCGGTCTATGATGCGTTTCGTGGGGCGGCGGACGCCTTTCCTGAAATCTCCACCTACAATGAAGTGGTGGCCGAAGCGGCTTCCGGCATGGCGGCGGCCCTCAAGTCCAAGACGGCAGACGGTGACCTGAAGGAGAAAGTCGCGCTACTCGAGACTTCACTCAAATACTCGGATCGGTATCGCCCCTCTGAGACGCCATCGAGATACGACGCGAAGTATGAAAAATATTGTGAGACGAGAGCGGACCTCGGAAAGGCTCTCCAAGACCTAGGCGACAGCGAGCGAAGCAAGGCGGTGTTTGAAAAGCTTCTCGAAATTTGCGAGCCGTTTCTCGCGAAGTACCCGTTTGACTATTGGGTCCGCATCCCGATCGAGACCGCGCATATCAGCTTGGCCCGGATATACCGAAGCAAAGGAGAAGCTGCGGCGGCTGTGCCGCATCTTGAGTACGGTGTCGAGTGGCGGATCTCTGAGTCGGCCAGCATGCTTTCTGAAATGTATCGGAAGGGTGAGGGAGTTCAAAAAGATATCGCGAAGTCTGATGACTTCGCTGCACGCGCTGACCTGTGGCCCATGAAACGCTTTACGGTGCCAATTGATTTTGGCGGTGTGTCGCATCCGTTTCATATCTACGTTCGCGAATGGCCTGAAAAATATCCGTATCTCGGCATCTCTGATCAGGCGGAGTGGGTGAAGCAATCGCGCGGCGGCATTGTGCCAAAGGACGTCATCGATAGTTTTGAAAAACTCCACAAGATAGCTCGCGAGAACAACGTCAGCTTCCCCGAGCTCTGCGTGTATGCGCTTGGTAAGGACGGCGCAACGAAGGCGCCGAGGAGCCTTGAGAAAATCAATCCGCGCGCCCTGACGGCAGGAAAAGCTTCCGCATTGGCGCCTGACCTTCAAAATGAGACGGGCGTTATTCTTCTCAACGGCAAGTCGTCGCTCGGCGAACCCACCTACACCTATCTTAAGCTGTCGCTCGGAAAGCTGGTCGAACTTCGGGATGTGATGAAGTCGGGCAAGGACTTTATAGCAAGCAACTACGGAGAGGTTCTGGCTTCGGGGATCGGCGAGCCACCGCCAGAATTGAAGAAGCGGATGGCCGACGACTACAATATGAAAGAGATTCCGAAGCCGACAACGGCCGCCGGTTCGAGCGCACAATCGGTTTCTGGATTGGGCACTGGGGCGCCAATTCCTGACCCAAGTCCAGCGTTCAAGGTAGGAGACTTCAAGTCCGCGGCGGAACTTGGACGCAAGCGCCTAGAGGTTGTCGACAAGGCGCTGGCCGACGGACGAATAAAGGCCGCCGTTGCTGCGAGCGAATACGGAAACCAAGCCTACTATCTTCTTTTCGCACGGGAGTTCGTTGAATCCGAAAACATGTCGCACAAAGCCATTGCGCTTGATGGAACAAAGACTTGGCTGCTCACCAATCTCGCGTCCGCACTTATGTTCCAGGATAAGATCAAGGAGGCGGACGCGATACTCGATGCCCATCGCGGCGAGATCATGCCGGATATGATGACGTGGGAAAAATTGGTTGCCGCGGACTTCAAACTGTTCCGTGAGAAGGGATTGGACCATCCTCACATTGCGGTCGTCTTGGCGAGGTTTGCAGACTGATCTCTAACCCGCTCGCGTAGCCTCGCGGTCCGACCAGGCTGGCTTTGGCGACGATTGCCGATGAGATTGGCAAACGTCGGACGGGTTTGATTGGGCGATCACGTTCCTAACCATAAGCCCAAGCGCTTCGGTGAAACCGGTTCATTCCTAAGCCATGCTGACCTGCCCTCGACGTTTCGGAGCGCGACGCGCATTTGGATGATTGCATAGGCCACACGCCCCTTGCTGAGAGCTGAGGCGACTCATGATCCGGAAATCTTGAAGCAGGTTGTAAACAGGCGGTGTCCTGCTCCAGGATTTTCGGACCAACCTTCCGGTCGGGGGGATGCTGACGCTGTCCCCAGTTGATCTTGCCTCAAGCGACTCTTGGTCCGAAAATCATGTGGCAGGTCAACGCTCTAATATCCGAGCGCGATGGGATTCCTGGCAGCAGAACTCTAGCGAGAATCTCTCGTCTTTATCCGCGATCGAAATTCGTGAAGCAGCGGCTCAGTATACCCGTTCGGCTGCATGATCCCTTCGAATACGAGGGCTCGAGCCGCCATGAATGCAACACTACCCTGGGGATCCGGCGTCATCCTACGATACGCAGGGTCCTCCGCGTTCTGGGCATCAACTTTCGCAGCCATCTTGATCAGGGCCGCGTCTATCTGCTCTCCCGTGCACACGCCATGGCGTAGCCAGTTCGCCATGTGCTGGGACGATATTCTCAACGTCGCGCGGTCTTCCATCAGGCCGATATCGTGAATGTCGGGAACCTTCGAGCACCCGATACCCTGATCGATCCATCGAACGACGTAACCGAGTATGCCCTGCGCGTTGTTCTCCAGCTCCTCCTGAATATCGCTTGCCGACCAGTTGGCGCCGTGATGCAGCGGTATCTGAAGCAGCCGGTCGAGTCCCGGTATCGCTTCGCGCGCAATCTCCTTCTGGCGCGCGAAGACGTCCACCGCGTGATAGTGCATCGCATGCAGTGTCGCAGCGGTCGGGCTGGGCACCCATGCGGTCGTTGCTCCGGCTCGGGGATGCCCGATCTTCTGTTCGAGCATGTCAGCCATGCGGTCGGGTGCAGCCCACATGCCCTTGCCGATCTGTCCATGCCCTGCGAGTCCGCAAGCCAGGCCGATGCGGACATTACGATCCTCGTACGCCTTGATCCATTCGGACGTTCGCATCGCAGCCTTGCGCACCATGGCGCCCGCTTCCATCGATGTATGTATCTCGTCGCCTGTGCGGTCCAGGAAGCCCGTGTTGATGAAGACGATGCGCTGTCTCAGCTGTTCGATGCAGGCCGCAAGGTTGGCCGATGTGCGCCGCTCCTCGTCCATCAGGCCGAGCTTTATCGTGTTGCGTTTCAGGCCAAGCGGCTTCACAACATAGATCGAACCGGCGCGGCTGTTGCGAAAACGTCCGAGGCCGTTGAGGTCATGCAGGCCGATCAAGCAAGTGACGACGGCATCAAGAATGCCTTCGGGCGCCTCCGTACCGTCCGCCAACAGAACTGCGGGTGTCGTCATCAGATGGCCGACATTGCGAACGAACAGAACTGCACGACCGTTGACCGTGAAGCTTTCACCTGTCGGCGCTATCCACAAGCGGTCGGACGCGAGGGCACGCGTAACTGATCGACCACCCTTGTCGAATGTCGTGATGAGGTCGCCACGCATCACGCCGAGCCAGTTGCGATAGGCCGCTACCTTGTCCGTCGCGTCGATAGCCGCGATCGAATCCTCAAGGTCAACAATGGTCGTCAGCGCTGATTCCAGGATCACGTCAGCAATCCCGGCGGGGTCGCCCGCGCCGACGGGATGGCTCCGATCAATCATCAGCTCGATACCGAGGCCGTTGTGCCGGAACAGCATGGCTGACGGCGAGGCCGGATCACCGCGAAAACCTGCGAAGGCTGCAGGCTTGGCCAATGTCGGCTCCGCAGCACCATCAACGACGCGCCACACGCGAACGTCCGCGTGTCTTCCATTCGCGAGAGGAATTGCTTCGTCCAGAAAGGCCTTCGCCCGCGCGATGACCTGCGCGCCACGCTCAGCGTCATAGCCGCCTGCTCTCGGCTTGCCCGGAAGAACATCAGTTCCATAGAGGGCGTCGTACAGGCTGCCCCAGCGCGCGTTGACTGCATTCAGCAGGAACCGCGCATTGAGCACCGGAACGACGAGCTGGGGTCCCGCCATTGAAGCTACTTCGTCGTCCACATCGGCACTCGTCACCTTCGCTGCCGTGGGCTCTGGCACGAGATAGCCGATACTTTCGAGGAAGGTCCGATACTCGACCAAGTCGACAGGGGCGCCACGTCGCGCCTGATGCCAAGAGTCGATCTCCGCTTGCAGGTGAGCACGTGTAGCGAGCAGTTCGCGATTTTCAGGCGCGAATACGGCGCAAATGTCCGCAAGGCCTTTCCAGAACCGCTCTGCCGACATGCCAAGACCCTGCAGCGCTTCACGTTCAATGAACTCTACGAGTTCGACAGCGACCTGAAGCCCTGCCCGATCCTGCATCAGACTCACTGGAACGTCCTCCGTTCGAGCGCATCAGGTTTCGGCCCACCCGTCGCCCAGTCAAGCAACTCGACGATGTGCACGACCGGAATGCCGGTGCGCGCCCCTATCTGCAGAGCGCAGCCTATATTTCCTGTGGCGATGACGTCGGGCTGCAGTGCTTCGAGAGCTTCTGCCTTGCTGTCTCCCAATTGCTCCGCGATCCGTGGCTGGAGGATATTGTAGGTACCGGCGGACCCGCAGCAGAGATGCGCGCTTGCCGGCGTAGCAACTGCGAACCCGACCTGCTCAAGCAATCGTTGTGGCTGACTGACGATCTTTTGCCCGTGCTGGAGCGAACACGCCGCATGATAGCCCACACGAACACCGCGTCCGCTTGTTGATTCAAGCATCTCCGGTCCTACAAATTCCGTGATGTCCTTCGCCTTGGCAGAAATCCGTGCAGCCCGCTCGGCGTAATCCGCATCGCTTCGCATAAGGAAACCGTAGTCCTTGATCGTCGTGCCACAGCCCGAGGCCGTAACAATGATGGCATCAACTTGATCAATGACCTTCGACCATGCATCAACGTTACGGCGCACAAAGGCAAGCGCTTCGACTTCGCGCCCAAGGTGATGAACGAGCGAACCACAGCAACCCTCGTCCAGGGAACGCTCTACATCATACCCGAGACGGTTGAGCAGGCGTACCGTGGCCGCCTGGTAATCGGGTCGCAATACCGGCTCTGCGCATCCGGACTGGAGGATCACACGTCCCCGGCGCACGCCAACCGCAGCCGATCCTTCTGGTTTCACGGGATGCGCCCGATTACCCTTCGCCATCCAGAGCATCGCCGCCAGACGATCACAGCCCGGCATCTTTGACACCAGTCCCGCTAAAGACGAAAACAACCTTCCCAACCTCAGCGCCACTGCGAACCGGCCGGGATATGGCAATACCTTCGCCAACGTCCAGCGCATCGCGCGGTCACCGAATGGCCGCCGATATCGCTCCTGAACGTGCATGCGCGCGTGATCGATAAGATGCATGTAGTCGACGCCGGACGGGCACGTCGTCGTGCACGCCAAGCATGAAAGGCAGCGGTCTATGTGGGCGACCACCTCTCGCGTGGGCGTCTGATCGCGCTCCAGCATATCCTTGATCAGCCAGATCCGGCCGCGTGGGCTGTCGCGCTCGTCGCCAAGTAGAACATAGGTCGGGCACGTCGCAGTGCAGAAGCCGCAATGAACGCATGTGCGGATAGCCTTCTCGGAGGATGCCGTCGCTGGATCGGCAAGTTGCTCAGGTGTGAACCCAGTTTTCATCGAGCACTGAACCTCAGCGGATCCAAAACGCGGGCGGGGTCGAACGCTTCGCGTACCTTTCGCGACAGTGCCGCAACTCCGGCGGCTTCGGGGTGCAGCGCTGACGTCGTCGCGCGAACATGTCGGGGCGCCGAGATCATAATGGCATGACCACCTGCTTGCTCCGCCATCGAGCGCAGGCGCGTCGCCGCGATTTCGATCGGCACTTGGGCCCACACCAAGCCGCCCGCCCAGTCGATCATCGCGGCGCCATTGAAGCGTTCAACGCCCTCGACGACATCAGCACCTCGCGCGGGAGGGACGATGATCCGCCACAGCGCCAGGGCTTGCTCAGTACTCAGAGCGCCGCAACGGACACGGCGCCAGAACGTATCGGCTTCCCCTGCATCGATCACGTCAGCTCGCCCTATGTCGACCAACAACTGCTCAACCATTCGCAAACGCGCCTCGACGGAGGGACCGAACCCTTCCAGACGAAGTGCTGTCAGGCTGGGATCACCGCCTCCCGCTCCAATCCATGCGGCCGCAGCAACACCCGCCTGCGAACGCATGACCAACCCCATGGCGTTCACGGCGGTAGCAGGCGACAGGCCGCGCAGGACAATCGTCTTCTCTACTGTCGGTCGCGGCATCACCTTCAGGGTCAGTTGCGTCATCATTGCAAGCTGACCCCACGATCCGGCCATCAGCTTGGGCAGGTCATACCCGGTGACATTCTTCACCACGCGCCCGCCAGCCTTGAACACCTCCCCACGCCCGTTGACCGCTGAAAATCCCAGCATGTGATCGCGGATGCTGCCTGCAGTTAATCGGCGCGGCCCGGCAAGTCCGGCCGCCACTACACCGCCCAGCGTCGAACGCCCGACCTCGCCTCCCGTCGTCTCGGCGAGGTCCCAAGGGTCAAATGCCAGCATCTGGTTTTGCTCGGCCAGCAGCGTCTCGATCTCCACCAAGCGAACGCCCGGCTCAACGGTCAGCACGAGTTCGGCTGGATCGTAGTCGATCACACGCGTGAGGCTCAGGGTAGACAGCAAGAACGTCTCTCGTTCGGGATTTCCGATCCCCCGCTTGGTTCCGCCACCAATGATCTCCAAGTGGCGTCCATCTGCGGCGGCATCCGCGATTGCGTCGCAGATCTCCTGCTCGTCTTTCGCCTGGATGGCAGCAGATGACCCCATCGTCAGAACCGCGGGAGATCTGGCCGAGGCACCCGGCCATGATGCACGTGCATGCGACCGAGCTCGGCGCAGCGATGAAGCTGCGGAAACACTTTGCCCGGATTCATCAGCGAAGCCGGATCAAACGCACACTTCACATGCTGCTGCTGTTTCAGATCCGTTTCATTGAACATCACCGGCATCAGGTCGCGCTTCTCGACACCGACACCATGCTCGCCTGTCAGCACGCCGCCGACCTCGACGCACAGGCGAAGAATGTCAGCCCCGAACTCCTCTGCACGCTCAAGCTCCCCCGGCTTGTTGGCATCGTAAAGCACCAGCGGATGAAGATTGCCATCGCCGGCGTGAAAGACATTCGCGACGCCAAGCTGGTGATGCACTGACAGCTTTGCCATGCGCTGCAGCACTTCTGGCAACCTGCGGCGAGGAATGGTGCCGTCCATGCAGTAATAGTCCGGCGAAATCCGACCGACGGCCGGGAACGCAGCCTTGCGGCCCGCCCACATGGCGAGCCGCTCTGCCTCCGATGCCGATTGCCGCACACTGGTCGCGCCATTCTCTCTGGCGATGTCCGCGACCCGGTCGATTAGATGATCGCACTCCGCCACTACGCCATCAAGTTCCACGATGAGAAGCGCTTCCACATCCAGCGGATAGCCGACTCGCACGAATGCTTCCGCGGCATGGATCGCGGGCCGATCCATCATTTCCATGCCCGCCGGGATGATCCCCGCGGCGATCACGTCGGCGACACATTTGCCAGCGCTCTCGACGCTCGCGAATCCGACCAGGAGCGCGCGGGCCAGTTCAGGCTTGGGCAGGATACGCACGATCACTTCGGTGACGACCCCGAGAAGGCCCTCCGAACCGACCACTAGTCCCAGAAGATCGAGTCCGCTGGAGTCGAGCTGTCGTCCACCGAGCCGGACGACCTCTCCGCTAGCGAGAACCATTTCGACGCCCAGGACATTGTTGGCGGTCATCCCATATTTGAGGCAATGCACGCCGCCGGAGTTCTCGGCGACATTGCCACCGATCGAGCATGCGATCTGGCTCGAGGGATCTGGTGCATAGTAGAAGCCATGCCCTTCTACCTCGCGGGTAACCGCTAGATTGGTAACACCCGGCTGCACCACGGCCACGCGATTATCGTAGTCGACCTCAAGGATGCGGTTGAACCTTGCCATGCCCAGCAGCACTCCATCTGCTAGCGGCAGAGCGCCTCCGGATAGCGATGTTCCGGCGCCGCGAGGAACGATCTTCACGTTGCGGTCGGAGCAGTATCTGAGGATCTCGGACACCTGAGCCGTCGTCCTCGGCAAGACGACAACCATTGGAAGCTGGCGATAAGCCGTCAGGCCGTCCGATTCATAGACGGCCATAGAGGCGGCGTCGTCGACAACGCCGTCTGGAACGATGCGCTTCAGCGCCGCCACGATCTCGGATCGGCATTCCAGCGTTGTCGCGTCTGGCGTTGGCATGGTGATCGACATCGCCGGTTTCACTCCCTCGACAACAGCTACCAGTCGACCGCAGATCAGGCTAGAAGCGTCTCAATCGATCTCGCGGCAAGGACTGCGAGGCGTGGGGAGGGATATCAGGCATGGCCCCTTGGGTTCAGGTCTACGATCCGTTTCACAACGCTATCCTGTCCACCCTGTCGGCGCTGGCGCCAATCGGGCTGCTGCTGGCGATGATCGCGTCGGGCAAGGTGAAGGCCCACATCGCGGCGCTCATTGCGCTTGCCGTAGCGGTTCTTGTCGCGGCGTTCGCCTTTACGATGCCCATCGACATGGCGCTTCGCGCTGCCGGCTTCGGCGTGATGACCGGCATGTTTCCAATTGGCTGGATCATTCTCAACGTCCTGTTCCTCTACCGACTCACCGTCGAGAAGGGCTGGTTCGCCATCATCCAGGGGTCGATCGCCAGCGTTACACCGGACCGCCGGCTCCAGCTTCTGCTGATTGCTTTCTGCTTTGGCGCTTTCTTCGAAGGCGTGGCCGGATTTGGCACGCCGGTAGCTGTGACCGCCGCTGCCCTGATCGGTCTTGGCTTCTCGCCGCTGGCGGCTGCAGGCCTCTCACTTATCGCGAATACCGCGCCGGTCGCATTCGGCGCACTCGGCGCCCCGATCCAGGGTCTCGCCACGGCCACCGGTATCGACCCCCACATCCTGGGACAGATGGTTGGCCGGCAGCTGCCGTTCTTCTCGGTGCTCGTTCCATTCTGGCTGGTTGCCGCCTTCGCCGGCTGGCGTGGCATGTTTCAGGTATGGCCCGCCGTCCTGGTGACCGGCGTCTCGTTTGCTGTCCCGCAGTTCCTGATCTCGAATTTCATCAATCCGTGGATTGTAGACATCGGCGCCGCCGTCATCGCAATGACATGCCTCACAGTATTTCTGCGCATCTGGCGCCCCAGAGAGATCTGGACGTCGACGAAACTGCGCGTGCACGACGATAGCGTTTCCGAGGTGCAGTCACCATCGCCCGCATCGCCGCGCGGCGTTGGCGGTGCAGTCGCCCTGGCCTGGTTGCCGTGGGCGATCCTGTGTGTGTTGCTGACACTGTGGGGGACTGACGCGTTCAAGACTTTCGCCAATTCTCTGTTCGCACCGAGCTTCCCGATCGACGGCCTTCATAACCTCGTCGAACGCGCTCCTCCTGTTGTCGCGAGGCCTGCGCCGGAGGCGGCCGTGTTCAGGTTCTCGATCCTCTCCTACACCGGAACCGGCATCCTTGTGACTGCCATCGTCTCGGCGATTGTAATGGGCTTTTCGCCTGTTCAAATGGCGCGCGCCTACCTGAGCACGATCTGGTCGCTTCGTTTCCCGTTGATCACGATCGCCTGTATGCTCGCGGTCGGCACCCTGACCCGCTATTCTGGTATAGACGCCACGCTTGGGCTCGCGTTCGCAGCCACCGGGATGCTGTACCCCTATTTCGGCACCCTTCTTGGTTGGCTCGGGGTTGCGGCCACGGGCTCGGATACTTCCTCGAACATCCTCTTCGGCGGCTTGCAGAAGATTACATCGGAACAGCTCGGCATCTCGCCAATCCTGATGGCGGCAGCCAACTCGTCAGGCGGCGTCATGGGCAAGATGATCGACACCCAGTCGATCGTTGTCGCATCAACCGCAACTGGATGGTTTGGCCATGAAGGCAGGATCCTAAAATTCGTGTTTTGGCACTCTCTGGTGCTCGCCAGCCTCGTAGGCGGCCTGGTAATGCTGCAGGCCTATGTCTGGCCATTCACGGCGATGGTCTTGCGCTAGAGCAGTTTCAGCTCTGCCATCCGAGGATCGACGACTTGATCGGCCAGTAGCATCGGAGATCAAAGTGTAGACGCCAGTTCGAGCCCCGGGGCGGGCGTCCCGGAGACGGCGTCGGGGATGAAAATGTGGGCGCCGGTTCGGTTGACCTGCTCCAGGATTTTCGGACCGCTACTAGCTTTGGCAGGTGACGGACCGACGCTCCGGCATGCGCCACATGGCTCGAAAATCCAAAGGCAGGTCAGCTTCGCGCCAATCATCCTCACTTAAGATATGTGATCCACCTGCCCTTGCCCGTATCGCGATAGACTGGACAGCTAAATCGCCTTGGCTCGGTGCCCCTTGTATCGGCGGCGGCCCAATCATTGTGGAACTGACGCCACTGTGTGGGTTGGACTGAGGAGAGCAAAGCTCGACGGCTCCCCCCTTTCTTCGCGCTCTGCGATTTGACGTTGCCACGCAGAGCTGATCGCGCGGGCAGCCGCTGGCTGAACGGATGCAAAGCCTTGGACGAGCCATACATCAACGCTGTTGCCGCCCCGCTCAATTGCCATATCGAGTAGACGAAGACGCTCGCGGTCCTCCGCAAGAAGTTTCTGCCAGGCTACCTTCATCCGCGGCCTGAGATCCCCACCCGCAAGACTCACGATAAGTGCATCGTATCCAGGAACCGAGAAGTCATCATCGCTAGCAAGCCGTGGCACAAATACACCCGTAGCGCCGGTATCGTTGATGTAGCGAAGCTCACCGGAGTATTTGAACGATGTAAGTTCGATGAACATTTGCGCCTCGACGTAGCCCAGCCGCGTCCTGACGAATGTTTCGTCTGGCTCCTCGAGCGCAATAAGTTTGCGGTCCCGATTGCTGTTGAGGATCGCAATCTGCCAATCCTGGGGAACTTCAAATGGCTCACCTATCTTTACTGCAAACCTTCCCTCTCCGGATACGATGCAGTCTCCTAGCTGTGCGCAAGCAACTTGCGGCTCAAGCCAATCGGGCTGTCGCGGCCAGTCCGGGTCATTTGGCGGCGATGTGCCGTTAGGAAGGGGCACACTATGGCTATCACCGGCCCTATCGAAAGGGGGGACGACCTCCGTTGCAGTTCGAGCAAGAGATTCCGAAGGCAATTGAGCCGACTCGACCGCAGGCTGAAAGGGCGCGAGCGAGATGAAGAGATAGATCAATCCCGCACCCCCGAGCACGAAGGCAGCTCCTATCCACCACTTCAGCTGATGTTTCATCGGGTCGTGATCTGTGAGGCCTGCGGGTCAATCTGACCAGCTGCAAGCCAGGCTATTGGATCGCGGGGTGGCGCGTAGGTCCAGGTCACGGGATCTCCCGCCGAAGGATAAGCCTCGCTGCGAACCTCAAAGTGGAGATGGGGACAGCTAGTCGAGCGTGCATTTCCGGTCTTTCCAGACAACCCAATCTTCTGCCCACGCGATACTATTGCGCTGGCTTGCACACTAGTCTCCGACAAGTGGAAGTAGCGGCTCACCCGACGGTCGCCGTGCTGGATGTTTACTTGCCATCCGGAGGTCTTCGGAAAATTACGGACATCGATGACGACTCCGTCCGCCGCAGCGAACACGTCACTGGCCACTACCGCCAATAGATCGACGCCCAGATGTGGCTTCGGCTGGCCGTCACCACTAAACCTTTTCCCCCCATCCGGCGCGTAAGAACCGTCGGCGCAGCTTGGCGGTGTCTTGGTCGCTACCCGACCATCGACCGGCGCGCATCGCTCAACGCCCAAACTACCAAATGTGGCATCGCTTGTATGGCAAGTCGGGGCCGCGTTTGCAGCGCCACACAAGCCAAGAGTCAGAGCTAGCCAAAGAGTTCTCATCAAGCTTACCCGCCACGGTCTCGCAGTTGAATTCTATTGCGGACGGGTCCGGGTGTCACGATCGCCTTGCTGCCTCAGGCCGGCAAAGACGAAGTATGCCGCTGGGGCAGGCGACAGTTTCGCTTGGATTGGACCAAGCAGTCAGAACAGGCAGACCTGCTCTGCCCCAGTTTTCGGACCAAGCGTGAATGGACAAACACATGCTCTCTCTCGGTTGTTCGCCACCTATGGCGCACCGAGTTCCCTATGCTTTTCTTCGGCCGCGGCTTCCTGTTTCGGGCCGCTCCCGACAAGCAGACCCTCGGCACATCTACCGGTTGGAAGATCTGGGGTCAGGTCTCAGCAGGTCGCGTGGGCAAAGCGAGTACCTTCTCGGTCATCATCGTTTTGACGACGAATTTCAGCCTCGTGAGGTGACAGATATCCGCACTGGCGAGTTCGCCTGTGAGATCGCTGGTCGACGACAGGCCTTCCCGCGCGCCGAAGGTCTGCTTGCCGACGACGCGCGCCCCTAGGAAACTGTGGGACGCTAAGGCGACAGAGTTCAAAGACTCTGCCGCTGAGCGCGCGAGCGACCTTCGTGATGCCTCCATGTATCAGAGTTACCAACGTGGCTCCGGCTGATATGCGATCTTAGCCACCGCCTTAGCCGCATCCCCTCGGCCACCATACTCACCGAGCAGCGCGCCCTTCCCGTCTTCTACCGTGGCGATGCGGAATAAGCTCCACCTTTTGTCCTTTCCCTGACTTAGGCGGAATAGTCGGCCATTCGTACGGCAGAACAGCTCATTCGACCGGGTCAACGGTGTCCACTTGCAGTCGGCGCCCGATAGAAGGCGTTGCCGAGCGGCTTCTTTCTCAGCTGCCTGCGTTTCTCGCAGTCGAATTTCATGTTCAGTCCGAATGCGATCGCGCTCCAGCTCTACATATTCCTGCAGCGCGCCAATGATGGCGGACATCTCTGTCCCGGCGTCGCGTTCGCGTGCGTCCAGCTGGAGGCAGCCCTCCTTGAGTTGCTCGGTCGGATAGAGAAAATATCCTCCTTCCTGGATCGCTCGCAGACGCTGCTCCACGTCCGTCGTGGTGAGTCTTGGGCCTGGGATTGTGTTGAGATAGTCGCGCAGATCCTGCGCCGGAATCCAGGTGGTAGCTGCCGCGGTTAGCTGGGCATCCCGAAGTCCGTCCCACTTCGACCAAGGCCCCACGGGCCGGTCGACAGCGCGGAGGAGTTCTTTCGCGAGCTTGGCGACGGAGTGTGGGTCTCGGATGTGACGGAGAGATGGACTCTTCAGATAGTCGAAGAGCTGCGATCGCAAAGCGGAGAGGCGCTCGTCTTCAGCCATCGGTTCCTGCCTGCACCCTGTTGTCGAATTTGGGGTCCGATTTCCTGCGACTTGGCGGTGCCTGTGATCGTCATCGTCAGGCGTCAGTAGACCATGATCTTGCAGCTTTCCTTGTTAGCGTGAGAGCGCGGGGAGGTCATTTGTTTCGTGGCCGAGCGGCTCAGTGTCCGGTGTTGGCCGGTCTCGCTTGATTGCCATTTCGTGCAGGAAGGCGCATTGGCGCCTGCCGCTCACGTCAAGATCGGTGCGCGAGCGCTTCCGTGCTCCGATTTGGGAGTTACCACCAACGCCCACTGACAGATCAGCGAAACTTTGTATCATGTGGTCATCGGTGCCGGCAGGCTTTCTCGTGCAGCGGAGTTCACAGCTCCAGCAAACATGATGAGCCTAGGGGGAATGTCTTGCTGATCATCGGCCAGCCAAACCGCAAGCTGACTGAGAGCGAGCGCGCTCAGGCAACAATGATGTTTGTGCTCGTGTGTCTTCTAGTCGGTCCGCTACTCGGCCTGACAATGAACCTTAGGATTTGGCCAGCGTCCGAGCAAAAGCAACCTCGGCTTGGCGAACGACAAAAGCTGCCTGTCGATGAAACAAACTATTGGCGCCAATAGAGTCCAAAGGTTCCGCGTGCTGAACCTGGTCATCGCGTATCGCGGCATGCCCGTGATGATTGCCGCATACAACGTCCTCGGCGGGCACGGCGGCGCATCGAATGGGAACGGGATCCCCCGTTACTTCAGCCAAATCGCCCTAACTTCATGTCCGTGAAACCGGCAGCAGCCCATATCGAGTCTACCCCCCCCCGCATAGTCATCAGAGCCCGCTGATCGCGGATCAGAGGGGGTGCAGGGCGCGGCGGATACTACGGGGCCACCCTAAGAGACGGAGCGCCCAACTCGCGTTAGGATTCTGTCTCTTCAGGTTGGGAACCATTCATGCGCAACCTCACCAGCATCCTACTTGTCTGCCTGTTCGTCACCGGTACCGCGCATGCGCATCCGGGCGGCCTTAACGCACAGGGCTGCCATAACGACAGCAAGAATGGCGGGTATCACTGCCACCGCGCACCGCAGCCGACGCCACCACCGCCAGCTCGCGATAGTCAGCCGCGCGGCCTCCTATCGCCAAGCGCAACCTATCCGAACTGTGCTGCCGCACGGGCTGCGGGAGCGGCGCCGCTGCAGCGGGGCGAGCCTGGTTACGGCGAGCACCTCGACCGCGACAACGATGGCATTGCTTGCGAGTGAGTACCGGCGGAGGCCTTCAACACGCACTTCTCCGAACTCTGCCCCGCGACAGCCAACTCTCCACTTCCGGCACGGGATCGACAATCTACCGCGCGGGTTGGCTCAAACCGACTGAGGGGTCGGTGCTCTCCTGAGCTTGCGGCAGCGCTTCGATGCTCGGCTTCTGGCCAGATTCCTCCGGATCAAAGGCAAGCACCATGGCATGTTGGATACTGCTCGCAACATCGACGGTTAGCTCGTACCTGACATACTGGGCCGCCTTTCCTAGTGGCATCGGTTCCGGGTAGGGACAGAATACAAACCGCGCCACGGCTTCAGAACTTGTGAGCGCCGCCACGCGATCAAGTTGATCCTCAGACGGATCAGTGGAGTCAGCTTGGTACGCGGCTAGGTCTACCGCATAGGCAAGAATGATCCGCTCCGGTCCGAGGCGATCGAAGCTCTGCCGTAGTTCCCATGCGACATTTTCATTGACGTCACTAATGTCGAGCACGACGGCGTCACATTCATCCAGCGCTGCAATGACAGTGTCTCGCCAGAAGTCGTCGTCGCACTTGTAGATCTTGAGCCCCAAGAGTGGTGACAGTTTGCGTTGATGAACCTTGTTGGCGAGCCTTTTGACCGATCGAGCGGCGGTCGCCTTGCGAAGGCGTTGAACACCACGCAGCCGAGCCCTGAAGAATGTATATGGTCCCAAAGTAACAAGCAGCATCAGCCCGCCAATCAGGGATGTTAGAGCCAGAAGAAGCGCCTGTTCCAGGCTCCGTCCTGCGATCTGCTCCGCACTGGAGATATTTAGCAGCCTCGCTGCAATCGCCAGCGACACGAGGAAGACCGGCACGCCAATCCAAAGCAACCCAAAAATAACGACGCCGATGGATCGCGATATGCCGGTAAGCAGCGAGTATTTGAACCTCGAGTCCTGGATCGTCATGACGAGGAACCAGTTGAACCCCACGGCGGCGAACGCTCGGTGCATGGGAAAACGTGCTGGATGCTTTCCATGAAAGCGTCGCAACCATAGGACGACGCGATGCGGGCCCATGTCACGCCAAAGCATGAAGGCCATTCCAGCAAGCGCGATGAGGTAGAGAAGGCCGACCACGCCAAATGGTTGGACAGACCAGATCGACACGACGATGGAGGCGAGGCTCCCTATCGCCAGCAGTACCAATACCCAGAAGAACGGTCGGCGGATTGTTCGTTTTGCAGATTTGATGGCGACGCCAACAACCTGGAGCACCTCACCCATGAACTGTAGCATCTCCCCCTCCCAAACTCGATCTCCGCACAGAGCTTCCAGACGGTCATGCCACGGTGCCAAGACAAGGTGAACCGCCCCGGTAACTCCGTAGGCCATTTGGTTTTAGTTACGCAGCGATAGCTGTTCCCTCCAGCGACGCAATGTAGGCGGCTTCTGCCTCGGCGGGCGGGATGTTGCCGATGGGCTCGGGCAGTCGGCGGTTGTTGTACCAGTCGCCCCGTTCCAGCGTGGCGTACTCGACGGCATCGAGCGATCGCCATGGCCCCTTCCGCCAGATCACTTCGGCTTTGTAGAGTCCGTTGATCGTCTCGGCGGGAGCGTTGTCATGGCTGTCGCCAACGCCGCCGACGGACGGCTCAAGTCCGGATTCGGCGAGGCGCTCGGTGTACTTGATGGACACATATTGCGATCCGCGGTCGGAGTGCTGGACGAGGCCGCCGCCGACAAGGGAAACTTCTAAGCCCCGCGCGTCGCCGCGCCTGCATCGACCATGTGAGGTCGGAGCTGAAACTGTCCGAGTGCCGGGTCTGCCGTGTGCTCGGACAGCACCGCTCGAAGCAGCGCAAGCGGCCGCAGGGCCATGATGACGAAGCACGTCTGACCGCCGACATCGTCGAGCTGGCCAGGCAGTACGGACGCTATGGCTACCGGAAGATCGCAGCGCTGCTGCGATCGACGGCCGGCTGGGTGGTGAACGACAAACGGGTCGAGTGGATCTGGCGGCAGGAGGGACTGAAGGTCCCTCAGAAACAGCCGAAACGCGGCCGTTTATGGCTCAACGATGGATCGTGCATCCGCCTCCGCGCAGAGCACCGCAACCACGTCTGGTCCTACGACTTCGTCGAAGACCTCACCCACAAGGGGAGAAAGTACCGGATGCTCATTGTCGTCGATGAGTTCACGCATGAGTGCATCGCCATCCGCATCGAGCGGAAGCTGAAGTCGGTCGATGTCATCGATGCGTTGGCCAATCTGTTCATCGCGCGCGGCGTGCTCGAGCATGTTCGTTCTTACAATGGACCTGAGTTCGTCGCGACGCGGTGCGGGAGTGGATCGCCGCGGTTGGGGGCAAAGACCGCGTACATCGCGCTGGCAGTCCATGGGAGAATGGCTTCATCGAGAGCTTCAACGGATCGCTCCGGGACGAGTGTCTGAACCTCAACTGGTTCGCGTCAATCGCTGAGGCGCGGACGACGATCGAGGCCTGGCGCAGGGATTACAATGAGAGCCGGCCTCACATGGCTCTCAATGGGCTCACGCATGCAGAATTTGCCCGCAAGACGGGATCGTGCGAAGCAGGATCAGTGAAAATGGCCGTCGGATTCTAGCGTCCGAGGTGGACCACCAGACCCAATCGTTTCACCTCGCTGACGGTTGAAGTAACCCTTGATACGAATCTCCTGGGTCAGTCATCTCTCTGCTCCGAGCTCGGCTTAGGCGATAAATCCCCACCCGCAATCGGCACGTCGGCACCTTAAGGCGATTGACAAGCAACATCACCCGCGTTGGTCTTGGTGATAGTTCCGGATCTGGGGGGCCAGACATGTGGGGCGTCGACCAAGCCTTCAGTTTTTTGAGCGAACACTGGAACTCGGAATGGGTCACGTTTTTAGGCGTGGCTTTGGCATTGTTAGTTCTGTTGTGGGCTTTCCTGCGGGTGATCAGGGCAATCTTGAGGGAGTTCAAAGCCTCCCCCCGCTCTCCCAATGTCAAAGACCTGCAGGCAGCTGTACAAAAGATTCCTAACACCGAGCGTGAGTTCGTTTTTCTAGTACTCTACGGATGGCTGTTGCGGGAATTCCGCGGTGTATTCGCGGGGCACGGTGCGCGAAACATAGCGCACCGTACCGTTTGCCGACTTGCTGGGATCTCAAGACCAGGAAGCGAGATGGCCGACATCGAACCGACGATCTGGGAGAAAATGCGGAAGCATGGCATTCAACCAGGCAGCCTCCAAATGGACGCTTTGAAGGGACATCTGCCGAAGGCAACCCCTATCTTGGATTTCTTTGTCATTTCTTTTGCGATGGCAGATCCCTCCCCCGACATGGAGCGAGCGCTTCGACAGATCGTCATCGATGCAAAGAATCTGCCTTCTCGCTTCACTCCCCTGATGCTTGACCGCGTGAAGGATTCATTCGGGCATCCGATCGCCTAAGACAATCGTAGCCTTGTTCTGAAACCAACGTCGTCGTCATGCATTTGGAGCGGCGGCTTGAGGAACATCCCAAAGCCGATTTCTCATGGGCCGGCCTGCTCTCGCGGTCCTCGCGTGAGAGGTTCTCATAGCATGATGATTGCACGCGTCAGAACGACCTTTGAAATACCGGAGCACCAAGTAGCCATCCAGTTTTTGTGGATCTAGAGGTCCCCGGTTCGAGCCCGGGAGCTGGTACCAGGCGCGCACCCTGTGAACCTGAGCAGCGCAAACCCTCGTGGGCGAATCCGCGCTCGAGAACCGAAGGCTCAATCAAGACTTGGACGGTCCTCATCGTTCAGCGCGCGCCAAGAGGCGCCCGCGGGGTCTTCGAACTGGCCGGTGCGGAGCGCCCAGAGAAAGCCAGCCAAGGCCAGTATGGCGAGGCCGAGAGCAGCGGCAATCATATAGAGAAGGACGTTCATGATTTGCCTCCAGACACGAGTGGCGCGCCCGCCCCCGACAGCCTAAGCGCATTTAAAGTAACGACGGCGGACGATGCCGACATCGCGATGGCAGCGACAAGGGGCGTGGCCCAGCCAGCGAGTGCGATGGGGATAGCAATAAGATTGTAGAGCGCGGCGAATGCGAAATTCTCGCGCATGCGTTTGCGGGCCTGCCGAGCGATAACAATCACGTCGGCGACGCCAGCCAGGGTTTCTCCGGAAAAGACGCAATCGCTGGCAAGGCGCGAGACGTCCACAGCACCGCCCGGCGCGAGCGAGGCATGAGCGCCGGCGAGTGCGGCTGCGTCGTTGAGACCGTCGCCGACCATGAGCACGTGGCGGCCGCTGGTCTGAAGTTCCTGCAGACGAGCAGCTTTCGATAGAGGCGTTGCAGCGGCGGTCCAATCAGCGATGTCGGCTTCGGCAGCAGCGGCAGAGACGCGCTCCCGGCTGTCTCCGGACAAAAGTTCAACAGTGAGGCCCATACGTCGCAAACGCCTGACAGTCGCGGCAGCGTCTGGACGGATGCGGTCCTCGAAATGAAAAACGGCGGGCTCCGAGCCTTCGATGGCGAACCAGAGTTCGGAGTTGCCTCCGGCCGGAACTCCAACGAAAACTGCAGAGCCGAGACGGGCGGACTTGCCATTGACCGTTCCAGAGACGCCGCGACCGGGATGCTCCTTGATGTCGTGGGCAATGGAGCCCGGCCCTGCGGCGACAACGATCGCACGGGAGAAAGGATGGCGGCTGGCGCGCGCGAGATGCGCGGCAAGTTCGAGATCCGCGGGTGAATATCCCGGGACGAGAACAGGGTCGCCGAGGGTGAGCGTGCCAGTCTTGTCGAAGATCACGTGATCGGCGGTGGCGATCCGTTCGAGCGCGTCGCCCGAGGAGAGATACATGCCGCGTTGGAACAGGCGCCCCGCAGCGACGACCTGGACGAGCGGCGCAGCAAGGCCGATGGCGCAGGGACAGGTGATGATCAGCACGGTGATGGCGACGAAGGCGGCATGCTCGACGGACGCGCCGAAAACAAGCCATCCGATGAAAGCGAGCAACGCAGCAGCATGAACCTGCGGGACGTAGGCTTCGGCGGCCTTGTCGGCAATCCGACGATAGGCAGACTTCTTCTGCTCGCCAGCCTCAAGAAGGCGCGAGACGTCAGCCATAAGTGAACGGCTTGCCGGCGCGAGGACGCGGACACGCAGGCCGCCGGACAGGTTGATTGCGCCGGCGTGAAGCGTCTGGCCCGGGAAGCTGGGCACAGGCTCAACCTCCCCCGTCACGAGGCGTTGATCAATTTCGCTTTCGCCGGCGATCACTTCAGCGTCGACGGCGACGCGCTCGCCGGCGGCCAGCAGAAGTATATCTCCGGGTTTGATGTCGGAGGCACGCGCGGATTCGGCTGCGCCGAGTGCCGTGACGCGGGTGACGCTGGAGGTCTGGAGTGCGGCGAGTGCATTGGCGGCAGCGTAAGCCCGGCGCCGCAAGCGCGCATCCAGGAAGCGACCGATGAGCAGAAAAAAGAGCAGCATGACGGACGCATCGAAATAGGCGTGCTCGCCGCCTCGCGCGGTTTCATAGACGCTGAGTCCGATCGCAAGAATGACGGCTAGCGAAATCGGGACATCCATGTTCAGGCGCCCGCGCCGCAAGGAGGCGAGGGCAGACTCGAAGAACGTAAGACCGCAGAACGCAGATGCAGGGATCGCGATCAGCGCCGAAAGCCAGTGGAACAGGGTGCGTGTTGCGCTGTCGACGTCTTGGCTGTACCAGAGCGGTTCGGCAACGACCATCACGTTGACCGCCGCAAGACCGGCGACAACGAGCGCGATCAGGAGCCGTTTCTCGGCCTGTGCATAGGCCTGATCAGGTCTGCCGGGATCAAGCGCGGCGGCGCCATAGCCGAGCCCCCTGAGCGTCTCGGTGATGCGGCGGGGATCGAGCTTGCCCGTCCATTCAACGTGGAGACGCCCGTTCGAGAGATTGAGGCGGGCCATCTGAACGCCATCAAGGCCTCCGACAGCCTTCTCTATCTTGGCCAGACAACCGCCGCAGGACGCGCCACGCACGACAATATCGAGCGCGCGACGGCCGCGGCTTTCGGTGACGAAGGGTGATGGATCGGGGGTGATAACGTCGTCGGCGTGGGGCGGTGCGAGGCCAGTAGGACAGCCGATAGCAGTGGCGCTCATGGCAGCTCCAGCGCTTTGGCGGCTTCGAAGATGATTGCGTCGGATGAAGATCTTGAGGCTGAGGCAGCGATCTCGATGTGAGCGCCAGCTGGAAAGTCAAGCGGCGCGACGTAGTCGCCAGGGAGCTGTTCCGTGAGCTTGAGCGTTTGGGAGCTAGCCTGACCTGCGACGTGGATGCTGGCGGATATCTGGAGACCAGTCACGGCTGCCGCGCCGGCGTCCTTCACTCGAACCACGAGCATGCGAGACGGCTCCCCGCGAACACCAATCTCTGCGGCCCAGCCAAGCTGTTCCTGCGCCTTCCTGCGGGCGACCTCGTGATTGAAGTCCAGGCCGAGGACGTAGGAGTTCTTCACCTGCTCGCCGGGAAAGGTCTGGATCGCCCAGACGACGAACAGGGAGTCGAGAGCAATGGTGACGGCGAAGAATCCGGCAACCCACCAGAAGACGTGAATACCACGAAGGGTTTTGGCAGCCATTTCAGTTTTCCGGCCCAAGGAAGCGTGTGGCCGCAACGGCAGCCAGCGCACCGTTTTGCGAGAGTATAAAGCGGATGTCAGCGGCTGGCGCGGTGTTTGCGCTGGCGGTGACGAAGACGCGGTAGCTTTCGACGGCGTCTGGCGCGAGTGAAAGCTGCGGCGCGCCTTGCGTCTGGTTTTCACCGACGATTTCGAGACGCGCACCGGAAAGGCCTTCGACAGAAAGTGTCAGGTCGCGTGCGTCGCGTCGCTTGTTGACGAGTTTCAACGTGTAGGAGTTGCGGATATCGCCATTGCTGAGCTGCACATAGGGCAGCGCGCGATCCTTCAGCGCCGAAAACTCGAGGCTCGTGCGCGTGGCCAGGCCAAAGACCATCAGCGCTGCAGTAGCAACGAAAACGACCGCGTAGAGCATGGTACGGGCGCGCAAGGGTCGGAAAGGTCGTGCCTTCTTGCCGCGCTTCCGAAGTGCAACGTTTTCGTCCGTGTCGTACGCGATCAGGCCTGTGGGCCGGCCGACTTTATTCATGACGCCATCGCAGGCATCAATGCAGAGGCCGCATTGTATGCATTCAAGCTGGGGTCCGTTGCGGATGTCGATGCCCATCGGGCAAACGACCACGCATTGCGTGCAATCAACGCAATCCCCCCGCCCCTCCCACGTCTCTCCCTTCTTATGAGGCGCGCGCGGCTCGCCACGCTCGTGCCGATAGGTGACCCCAAGCGTATCGCGGTCAACGAGCGCGCCCTGGATGCGAGGCCAGGGGCACATGTAGGTGCACACCTGCTCGCGCATTGTTCCAGCGAGGGCGTAGGTTGTTGCCGTGAGAAGCGCGGCGAACACATAGGCTGTTGCGGGCGACTGTCCGGTGAAGAAAGTCTCGGCGATGGTCGGCGCATCGTGCCAGTACAAGATGAAGACACCGCCCGTGGCGAACGAAACGAGCAGCCAGACAACGTGCTTGCTGATCTTCCGCGCCGCCTTATTGACGGACCAAGGCGCCTTGTCGAGCTTCATCCTTGCGTTGCGGTCGCCCTCGAAGAAGCGTTCCACGACGATGAAGAGATCGGTCCAGACTGTCTGCGGGCAGAAATAGCCGCACCAGACACGGCCAAGAACGGCCGTTACCAAGAAGAGACCCACAGCCGCAAGGATCAATAGGCCGGTGATGTAGTAGACTTCCTGCGGCCAGATCTCGAGGCCGAAGAAGTAGAATTTGCCGCCGGCAAAATCCGCGAGGACGGCTTGGTCCGGAGCACCTGCTCCCCTGTCCCATCGCAGCCATGGCAGGACGTAATAGACGCCAAGCGTAACCGCCATCAGCACCCACTTCAGCGACCGGAAATGACCCGAGACGAGCTTGGGATAGATCTGTCGGCGGCGTGTATAGAGCACAACAGGCGGCTCATCGTCCGGAGGGCCGCCCGACGGCGGTGAACCACCGCCACGTCCCTCCCGAAGGTTGATAAGCGTGGCCGATCCCATGACCTATTCGCCGCCTCCGAGCGAATGTACGTAGATGGCGAGCGCGCGCACGGTCGCATCGTCGAAACGTTGGCCCCATGCCGGCATAACGCCGTTGCGTGGGCCGAAGATCGTCCTCTGTAATGTAGCGCGGTCACCGCCATAGAGCCAGTCGCGATCCGTCAGGTTGGGCGCGCCTTTCTCGCGATTGCCGCGGGCATCCACGCCATGACAACTGGCGCAGTTCTCCGCAAAGATGGGGCGCGCCCGCTCCACCGCAGCTATGTCCGCCTTCTGGCCGGAGACATTCGTCACGTATTCGACGAGATCACTAATCTGAACAGCGGTGAGGAATTCGTCACGGCCAAAGGCGGGCATATCCGTCGTGCGGGTGGCAGGGTCCTCGGAGCGGATGCCGTGGCGGATCGTGCGCTCGATATCCGCAAGCGAGCCACCCCACAGCCACACATCGTCGGCCAAACGCGGAAAGCCTTTGGCCCCTTTGCCGCCGACGCCGTGGCAGGTGGCGCAATTGTCCCCGAAAGCGCTCTCACCGAGCGACAGGGCGAGCTGGCTGAGCTCATGATTTTTGAGAACATCGGCAGCGCTAAGCGACATTATCTTGCTGCCGAGCGCGGCGCGCTCGGCTTTCGCCACGGCGACATCACTCTGCACCTTCGCACGGTCGGACTGGTTCCAGATGCCGGTTGTGTAGCCCTGCATGCCCGGCAAGGCGGGCCAGGCCGGCATGAGAACCCAGTACACGATCGAGAACACGACGGTTCCCCAGAATACAAACCTCCACCAGCGCGGCAGCGGATTGTTCAGCTCCTTGATACCGTCCCATTCATGGCCGGTTGTCTCGACGCCGCTGTGTTCGTCGATCTCAGGCGAGCGGTCGGTCATCGCCGGGTTCCTTTTCATCGAGGGGGAGGCGCGCAGCCTTGCGGAACTCAGCCGCCTTACGTGGCCAAAGCGCGTAGAGCGTGCCGGCGGCGAAGATCGCCACAAAGTAGAGGGTGCCCCACGTCTGGGCAAAGGAAGACCAGGCTTCGTAGGTCATGGCGCTACCTCCGGTTCGAGAGGTCTTCGGCCTGATAGGTCGAGAAATCGACCATCGTGCCGAGCACCTGCAGATAAGCGATGAGAGCGTCGAGTTCGGACGGATCGCCGCGCTCGCCGTCGAAGTCCCGTACAGTCACGGAGTTCTCGCGACCTGCAATCGCGGCGTAGTCCTTCTTCAGCGCTTCGACATCATAGTCCTCGCCCGCCTGCGCGAAGGCATCATCCTGCGCTCGGGCGATCATCGCGTCCGTGTAGGGAACGCCCTCCAGCTTCAGCGCCTTCATGCCTTCGCTGATGGTGGTCAGGTCAAGCGGGCGTCCCTGGAGGAAGGCGTAGGGCGGCATGATAGATTCCGGCACCAGGGAGCGCGGGTCGATGAGATGCTGCCTCTGCCATTCGTCCGAGTATTTGCCGCCGACGCGAGCGAGATCCGGGCCGGTGCGCTTCGAGCCCCACTGGAACGGGTGGTCGTACATGCTTTCAGCCGCAAGAGAATAATGGCCGTAGCGCTCCACTTCGTCGCGCAAGGGACGGATCATCTGCGAATGGCAGACGCCGCAGCCTTCACGGATGTAGATATTCTGTCCGGCAAGCTCGAGCGGCGTGTAAGGGCGCATCCCTTCAACCTTCTCAATCGTGCTCTTGAGGTAGAATAATGGAACGATCTCGATCAGCCCGCCGATCGCCACAACGACCAGAATGCCGATGAGCAGGACGTAGCTGTGTTTCTCGAAGACCTTGTGATTGCGTAGCAACCAGCCCTGACGCGCGGCCATGCCGTGTCTCCTCTATTCTGCCGGTTGAAGTGCTTGAGCGCCGCTGCGGCGGCGTTCGTCCGCCGGAACATCGCCCCGCGCGGTGCGCACAAGATTGTAGATCATGATCAGGGCGCCGGTGAGGTAGAGGCCACCGCCAAGTGCACGGATGATGTATGAAATGTGCTTCGCGCTGACGGTCTCGATGAAGGAGTATTCAAGGAAGCCGAACGAGTTGTGGGCGCGCCACATCAGGCCTTCCATGATGCCCGACACCCACATCGACGTGATGTAGAGCACTATGCCGAGGGTCGAAATCCAGAAGTGCCACTCAACGAGCGTGTTGGAATAGAGCTTCGGCCGTTTCCATATCCACTGCGTAAGGCAGTACATCGCACCGAAGGTGACGAAGCCAACCCAACCCAGAGCGCCAGAGTGAACGTGACCGATGCCCCAGTCGGTGTAGTGCGAGAGCGCGTTGACCTCACGAACCGACATGACCGGGCCTTCAAACGTGGCCATGCCGTAAAAGGCCACGGAGACGACCAACATGCGCACGACGGGATCGGTGCGAAGCTTGTCCCACGCGCCCGACAGCGTCATCAGACCGTTGATCATGCCACCCCAACTTGGCATCCACAGCATGATCGAGAAGGTCATGCCCAGCGTCTGCGCCCATTGCGGCAGCGCCGTGTAGTGAAGGTGGTGCGGGCCAGCCCAGATGTAGATGAAGATCAGCGACCAGAAGTGAACGATCGATAGCCTGTACGACCATACAGGCCGCTCGATCCGCTTCGGGATGAAGTAGTACATGATCGCGAGAAAGCCGGCGGTGAGAAAGAAGCCCACGGCGTTGTGGCCGTACCACCACTGGATCAGCGCACTCTGGACGCCGCTGAACACCGAATAGGACTTCGATCCCGCGAGGCTGGCCGGCAGCGACAGGTTGTTGACGATGTGCAGCATCGCAATCGTGACGATGAAGGCCAGGTAGAACCAGTTGGCCACGTAGATGTGAGGTTCTCTGCGGCGAAGGAGCGTCGCGACGAAGACGCCGAGATAGGCGACCCACACGATGGTGAGCCAGGCATCGGCATACCATTCCGGCTCCGCGTATTCTTTGCTCTGCGTAACGCCCATCAGGTAGCCGGTGGCGGCGACGACGATGAAGAGCTGGTAGCCCCAAAAGACGAACCACGGCCACATGCCGCCGGCGAGTCGCGTGCGGCAGGTGCGCTGGACGACGTAGAAGGAGGTCGCGATCAGCGCGTTGCCGCCGAAGGCGAAAATCACCGCCGATGTGTGAAGGGGGCGCAGGCGGCCGAAATTCGTCCAGCCGAAATCTGGAAAGTAGAAAAGGTTTGGCCACGTGAGCTGCAGCGCGATCAGAAGGCCCACTGTGAAACCGGCGATGCCCCAGAACATGGTGGCGATGACGCCAGCCTTCACGACGCCTTCCTCGTAGCGGGCCGGATCGAATGTCCGCGGCGTATCGCCCGTCTCGTGCCAGCCGAGAAGCGACGCAATACCGGCGACCCCAGCAATCACGAACATCCAGCTGTGAACACCGAAAGAGGCATCAGCCGCATTCGCAGCACCATTGAGCGCGAACAACAGGACGAACAAAAGCACAAGGCCGACGGCGAATGTGCTGGGATCTATCCGGGAGCCTTGAGCTGCCTGGGGGACCATCATTCAATCCTATTCTGCAGTTCGCGGTTGCGTGACGGGGGCGATTTGCCAGCCTCGAGCGCGTTGACCCTTGATCCAGCTCAAACAAGCTTTTGCGGCGCAACATTAGACAGGAAACGTGGCCGTTATCTCCCCCCCTCCACGGTCATCCGGAGGAAGTCGCCCGTGAAACCTGCGATCATTCTTATGTCTGGCCTGGTTGCAGCGATTGCGGGCGTCTTCATCCGGTCGTGCACGCCGCACATTCCGGATGGCATTCTGATGTCGTGGTGCGGCGGAACGCCGCCGCCATCGCTCGTTAACGCCAGCCATCTTCACTGCGGGGGGTGTGGGCTGATCGCGATCGGTATGGGCCTGGTCGTCATCGCAGCGCTTTTGGCCGTCGGCGTAAGGCAAAGCGCAATCAGGCAGGTGGCGCGATGAACAGCAAAGCATGTGCGGCTCTCAAGGACCGGCGGCGCTGGGAATTTCTTCCCGAATTCGCGTCAGCACAGCTGCCGCGGTACACAAGTTATCCTCCGGCGACCCGTTTCACCGACGCTGTCGGCGAGAGCGCCTCAGCCGCTGCGCTTGCCGCACTGCCGAATAACGCAAGGCTTTCGCTCTACATCCACATCCCGTTCTGCCAGAAGCTCTGTTGGTATTGCGGCTGTCACACGAGCGTCCCCACTCGCGCCGATCCGTTGGAGCCGTATCTTGATGCTCTGAAGCGCGAAATCGAACTCGTAGCCGCCCGTATCAACCCATTGGCCCGTGTCGTGCGTGTCCACCTTGGCGGAGGATCGCCAGATATCCTTAGCCCAGAACAGGTCGAGACGCTGTTCGCTCACCTCCGGTCCCACTTCAATTTCTCTGGCTTCACGGAAATCGACACGGAACTCGACCCGAGAGGAATAACGCCCGCTCTCGTTGAAAGTCTGGCGGAACAAGGCCTCAGCCGAGCAAGCCTCGGCGTCCAGGTTCTGGACCCTGGCGTTCAACAGCGCATCAACCGTATCCAACCTGCCGCCGACATTTCCCGGGCAATCCGCTGGCTGCGCGAAGCCGGCGTCAACAGCATCAACACTGACCTCATGTACGGCCTGCCCGGCCAGACTGTCGCGCACGTCGTCGATGCCGCTACGTTTGCTGCGACGCATGACATCGATCGTGTCGCGGTGTTCGGCTATGCGCATGTACCCTGGATGAAGAAACATCAGGGCTCCATTCGAACGGCTGACCTACCCACCGCGGAACAGAGGTTCCGTCAGGCAGAAGCTGCATCAATGACGCTCGAACAAGCCGGCTATCTTCCCATCGGCTTCGACCACTTTGCAGCACCCGGAGATTCGCTCGCGGCCGCCAGCATGCAGGGCCGCCTGCACCGGAACTTCCAAGGATACACAGATGACGATGCCATGGCTCTCATTGGCTTGGGCGCCTCGGCGATATCTTCGCTGCCGAACCTCATCTGTCAGAACGTTTCGGACACAATCGCCTACCGCGGTCTGCTTGAAAGGAATCAGATCCCTGTCGTGCGGGGAATTTCGGTTCTTGAGGGGGATTCGAGGATTGCGAACGTTATCGAGCGCCTGTTGTGCGACTTCGAAGCCGCTATTCCCTCCGATGTCCTGGCCAGCGCGACGGAAAGGCTGACGCCTCTTCTCGACGCCGGGCTTGTAGAAATGCACGGTCGACGGATCATCGTGACAGCGCGCGGCATGCCGTATGTGCGGAACGTCGCGGCCTGCTTCGACCCGCAATTTGCGCCCCAGCCCAGTCGCCACAGCCTCGCAATCTGAGAAAGCAGGCGAACAAGTGGTCCGTGTGCGTCGTTCAGAGGCGCACGGATGGCGTTGCCTGACATCTGCGCCACGGGATCGCAGATGCCCATGCAGAAGGCGCCGCGTCCGGCGAACAACAGGTTCAGCGCATCGAAATCGCCGCTATCAACCCGGTAGTTTTCCTGATCCGGTTGAGTTGATGACGCTACCGCCGGAGAACATCCTGACTGCAGAAAAGGCGATCGGAGATGCGGACCATATCGTGGTCATATTCTCACTTTGGCCGAGGACAATGCCAGCCATGGTGAAGGCTCTCGTCGAGCAGATCTGCCGGAACGGCTTTGCTATCCAGAATGCCGAAGGAAGCAGTTGGCCGCGCCAGATGCTGAAGGGAAAGTCAGCGCGCGTCGTGGTGGCGATGGAAACGCCGTCCTTCGCCTTCCGCCTGATGACCAGTGCGCATGGCGTGCGCCGCCTGTCGAAATGCATGGCGGACATAAGGCCGGTCCGCGAGACACTGATCGGTGGTGTTGACGCGCTCAATCCGGCCACAGGGGCTCGACTTCTCGAGCGTTTCGGAAGCCTCGATCGCGCGTTGAAATATGCAGAGCGACTCAGCGATCCAACGACTTCAGATAAGCGACAAGCGCATCGGCTTCGAGCACGGACATGTCGAAGTTGGGCATGCCGTCATGGCCGACACGAATGCCCTCGATGAGATCTTCCGTCAGCATTTCCGGATCGTAGCGATCGATCAGCGTTAGCATGGGCGGGGCGTCGGGACGCGGGCTGTCCCGCTCCTCATCGATGGCATGGCAGGAGGCGCACAGTGTTACAGCAATATACCGGCCTCTTGCCGCCAGATCGGCCCTAGCTTGTTCAGGCGATAGAATTGCGGTGTTGCTTGCGCACGCGGAGATACCAGCAAGGAAAACAACAGCGCTTGGACGCAGAAAGGCCATGTCGACATCCCACATCGTAAACTTGTCAGCTCCGGCTGGGGTTTCGTTGACCTACCTCAAATAGCTGGGCCATGTGCGACGCGCTGCCGCACGGCGTCGAATTTGCGCGGAAATCCGCTGTTTTTGAACCGCCAGACACACTTCGTCACAAAGCTCGTCACACTTCGACAAAGGCCGGCAAGATCACGGGCAAATCCTCGCTCCATCAGAGGAGGCAATCATGTGCATTGCAGGCGGCGCGATCAACGGCATCACGATCAATCTTGGCGCATCGACAGATCTTACGCCGCGCCGCACGACAACGCGCCACGTGCGGGCACATGAGCACCTGTTCTTTGAGGGCGATGCACGCGACTGTCTTTACGTCGTCGAGACAGGCTGGGTGAAACTCTATCGGACGCTCGTCGATGGGCAACGCCAGATCGTCGGCTTCGCCAATACGGGCTCGGTTCTCGGGCTTGAATCAGATGGCGAGCATTCAAACGGCTGTGAGGCGATCACCGACGTGACGGTTCGGTCTATCCCCTTGGCGCGTGTCACGGAAATCTGCCTGCGTGATGCGAACCTCGCAGACCAGCTCCTGCGCCAGGTCGGCCGACAGCTCGGCGCCGCGCAGGCGCAGCTAGCGGCCGTCGGAACCCAGTCAGCGGAACAGAAGCTGGCTAACTTTTTGCTGACAATCGCCGACCTGTGTGGCGCTGCTCGGGGCGGTGAGTTCGACTTACCCATGCGTCGTGGCGATATGGCCGAATTTCTCGGGCTTCGGCTTGAGACAGTGTCGCGCAAGATGACCGAATTCCAGCGGCGCGGTTGGATCAGCATGACATCCCTCTATCATTGCCGGATCATTCGCCGCGATGTTCTTCAGGAGCTTGCGCTGGGCGGAGAGACGGACGAGGTGGAGCAGATTCGTCGTGTGCGCCAACCAGCGTCTGCGGCGGCATAGGGGACCTATGCCGCGACAGTCTCAATCTCCTTGAGGCCGGACTGGACAACGTCCTTGCATACTTCGAGCACCAGTCTCGACCTAGAGGCAGGTGAAATGAAATCGCGCAGCATGCCAAGCACATGAGCCGGAGCTATTAGCGCCAAGCCTGCAGAGCTGTAGTCAGCCAGTACCGCATCCACTTGCGGCGCCACCCGACGAAGAAACATCTCCATTTCCTCGTCAGCGCACAATGCATGTGACTTTACCATCGTACGACCCTTGCGCGTGTGAAGCGTGCTGAAGCGCTTGCCATGCATTTCGCGGAAGTCCGAGCAATCGGCGTGGTTCACAAGTTCCTCAAGGCCTCCGGTCCTGCGCTTGCGCAGGAAAAATCGTATCGCATGCTGGTTTGCGGCAACGACAAGCATCGATGCTACAGTCATGGATTTGGGCTCCTGTCAGATTTTCAGCATCAGACAGACAGGCAGTGCGAAGTTTGACGCAGATCAGGGGGCCTCTGGAATGTGTCGCCACCTTTAACTATAAGGATAATAGGAGCCAGATCATGATGCGCGTCATCGCAAGCGCCTGCGTCCTTCTCGCAGCTGGACTCGTCTGCTCCAGGGCTTCTCCGCAGGCAGAGCCTGCCGATGTCTTGCTGACGACACCGAGGTATCCGGTTGCGGCTAGATCGAGTGACGATCCCCTGCCCCTGCTGGCGCCTTATCGCGCCCTGATGACGGGGCTGACGGGATGGGCTGCATACGGACTATTCAAGTTGAACGCCAGCGAGGAGCCCTTCTCGGACAAGGACTGGTCGGATGCCGGCATGGCGGCAGTAAACCTGACGGCGATCGCAACCCTGCTGTCGATGGAAGGCAGCGGCAAGAACGACAAGCGCCGGCATGACGATCCCGAATGGAAGGGAATGGCCGCAGACATGCAGAACGCTGGCGTGGTTGTTGCCGCCGCCGTGCTGAAGCGCGATCGCGAGGCGTTCAAGGAATCGCTCGGCGTACTCGGGAAAACGTGCCAGACTTGTCATGCACGCTTCATGAAGATGCCGTCTGTAAATCCGCCCGCGCCTTCTGACATGGCGCGCTGATCGGCAGCACAAAACCTCGCCCTTGCTATATGCAGAGCGAATAGCAAGATCTGAACTCCGTCACACTTCGGAGCGCCGCCAGTGCACGTTATCTCAGGATCCGCGCGAATAAAGCGCAGCCAGACCAAGGATGACAGCAAAAAGGGCCATGACGCCGGTCACGGCCAGCGGGATAATCTGCTCGATCGTCATCACGCGTCTCCTGTAGGATTTTGTACGGCGCACGATGGCAACCGCATGTGCTCGTCGGCGTCGCAGCGGTAAGCCGTCCCCGCAAACGTCGCCGTCCAAGTCCATTTCGCGGCATGGCGTTCTGCAGCCGAGATCGTGATCCCAGCTACCTCCGCGCCGGGAATGGCTGCCGCAGTTGCCGATTTCAGCGAGGCGTCGACATCTTCAGGGGTAGCGCTGCCACACGCCGCCAAACCCAATGCAACAGCAAGTCCACCCATCATCAGCTTCCAGCTTGTCATCGTCCAATTGCCTTTCTTGTCTTGGCTTCTGATTGTTGGGAGTTCAGACGCACCGGCGTCCGTTGCGTGACGCAATAGGTCAGCGTCTCGCCGTCATTCTCGTGGATGGTGACGTAGTCGCCGATGCCCAGGCGATGCTCGCCGAGACGGTAAACAGGTTCGTCGTCCCCTTCGCCGGCCTCATCGTAGTGGAAAAACCAATGTGAACCGTTGTGCGTCAGCCAGCCATCAGCGTCGCGATCGGAACCCGGCTTGAAGCGCACGACCGTGCACGCCTCACGATTCTGTCGCCACCCGGCGACGTCCAGATGATCGGATACATCCAGCGGAGCGACGATGACGTACCCTTGCCCATCATCACCCTCCGGAAACCCGGGATTTCGGGCTAGACGCAAGACAATCTGATACAGGGACATGATGCCTCCGCGCTGAAAGGAAGACTAACAGCACGGGTCGGGCGCGTGTCTGACACACATCAAACGCCAGCAGGCCGCATTCTGGGTAACTTACCCATTGCTGGCAGCCGGGATTTCAACGTGGACGGAAACGCTACCTCTGAGCCTTTGCCCTCCGGTCTTCCGTCTGGCGAGGATGGCCCTATTCCGGTAGTTATCGAGAATACATTCTCGCTGCCAGGATCAACCTTGAAAGAACTGATTTCCGATACGCGATTTCTGGTGGTTCCAGAAACGATGGTTGATGGGCTTATCGTCATCGACACATCAGGTATCATTCACTACGTGAACCCCGCCTGCCAAACGCTCTTCGGGTATGAGAAGGATGCGCTCATCGGCAGGAATGTGAAAATGCTGATGCCCTCCCCGTTCCGCGAAGGCCATGACGGCTACCTTGCCCGCCATCGCGAGACGGGCGTCAAGCGGATCATCGGTATCGGCCGGGAACTCCAGGGAATGAGAGCAGACGGCACGATCTTCCCCATGTACCTGTCGGTTGGTCAGGCACGAACAGGCCATGACGAGATTTTCGTGGGCATCATCTACGACCTGACGGACAAGAAGCGCGCCGAAGAGACGATCCTCCACCATCAGAAGCTCGATGCCATCGGCCAGTTGTCCGGAGGAATCGCACACGACTTCAATAACATCCTCAGCGTGATCGGAGGTAATCTTGAAATGGTTGCCGCCGTCGACCTGCCGCCTGCGGCGCGGCGTGCGGTGGCCCGGGCGCAGGACGCCGCAACACGCGCAGCCCGCATTACGCAGCGCCTGCTGGCTTTCGCCCGCAAGCAGCCGCTGAACCGGCAACCCGTCGACATCAATCGCGCTATTGAAGATATGTCCGAGATACTCCAGCGCGCAATTGGTCCGAATATCAATGTTCGCATGTATCTCGGCAAAATCACTAGCAGTGTTGAGACGGATATCGATCAGTTCGAGACAGCGATCCTGAACCTCGCTCTAAATGCCCGCGATGCGATGCCGTCAGGCGGTGATCTGACGATCGAGACGGAAGCCGTCTCGTTCGATGAGGATCCACGCATTGCTCAGGACACCCCGCGTGGCGACTATGTGCGCGTGTCCGTTTCGGACACGGGGGTCGGGATGACGCCGGAAGTCTGTGCGCGCGCGATCGAACCATTTTTTACGACAAAGGATGTCGGATCCGGTACTGGTCTCGGCCTGAGCATGGTCTACGGCTTCATGAAGCAGATCGGCGGCCACGCGCGCCTTTATAGTGAAGTCGGCCGAGGCACGCGCGTCAGTCTGTTCTTCCCCGACAAACAGGCTCCAAAGCGCGGCACGACCAAGGCCATCGACGATCAGACGCCTAACGGAAACGGTGAGCTGGTGCTTGTCGTCGAGGACGATCCCGATGTCCGTCTCGTCACGGTCTCGCGACTTGAAGGTCTCGGCTACAGGGTCAAGGTGGCCGTGGATGGTCCGAGCGCGCTTCAAATAGTTCGGTCTCAGCCCGACATTGATCTTGCCCTGATCGACGTCGTGATGCCGGGCGGCATGGACGGCCATGCGGTCGCTGACGAAATCGAGAAGATCGCACCATCTACCCGCCTCATTCTCACATCCGGCTATTCTCCGCGGATGGCGGCGAGCGGTGGAAAGACTGACAGGCCGTTCCTGCAGAAGCCTTCAACGCGAACGCAACTTGCGCAACTGTTGCGGCGCGTCCTGTCCGAACAACAGCGTTAGACCTTGGCGCCGGACCATCTTACGTCGGCGGCGAGAACATATCCTTCCCCCCGCACGGTCTGGATCAGCTGAGTTGCATCGACATGAGCTGAAAGCTTGCGTCTCAGCCGGCTGACGAGTGTGTCTGTACTTCTGTCGAAAGCGTCCCAGTCATCCTTGCGCGTAAGATCGGCGATCGCATCGCGAGTGAGCACACGATTGGAGCGCTCGACGAAAGCCGCAATCAGGTTGAATTCCGCCCCGGTGAGATCAATGGGCGTGCCGTCAGCGGTTGTCACCGTCCTGCGCCCCGGAACGAGAACAAGCCCGGCGAAGCGCGCGGTTCGTTCCTCCTCAGCGGCGCCTTCGACCGGCGCAGGCCGGACACGCCTGAGAACGGCCCGGACGCGGGCGAGCAACTCGCGCAGCTCAAAGGGCTTGGCCAGATAGTCGTCCGCGCCGACTTCAAGACCTACGACACGGTCCACCATCGCTCCCTTGCCGGAAAGCATGATGATCGGCGTTGTCACGCGAGAACGAACCTCGGCAGCAAATGTAAGACCATCACCGCCAGGCATATTGATGTCCAGAAGCAGGAGATCAGGTTCAAATGCGGCTATTGCAGTACGGGCCTCAGCGACATTCTCCGCGCCAACAACAGCATAGCCTTCCAGTTCGAAGAAATCGGTCAAAGTCTCGCGCAAGCCGGCGTCATCGTCCACGACCAGCAGCTTTCCCTGACTTGTCTGTCCCGTCTTGGACACCTTGCGAACCTATATTCGTGCCAACGCGTGCTTCGTGACCGAAATTCTCTGTTTCAATGATGACATGGCAAAAAAGGCAGCTCAATGCGCCCTTTTTTGCCTATCCGGTCCAGGGGATGCGAAAGCCTACTACGATGGTTGTGTTGCATAGGGCGAAGTGACCAAACTTTATCCTGTCAGCCGCCCGATGGGATCGAACGATGGAGACTGTACGTTTCCATAATCCGTATGGTTAGCCTCGGTTACACAGGGTGCCGCGAAAGTGAAATCCACGCCTGGATCGCGGCGTGCCCGGAAAATCGGAATGAGTGTTCGTCGAGCAAGTGCTGGTCGGCTTCGTTGAAGCGCCGGTTGGGCCTCTTTCTACACAAAGGTTCGGAGAAAGTTGCGCTCTCGACAAAGTCGACCGGGCCGGCGCCGATGTGTCAGGCATAGTCGCGCCCACGCCAACGCAATGGGCCTGCCTCCGGCTGTTACAGCACCTTGCACCGTTGAAACTCGTGCGTGCCAGCCACGACAATCACAACTTCCGACCAGCGCCAGGCGAATTGACGCCAGTTGAGGCAGCGGACCAGAATTCGCCGCTCCCTGCCCCGCGACAAACCGCAGATCGGATGTGAGGGGCCTATAATACGCAATCCCGAGCCCCTTCTGACGGTTCAAGGCACGGCGAACTTCGGCGGGTCCATGACGATTCGCTCAGGCGTCGTCTCGCCTTTGAAAAAGGCGACCACGGCGTCGGCGACGCGCTTGTCGGCCTCGTAGATATTATGGCCGCCATTCTCGACGATCAGGCGGCGCTTGTTGGAGAAACCCTTGATCTCCTCGGCCGCCTCATCGGGATAGGTTCGCCCGTCCAGCGTCGCGGAGATGAACAGCGCCGGGATGTCCGACCTGAACGGCGCGCGGAACGCATCGCCAGCATCAATCTGCGGCCGAATGCCCATCACATGCGGCATAGGGAAGTTGAGCGTGTCGGAAAGAAGCGACGTTTCGGCTTCCTTCGTCACCAGCGCCAGCCGCTCTCTGGTCGCTCCCGATGCCAGGTCCATCGCTTCCGGCATGCCTCGGAAACCTGCCAGTTGCTGGCTCATGGCATAGAACCGTTGCGCCGCCAGCTGGTAATTGCCCTTGTCCGCCGCGAGCCAGGCAAGTGGAATCTGTGCGATCGCCGGCGGATCGGCGATCGACTGCGCCGTCAGCATCTGCAGAACATAGCCATCGAAAGTCAGCGATACAGGCGCGCTTGCGCCCTGCGGCGTGAACGTCACCGTCGCCGGGCTGGCGTTCAACCTCGCCGTCACACGCCGGATCGTCCCCGCAACATCGGGATAGATCGCCTTCAACTTGGGATCAGCGTCGATCAGTTCCTGCACATGCGCAAACATCTTGTCGGTCAGGGCCGGCCGCTTGATGGTCTGGTCCAGCCCCTCGATACCGGACAGGACCGCCTTGTTCACTGAGCTGGCATGATACTTCATGAGCGTGAGGCCGAGGTGCGAGCCATAGCTGATCCCCCACAGGTTCAGCTTCTTCGCACCGATCGCGCGACGCAGGTCTTCGATATCGTTCGCGTTCTCGAGCGTCGTATAGCCATCGATGTCGATGCCCTGCCGCTCCCACCAGTCGAAACACTTTGACAGGCCTGTCCGCACGAAAGCGGTAATGCTTGCCCGCGTGATCGGCTTGGACATATCGAGGGCAGGTTCGGCGCGACAGAACGGCAAGGAATTTGACAGCCCCCCCGAGCTTCCTGTTCCTCGCTGGTCATAAGCGATGACGTCCGCGACCTCGCGCAGCGCCATGGTCAGCGGAAAGCGGCCGCCCGCGACCGAATATGTCCCCGTCCCGCCGGGCCCGCCGGCCAGATACACGATAGGATCACCAGGATTGGGAGATGTCGATTTGAAGCGAACGAAGCCGATCTTGATTTTGCGCGAATTTGGATTGCTGCGGTTCTCAAGGACCTCGAATGTTCCCTTCTCCGCTTCGACCTTCGTGCCGTCAGCGGCAGTGAAGGCGTAGGGCTCAAGTGTGAGCTGTGGTGCTGGCGTCGCTCCCGTTTGGGGCGCCGGCCCGCTCTCTGTCACCGGCGCCGCGGCGCATGCCGCGATAACCAGCAGTGCGGCAAACGATAGAATTCTCATCTAGCCCTCCTGGACCATGCGACCCCAGCGCAGCCTGCGCCAGCAAATCCGCACACGCCTCCCGCATTCGGCGAGCTGGCGCAGGTTTTCGGCGAATGGAGCACCCTGCGCCTCTTGGGTCGGCGAACGCGCACAAATCCCCGGTGAATGGCGCCGCGCGCTTCCGTGAAATCCGCTAGACTGTCGCCATGATCCTGCGTCTGGCGCTCCTCCTTCTCGCCCTGTCCCTGGCCCCGACGGCGCAGGCTCAACAACCCGCCGCAACGCAACCGCCCATTACCGGCCTTCTGTCGCCGCTTGTCTGTGAGAGCCTTGGAACCAGCTCCGATCCGTCCGACATCGACCGTGGCTCGTGCCGCGGCTTTACATCATTCAACCAGGTCGACACGCAGAACCGCATTGTCTGGATCACCGGCCGCTTCACAATCCAGCCTGGCTATCCCGGTCATGCGCCGCTCGGTCTCTATACCGGCGCGCTTGCCTCACGTGACATGTGGTGGAATGGCGAGCGCATCGGCGAAGTCGGTCGCGTTGGCGCCTCGCGGGCGGAAGAAGCGCCCGGCAATCTCGACGCCATCACATGGATTCCTCCGCAACTCATCCGCACGGGAGACAACGAGGTCGCCATCCGCCTGTCGACCCATCATCTCGCCGTCCACGTTGCAGCGCCGCTGCACTATATCTACGCCGCGCGCATGGGCGACAGCCGCATGCTTCTGACTGAATACGGCACACGGCTTGGAGTGACAGGTGCGCTGATCGCCGCCGCACTCTTCTTCGGCGTCACCTTCGCGATGAACCGCAGGGCGCCGGGCCCGCTTTTCCTTGCCCTCATTTCAGGATTTGTGATCGGCCAGCTCTGGCTCGAAAGCATCCGTGGTTTCACAAACTTCCTCTATCCACTGCAGATCTGGCGGCTCTCGGGAATCGGCGTGCTTGCTTTCGGCTTCGGTCTCGCCCTCACCGCCTATGTCGCCCACCGCTTCGTTCCAGATCGCTGGCGTCTTCATGTATTGGTCGCCGCGCTGCTCGCTCTTGTTGCATGGCCGCTGATGCCCGGCTTTGACGGCATGACACTCGGTTTCGTCCTTGCGCCATCCCTCGTCTGCCTGGCCGCCGCCCTGCAGGGCGTCATTGCCAAGCGCGCCGGCGCCATGCTCGCGGCCATGGCTCTCGCTGGCTTCGTCGCGCTGGAGCTGATCGAGAACATCGTCTTCATGGATCGTACATTCTACATCGCGGTTACGCTTCTGATGCTTGTTCTGATCGTCGACCAGGCGCGGGTCCTCCGTCGCACAAGGGAAGCGGAAGAACTCGCCCGCCGTCGGGCCGCCACGCTCGAGCTCGAACTCCTCCGCCGCCGCATTGCGCCGCACTTCCTCATGAATACGCTGAACGCGCTCGCCGAATGGGTCGAGTCCGATCCCGGGACTGGCGTGAAGATGATCGAGGCGCTAGCCGAGGAATTCCGCCTCCTCTCTCAGATCAGCGATCGGCCGCTCATTCCGCTGAGTGAGGAAATCGCGCTTTGCCGCCGCCACCTGGAAGTCATGTCCTACCGTGTCGACAAGCCTTTCTCGCTGAAGACACAAGCCATTGACGAAACCGCCGAAGTCCCTCCCGGCGTGCTTCACACGCTGGTCGAGAATGCCTTCACGCACGGGCGCTTCGCCAACGGCGGGGAGTTCCTCCTGACATCCGAGCGCGGCGACACCGGTGAACGTCTCGTCCTCCTGGCGCCGCCGACCACTGCCGCGCGCGTGCCGAAGCCAGCGCCGGGCGGCGAAGGTCTTGCCTATGTCCGCCGCCGGCTCGAAGCCGCTTTTGGCCCCGGCGCGCACGTCGAGAGCAGTCCGTCCGACAGCGGCTGGCGCACCGTGCTTACCATTCCGCGCGGGATGCTCGCCACATGAACATCCTGATCGCAGAGGATGAAGCAACCGCCGCTCGCCGCCTCGAACGACTCGTGCGCGATCATCTCGGCCAGCGCATTGAAGCGCTTACGGTCGCGCCCACGGCCGAAGCTGCGCGCGCGGCGTTGAAGGACTCCCGCGTCGACCTTCTTCTTCTCGACCTCAATCTCAACGGCGCAGATGGATTCTCCCTGCTCGACATCGCCGAGCGGCCGCGCACCATAGTGGTCTCAGCCCGGTCAGACCGCGCCATCGACGCCTTTGACCATGCCGTCATCGACTTCGTCGCCAAGCCTGTTCTGCCAGAACGCCTTGGCGTCGCCCTCGACCGTGCGCTGGATCAGCCCGCCGCCCGCGCGCCCAGGGGGAGCCTTGCGGTGCGTTCCGCCGGCCGCATTGACCTAGCGGCCTTCGCTGACATCGTCCTGCTTTCCGGCGCCGATGACTATGTAGAGGTCATTCTTGTCGATGGCCGGAAGTTCCTGCACGACATGCGGCTGCGTGATCTCGAAAGACTGCTTCCCGCGGGCTTCATCCGCATTCACCGCTCGCACATCGCCAACACGGCTCATTTACGCGCGATCCGCACGCTTCCCGGCCGTCGGCGGATACTCCAACTCGCAGGCGGGGCCAGCGCTCCCATCAGCCGCAACCGCCTCGCCTCACTGACAAGACTGCTGCCCGGCTAGTCTGAAGTCGCCGTCCCCGGGCATTCGCAGCCATTCGCACATCGATCGAGATGGAAGATGACGTCGACGCCAAACACCCGCAGCATGGAAAGGTTGCAAGTCTCATATCCGCCCCTTCAGACGGGCGGCTTGTGTTGACAGAGATGCTGGTGATCTGTTCGTTGTCCGTTACGTTGCGCACCAGCATATGCTTCGATCCGACCGCCGGTGATGAGCTGACGAAGGCGGAAAACATCATTCAGATGCCGTTCTCGACGACAGGCTTGAGACAAAGAACCCACCTCGACGCGCGAAAGATGCAGGGTTAGCCTTGTGCAATGAGCACAAATCGCACCCTGATCGCCTTCAACACAGCCACCGCCAGTGAGAACAAGATTCACGATGATGCGGTTGCCAGCCGTTTCGGCTTTACCGGCGGACTAGTGCCCGGCGTCGATGTGTTCGCCTATCTCGCGCATGCGCCGATGGCGAAGTGGGGCAAGGACTGGCTCTCCGGCGGCTACATGCAGGCGCGGTTCGGGAAGCCTGTCTATGACGGCGACACGGCGACGGTCACAGCCGACGAAAGTGCGGAGGGCCTGGACCTGTCGATCTCTGCGCGTGGATATCTGTGCGCCACAGGATGTGCCCGCCTGAAGGGCGCCACGGCCCCCGTGGGGCGGTTGAGTGAAGCTCCAATGCCAGAAATTGACAATCGGCCGGCCGCTTCGATGGCGAGCCTGCCGGTCGGGCGAACACTCGGAACGCTCCGTGAAACCTACACATGCGACGAGGGTCTGGCTCACATCGACGCCGTACGCGACGACCCGGCGTTGTACGACGACGGTCGCATCGCGAACGCCGCCTGGCTGCTGCGGCGCGCCAACTATGTCCTGGCCGACAATGTGAAGCTTGGCCCCTGGATCCATGTCGAGAGCGCCATCAACCTGCACAGCCTTCTCCATGACGGGGAAGACCTCGAAGTCCGAGCCGTCGTGGCCGACAATGTCGAGACCAAGGGTCATCTCATGGTCGTGCTGGATGTACAGATGCTCGCCGCACAACGCATGGTGATGTCGTGCCGGCACTGGGCGATCTACGAACCCAGACAGGTGAGGCAGGCGCGCTGAGGCAACGCGCCTGCCCGCCAGCTAGAACGTCGCATAACCCTTGGCGATGATGTATTCGCGCAGTTCCTTCGCACGACGCGCAGGATCGGGGTGCGTGGACATCCACTCCTGCGGCCGGTTGGTGGACGCAGCGCCCATCTTCTCCCACAGCCGTACGGCCTGTTTCACGTCATATCCAGTCTGGTGCATGTACTCGACGCCCTGCCTGTCTGCCTCGCTTTCGTTCGAGCGGCTAAACGGCAGCAGGATGCCAACCTGCGCGCCGGCGCCGGCAGCCGCCATCACCATATTTAGCGCGTCACTGCTCATCTTGACCTGCGAACCGACGACAGCGCCTGCGCCCTGAATCGCGAGGCTTGTGAACGTCTCCTGTCCGGCGCGCTTGGCGGCGTGGCGTAGCACAACGTGGCCAACCTCGTGTCCCAGCACTGCGGCGACCTGATCGTCGTTGTCCACGAAATCCATCAGGCCCTTGTAGAAGCCGACCTTGCCGCCAGGCAGGCAGAAGGCGTTCTTCTCCTGACTGTCGAACACGACGAACTCCCATTGCGCGTTCGGCACATTTGCCACGCTAGCAATCTTGTGACCGACCGTCTGCAAACGCTGATTTGCCTTGGCGTCCTTCGAGATCGGCGTCTGCTTCTTTGTCTCTTCCCAGGCTTGCGCAGCCATTGGTACAAGATCCGCGTCGCTTGGCGCGAACAGCTCAGCAGCGCTTTCGCAACCGGCCACGCCCGCGGCGCCGATGATGACCGCGCCGCCCATCAGATGGCGAACGATGTCGCGCCGGTTCATGCCGGCAAGCGGCACGATCACCGACTTGCCCCCCGAAGTCCCATGATGCTCGCACATGATCATCGTCTCCAAATGGCAGGAATCTATATGAGCCAAGATAGTCCGGCCGAGGCTCCAGACAAAACCCCGATTTCAGCCCAAGAATTGTGAGTTTCCGGCGTTCGCGACGATCAGATGACGCGCGCAGAACGCAATTGCGCCAAACGCGCGGCGTCAAATCCGAGCATTTCACTCAGCACTTCGTCCGTGTGCTGGCCAACGACGTCCGGCGCCGACCTGCGGACGACGCCCTGCGTTTCAGAGAAGCGCGGGAAGACATTTTGCATGGGCACACGGCCCAGCTCCGGATGATCCTCCCAGTGAATCGCGTTGCGCGCGCTGACGTGAGGGTCTGCCAGTATGTCCGCGGGGCGATTGATGCGCCCGGCCGGCACCGCCGCCTCCACCATCAGGCGGTCGACCTCTGCAACCGTGTGACGCCGCGTCCACGCCGAAATCATCTCGTCGAGTTCGGTCTGGTGATCAGCACGCGCGAGATGAGTCTTGTAGCGCGGATCTTCCGCCCATTCGCCATGTCCGATCGCTTCGGCAAAGCGTTTGAACAGGTTGTCCTGGTTGGCGCCGATGACGATATCGCCGTCACTGCAGGGATAAGCGTTCGAAGGCGCGATGCGCGGCAGGATCGAACCGGTTCGTTCCCGCGAAAAGCCGCTCGTGCCATAATCAGCGATCAGGCTCTCCATGACCTGTAGAACGGACTCATAAAGAGCGCTGTCGATTACCTGACCACGGCCCGTCTTTTCGCGATGATGCAGCGCCGCCAGGGCGCCCATACAGCCATAGCTCGCCGCCAGCGTGTCGCCGATCGAAACGCCCATGCGCGACGGCGGGCGATCCGGTTCTCCCACAATGGCCCTCCACCCGCCCATAGCCTCGCCAACGAGACCGAAGCCAGCGCGATCCGCATAAGGGCCCGTCTGTCCGTATCCCGAAACACGGACGATGATCAGCCGCGGGTTCAGTGCGTGAAGCGTCTCCGGCGCCATGCCCCACTTCTCGAGCGTGCCCGGCCTGAAGTTCTCGATCAGGATATCGGCCTTCGCTGCAAGGCCCCGCGCGATCTCCTGCCCTTCAACCTGCCGCAGATCCAGCGCAACCGAACGCTTGTTCCGCGCGATCACGCGCCACCACGCCGGCTTTTCGCCCTGACCCCATTTGCGCATGGGATCGCCCTCGCCAGGCTGTTCGATCTTGATCACGTCGGCGCCCATGTCGCCCATGAGCTGCCCGCAGAACGGACCCGCGATAAGCGTGCCCAACTCAATGACTCGGAGATTGGTGAGGGGACCGGTCATTGAGGCGTGGCGATCGCTTGGGACTTGCCGAGCTTCTGGAATCGGATGGCAGGCTTGCCGTCATCTGACAGGAAAACCTGCCCCTCGACCTCCACCCGATATCTCGAATGCGGGCCGATAAAGAGTGCATTCCGGAGTTCGAGCCGCTTTGCATGCCTTCGCCCGAAATCGTCAGTCCAGTCCGCACTCCAGTAGACGCCCTTGCATTCGGAATCAGACAGGCCGTCGCCGTGATAGCGATCACCATCAAAGTCGGCCGCGACCTGGACGATCGTTCCTTCCTTGGAAGGCACGTCGCAAATTGACCGAACGTCGGTCAGCCTGTCGTAGCCCATCAAATCGAACGTCGCGCATCCGGCTGGCAGTGTGGCAGCCGACAGGACAACTGCGATTGCGGACCCGATTTGGCTCATGTCGCTGTTTTCGGAAAGCCGCCCGCGCGACTGACAAGCCCCGGCAAGGCTCGCCCCATCTTGCCTGAGAGCCATTGCGCTGTGTCGATCAGCCCTTGAAGCTTGAGCCCAGTTTCAACGCCTGAACGCTGCAGCATGTACTGCACGTCCTCCGTCGCAACGTTCCCGGTAGCGTTTGGCGCGAAGGGACATCCGCCGATGCCGCCGATCGAGGCATCGAGCGTGGCTGCGCCAGCTTCGAGCCCGGCCCAAGCATTCGCAACGGCAGTGTTGCGCGTATCGTGGAAGTGGAGCCGGATCGGAATGCCGGACGCGGCGGCCTGCACGGCAGCCATCACCTTCTTCACCTGACTGGGAACGGCGACTCCGATCGTATCGCCTAGCGCAATCTCGCGCGGCCCCGCCGTCGCTACCTTGCGTGCGAGTTCTGCCACGCGTGCCGGCGCAATCTCACCGTCGAATGGGCAACCAAAGGCGACCGAGATGGTCGCCTGCGCCGTCCGGCCATTCTCCTTGCCGAGGCGGATAATCTCGATGGCATCCTCGACGGTTTCGTCCGATGTACGGCCTTGATTACGCGTTCCGAAACCATCGCTTGCCGAGATCACGGCCCCCAGCTCATGCACCCGCGTCTCCAGCGCCCGCAGCGCGCCCCGCTTGTTCAGCACCAGACCGATATAGGTGACATCCCTGGCAAGCCGCTTCGGCAACGCCGCGCACACCGCTTCCGCGTCCGCCATCTGGGGAACGCGGCCCGGATGAACGAAGCTCGCCACCTCGACCCGCTTCGAGCCGGCGGCGATCGCCCGCTCGATCAGTTCCAGTTTGTCAGCCGTCGGAAAGAATCCCGGCTCGTTCTGCAGCCCGTCACGGGCGGCGACCTCAACCATTTCGATGCGTGTGTCCATTTGGCCAGTCTAACGGCATGCGCACGCATTGCGAACCCCTAGTGCCTGCTGTTGCGGATATCGGCGAAGAAGCCAGCAGCATCCGCTACAAATCGCCCGTTCATGGCGGAATTCATGTGATCCGCGCTGGCATATTCCAGATACAGCACGTTGTGACCCTGGCCCTTCAGCGTCTCGGAGACCTCGCGCTCGACCTTTACCGGAAAGGTCTGATCCTTGCCTGCCGCGAGCACCAGGATCGGCCCCCTGAATTCCTTCAGCGCGAGCGGAATGTCATAGGCATCCAACCCCTTGCCGAGCTCGAGCTGAAGACCTGGCGGCGTGAACCAGGGTTTTCCGGCCTGCATCATCTCGGTCAGATTTGTCGTCGTGGTTTCGAGAACGAGCGCATCAACCTCGCGGCTCGCTCCAGCCAATGCGGCGCACACCGGACCACCTAGTGAATGCCCCCAGATGACTAGCGGCCGGTTCGCGGCCAGCGAGTCGAGATACCCCGGCACGTCCCGCTGGAAGGCCTGCAATGAGGGGATATCCGGTTTACCGGTGCTGTCTCCGTAGCCTGGCATGTCGATCAGCAGCGCCTCGCCCCACGGCAACAACTTCGTGGCCCAGTAGTCTCCGGAGTTTCGCCGGCTGCCGGAACGGCCGCCGCAATATGCGATCAATGGTTCTTCCGGCGAACTATTGGCGCCCGCTACGCGCGTCATGGCGATCCGCTCGCCGCCAAGGAGGACGAAGAAATGCGTGATCGTCGCGGGGATGCGATCCTGGAAGTTCGGAAAAACCTTGCTGATACTCTCGCTGAACTGGCCCTTTGCCGTCAGCCGTTCCTCGCGGTCCAGCTTCAGCTCGCTTTCAGTCGTTGCCTTGGTCTCGATGGGCACAGGCTTGAAGAACCAGCCTTCATCGACCGAGTAGGTGATGCAGCCGCCCAGCAAGAGTATTGCGGCAAGACCGATGCCCACCTGACGCTTCATCGCCATCCGCCCCACCTGCTACCCTGGTAGCAACGCTGGTGACGGATTCTGGCCGAAATCGGGCCATCCGCTCTTCAGTCAGTGGTTTTCACGCGCGCAACCGCCTGCTTCCACCCGGCGAGCATGGCTGACCGATCGCTTTCGCCGATCTTGGGCTCGAAACGCCGGTCGAGTTTCCACAGCGCCGCCGCTTCACCGAGGGAGCGGAACTCTCCGGCTCCAACAGCGGCAAGGATCGCTGCACCGAGAGCCGTGGTCTCGGTGTTCTTGGGCCGCACAACCTCGACACCAAGCACATCGGCCATGAACTGCAGCAGCCAGTTATTCCGCGCCATGCCGCCGTCCACGCGCAGGCGTTGGGGCTTCACGCCATCGAGCGCCATGGCTTCGAGAAGCTCCGCCGTCTGGAAGGCCGCACTCTCCAGCGCAGCCCGCGCGATGTGAGCAATCGTCGAACCGCGCTGCAGGCCGAGGATCGCCCCGCGGGCATCCGAATCCCAGTGTGGCGCTCCCAGTCCTACGAACGCCGGAACGAGATAAACACCTGCGGTGTCGACAATGCCCTGCGCAAGCTCCCCCGCATGGGCGCCGTCGCGGATTATCTTCAACTCGTCACGTAACCACTGGATTGTAGATCCCGCCGACAGGATCGATCCTTCGAGCGCGTAAGTGGCCTTTCCAGCAACCTTGTAGGCGATCGTACTGAGCAAACGCGACTTCGACCGCTTGAGTTCGCTTCCCGTATTCAGAACGAGAAATGCGCCAGTCCCATAGGTCGACTTCACGTCGCCCGCGTCGAATCCTGCCTGCCCTACAAGCGCCGCCTGCTGATCTCCCGCAGCGCCCCGGATCGGAAGACCCGGTCCGAAGATATCGCTCACGCCATAGTCTGCAGCCGAGTCCTTCACCTCCGGCAGCAACGACATCGGCACGTCGAACAGTTCACACAGGTCGCTATCCCAGCACCCGCTGCGAATGTCGTAGAGCGAGGTCCGCGACGCGTTCGTTGCGTCGGTCGCGTGCACCTGCCCGCCTGTCAGCCGCCCGATCACGAAGCAGTCGATTGTTCCCGCCGCCAGCTCGCCGCGCTTCGCCCGTTCGCGGGCGCCGGGAACCGCATCAAGTATCCAGGCGATCTTGGAAGCCGAGAAATACGGGTCCAGCACCAGCCCGGTCCGCTCCGCCACCATCGGCCCGTAACCCGCCGCTGCCAACTCTTGCGTCCTGCTCGCGGTACGCCGGTCCTGCCAGACTATAGCGTTGTGAATCGCCTCACCCGTCTTGCGATCCCACACGACAACCGTCTCGCGCTGGTTGGTCACGCCAATCGCGGCGACTTTCCGGGACCCGATCCGCTCAAGCGTCTGCTCAGCCGTTCGCCGCTGTGTACGCCAGATAGCTTCTGGATCGTGCTCCACCCAGCCCGACTGCGGGAACACCTGCGGGAACTCTTCCTGCGCGGAGGCGATGATCGTCCCGTCGAGTCCGATCGCCATTGCGCGGCTCGATGTCGTGCCTTGGTCGAGCGCGAGGATCACGCCATCTGGCATCAGCGCCTCCTCAACTCGAACTGGATAGTGGCGACGCCGCGATATGCCGTCCGTGCCCGCTCACTGAAGCCGAACTTGCTTGCCAGCTTGATCGACGGCGCATTGTCGGGGTCGATGAGCGCGACAATGCAGTCACCGTCCAGATAGCACTTCTCCCAGTCCAGCGCCGCCTGCAGCGCCTCGCTAGCGTAACCCTTGCCATGCGCTTCAGGCAGCAGCGCCCAACCGAACTCACGGTCATCGCCAAACGGCGGTTCGATGTCGCGTTTCGCATCCATGATGCCGACCTCGCCGATCAGCCTTCGCGTGGCCTTGTCTTCGATCGCCCAGAAGCCGTGCCCCAGCAGAACCCACGATCCTGCATAGCGCTGCAGCCGCTGCCACACTTCCTCGCGTGTATAGGGTCGCCCGCCGATGAAGCGCGTGACGATGGGATCATTCCACATCGGCACGCTGGCCTCGAAATCATCCGCCGTATGCGCGCGCAGGCGCAGCCTCTCTGTCTCGATCACCGGCGCCCGGTCAAATCCGCTGGAAGTCATGTACAGATCCAAGCCCTAGCACTTGTCCGATCTCGTCCAGCGCCGCCCGGCTTTCATCCAGCAGCGCAGGATCAGCCAGGTCGGCAATGGCCAGACGATCCCGATAGCGCCGTTTGATGACTGCCTCCAGCGCAGAAATCTTCGCGTCGTCGAGGATCACCCCGGCGCCAAGCGTTCCAATCTCATCCTGCGTCAGCACCACCCGCAACCTCAGGCAGGCCGGGCCGCCGCCATTCCGCATTGACTGGCGTAGATCGAGATAATGCGCTTCCCGGATCGGCCCGTTGGTCGCGAGCGCGCGATCGACGAATGCTTTCGCCCGCGGCGTCTCTTCCGCTTCATGAGGCAGGATCAGGGCCATCCCGCCTGCCGGCAGGGTAACGATCTGCGAATTGAACAAATAGGATTTGACGGCTTCATCCAGGCTCAACTCGGTTGCCTCCAGCAGCACCGGCTCAAACCCGCGCTGACCGCCCGCACGCTTCAGTCCCTCGACAAGCGCATCCTTCTGCTCGAACGCATCGGCATGAAACATGAGGACGTTGCCGTTGGAGACCGTGACCACGTCATTGTGGAACGCTCCCGCCTCGATCGCCGTGCGCCCCTGCTGCGCAAGCAGGGCGCCTCCGCCGGTCCAGAGCTGATGCTGCGTCGCCACGATATGCGACGCCTCCATGGCCTGCCGTGCGATGAACCCGCCGCCCTCGATCTTCGCAAACGCCGAACGGCCATAGATGAACACCTCGATCCCGCGCTCGCCATGAGACGCCGCAAGCCGGCAATGGTTGGCGGCGCCTTCATCGCCAAATGTCGCGAACGGTACGGGATCATGTACGACGAACCTGGAACCATCCGCAAAGATCGTCCTCAGTACACGCGTCGTTGTTTCGGCTTCAAGCGCTCGATGGAAGTGTGAGGAGAGATTGGCCGGCGTCAGATGGACCCTGCCATCGCCGGTATCGGCGGAAGGCGACACAGTCGCCGCGTTCGCCGTCCACATCGCCGAAGCCGACGACACATTCGCAAGCAGAACCGGTGAAGCTCGCGCAGCCATGGCAACAACGTCAGCGTCGCTGCCGGAAAAACCCATTCTGCGGAGAGTTGATACGTGCGGCCTCTCGTGTGGGGGGAGCACGCCCTGCGTCAGCCCCATCGCCAAGAGCGCGCGCATCTTCGCAAGGCCATCTGTCCCTCATTGGCGGCGGAGGCGAGGTTGCCCTGGGCCAGTCCGCCATAATTGTGCGTTGGCCCTACCAGTCCGTCAAAGTTGACTTCAACCGCGCTCATGGCCTGACGCCAGTAATCGGCTCGTCATCCTTCACTGCGCCCGCGGAGATCAGACTGGCCATTGGCCAGGCCGAATAGTCAGCCGCATAGTATCCGGCCGGACGGTGATTGCCCGACTGCCCCACGCCGCCGAACGGCGCCGCGCCCGAGGCGCCCGTCGTCTGCCGGTTCCAGTTGAGCACGCCCGCGCGCACTTCCGCCTCGAACCGCGCGAACAGTTTCGGATCGTCCGAGATCAGGCCGGCCGCCAGGCCAAAGCGTGTATTGTTCGCCTCCTTCAGCGCCGAATCGAAGTCCGCAACCCGGATGACCTGCAGCAACGGCCCGAAAACCTCTTCGTCCTTGCGCGCATTGACGGCGGTCACGTCGATCAAGCCGGGCGACAAGAAAGCCTGCCCGATATCGAGCCTCCTGGCTTCACGGATTGCCACACCGCCCGCGCGCAGCCATTCCGCCTGTGACGCCAGCACGGCGTCGGCCGCGCGCGCCGAGATCATCGGCCCCATGAAGGGCTGCGATTGCGCGTCAGGCATCGCGACAACCAGGCGATCGATCAGGCGTGTCAGCGCTCTAATCGTGGCATCGCCGGCCTGCCCCGACCTCACGATCAACCGCCGCGCACAGGTGCAACGCTGGCCGGAGGTAATGTAAGCCGATTTCACGATCAGCCGTGCAGCGGCTTCCGCATCGGCGGCGTCCCACACCACGAGTGGATTGTTCCCGCCAAGCTCCAGCGCCACGATCTTTTCAGGTCTTCCACCCAGCGCGCGGTGGATGGCGCGCCCTGCCGGCACGCCGCCAGTAAACAGCACGCCGTCGACCTGCTCGTGCGCCACCAATAGTTCCGCCGGCCCACGCGCGCCCTGCAGCAGGTTGACGACGCCTGGCGGAATTCCCGCCTCCTCCCACAGCCGTACCGTGAACTCCGCCACCTCCGGCGTTTGTTCGGAAGGCTTGAAGATCACAGTGTTGCCGGCGATCAATGACGGCATGATGTGTCCGTTGGGGAGATGTCCGGGGAAATTGAAGGGCCCGAGCACAGCCATGACGCCGTGCGGGTGGTGGCTGATCCGCGCCGTGAATGCGCCGTACGGCGCTTCCTTTACAGGCGTCCTTTCATTGTAGGCTTTGACGGAAAGCTCCGCCTTGCCAACCATCGCCGCGGCTTCGGTCGCGGCATCCCAAAGCGGCTTGCCGGTGGATCGGGAAATCACCGCCGCCATGTCGGCCTTGCGGGCTTCCACAAGCTTCGCGAAGGCGCGCACCAGCGCGATACGCTCCTCAATCGGCCTGCGCCGCCATGCCGGAAACGCATGACGCGCCGCCGCGACGGCCGCCTCAACCTCGACCGCAGCGGCCTCCGCCCCCTTCCAGATTTCGACGCCATCAGCCGGCGCGATCGATACGAATGCTGCGCCCGATCCCTTCAGCCACTGGCCGCCAATGAAGCACCCCCCGGTGAAGGACGGCAGGCTCACGCACGCTTCTCCTTCAAGCGATAGACCAACACCTCGTCCGGCCCCGCCGCGCCGATCCGCTTCAGCACCGCCGCCGGATCTTCCCCCCGCGTATACTGCGTCACCGCGAAATCGGTGACGCTCGCCCTAGCGATCAAACCCGCTGGCGCCCGCAGATCGCCGCCAGAAAACTCGGCCGCAGACATGCGCACGGCTTCGCGAACGGTATCGATATGATCGATGAACGCCTCGACCGTAGG
>JBGAKC010000015.1:0-104863 GCA_044224605.1 Hyphomonadaceae bacterium
GGATTCCACCAGGTCGCCCTTCCAGCTACGCACCACGACGACAAGCGAGGCGATCGCTAGCGCCGCCTGAACCAGTGTTCCGGCGACCCACACAGCCGGCATTGTTGCTTCAAGGGGAAACTGATGGGCGGCGGCGATGAAAGCGAGGCCGAGGGGCGCGGCGAACATGGCCGGCCGGTATTCGTCGCAGTCGGCAAACAACGCCATGACCATCAGCCAGAACCAGCCGACCGACGACATGGCGAGAATGCCGATCACGATCCGCGCTTCTTGCGGCAGGGCCTCAGTGGAATCGCACCATAGCTTGATGGCGAAGAAGCTGGAGGTGAAGAAGAAGGCAAAGCCAGTCCAGCGGGCCGTTGGCCGCGACGCCCGCAACATCGCTGCGGCCATGGCGAGGAGGCCTCCTGCACACAGGCCCAGCAGAAGCTGGGAAAATTCGCCGGTCGTTGCGCCGGTCATTTATGTCCCCGGGCTCGAAAGCTCGCGATCAGATCCAGATTACGAGATCAAGGCGAGATTGTCGCACGTCAAGGGTTCCGCGCAGGGCAGGGCCGGAACTATTCCGCCGCCACGGCCCGGCCATCGTCCTCATCATCTGAGGCAGCCGCCTCGTCCGGATCCCAGATCAGGATGTCGCCAGGCTGGCAGTTCAGTTCCCGGCACAGCGCCTCCAGCGTGGAAAAGCGGATGGCCTTGGCCTTGCCGGTCTTCAGGATCGACAGGTTCGCAAGCGTAATGCCGACGCGATCGCCCAGCTCGGTGAGCGACATGCGCCGGTCCAGGAGGACCCGATCGAGGGTGACGCGGATCGCCATCGGCGCCGTTATCGTCCTGTTCTTGCGGCCGGCGGACCATCCGCCGGCTTCCTCAACGCGTTGTGGGCCGCGCCGCGCCCTTAACCAGATGTGGGAGCCAGGCTCCCGGTAAATCATGCAACGACTGAACCATCACAGGTTCAGATCGTCATCTTCTGCTCCTCGCGCATCGCTGCGCCCTCGCGGAACACCTGCGCCAGGACCAGCAGCGTCAGCACTGCAAACCAGACCGGCCAGTTGATGCGTGGAAACACGAAGGCGACATTGTCGCCCATCAGGCCGAACACCGGCAGGATGAAACTCACCAGCGTCGAGACGAACATGCTGGCCCCTTCCATCAGGGCCAGGACGATGCCGATCGCCGAGAACCGCTTGGCGTTTTCGGGCACGAAGGGATCGCGCGCCACCAGCGTCTCGAACACGCCGCGCAGATAGGCGCAGACAATCATGGCGCCCACGCAGAGGATCGAGCCGTTGAGGCTCCAGACCACCAGCCGCAGCGGCGTATCCAGCGGGAACTGGCCGAAGTCGAGGAAGGACTTGTTGCCCGTCACCAGCGAATAGAACGCGATCGCGGCAATGATCCAGATGAAGCCGAGCAGGGCGCACGCCACCACCCAGGCAACGTCCACCGCCAGCTTCAGGAATGACGAGATCGACCCGCGGCCGGTCGCGCGCATCAGCATAGAAGTTTGGGCTCCAATCAGACCCACGCCGCGACTATGCGGCCCAATATTCCTGCCAGCCCCGGCGGCAGCTTGCCTTGGGCCAACTTGTCTGGCGGGATGGATTCGGACCATATCGAAAAACAATAAGTCCGTCCACCCATAGGCGCACCGGCAGACGAAAGGACGCAGCTGCGATGAGCACGTGCCGCAAACTCCCGCCGGGCCGCCTGATCGCCGCCACCCACAATCCCGGCAAGGTCCGGGAGCTGTCGGACCTGCTGGCGGACGTTGGATTTACTGCCGTTTCAGCCGGCGAACTGGGCCTGCCTGAACCCGAAGAGACCGCCGACACCTTCCGGGGCAATGCCGAGCTCAAGGCGCTCGCCGCCGCCCGCGGCGCCAACCAGCCCGCCCTTGCGGATGATTCTGGCCTGTCATGTGACGGCCTCTCGGGCGCCCCGGGTATCTACTCGGCGCGCTGGGCTGGCCCCACGAAAGACTTCCGCGCCGCCATGCAGAAGATCGAGGACGGCCTCAAGGCCGAGACCACCCCCGATGGCGAGGTCGACAGGCGCGCCAGCTTCGTCTGCGTCCTTTCGCTCGCCTGGCCGGACGGTCATGTCGAAAGCTTCGAGGGCGTCGTGCGCGGCCAGCTTGTCTTCCCGCCACGCGGCGACAGGGGTTTCGGCTACGATCCGATCTTTGTTCCGGAAGGTGAGACAGAGACGTTCGGCGAAATGGACCCGGTGAAGAAGCACGGCATGAGTCATCGCGCTGTTGCGTTTGCGAAGCTCAAGGCCTTTCTTTCGGAATGACCCGATTACGCACCGACGCCCGCCACGTCCGCAAACATGGTAATTGCGTGATCGCGCGAAATTCTACGGGTTCACAGAACGCGCCGCCGCGCTAGACTCAGTCTACACAAACCCTTGGGGGGTGTTGGATGTCGAAGCTCTCAAGCGTGATGATTGTCGACGACAATCCGCGCTGCCTGGAGTTCATGACACTTGCGTTCTCGGCGCAGGGGGCTGTTTCTGTCAGCAGCGAGACGAAGCCGACGACCGCTCTCGACCGCATACGCTCGGAGAAACCAGACCTTGTCGTGCTCGATGTGAAGATGCCGGATCTTGACGGTTTCGGCCTTCTTTCGGTTCTGCGGGGCGAGGGGAATCCCGTCCCCATCGTGATGTGCTCGGGCTCGGCCCTGCAGAAGGACGTTGACCGCGCCTACGCCGGCGGCTGCAGCGGCTACATCGAGAAACCGACCACGCTTGAAGCCTATCGCTCCATGGCCGGGGCAATCGTGGACTACTGGCGCCGCAGCGAACTTCCCCAGACCTAGCACCATGAATTCAAGCGCTGGATCAGGAGCAAGGGCGCAGACGATCGACACCTACCTCCATCTTCCGCGTCGCCGCTACTTCTCGGCGCTCGAATGGCACGCCGCCGCCATCGGAACCATCGCGGCGGCCGTGTTCTTCATCGGCTATGGCTTTAGTTTCGAGCCGTTGCAGAGCGTCATCCCGGGCTTCCCCTCGATGCGCCCGCGCACCGCGGTCGCTTTCATGCTGCTGTCGATCAGCTGCATCCTCTCGATGCGCGAGTCCCGCACGGCCAGCCTTCTGTCCTCGGCCCTCGCCGTTGCGACGATCGCATGGGTGGCCTCCCTGGTATTCAGCAACTGGGGCGCCGAGAGCGACGGCGAGTCGGTGCTGGTCCCGATCCAGGGCACGCTGATCTCCCTGTTGCTGGGCGGCTTCGCGATCCTGCTGATCAACATTGTTCCACGCTGGCGCATCCTGGTCGGCGTAATGGCGCTGCTGGCGGCGACGCTGGCGCTCTACCGCATCATTGCGCTGCTCCTGTTCTGGGGGGCGCCGCAGAATGACAGTCTCCTCTCGTCGATGGCGATCCACACGGCGGTCCTGATCGTCTGGCTGATGGGCGTGTGCATCCTCCTGCACCCGCGCCTCGGGTTCGGCGCCGTTCTGCTGCAGGCGAGCCTGCGTGGCCGCATCCTGCGTCGGGCGCTGCCTCTGGTGATCCTGATGCCGATCGGCGCCTCCGCCATTGGCCTGCTGCTCGAACTGGCCCTGGGATGGAAGGACGAGGTGCTTTTCGCCATCACCGCGACGGTCAGCGTCGTCCTGTCCGCCGGTCTCATCTGGTGGCTGTCCCAGCTTGCGGGCGCCTGGCAGGCGGAAGCGAACGAGCAGGCGGCCCGCCTCTCGCGCGCCAACGAGGCGCTGGAGCAATACGCCTCTTCCGCCGCGCACGATCTCAAGGCGCCGGCCCGTCACGTGATGCTCTACGGAGAACTGCTCGATGAGGCTCTCGGCAAAGGCGACGTTGCGGCCGGCCGCCGGCACGCCAGGTCTATCAGGGACAGCGCGCTGGAAATGCCGAAGATCATCGACGGCATGCTCGATTTCTCCAGATCCGCTTTCACACGCATCGTGCTGGGCGAGAACTCGCTCAGCGAAATGGTGCAGGCCGCTGCAGCGCAGAACGCGGGCGACATCGAAGCCACTGGCGCCAGCATCCACGTGCTGCATGAACTCCGGCTGCGCTGCGATTCCACACTGATGACCACGGTGCTGCAGAACCTCATCGCCAACGCGGTCAAGAACCGGCGGAGCGACCGCGCCCCCGTCATCCGCATCGACGGCGTGCGCGAGGATGCAGGCTGGCGCGTCTCCGTCGAGGACAATGGCGTCGGCTTCGAGCCGGACTTCGCTGTAGTCGCCTTCAATCCGCTGGCCCGCGGGATCCACACGGCGGGGGAGGGAACCGGCATCGGCCTCTCGACCTGCCGCACCATCATCCAGGCTCATGGCGGAGAGATTCGCATCGACCAGGCTTTCCGGAACGGGGCAAGGATCGAATTCACACTGCCCCTCCAGGGGCCGCCACAAGCTGAGGGAGTCTCTGCTGCCTGACACATGCGCTCGGCCGCAAGGGCGCTTGCGCCGGCTGAACCTCTCGTTCAGGAAGTTGCGCCAGTGAGAAGCCACGGCCAATCAGGGCCGCCAGCATTGCCGCAATGACCGAGCCCACGTCGGACAGCTATCTTCGCCTTCCGCGCCGCCGCTATTTCTCGGCGCTCGAATTGCACGCCGCCGCAATCGGAACCATCGCGGCGGCCGTTCTTGTCGTCGGTTACGGTTTCGGCTTTGAGCCGGTGCAGACCATCGTGCCGGGCTTTCCCACCATGAAGGCGCGTACTGCCGGCTCGTTGATGCTGCTGTCGCTCAGCTTCCTCCTGTCCCTCCGCACGTCGCAGCGCGCCCTGTGGGCGTCCTCGGCCCTTGGCCTGGGCGTGGCCGTATTCGCACTCTGGATGGGCGCCACGCGTACGGCGGTTGTTCCGACGAATCCGTGGCTTATCGTTCCGTCCAACGCCACGCTCTTCTGCCTGTTCGTTGGCGGCGGAGTGATGCTGCTCATCAATCACGCGCCCCGCCTGTCGATCGTCACAGCGGTGCTGGCGCTGGTCGCCGCCACGCCGGCCATGTTTCGCATCCTGGCCCTCCTGCTCTTCCAGGGCGCCCCCGACGAGAACAGTCCGCTCAACACCATGGCGCTGCACACGGCGGCGCTGATCGTCTGGTTCCTGCTCGGCTGCGTGATCCTGCATCCGCGCCTGCGCATCGCCGCTGTTCTCCTGCAGGCCAGCCTGCGCGGACGTCTGCTGCGCACCGCCATGATCGTCGCCGTGCTGCTGCCCATCGTGGCGGGCGCGGTCAGCCTTCTCCTGTCGAGCCTGCTGGGGGGCGCCGAAGAAAGCCTCTTTGCGCTCGACGCCACCATCTATGTGACCACAGGCGCGCTGTTGCTGTGGTGGTTGTCCGCCATCATCGAGGGCTGGCAGAAGGAAGCGAACGAGCAGGCGGCCCGTCTCTCGCGCGCCAATGAGGCGCTGGAACAGTACGCCTCCTCTGCAGCCCATGATCTCAAGGCGCCTGCCCGTCACGTCATGCTCTACGGCGAATTGCTCGACGAGGCGCTCAGCAAGGGCGATGTCGCCGCCGCCCGCCGCCATGCGAAGGCAATCCGCGACAGCGCGCTGGAAATGCCGAAGATCATCGATGGCATGCTCGATTTCTCGCGCTCCGCCTTCACCCGCATCTCGCTCACGGGCAATTCTTTGTCGGAGCTTGTGCAGGCCGCCGCCGCCCAGAGCGCTTCTGATCTGCAGGCCGCAGGCGCTCGCGTATCGGTGCTGCACGAAGCGCGTCTTCATTGCGATTCGAGCCTGATCACCACCGTGTTCAGCAACCTCATCCTCAACGCCATCCAAAGCCGGCGGCGCGATCGCCCCCTGGTCATCACCATAGACGCCGTGCGCGAGGACGCGGGCTGGCGCATTTCGGTCGAGGATAATGGCCAGGGTTTCGAGCCGGATTTTGCGGTTGTCGCCTTCAATCCGCTGGCCCGCGGCGTGCCCGCCTCCGGGGAGGGCGCCGGCATCGGCCTCTCCACCTGCCGCACCATTGTCCAGGCCCATGGAGGCGAGATCCACATCGACGCTTCTTTCCGGAACGGGGCGCGGATCGTTTTCACGATTCCCGATCGTGCTCCGCCGACCAGTTGACGCCGCCGCCATTTCGGCGTCTGCGATCCCCATGTCGGTCTTCAATCCAGCACGCGGCTTCGGCGTCTACGTCCACTGGCCGTATTGCGCCCGCATCTGTCCATATTGCGACTTCAACGTCTACGCCGCCAAGGCGCGCGACACCGCGCCCCTGTTCGAGGGGATCTTGAAGGATCTCGAAGGCTGGCGGGGCCATACGGGAGAGCGGACGGTCGACGCCGTTTTCCTCGGCGGCGGCACGCCCTCCCTGATGAGCGGAGACCAGGTCGAACATCTGTTGGCCAAGGTCGATGGATTGTGGGGCATGAAGCCCGGCGCCGAAGTGACGCTCGAGGCCAACCCTGACGATGCGGCCCGCTTCGCAGACTTCGCCTCGGCAGGCGTCAACCGCCTGTCGCTCGGCCTGCAATCGCTCGACGATACGCGCCTGAAATTTCTCGGCCGCACGCACACGGCGGCCGACGCGCTAGCTGCGCTTGAAACCGCAAAGGGCAAATTCCGCTCGATTTCGATCGACATGATCTACTCGCTGCCCGATCAGACGGCGGATCAATGGCGCGCCGAACTCACCTGCGCCCTCGCGCTCGGCGCCGACCATCTCTCGCTCTACGAGCTCTCGATCGAACCCGGGGCCGCGTTCTTCCAGGCCGTGAAGCGCAAGGACTGGATGCCTCTCGACGAAGAACGCTCCGCCGATCTCTACGAGATCACGCAGGAGCTGACGGACGCGGCCGGCTATCCTGCCTACGAAATCTCCAACCATGCCCGCGGCGCCGAGCATCAGTCCGTCCACAACCGCATCTACTGGTCGTCCGGCGACTGGGTCGGCGCGGGCCCCGGCGCACACGGCCGCCTCACCGCTGACGGCGAACGCCGCGCCACGGAAGCCGCCGACCGCCCCGGCGAATATCTCAAGCTGGTCAATTCTACCGGTTTCGGCTGGTCGTCAGATGTGGTTCTCGATCCGCTGGCTCAGGCTCGCGAGCGCGTCGCCATGGGGCTTCGCGTCATCGAAGGGCTCGCTGCATCGGACATCGCCGAACTCGGCTTCAGCCTGAACGCGGGCAAGCTCGCCGAATTCACCGCGCTCGGCCTGCTCGCAAACACCAACGGCCGCATCGCGCTCACGCGAAGCGGCCGTCTGATGGCCGACCGGATTGCGTCCGAAATCTCGCCCTAGCTGCCCGCCGCGAATTCCTGGATCGGCGGAGAGACGATTTTTGCGCCGCCCGTGTTCTGCAGCTGCATGATCGCCAGCGCGCGCTCCACGCTGCCGTCCGGCATGAAGCGGAAGAGGCCGTTGACGCCGCTCCAGCCTTGCGGCCGCTGGATCATGCCGGCATCGAGCCTGTCCGCGCCCGCCAGCGTCGCCGCCAGCGCGCCGGCGTCATAGCCGAAGCTCGCCAGGCGCGGGGCCGGTTCGCCGAACACCGCCTGATAGCGCTGCTCGAAATCCTGCAACGCCGCCGGATCGGGCGCCGGGAAGGCGCCGCCATAGAGGCCCGGTTCGCGCCATACGTCTGGATCGTTCCACTGGCCGGTTCCGAGGAAGCGCACCTCCTTCGGCGTCACTGTTGCGATGGCGCGGAGCAGGGCGCCGACCGAGCGCAGCTGCACGCCGCTCTCCGGGATCAGCACCGCCACCTTGTTCGGATAGGAGCGGTTTTCCGCATCGATCACGCTTGCCGTGCGGCGCGCTTCAGCCTGTGGTGAAGAATTGCCGGGTGTATAGTATTCGACGCTGATCACCTGGCCGCCGCGCTCGGTCACCTCCTGGCGCAGCGCCTGTTCGATCGTGCGGCCATTGGCGTTGTCCGGCCCCAGCATCGCAAAGCGCGTGACGCCGTCCTTCATCGCCCAGTCGACGACGCGCTCGACTTCCGAATACGGCGTCAGCGAAACGAGATAGGCGCCCTTGCCGAACGCCGACACGTCGGTCGAGAAGGCCAGCACCGGCGCGCGCACTTCCGCCGCTCGCGCCGCCACCGGGGCGACCTGCTGGGCGAACACCGGGCCGATCACAGCCACCGCGCCATCACGCACCGCATCCTGCGCAATGCCGGAAATCACATTCGGGTCCGCGCTCGTCGCATCACGCGGCATCAGGATCACGTCGCGCGAATTCACCTGGAACAGCGCCATCTGGATTGCATTGTAGATGCCGATGCTCTGCCTGCGCACTTCGGCATTGGTCGAGCTGAACGGCAGCAGCACCGCGATGCGCTTCACGTTCTGCGCCTCGTTGCGGGCGATATGGCGCGGCATGTAGGCGTTGCGGCTGTTGGCGTAGGTCTCCAGCACCGGAATCGACGGCGCGGGATCACCCGGGCGCGACGGACGGCTTGGATCGGGACGCATGCTGCTGGTAGAGAGGGGCGCGGTCGGCCGCACAGGGCCGCTGGTGCATGCGCCAAGCGCGGCCAGCGCCACCATGGAAACTGCAGCAAGGCCGCGGGCCCGAGATTTGGATGACATGCGCGACCCCTCCTGAGGATGCGACTTCAGACCCGGCCCGTAGCGATACGGAAGCTAGGCTGGAGGACGTTTCCCGGCAAGAAGCCGGCGCCTCGCGCCTGTTCCGGATCGATCCGGGGCTCGCGCCCGGGCTCTACGTTGTTTCGACTCCCATAGGCAACCTGCGCGACATCACGTTGCGCGCCCTCGATATTCTCGCATCCGCCGATGTCGTCTGCGCCGAGGATACGCGTGTTGCGCACAAGCTCCTGTCTGCCTTCGGAGTCTCCGCCCGATTGCGCCCATATCATGACCACAACGGCGCACAGGCGCGGCCCGCGCTGCTTAACGAACTGCTAACGGGCGCCCGCATCGCCCTGATGTCCGACGCCGGCACGCCGCTGATCTCGGACCCGGGCTACAAGCTGGTGCGCGAAGCGGTCGGGCAGGGTTCGCCCGTCTATGCCATCCCCGGCGCCTCCGCGCCGCTTACCGCGCTGGCGTCCTCCGGCCTCCCGACGGACCGCTTCACTTTTGCCGGCTTCCCGCCGCCCAAATCCTCCGCCCGCAAGCGTTTCCTCTCCGAGATGAAATCCGCTCAAGGCACGCTGATCTTCTTCGAAGGCCCCTCGCGCCTCGCCGCCAGCCTTGCCGACATGGCGGAAGTCTTCGGGTCTCGCGACGCCGCCGTCGCGCGCGAGCTCACCAAGAAGTTCGAGGAAACCCGCCGCGCCACGCTCCCCGAACTCGCCGCTCACTATGCCGAAGCCGGTCCGCCGCGAGGCGAGATCGTGATCCTCGTCGGCCCGCCGACAGCGCCTGAACAGACCGATGAAGCCGCCCTCGACGCCGCCATTCTCGCCGCCGACGAGACGCGCCCACTGAAGGAGATAGCCGCCGAGATCGCCGAACGCCTCGGCCTCAAGCGGCGCGACGTCTACGAACGCGCGCTCGACTTGCGTGATGCGGGCGATGGCGAAGAAGCCTGACACCTTCCTCCGCCGCCTGCGCGAACAGCAGGGCCGCCGCGCCGAGAACGCCGCCGCGCTCTGGCTGCAGCTGAAAGGCTACCGCATCCTCGCCCGCCGCGTCCGTACGCCCGCCTGCGAGATCAACCTCATCGCGGGCAGGAAGAACATGATCGTCTTCGTCGAGCTGAAATCCCGCGCTGCGCAGGATAAGGCCTTCGAATCCGTCACGCCGGACCTTCGCCGCCGCATCGAGGCAGCCGCCCGGATCTGGGTGTCCGGCCGGCCGAAACTGCAGACCCGTCTCTGGCGCTTCGACATCGTCCTCCTCGCCCCCGGGCGCCTGCCGCGCCACATGCGCGACGCCTGGCGAGCGGAAAATAGTTCACCGCCCATTCACCCCACTTCCCCAAAGCTGCAAACCGCCCGAAATTCGCCTCATCGTGCGCCTAGCACGACAGGGGTCCGGTCCGGACGGGAACCATTGGGATCACGATGACTGCGCGCCTTTTCGCCTGCGTCCTCCTCGCCGCGCCGCTGCTTGGCGGCTGCTTCTCCGACCGCACCTTCTTCGAGGCGGCGGACGACGCCTCCTCCGCCACCGAGATCAAGACGCGCCTCTTCGCCGCCGGCGGCTTCTCCCGCTTCGGCGAAGTCGATGTCGCCGTGGTCGACCGCTTCGTCCTGCTCTCCGGTCGCGTGCCCTCCGAGGCCGACAGGAAGGAAGCCGAGCGCATCGCCTGGCAGGTCGGCTCGGTCGACGAGGTCGCCAACGAGCTTCAGATCGAGACCTGGGATCTCGGCCGCGACATGAATGATGCGTGGATCACCGAACAGGTCCGCATGAGCCTCATCGCCGACAACGACATCAAGGGCACGAACTACAACATCCAGGTCCATTCGGGCGTCGTCTACCTGCTCGGCCTCGCCCGCACCGAGGACGAACTCCGCAAGGCCGCCGAACACGCCAGCCTCGTCAACGGCGTCACCAAGGTGATCTCGTACGTGAAGATGCGTGAGCGCGGCCAGCCACCGCCGGACATCTCCGTCGCCGCCGCCCCGCCGTCCGACCAGCAGGGCCGGCCCGTCGCCGTCGATACGACGCCTGGCGCGATCAAGCTCGCCCCTGCCTCCGGCACGCCCGCGCCGATCGTGCAGACGACCCCCACCACGCGCGCGCAATACACCGACCCCTACGCCCCGGGCGCCACGCCGCCCCCGGGCTCCAACAACAGTGGCGGCCTGCAAAGTTCGCCCCTGCCGCCGCCGCGGAATTGAACGACCCTGACTGATGGGCGAAAGATTGCGCCTGAGGGCCGGGCAACCTAGGTAAGGTGCGCAGGCTGGAGCGCATTCATGTCCCTTCGTATCGCCGTCCAGATGGACCCGCTGGAGTCCATCAATCCCGCCGGCGACAGCACCTTCATGATGATCGAGGAAGCGCAGAAACGCGGCTACCAGGTCTTCGTCTACGGCGTCGGCGACCTCGCCTATGACTCAGGCGCGATATTGGCCTACGCTCGCCCCGCCAAGGTCTTCCCCGGTCAGACGCCGCACGCGACCTTCGAAGCCGCGAAACTCATCGACCTGCGCCGCGACGCCGACGTCGTCCTGATGCGACAGGACCCGCCCTTCCACATGGGCTACATAACCGCCGCGCACCTGCTCGAACTCGTCACGGACGAGACGCTGGTGGTCAATGATCCCGCCGGCGTGCGCTCGTCGCCGGAAAAAGTCCTGCCGCTTCTCTTCCCCGATCTTCAGCCGCCCACGCTCATCACGCGCGACATCGCCCGCGTGCGCGAATTTCGCGAGCGCCATGGCGACGTCGTGCTGAAGCCGCTGCACGGCCATGGCGGGGCAGGGGTGCTCAAAGTCTCCCGCGACGACGGCAATCTCGAAGCCATTGTCGACCTCTTCAACAAGATGGCCCCGGAAGCCTTCATCGCGCAGGCCTTCCTCCCCGCCGTCAGCGAGGGCGACAAACGGATCCTGCTCATCGACGGCGAACCCGTCGGCGCCATCAACCGCAAGCCGCCCACCGGCGCCATCCGCTCCAACCTCGTCGTTGGCGGCACGGCGGAAGCCACCGAACTTTCCGTGCGTGAGAAGGAAATCTGCGCCCGCATCGGCCCCGAACTGAAGAAGCGCGGCCTCCTCTTCGTGGGCATCGACGTCATCGGCGGCATGATGACCGAGATCAACGTCACGTCCCCGACAGGCGCCCGCGCCCTCAAACGCCTCAGCGGCGTCGACGCCATAGCAAAGCTGTGGGACGTGATCGAGAAGCGCGTGAAATAAGGGACCGCCGGGCTCCCGACCGCCTCAGCAACTGTCTTTATGCGATGCGCGTTAGAGTGATGTCCCAGGCGGATCATGGCGTTGAGGATGGTGAGGAACTTTCTGGCGCCGGCGATGAACGATCCGCCCCCGGAACCTGCGCGTCCCGCGAAGGCGTCCGGCCTCATCGCCTGACGCAAAAAACCTGCAGAAACACAGGCTTTCCGGGCCTCCAGCGCGCTTCGTTAATCGTCTGGTCAGCAGCATCCCCACAGGGTCGCGGCAATGACCGAACCGGTTCGCCATCAGCCAGCGAATGACACGACGTCCGAAGCTTCGGCGGCCGAAATCCTGTCGGCCACTGCGCGTGGCTGGCGAGGCGCCGCCCTCGCGATCAGTTCGACCGGCCGCGTGATCGCCGCGAGCCCGCTCTCAGGCCTGACCGCTGGCATGAAAGCGCCGTTCGATCTTCCCGCCGCGCCGATCGCTTCGCAGCTCGTCGATTCTGCCGGCCGCTCCTGGCGCATCTCCGCCCCCATCGCCGGCGTCCGCCTCGCTACCGCTGACCTGCGCGAGGAGCCTGACGCCGCGCATCGTTTCACCGCCGCTGTCAGCCACGAGATCAGGACGCCGCTCAACGGCATTCTCGGCATGGCCGCGCTGCTGGAAGAAACCGAGCTCACGCCGGCCCAGCGCGACTATGCCGGCGCCATCCGCAAATCCGGCGCGCGCCTGCTCGACCTGCTCAACAACGTGCTGGACTTCTCGCGCATGGAGGCGGGCGATATCCCGCTCGACGCTGCGCCTTTCGATCCGTCCGACCTTGTGCAGGACGTCGCCGAACTCCTCGCTCCGCGCGCCCACTCCGCCGGGCTCGACATAGCGGCAATCGTCCACCCCGAACTGCCCGCCCGCATGATCGGCGATGCTGGCCGCCTGCGCCAGATCCTGTTCAACCTCGCCGGCAACGCCGTGAAATTCACCGAAGCAGGCGCCGTGCTGATCGAGGCGCGCCCCGGCGAGACCGGGCAGGGCCTGCAGCTTGTCATCCGCGATACCGGCGCCGGCGTTCCCGAACATGCCCGCGCGCGACTGTTCGACGCCTTCAGCCAGGTCAGCGCCGCTGATGCGCGCCGCGATGGCGGCGTCGGGCTCGGCCTTGCCATCGTCGCCCGCCTGGTCGATGCGATGAAAGGTAAGATCAGCGTCTCGTCCGCCTGGGGCCGTGGCTCCATGTTCGTGGTCGATCTCCCGCTTGAGGCCGGACCGCAACCGCCTGCCGCGCCGCGCGTGCGTTCGAGGCGGCCGCTGCGCATTGCAATGGACCTTCCGCCCGCCTCGCGCTTCGCCATCATCACCGCGCTCGCTCTTGGCAATGCGCAGATCGTCGCCGACATGGCGGACGCCGATCTTGTCATCCTGGATGCGGCGTTGCCGCCCGCTCACATCGAAGCCATTGCCAGCAGGAAACGAACGCTTGTCGTGCTGCGCCCCCGCGATCGTTCGCGCCTTGAAACATTCCGCGAGCTGGGTTGCGCCGGCTATCTCATCCGCCCCTTGCGCGCTGCTTCCATCGTCGAGCGCGTCGGCCTGACGCTCGCGGGCGCCGAACAGCCTGCGCCGCGCGACGAGCGGAAGAAGCCAGGCGAGGCTGGCAACGTCCTCATCGCCGACGACAACGCCGTCAACGCGCTGCTGGCGCGTTCCGCGCTCACGGCTGCGGGCTTCCGTGTCGACACTGCTGGAACCGGCGCTGAGGCGCTGGAAAGGATGGCGGAAACGCATTATTCCGTGGTGTTCATGGATATTCGCATGCCGGTGATGGATGGTCTCGAGGCGACGCGGCGCATCCGCCGCCTTGAAGGTCCCGCGTCCGATACGCCGATCGTCGCGCTCACCGCCGACATAGATCCGGAGCTTGAAGACCGCGCCCGCGAGGCTGGCGTCTCGCAGCTCGCCTCCAAGCCCATTGACCCGCCGCGCCTGCGGGATCTCGCCAACCACTGGGCGCAGCAGAGAAAGCAGGCCGCCGAATGACCGACGCCGCGATCAGCGCGGATGCGGCGCCCAAGGCGCGCAAGCCGTCAATCTTCAACGATCGTCGCCGCCTCGCAATGCTGATGCTGGGATTCGCCTCCGGCCTGCCGTTCACAGTGGTGGGTGGAACGCTCGCCGCATGGTTCACAGCCAAAGGCGTCTCCACGGCCACTATCGGCATCCTGTCGTGGTCGGCGTTGGCCTACTCGTTTAAATTTCTCTGGTCGCCCGCGCTGCATCGCACGGCCGCCCCGTTCTTTGCGCGCTATGGTCTGCGCCGCGGCTGGTTCCTGCCGCTGCAGGCAATCCAGGTCCTGCTGCTGCTCGGCTTCGCGACGCTGGACCCGACCACGAACCTCCTCGCCATCGCCGGCCTCGCCGTGCTGGCGTCCTTCGTCTCGGCGACATTCGACATCGTGCTCGACGCCTGGCGGATCGAGACCGCGCGCGACAAGGAAGACATCGACGCACTCTCGACGCTGGTTCAGGCCGGCTATCGCAGCGCCGCCTTCGTTGGCGGGGCAGGAGCGCTGATCCTGTCCGACCATATGAGCTGGAACGTCGTCATCGTCGTTCTGGCGCTGATCATGGGTCTGACGCTTGTCGGTTCGATCATCGCGCCCGAGCCGCAGCATGCCGGCGTCTCTGCAAAGGCGGCACAAGCAGAAACCGAACGTCGCTTCGATCGGACGGGCCGGAATATCGTCGTGGGTCTCGTGTCGCTTGGCTGGCTCTGGGCGTTCTGGACGCTGGGCTCCTTCATGATCGACTCGCTCCTGCATCCGGAAACGTCGAAGGCCGGACCGTTCACGCTGACGATGGGCCCGCTCATCGTCGCGGCGACTGTGCTGGGCCCGGCGCTGGGCGCAGTCTGGCTTATCTGGTTCCGCAAGCCGCGTGCAGCCGATGCGGCGCCGGGGCCGAAGCTGCCGGATTGGTTGCAGGCGACGTCCGACGGCCTCTTCGGGTCAGTCATCGAACCAATGATCGATCTCATCGAACGGCTGCGCTGGGTCGCGCTGCTCGCACTTGCGATCATCCTGTCCTACCGTTTCGCGGATAACATTTGGGGTTCGTTCGCCTATCCATTCTATATGGGCGCGGAGCATGGCGCGCTTGGGCATACAGCGACCGAAGTGGCGTTTGCTTCCAAGATGATCGGCGTCGTCGCAATCATCGCTGGCATCGCCGGAGGCGGCCTGCTGCTGAAATTCATTGGCCGCATGCCGGCGCTGGTTGTCGCCGCCATGCTCGCTGCCGCCACGAATCTCCTGTTCGCGGATCTCGCCGGCGGCGCGCCGGGCATGGATACGTTCCTCGCCTTGACGCATCTCGATGCGCTGTTCGGCGCGTTCGGGGAAAACCAGCTGCGCATGGCGCGCCTGACGATTGCGATCCTTGGCGAGAACCTTGCCGTCGGCTTCGCGAGCGTGGTTTACCTCGCCTACCTCACCTCGATGATCAATCCGAAGTATGCCGCCGTTCAGGCCGCGCTGCTCGGCTCTCTCACCATGCTCGTGGGACAGCTCGGCCGTCCGTGGCTTGGCGCGCTCATCGAAAGCGACGGCTTCGCCTACGTCTTTGTGCTAACCGCTGGGATCGGCCTCATCCCGGTAGCGCTGTCCGCGCTGGAATGGTGGCGCCAGTCGCGCCTGCCCAAGACAGACGCAGCGACGCCACAACCCGCCGAATAGGGCGGATCAACCGTTGGTATTGAAAGCCGCGAACGCCGCCAGGTTCACGATGTCCTGCGCGGTGGCGTCGAGCTGTGCGATCTGCACCGACGATTTCAGGCCAACAAGCAGTGGACCCAATACCGTCGCCCCGCCCAGCGCCGCTGCAATCTTGGTCGAGATTGCGGCCGAGTGGATCGCCGGCATCACTAGCACGTTCGCGGGACCGGTCAGGCGGCAGAACGGATAGAGCCGCCGCGCTTCCGGATGCAGCGCCACGTCGACGGCCATTTCACCATCATACTCGAAGCCAACATTGCCCTTGGCATCGAGCATCGCGACCGCATCGCGCACTTTCTGCATGCGCTCGCCCGGGGGGTTGCCGAATGTCGAGTATGACAGGAAGGCCAGCCTTGGCGTGAAGCCGAGCTTTTGCGCTCCTCGCGCCGCCGAAAGGGCGATCTGCGCGAGGTCTTCGGCCTCCGGCATTTCCGTGACGCTGGTGTCCGCAATCAGCATCGGTCCCTGCTTCCCGATCACGATCGACACGCCGATCGGGCGCACGTCGTCGCCCTCGTCAATCGCCAGCAGAACGTCCGACAGCGACGTCGCATAGTTGCGTGTCACGCCAGTCACCAGGCCGTCGGCATGGCCAAGTGCGACCATGCAGGCTGCAAATACGTTGCGATCCTGGTTTATCAGGCGCTGCACATCGCGTTGCAGATAGCCTTGACGTTGCAGGCGATTGTACAGGAACGATGTGTAAGCCTCGTTCTGGTCCGACACGCGCGCATTGACGATCGTCAGCTCGCCGACCGGCAGGCCGATCAGCTGCATCGAGCGCGTCACCTGTTCCTCGCGGCCGACGAGGATGGGCTCGCCCAGTTCCTGCGTCTTGAACTGCCATGCCGCACGGATCACGGCCGGCTCCTCGCCCTCCGCAAACACGATGCGCTTGGGCTTCTCCGAGCGAACCTTGCCGTAGATGCGCTGCAGGAAGCTGGCCGCCGGATCGAGGCGCTGCGCGAGCGCGTCGCGATAGGCCTGCATGTCGGCGATGGGCTTGCGGGCGACGCCTGAGTCCATCGCGGCCTGCGCGACGAGCGGCGGCACATACCAGATCAGGCGGGGGTCGAACGGGGCAGGGATGATGTAGTCGGGGCCGAAGGTCGGACGCGCGCCGGCGTAGGCTGCGGCGACTTCATCCGGCACGTCCTCGCGCGCCAGCTGCGCCAGCGCCTTGGCGGCCGCGACTTTCATCTCCTCGTTGATCGTCCGCGCGCGAACATCGAGCGCGCCGCGGAAGATGTAGGGGAAGCCGAGCACGTTGTTGATCTGGTTTGGATAATCCGATCGGCCCGTTGCGATGATGGCGTCGGAGCGGACTTCGCGGATTTCCTCCGGCGTGATCTCCGGGTCCGGGTTCGCCATCGGGAAGACCATGGGATTCTTGGCCATGGATTTCACCATGGCCTTGCTGACCGCGCCCTTGGCCGACAGGCCCATGAACACGTCCGCGCCCTCGAACGCTTCGGCCAGCGTGCGTTTCTTGGTCTTCACGGCGAAGGCGGACTTGAACTGGTCCATGCCTTCGGTGCGGCCTTCATAGATGACGCCCTGGCGGTCGCACATCAGGATGTTGTCACGCTTGACGCCGAGATGGCGGATGAGGCCGGCGACGGAGAGGCCGGCCGCGCCTGCGCCGGAGATGACGACCTTCACGTCGCTGAGCTTGCGGCCCGTGACCTCGCACGCGTTGATCAAGCCGGCTGTTGCGATGATCGCCGTGCCGTGCTGGTCGTCGTGGAACACCGGGATGTCGAGCTTCTCGCGCAGCTCGCTCTCGATGATGAAGCACTCCGGCGCCTTGATGTCCTCGAGGTTGATGCCGCCCCAGGTCGATCCGATGGCGCGCACGCACTCGATGAATTTCTGCGGGTCCTTCTCATCCACCTCGATGTCGATCGAGTCCACGTCGGCGAAGCGCTTGAAGAGGACCGCCTTGCCTTCCATGACCGGTTTGGACGCCATCGGCCCAAGATCGCCGAGGCCGAGGATCGCCGTGCCGTTCGAGATGACGGCCACCATGTTGCCTTTCGAGGTGTAGTCGTAGGCAAGGTTCGCGTCCTTCGCGATGGCGAGCACCGGCACGGCTACGCCCGGCGAATAGGCGAGGGACAGGTCCTTCTGTGTCGCCATGGGCTTGGTCGGCGTCACCGACAGCTTTCCGGGTTGTGGATAGCGGTGGAAGGCCAGCGCTTCTTCGTCGGTAAAACTGGGGCGTTTGGAGGTCATCTAAGGGGCTGGGGCTTTTATGCTTGAGGGCGAACGCTTGGGTCACTAGGCAGGGGCTTCGCCAGAGAAGTCAGGGCTGGGCGAGGCAGGCGGGCATTCAGCCGCAAACGGGGTTTGAATCAAGCGTGAAGGGGCGCGATTCCACGTCTGGCGAGCAAGAAGTTGCTCAAACCTCGCCCTCAACCGAGGGCGCGACGCCATTCATGGCCCAATATCTCGACATGAAGCGCAATCATCCTGATGCGCTGCTGTTCTTCCGGATGGGCGATTTCTACGAACTCTTCTTCGACGATGCGGTCCTGGCAGGGCAGGTGCTGGGCATAACACAGACCTTCCGCGGCCAGCATAATGGCCAACCCATCCCGATGGCGGGCGTGCCCTATCATGCCGCCGAAGGCTATCTCGCCCGCCTGATCAAGGCCGGCCATCGTGTCGCCGTATGCGAGCAGACGGAAGATCCAGCCGAGGCCAAGAAGCGCGGCTCCAAGGCCGTTGTCCGGCGCGAGATCGTCCGGGTGGTCACGCCGGGCACGATTACCGAGGAAGCTCTGCTCGAGGCGCGTTCCGCCAACAGCCTGGCGGCCATTGGGATCGCAGGCGGCGGTCGCGAAGCAGCGCTCGCGATCGCTGATGTCTCCACCGGCCGGTTCGAGGTGTTCAATCTTTCGCCCGCCGTTCTCGATGATGTGCTGTCAGCGGTTGGCCCACGCGAAGTCCTCGTCGCCGACAGCGTCATGTCCCACGCCGATGTCGCCCGCGCGACACAGGGCTTGACGCTGACGCCCCGGCCCGATGCGCGCGCCGACGCCAGGCTGGGCGAGCGGGTGATGAAGGCGGCCTTCGGCGTCTCGACGCTGGACGGGTTCGGAACCTTCTCCCGCGCCGAACTGATCGCCTGCGCTCTCATGTTCGACTATCTCGCGCTGACCCAGGCGGGAGGACAGGCGCGGCTTGATCCGCCGCTCCGTTCCGCGCCCGACGCCTTCCTTGCGATCGACCCGGCCACACGCACCAGCCTCGAGATCGAGAAGTCCTCCCGTGGCCAGCGGCAGGGATCGCTTGTCGCCTCCATTGACCGGACCGTGACGGCGGCAGGCGCGCGCCTCCTGGCCTTCCGACTTGGCCGCCCGTCACGCGACGCCGCCGAGATCGAGCGCCGCCTCGACGCAGTTGCCTTCTTCCTCGACGCTTCCGAGCGTCGTGATTTCGCGCGCGATGCGCTGAAGCGCGCCAGCGATCTTGAACGCTCGCGCATGCGCCTGTCGCTGCGCCGTGGCGGACCGCGCGATCTGGCGGCGCTGGCGGCGTGCCTGTCGGTTGGCGAACAGATCTGCGCCGACCTGTCGAGGCAGGACCAGCCTCCCGCAGAGATCGCCTCCGCTTGCGCGGCGCTGACGCTGGCGGACAAGCCGCGCCTCGCCGCCTTCGCCCAGCAAGTAAACGCCGCCCTTGCGCGCGAGCTTCCCGTGCAGGCGCGCGACGGCGGCTTCATCGCGCAGGGCTATGACCCCGCTCTCGACGAGACGCGAACGCTGAAGGAAGATGCTCGCGCCATCATTGCTCGACTGGAAGTCGAATACGCAACCGAGACAGGCATTTCCGGCCTTCGCATCAAGCACAACAACGTGCTGGGCTTCTTCATCGAGGTGAACGCGAAGCATGGGGATGCACTGATGAAGCCGCCGCTGGCGTCGATCTTCATCCATCGCCAGACCATGGCCAACGCCATGCGCTTCTCGACAACGCAGCTCAATGAGCTTGAAGCCAGGATCAGTCGCGCAGACGGCGAGGCGCTGGCCCGCGAACTCGACATCTTCAATCGCTTCATCGCCGAAGCCGATGCGCTGGGGCCGGAGCTGGCGATGGTGGCAGATGGCCTCGCGCGTCTCGACATTGCCGCCGCCAACGCCGAATGGGCGGCGGAGGTTTCCGCCGTGCGGCCGGAGATCGCCGACAAGCCGGTGTTCGAGGCGGAGGGCGCGCGGCATCCCGTCGTCGAGGCGGCGCTGCGCGCGACGGGGCAGGGCTTCACCGCGAACGATTGTCGGCTCGATGCGATGGGGACGGCGGGTCCGCGCCTGATGCTGATCACCGGCCCGAACATGGCGGGTAAATCCACCTTCCTGCGCCAGAATGTGCTGCTCGCCATCCTCGCTCAGGCCGGGTGCTACGTGCCCGCGCGCAAGCTGCGGCTTGGTCTCGCAGATCGTGTCTTCTCGCGCGTCGGCGCATCGGACGATCTCGCGCGTGGACGCTCCACCTTCATGGTCGAGATGATCGAGACGGCCGCGATCCTCAATCAGGCAACGCCGAACTCCATCGTCATCCTCGACGAGGTCGGCCGGGGAACCTCGACCTGGGATGGCCTCGCTATAGCCTGGGCTGCCGTCGAGCACCTGCACGAGGTCAACAAGTGCCGCGCCCTGTTCGCAACGCACTATCACGAGCTCACCGGCCTGTCGGACACGCTCGCCGCCTGCGCCAACGCCAGTCTCCGGGCGCAGGAATGGAAAGGCGACCTCGTCTTCCTGCACGAGGTGAAGCCCGGCCCCGCCGACCGTTCCTACGGCGTGCAGGTCGCCAAGCTCGCCGGCCTCCCCGCCGCCGCGGTGCGCCGGGCCGAAGCGGTGCTCAAGAAGCTCGAAGCGAAAGAAGGCGGCGCCAAGCGTCTCGAGGAGTTGCCGCTGTTTGCAGCCTTCGCTCCCGTCCCGGTCGAGGAGCGTCAGCCCTCGGAGGCCGACAAGCTTCTGAAGGCGCTGGACCCCGACACGCTCACGCCCAGAGAGGCGCTGGAGCTGGTCTACAAGCTCAAGAAACTCACCTAGCACAATCCGCCACATCGGCGGCGAAATCCGCCACTCAGGCGGTGAAATGCGCCTCCAAAGTGTGAAGCCTCAGGCGTCTTCACGCCGAAAATCCAATAAAAACAATCACTGGTACAGTTAAGAAAGTCTGGCACGGCGGTTGCAAACAATCCGTTCAACGGCGAGGCCCACCAAGAGGCGCAGCCGACCAGAACAAGAAACGGAGAACGAAAATGAACGGTCTGATCAAGCAAACGAACCTCGATGGCGTGAACTTCCTCGGCTCGCTGGCGATCGCCTTCTCGAGCGTCGCACTCGCCCTCTATGTCCTGATGAGCGGCGGTATCGCCTAACCCCTAACCCCAGAAGACGACCGGCTGGCACACAGAAGGCGCAGTCGGAAAACCAAGAAACGGAGAAAAACTATGAACGGTCTGATCAAACCCACGAAGCTCGACGGCGTGAACTTCCTTGGCTCCATGGCCATCGCCCTCTGCAGTGTTTCGGCTGTGCTCTACGTGATCGCGACGGCGTTCACCGGCGGCGGAGTTGCCTGAACCTTCTCCCAAGCCTCTACTGATCCCAGCCAATGACCGGCCAGCTGCTCCCCCAGCTGGCCGGTTTTGCTTTTCAGGCGAGCGGGCGGAGCAGAGCGTCGACGGCCTCGATGGCTTTCGCGCGGCGCTGCTCGGGCGTGCCCTGGATGCGGATGAACTTCACCCCGCGCGTCATGAGTTCGCGTTCGCAGGCGCGATGGAAATTTCGGCGCACGGCAGGGTCGCGGAAATAGCGCGTGCCGTCGTCGACCCAGGGCAGGTCGATATCGCAGAAAAGATAGAGGTCCGGGTAGTCGCGATAGGTGTCGAACCAGGGATCGCGCGAGCCCGCAAGCGTATCCGACCAGACAGCGGTGAGCACCGGATCCGTATCCTCGATCAGCACACGGTTGGCGCGCAACGATGCGGCGGCCACGCCGGCAAGATGCCCCATCACGATCTGTCGCATGTCTTCTGGCGTGGTTGCGCGCGCGCCGAAGGCCTCGGTGTGGAAGCGACCATACTCGGGCGCAACGACGGTCTCGTAATGGCGCGCCAGTTGGGCCGATAGTGTTGTCTTTCCCGTCGATTCCGCGCCGAACAGCGTGATGCGCTTGAGGTAGTAGGGCCGTACCGGGCCGGGCAGGAATTGCCAGTTGCGATAGGGGTCGTTGCGGATCGCGGTTGCCGAGATCGGAAACGCCGTCCGCGCTTCATCCACGGGCACAAATCGCGCCCCGGCTTCGGCGGCGAGCCTGTGGCCGTAGGGTTCCGAGGCAAAGATGATGTCGATCGGCTCGGGGTGATAGCGCTGCAGAACGCTGTTCCACAGCGGCCAGAAATTCTCGGGATCATCCTCCGGAACCTGCGGCAGGATTTCTTCGCAATGGATCACGCGCGCCGCCGGGAATAGCTCCTTCATCCACTGGAAGCGTAGCTTCCCGGGGATCGGATCATCCGGCAGCGAGCAGACGAGAATGGTCAGTTCATCGACATAGGCGCGTCCAAAGTCGCAGAGATACACGTGGCCGATATGCGGCGGCATGAACTTGCCGAGTACAAAGCCGCGTTTGGGTTTCGAAAGGAAGCTCATGCGGGGCTCGTCGCATCAGAATAGCCGCGCATCTCCTTGCGCCACTCCCACCAGCCCCAGAACGCGTTGAAGAAGAAGAATACGTAGAGCGCCGTGAACAGCCACATGCCTGCGCTCGAATAGAGGTAGACCGACGCCACATTGACGATCAGCCAGACGGGCCAGGTCTCGAGATACTTCCGGTCGAGCAGGTATTGCGCGACGATACTGACCGACAGGGTGACGGCGTCGGTGAAGGCGAGATCGAAGTCGGTCCACTCCGTCAAGGCCCACGCGCCCGCCCATGCGGCGAAGATGGCGATGATGACCGACAGGATCACGTCGAACGGTTTCGCGCTGCGGATACGCGGGCGCTGTCCCTTTGCGCCGCGGAGCCAGTACCACCAGCCATAGATCTGAACGAAGACGAAGAACACCTGCAGCGCCGCGTTGGCGTAGATGCCTGCCTGCAGCACCACGACGAAGAACAGCGCCGTACCGACAATTCCCACCGGGAACTGCCAGAGATTGCGCTTCACGCCGAGGATCACGCAGGCCAGCGTGACCAGCGTGGCGGCAAGTTCGAGAGGGTTGACGTCCAACTTCCGGCCCCAGCTCTTCCTCGTCTCCGAACCTGCCCTGCGCCCGCCCGGCGGGCAATCGGCCCTGGCCTGAAGGCGTTTCGCCGGAATTCGGCAGTTCCGGCCGTGGAATCACGGCCTTATCGCCCTGTTGCAGTGCGCAAAACACGGCTAGAGATCGCGACATGATCGACGCCGAACCGGCACACGACCAGCCCCAGACCATCCGGCCCGGCCAGCCCAAGCCCGGCCCCTGGCGCATTGCCGACATCGTCGACGGTCGCAAGCTGCGCATCCAGCTGACCGCGGCGGCGCTCGACAACGGCTCCGACCCCGTCGCCCAGCGCAAGCGCGCGCTCGACCTCATCCATGCCGCCCTGTTCCGTGGCCGCATGATCGCGCAGGAGCGGCTGGAGGAGGGGGCGGACGGCCTCGACACGGCCGGTCTTCTGTCGGCCGTGATGGATGAGGCGCTGTCGGCGCTCTACGATTTCACGGTCGTCCACATCTTTCGCGCTCACAATCCGACCGAGGCGGAGCGCATGGCGGTCGTCGCCGTCGGCGGCTATGGACGCAGCGTGCTCGCGCCATCTTCCGATGTCGACCTGCTGTTCGTGCGTAACTACAAGCAGACAGCCTGGGCTGAGAGCGTCATTGAATACATGCTCTATGCGCTGTGGGACATGGGCCTCAAGGTCGGCCACGCCTTCCGCACGATCGACGAGTGCGTGAAGCTCTCGAAGGAAGACGTGACGATCCGCACGGCCATCCTCGACAAGCGCTTCCTGTTCGGCGACCGTGGCGTCTACGACAAGCTGACGGAACGCTTCCAGAAGGATGTGATCGCGGGACGTGGCGCAGAGTTCGTTGCGGCAAAGCTGCAGGAACGCGCCGACCGCCACGCGCGCGAGGGCGACTCGCGCTATCGCGTCGAGCCCAATGTGAAGGACGGCAAGGGCGGGCTGCGCGATCTGCAGACACTGTTCTGGCTCGCCAAATACATTCATGGCGGCGCCAATCTCCAGGAAGTGCTCGACAACTCGGCCTTCACGCCGGCCGACAAGGCGATCTTCCTGCGCGAGGCTCGCTTTCTCTGGACTGTGCGCTGCCATCTCCATTTTCTGACCGGCCGGGCGGAGGAGCGTCTCTCATTCGACCTGCAGCCCGAGATGGCGACGCGCATGGGCTACACCGCCCGCCATAACGTCACGTCGGTCGAGCGCTTCATGAAGCGCTACTTCCTCGCGGCGAAGGAGGTCGGCGCACTGACCCGCATCCTCTGCGCCAAGCTCGAGGTCGACGAGAAGAAGCGCCCTGGCGGTCGCCCCCGCCTCATTCCGGCCGCAGCCGCCAAGCCGCTCAAGGAGCAGGGCTTCGCGATCGATGGCGGCCGTCTGACCATCACCGATCCAGAGATGTTCGTGTCGGACACCCGCAAGCTGATCCGCCTCTTCTGGCTTGCCAACGAACGTGACGTCGATATCCACCCTGAGGCGATGACGGCGGCGCGCCGCTCGCTGTGGGCGCTGACGCGACAGGCGCGCGTGGACGATGATTCCCGCGCCATGTTCCTCGACATCGTCTGCGGCAAGAACCATTCAAACCGCATCCTGCCGCTGATGAACGAGGCCGGCGTGCTGGGGCGCTTCCTGCCGGAGTTCGGCCGCATCGTCGGCCAGACACAGTTCAACATGTACCACCATTTCACGGTGGACGAGCACACGCTGAAGGCGGTCGAGACGATCCACGACATCGAGCGCGGCGCGGAAAAGGATCTTCATCCGCTCTCGACCGAACTCTTCCCGAAGATCCAGCATCGGCGCGCACTCTATCTGGCAATGCTGTTGCACGACACGGGGAAGGGCAAAGGCGACCAGCAGATCGAAGGCGCCAAGCAGGCGCGGGCTGCGGCGCTGCGCCTTGGCCTCGCCGAAGACGAAGCCGAACTTGTCGCCTGGCTCGTCGGCAACCACCTTGAGATGAGCGATACCGCCCAGCGCCGCGATATCTCCGATCCACAGACCATCGCGAAATTCACCGAGCGCGTCGGCAACCTCGAACGGTTGCGCCTTCTGCTCATCCTCACCGTTGCGGACATTCGCGCGGTCGGCCCCGGCGTCTGGAATGGCTGGAAGGGCCAGCTGCTGCGCGATCTCTACTACGCCACCGAAGCCGCCCTGCGCGGCGGCCGGACTGACGAACACAGCGTTCGCGCTCAGCTCGCCGATCGCGCGGAGGCGGCGCGCGCGCTTCTCGCCGACCGTATCGGTCCGACGCCGCAACTTGCGGCGGTCGAGGCCGCCTACTGGACCAGCTTTACACCCGAAGCCCAGGCGCGTCATGCGGCAGCGCTTGGGAAGGGCGGCGGTCAGCCGGTTACGGTAGCTTCCAACGTGGATGCCGCGAGGTCGACGACCGAGATCATCGTTTCGGCGCCGGACCGCCCCGGCCTGTTCGCCGATCTCTGCGGCGCGCTCAGCGCGGCGGGCGCCAACATTGTTGCGGCTCACCTCTATGAAGCGGGTGATGATCGCGTGCTCGACGTGTTCGAGGTGCAGGATTCCCGCGGCCAACCGGTTGGCAGCGACCATCCACACGCCCTCGAGCGCTTGATCGCCGACCTTCGGGCTGCCGCCATCGGCGGCGAGGGCGTCAAACGCCCTGGCAAGGCCCCGGCCGCCAGCCGCCGCCACGCGGCCTTCATCATCTCGCCGACGGTCCTCATTGACCGCACAGCGTCGACAGACTCGACCGTCATCGAGGTTTCGGGCCGCGACCGTCCGGGCCTTCTCTACGACATCGCCCGCGAGTTGGCCGATGCGAAGCTTTCGATCCGTTCCGCACACGTCGGCGCCTATGGCGAGCGCGTCCATGACGTGTTCTACGTCGAAATGCTCCCGGCCGGAGGGGTAATGCCGCCCGAAATGGACGAGCCGCTGACGACGCGTCTCGTGGAAGTGTTGCGCTCTCACGCGCCCAACGCGCCACGTATCCCGGCCCACACGCTGGCGCGCGCGCCGGCCTCGTTCGACCGATAGCCCCGGATCACCCATGTCGTTGGCCCGCAACGTCTTCGTGCAGACCTTCTTTACGCTGGGCAGCCGCATGCTTGGCTTCGTGCGCGACCTGGCGCTGAACTACCGGTTCGGCGGCCAGGGCCCGCTGATGGATTGCTGGGCGACCGCCCAGATGTTGCCCAACCTGTTCCGCCGCCTGTTCGCGGAAGGCGCTTTCGCACAGGGTTTTGTGCCAGTGTTCGCCGCGGCGCGCGCAATCGAAGGCGCCGATGCGGCCGACCGGATGGCCTCGCAGGCGATGGCGTTCATCCTGACTGTCGTGGCGCTGGTCACGATCGCCATCGAGGTGGCGATGCCGCTCATCATGCCGTTCCTGCTGTCGGCCTACGTCAACGATCCGGACACGCTGGCGACCGCGACGTTGATGGCTCAACTGGCCATGCCCTATCTGGTCTGCATGACGCTGGCCTCGCTTCTGTCTGGCGTGCTCAACACGCTCGGGCGGTTCGCCCTGACAGCCGCAGCGCCGATCCTGCTCAATGTCTGCACCATCGTTCCGCTGTTTCTTGTGCCGGATCGCCACATGGCGGCGGAGATCGCAGCTTCAGCCGTCACGGTCTCGGGAATTTTGCAGACGACGCTTCTGTGGTGGGGCGCGCGCAAGCTTGGCGTGAAGCTCCGCATCAGCCTGCCGAAACTGACGAAAAGCGTGAAGCGCATGCTTGCGATCGCCGTACCCGGCGCCATCGCCGGCGGCGCGTTGCAGGTGAGTTCGCTGGTGACGCAGGCGCTGTCGGGTTCGGACGCGGGCGCCCGCAGCGTGCTCTACAACTCCGACCGTCTCTATCAGCTCCCCCTCGGCCTCATTGGCGTGGCTGTTGGCCTGGCCCTGGTGCCGCGCCTCTCGCGTCACTTCGCCGAGAACGACCATGCCGCAGCGTCGCGTACCATGGATGACGGCATCGGCCTTTCGATGGCGTTCACGCTTCCAGCGACAGTCGCGCTACTGATCATTCCGTTCTTCATCATCGACGCCACGGTCACGCGCGGCGCGTTCACGAGCGCGGACGCAGCGCGCACGGCCGAGGTGCTCCGCCAGTTCGCGTGGGGCGTGCCAGCTTTCGTGCTGGCAAAAGTGTTCACGCCGCCCTTCTTCGCGCGGCAGAAGTCCAAGCGGCCCATGCAGTTCTCACTCGTCTCCGTCTTCGTCACGATCGGGGTGGGAGCGACGCTCTGGTACTGGCTGCCGACGGTCGGACGCGACGGCGCCATTGGCCTCGGCATCGCCACGTCGTTCGGGGCATGGGTCAACGTCTTTCTGCTGGCCGGAACGCTGGCGCGGGAAAAGGTCTATGCGATGGGGCAGGCGGTCTGGTCGCGCATGCTCCGGCTGGTCCTTGCCAGCGCGATCATGGGCGTATTCGCGGGCTTCTGCGCCTGGCAGTATCCGATGCTGGCGACCTTGTTCTTGCGCAAGGAAATAGCTGTCATCGCGGTCATCGTGATCGGCGTCGTGATCTACACTGCGGCCGCCTTCGCGCTTCGCGCCGTGACGCTTGCCGAGATCAAGGGCGCGCTGCGCCGCGAAAAGGGCGCCCCGGGCGTCGCCTTGCCGGGCGGTGGCGAGGGCTGATAAAGCCCCGCGCCAGAAGGATCGACCATGACCGAGCATGCCAAGGTTCAGTATTCCGGCCCGCAACGGGTCTTCTCCGGCGTCCAGCCGTCGGGAAGTCTCCATCTCGGGAACTATCTTGGCGCGCTGGTGAAGTTCGTCGCAATGCAGGACCGGTATCCCTGCATCTTCTGCGTCGTGGACCTGCACGCCATAACGGTGCCGCAGGATCCGAAACTTCTGGCCGCCCAGACGCGCGAAATCGCCTCCGCCTATCTCGCGGCGGGCGTTGATCCGGGGAAGTCGATCATCTTCGCGCAGTCATCGGTGACGGCGCACGCCGAACTTGGCTGGATATTCAACTGTGTCGCCCGCATGGGTTGGCTCGAGCGCATGACGCAGTACAAGGAAAAGACCCACGGCAAAGATGCGGAGAACATCTCCGTCGGCCTGTTCGACTATCCCGTTCTGCAGGCCGCCGACATCCTCGCCTACAAGGCCACGCACGTGCCCGTGGGCGAGGACCAGAAACAGCATCTCGAACTGAGCCGCGACATCGCCGGCAAGTTCAACCGCGACTTCAACGCGCCCGGTTTCTTTCCGTTGCCCGAGCCGATTTATCAGGGTCCTGGCGCCCGGATCATGTCGCTCAAGGACGGCTCGAAGAAGATGTCGAAGTCGGATCCGTCCGACGCCTCGCGCATCAACCTGCTCGATACGCCTGACGACATCGCGAAGAAGATCAAGCGTGCGACAAGCGATTCGGACTTGCTTCCCTCGGACGTGAAGGGGCTCGAAGGCCGCGCGGAAGCCGCCAACCTCGTTGGCATCTATGCAGTGCTCGACGGCAAGAGCGAGCAGCAGGTGCTCGACGAATTCGGCGGACAGGGCTTCGGGAAGTTCAAGCCGGCGCTGGCGGATCTCGCCGTCGCCAAGCTGGGACCAGTCGCCGACACCATGCGCCGCCTGATGAACGATCCGGCCGAGGTCGATGCGATCCTCCGCGATGGCGGCGACCGCGCCCGGGCGATTGCGACGCCCGTCATGGAAGAAGTTCGCCGCGTGGTCGGCTTCTGGCGGCCGTAACCAGCGACCCCGGAGCGCATTCCGCCGAGCGTATCGCCTTCCTATCTTATGGGGCAGTTGCGGAGGCTGGCTTGAAGAAACTCCTCGCCGTCATGGCCTTTGCGCTCGCCGCCTGCGGGCAGGGCGGATCGTCTCTCACCGTGACCGACGCTCAGTACCGCCCGCCGCTCGGCGTCACCGGCATCGGGGTCGCCTACTTTTCCGTGAGATCGGAAATCGCTGACCGAATCATCGGCGTCTCTTCGCCCCAGGCGGATTCCGTCGAGATGCACGGATCCGTGAGCAATGGCGTCCAGACCGTCATGAAGCGTCTGGAAAGCGTCGACCTGCCGGCCGGCGAGACCGTCACATTTGGCCCCAAAGGCATGCATTTGATGGTTTTTGGGCCAAAACCGCTGGCCGAGGGCGCCACATTTCCGATCCAAATCGAACTACAGTCGGGACGCAGTGAGACCGTTGCGTTCCATCATGCGTCAATGGGTCAGTAGGGCGTCGAGTAAACTCCACATTAGTGATTGTTGGGTTGAGGTTAATGGCGGGTCCATTCAGGGTCCGTTTCGGGTAGCCGGGGCTGGCTGATGTCCGTGCTGAAACTTCGCCGCGACATGGTCGTGGTAGACGACGCGCCGGCGACCGAGACGGTCGCTGAGGCCGATCGTCCGTTTCCGCTTCGCAAGATCGAGCCAGAGACCGTCGATGTCATCGAGGCCGAGCTCGCCAGCGTTCCGGCCGAGCACGATGCCGGCGAACATCACGGCAAGACCTTCTTCCAACATGTCCGCTGGTGGTTCAACGCGGCGATCGTTGTTGCCGCCGTCAGCGCCTATCCGGCGATGGTCATCGCTTCCAGCGATGTCGGCGACGCCAACATTTCGGGCCTTTCGAATCGCGCCGACTGGACGGCGCCCTGGGTCGGCGGCTCCGCCACCCTCATGGAAAAACATTTCGACCAGCTCGGCTGGGCCAGCGATGCGCCGGCCTGGTCGCCGATGGCGCGCCTCACGGCCAAGCCGGCCTATCAGGCTGCGCTGGCCGGCAGCTTGGGCGACTTCGTCAAGCTGATGAACACGCAGGCGGTCGCCGCCGGTCATTCCGATCCGGATCTCGAAGCCGCTGCACGCCTTGTATCCTCGTCCGCAACCGGCATCCAGCTACGCGCCGCACGCGATGCGCTGACCAATTATGATCGCCGCATGCGCCGCCGTGACGTCGCCTCGATGTCGACGCCGCAACAGGTTGCCCAGCAGATCTCTCTGATCGACGCATGGGCCGGCGTCAGCCAGGAAGAGATCGCCGAGTCCGCAAAGAGTGTCGGTGGCAGCCCGATCGATGAAGACGCCACCCGCGCCGTCTATGCTGCAAAAGCCCGTGCAATGGTGGCGTTCCTGATTCTCGACTCGCTGCAATGGCCGGAAACTCCAGAAGCCGCGAAAGCCCGCACGGCTGCGCTCGGAGCCTGGAAGGCGGCTGCGCAATTCCACCCGCTCATCGTGCTCAATGGCGACCCGGACGGATCGCTGTTCGGCAACCACGCCACGTCGATGGGCTTCCTGATCAATCAGGCCCAGAAAGCGACTGATGCTTTCGAAGCCTCGCTCAGCCCCGCCGCCAGCGCTCTGGCGCCGGTTGCTCAACCCGCGCCTGCTGCGCCCGCCGCCGGCGCGTCGAAGTAGGCCGTCGACGCCGGGGGCAGGCTTGACCCGCCGCCCATCCCAGCGCCTGATGCCAAGATGACCGTTATTTCACGAAAATTCCTCGCGGTCTCCGACGAGACCGAGGAGTGCCTGAAGGCGATGGTCTACGCCGCCATGCGCGCAAAGGCGGTTGGTTCCGGGCTGATCATTCTGCGTTGCGCGGAATCGCCCGGCCTCGGGGGGTGGATCGGGTTGGACAAGGATATCAGCCAGGACGCGCTGGATTCGGCGCGCCTAAAGGCCACCAGGCATGCAGACGCTGTCGAGACGCGGGTCGGCGTGAAGGCCGAGCTGGTCATCAGCGACGAGGAGCCGGTCGACGCCATCCGCAAGCTGGTCGAGGCGGACAAGTCCATCCGGATGCTGATCCTGGCGGCCGGGGCGGGGCGCAGTCCGGGCCCGCTGGTCTCCCGGCTGGCGAAAGGCAAGCGGATCGCGGCCCGCCCGATCGCGGTAACCGTAATCCCCGGCGACCTGACCGACGCCCAGCTCGATGAGATCGGCGGTCTTGCGGGCTGAAGCCGCATTGCATGCAGCAGGGCTTGGCCCCATCTAGCGGGTAGAAACAGGCGAATTCCGATGTTCATCCAGACCCAGCCGACGCCCAATCCGGCCACGCTCAAATTCCTGCCCGGCCGCGACGTGTCGCCGGCGACGGCCTACGAATTTATCTCGCTGGAAGAGGCGAGTGCGTCCCCGCTGGCGACGGCGCTGTTCGCGCTCAATGGCGTGAAGGGCGTCTTCCTCGGCGCTGACTTCGTCTCGATCACCAAGTCGGACGAAGCCGACTGGGCCGTGATCAAGCCGCAGGCGCTGGCCGCCATCATGGATCATTTCGTCTCCGGCGCGCCGGTGATCGCCGATGTGACGAAGTCCGAGGCGCCGACCGCCGAGGATGATGTCGTCTATGAAGGTGAAACCGCCGAGATCGTGGCCGAGATCAAGGAACTGATCGCCACCCGCGTTCGCCCCGCCGTCGCCAATGATGGCGGCGACATCATCTTCAAGCGCTTCGATGTCGAGACTGGCATTGTGCATCTCACCATGCGCGGCGCCTGCTCGGGCTGTCCGTCCTCCACGCTCACGCTGAAGCAGGGCGTCGAGAACCTGCTGCGCCACTATGTTCCTGAAGTGATGGCCGTCGAGGCGGCCGCCTGATGGGCAAGCCGATCCAGGATGCCGCGCTCGACCAGATCTTCCGCACTGCCCGCACGCGCCGCGGCTGGACCGGGGAAGAAACGCCCGAAGTCCTGATCCGTGCGACCTACGACCTCGCCAAGATCGCGCCGACGGCATCGAACATCTCGCCGGGCCGTTTCCTGTTCGTGCGTTCGCCCGCAGCGAAGGCGCGGCTGGAGCCGCATCTCGATGAAGGCAACCGCAAGCAGACGATGGCCGCGCCTTATACGGCGATCGTCGCCTACGACATGAATTTTGCCGCCTATCTGGGCAAGCTGATCCCGCATGCGCCCAACGCGAAGGAATGGTTTGCCGATCCCGCCAACGCTGAATGGAACGCCATCCAGTCCGGGACGCTGATGGGCGCCTACCTGCTGATCGCCGCGCGGTCGCTGGGCCTCGATTGCGGACCAATGAACGGCTTCCGTCGCGAGGGCGTCGACAGGGAGTTCTTCATGGGCGATCCAGTGATGAAGTCCTGGCGCTCGAACTTCCTGATCAATATCGGCCATGGCGACGATACGCGGATCCGCCCGCGTGCGCCGCGGCTCGATTTTGACGAAGCCTGCCGCATCCTTTGACGCAAGGCCCGGTGAGCGCATAAGAGCCCGCCATGCTTGTCCTCGGTATCAATACGGTTGGAGACGCCTGCGACGTGGCGCTTGTGGCTGATGGCGCTATCGTTGCTGAACTGAGCGAGCCCATGCAGCAGGGCCATGACGCGCGTCTTGCACCCATCGTCGGGCGCCTGATGCGCGAGAGCCGCACGGCATTTTCGAGCCTAGACCGGATCGCTGTCATTGTCGGCCCCGGATCCTTCACCGGCGTTCGCGTCGGTGTCGCCTTCGCCCGAGGCCTTGCTCTGTCGCTCGACAAACCCGCGGTCGGCGTGAGCAGTCTTCAAGCGCTCGATGCGTTGCCCCGCAAAGGTGTCCTGATGGGCCTCCTGCCGGCCAAGCGACGCCCGCCGGAGCGCACCTGGTGGGCCCAGCTGATCGATGATGGCCATGCTCGTGCTGCGCCCTATGAAGCCAGCGAGCAGGACGTTGCGGCGTACAAGACCGGCCCGCGCGGATTCGACGCCCTCTGTGGCGGGCTCGAAGGCGTTCCCGACCACGGGATCCCGCGCATCGCTGCAAAACCGTCTGCGCGGGCGGCTGCGCTCTATGTCGCTGCCTTGACAGGCGCCCTGCCGCCGGCGCGCCCCATCTACGTCCGCGAGCCCGACGCAAAGCCGATGCGCGCGCCATGAGCCTACGCCTCGCCACACCCGCTGACGCCGCCGATCTGTCGCGCCTGCACCACGCATCGTTCGAGGATGGCTGGAGCCGCGACGATTTCGTGACGTGGCTCTCGCGGAAGGAAGGGATCGCGATCCTTGGCGCGGATGGACGCGAACCCGTCGCATTCGGCCTTGCCCTCGAAGCGGGCGCGGACGCCGAACTCCTCAGCATCGCAACAGACCCGGCCGGCCGCCGCGCCGGATGGGGCAGGCGCATTTTCCAGGCGCTTGACGCCGAGGCGCGGAATCGCGGGCTCGAACGCTGGGTTCTTGAGGTTGCCCGCAACAATCTTCCCGCGATCGGGCTCTACAAATCATCTGGATTCATGGAAATCGGCGTCCGGAAGGCCTATTATCGCACCCAGGCAGGGCTTGTTGATGCGCTGGTCATGTCCCGGAAGGTCGGTCCTGCCGGTGGACAGGACCGCTGCTGACCAGCATATGTGCCCCGGCGATCCGGCTCACCCCGGGACGTCTCACGAAGGAGGTCCGTGTGATCGAGCAACGGTGCGTCGAAAAGGGTCTGCGCATGACGGAGCAGCGCCGCGTTATCGCGCGCGTGCTGTCGACGGCCGCCGATCACCCGGACGCAGAAGAACTGCATCGCCGCGCCGCCGCCATCGATCCCAACATCTCGCTGGCCACGGTCTATCGCACCGTGAAGCTGTTCGAGGACTCCGGCATCATCGAGCGCCACGATTTCCGTGACGGCCGCTCCCGCTACGAAGAGGCGCCAGAGGAACACCACGACCACCTGATCGACGCCAAGAACGGCAAGGTGGTCGAGTTCAAGTCGGAAGAGATCGAGAAGCTGCAGGTCGAGATCGCCCGCAAGCTTGGCTATCGCCTCGTCGATCACCGCCTCGAACTCTATGGCGTCCCCCTGGCCGAGGACGAGAAGAAGTAAGCCGCATGGCTGACACGAGCCAGAAGCCCAACACGAAGGGCCTCTTCATCAAGACCTATGGTTGCCAAGCCAACGTCTATGATTCCGAGAGGATGCGGGACGTGCTGAAACCGTTGGGCTATGCCCCCGTGGATTCGCCCGAGGCGGCAGAACTTGTCGTGATCAACACCTGCCACATCCGCGAGAAGGCCACCGAAAAGGTCTTCTCCGAGCTTGGCCGCCTGCGTGAGCTGAAACAGGAAAGTGGCGGCGTCCTCCGCATCGCTGTCGCCGGCTGCGTGGCGCAGGCCGAGGGCGAAGAGATCATGCGCCGCGAGCCTGCCGTCGACATGGTCGTCGGGCCGCAATCCTATCACCGGCTTCCAGAGATGATCGCGCGGTTGTCGCGCAAGACCGGCGATGTCCTCGAAACGGATTTCGCGGTAGAGGAAAAGTTCGACGCCCTGCCGAATACACGCGATGTCTCCGGGCCCTCCGCCTTCCTCGCCGTGCAGGAAGGTTGCGACAAGTTCTGCACCTTCTGCGTCGTGCCCTACACGCGTGGCGCCGAGTTCTCGCGCGGTACGGACGCCGTCATCGCCGAAGCGCGCGAACTGGCGCGGAACGGCGTAAGGGAAATCGTCCTTATAGGGCAGAATGTGAATGCCTGGCACGGCGCAGCGCCTGCGCACGACATGCGGGGCGGCGAGTGGGGCCTCGGCGATCTGATCCGTCACGTTGCGAAGATCGGCGGCGTCGAGCGCATCCGCTATACGACCTCGCATCCGCGCGACATGGCTGACGACCTGATCGAAGCGCATCGCGACGTCGAACAGCTCGCGCCCTTCCTGCATCTGCCTGTGCAGTCAGGCTCCGACCGCATCCTGAAGGCCATGAACCGCCAGCACGCGGCGAGCGATTATCTCCGAATCGTCGAGCGTGTCCGCGCATCCCGGCCTGACATCGCGCTGGCGTCGGATTTCATCGTTGGCTTCCCAGGTGAGAGTGACAAGGATTTCGAGGGTACGTTGAAACTCGTCGAGGCCGTCGGTTTCGCGCAGGCCTATTCGTTCAAATATTCCCCGCGCCCCGGCACGCCTGCGGCCGGCATGTCGCTGCAGGTCGAGGAACATGTGAAGGAAGAACGCCTTGCCCGGCTTCAGCAGCTGCTCAATAGCCAGGCCCAGGCATTCAACACCGCCGCCATCGGCCGCAGGCTAAGCGTCCTGTTCTCGCGTCAGGGCAAGCGCGAGGCGCAGGTGCTCGGCTATTCGCCCTATATGCAGTCCGTCCATGTCGAGAACGGCGCACATCTCGCCAACCGCATCGCCGAAGTTGAAATCGTCGGCGCCACGATGACCAGCCTCACGGGCCGCCTTGTAAAGGCCGAGGTGACTGCGTGACGACGAAACCCAAGCCCGCGCGCGGTCACCGCCATACCGTTCCTGTCGCCAATCCGCAGCTGCTGCGTGATGTCTGCGGACCCGCGCACTCGCACCTGCAGCTGGTCGAGCAGGCGTTTGCAGAAGACAGCGTGCGCGTCGACAGCCAGGGCGGCGAGATCGTCGTCACGGGCGAGGGCGAGGGCGCCAGGCAGGCCGCCGATGCGCTACAGGCCTTCGCGCGTCGCATCGCAAACGGGGCCGAAGCGACGACCGCCGAACTCGAAGCCGCGATAAAGCTGACCGCCAGTCACGGCGTCGCCGCCGCATCCAGCGACGTCATCCAGGGTCTGCGTAAGCCGATCATGGCGCAGACGCCTGGCCAGCGAGCCTATCTCGAAAAGCTGCGCCGTGATGACCTTGGCCTGATCTTCGGCGTGGGCCCGGCCGGCACAGGCAAGACCTATCTCGCCGTCGCCATGGCCGCGGCCGAGCTCAAATCCGGCAAGCGCGAACGCCTTGTCGTCGCGCGTCCAGCCGTGGAAGCCGGCGAGAAGCTCGGCTTCCTTCCCGGCGCGTTGGAAGAAAAGGTCGATCCCTACATGCTGCCGATCTGGGATGCGCTCAACGAGTGCCTCGGGGCGCAGGAAGTCGACCGCCGCAAGGAGCGCCGCGAGATCGAAGTGGCGCCGCTTGCCTTCATGCGCGGTCGCACGCTGAAGAACGCTTTCGTCATCATCGACGAGGCGCAGAACGCAACCGTGCCGCAGATGAAGATGGTGCTCACGCGCCTCGGCCGCGGATCGCGCATGGTCGTCACCGGCGATCCTTCGCAGACCGACCTGCCGAACAACACGAAGTCCGGCCTCGGCCATGCCATGTCGATCCTGCGCAATGTGAAGGGTGTCGAGATCGAGACCCTGACGCGTGCCGACGTGGTCCGCCACGAGCTCGTGGGCCGAATTGTCGACGCCTATGACAGAGACGCCGCCAGAGGCGCGTCGCGAAAGTGACAAAACCACCCGCCACAGAGCCCCTGTCGGTCGACCTGCGAGTCGCCGATCCGCGCTGGAAATCGCTGGGCGATCTCGCTTCTCTGGCGGCCCGCGTGCTGGCACATGCCGCAGCTCACATGAAAGCCGGCGGCGAGCTGTCGCTTCTGCTCACAGCTGATGCGGAAATGCGCGCCCTCAACAAGCAATGGCGCGGCCTCGACAAGCCGACCGACGTGTTGTCCTTCCCGTCCGAAGACCCGGAAATTCCGGGCCAGCTTCAATACCTTGGTGACATCGCCATCGGTTATGAGACCTCTCTGCATGACGCAGAGGCCATGGGCCGCCCGCTTGACGGGCATGTCAGCCACCTGATGATTCACGGCTTCCTTCACCTGCTTGGCTATGATCACATCGAACCGGACGACGCGAAGGTGATGGAACCTCTCGAAACTCAGATCCTCGCCGGCCTCGGCTGGCCCGATCCCTACGCCACCGGCCCTTATGCCGGCGGAGCGGGGGAAGGCTGATACCCATGCCGAACGACGGAGAGCCTCCCCAGCGAATGACCATTCGCAAACGCATCGCCCGCCTCATCGCCGGCGCCCCGCCTCGTGAGGCGCCTCAGCCCGCCGAGCAGGTCGCCACGCCCATGGCCATCCGCCTGCGTCTCAAGGAGTTCGAGACAGCGAGCGTGCGCGATGTGATGATCTCACGCGTGGATATTGCCGCCGTCGATGTCGAGGCGACGCTGGGCGATGTGCTCCGGATGTTTGCAACCGAGGCCCATTCCCGCATGCCCGTCTATCGCGACTCCCTGGATGAGCCTCTGGGTTTCATCCACATCAAGGACGTCGTCGCCGAGGGCGTGCGCTGCAACTGGAGCGCGGAGCTTCTGGCGGCGCACAAGGTCGAGAAGCTGGTACGCGACATCATGTTCGTGCCGGAATCGACGCTGCTGCCTGACCTGATGATCCAGATGCAGTCGAGCCGGATTCACATCGCCATCGTCGTCGACGAATTTGGCGGTACGGGCGGGATGGTGTGCCTTGAGGATCTCGTCGAGCAGATCGTCGGCGACATCGAGGACGAGCACGACGAGACGCGCCCGCTTGTCACCCGCCGTGGCCGGTCGACCTGGGATGTCGATGGACTTGCCGGCATTGTCGACGTCGAGCGGCAGACCGGCCTGCCGCTTCAGGTCGAGGACTTCGAATCAGAGGTCGACACAATTGGGGGGCTTGTGACGGCTCTGGCCGGGCGCGTGCCGCAGGCTGGCGAATCGGTCGAACATCCCCGCGGGTCGCTGATCGAGATCGTGACCGCCGATCCGCGCCGCATCATCCGCCTGCGGCTCAAGGGGCCGAAGTCGGCGCCGTCCGCGCTTGCGGAAGACAAGACGGCGGCTGTAGACCGTTGACACGCCAGACGCGGCTGCCCGGGGAGGGGCCATGACCGACAGCCGCAAAACTGCGGACCAGCAACAGGCCGTGCACGGCAATTTTCTCGCGCCCGCCTATCTGTGGGTCGCAGGCCTGCAGGGCTGGCGCGCGCTGGCGTTCTGCTTCGGTCTTGGCGCGATCGCGAACCTTGCCTTTCCGCCGCTGCATGTCTGGCCCGCCTTCGCGGTTGCCCTGTCGGGACTGATCTGGAGCCTTGATGCGGCCCGTCTCGCAGCCAAGCCGAAGCGCGCCGCCTTCTGGCGCGTCTTTGTGTTCGGCTTCGGCTACTATCTGATTGGCATGCACTGGATTGCCTGGGCGTTCCTGGTCGAGCCGGACATCTACCTCGTCTTCATCTGGATGCCGTTGGTCGCCCTGCCGGGCGGTCTGGCGCTGATCCTCGCCGCCATTGTTTCCCTCGGTTTCCGCTTCTGGAGCGCGGGGCCTGCACGTCTCATCGTTTTCTCCGTCTCCTTCATGTTCGCCGAATGGTTCCGGTCTTCGTTGTTTGGTCTCGGCGGGTTCCCGTGGAATTTGCCGGGGATGATCTGGTCGCCCGGCGAAGCTGTGTCGCAGTCGGCGTCGCTCTGGGGGATTTACGGCCTTTCTGCGCTGACTGTGGTTGCGATGGCATCACCCGCGACACTGGCCGATGCGCGTGCGCGGGGAACAACAGGCTCGCGCGCCGCGCCGATCATTGTCGCCGCCATCGTATTCGGCGCCATCTGGGGCTGGGGCGCCCGCAGGCTTGGCGAAATTCCCGTGACTCCTCCGAACGGCCAGATGATCCGGCTGGTCGAGGCGGGCGTGCCGCAGAACATGAAACACAAGCCCGGCGTGGCCGAGCAGGTGGTGCTGCGCTTCCTCGCGCTGACCGGCCCGGACACGGTCAATGCGCCCCGCACGATCATCTGGCCGGAAGGCGCCTTGCCCTATTATCTGTTTGAATGGCCCGAAGCCCTTGACGTCGTCACCAACGGAATTGGCGCGCGCAAGTTGATCATCGGCATGCCGCGCCGTGAGAAAGTCGGGACGGACGAGGAGAAGGCGTTCAACTCGCTCGCTGTTCTCAATCGCGACAGCGCGCTGCGCGGTCCGCTCGATATCTACGACAAGCACATGCTCGTGCCTTTTGGCGAGTTCATGCCGTTCGCCAGCGTGCTGAAGACGATCGGACTGAGGACCCTGCAGGATCTGGCGCCGGGAGGATTCGATGCGGGGCCGATGCCGGCGACTGTGCGCGTCACAGGCGTTCCGCCGTTCGGGCCGCTCATCTGTTACGAGGCGATCTTCCCGGGGCTTTCGCCCAACGGCGCGGACCGGCCGGACTGGCTGATCAACATCTCGATCGATGCATGGTTTGGCGAGCTGATGGGGCCGGCGCAGCATGCGGCCCAGGCGCGCTATCGTTCGATCGAAGAAGGCTTGCCGATGGCCCGCGTCGCCAGCCGCGGCGAAACCGGAATGATCGACGCCTATGGCCGCTGGACCGCAAAGGGCGAGCCGGCGGATCCCGCAAAGTTCGGGCCCGATCCGGAAGGTTGGCGCTCAAGCGTTGTTGATGCGCGCATTCCTTCAGCATTGCCGCCAACGCCCTACAGCAACTGGCGCGACGGGCTCTTCTGGATAATCCTCTTCGGGCTCAACCTCGGGTTGTTCGTGCTGCCGCGCCGCTGAGCCGCGGTGTTCACTGAGTTGTGGGGGGCAGATGGCCGCTGAGAGCAGAGAGCCTTCGCCGATAGACATCGCTGTCGGTGCGCGGATCAGGCATCTGCGCGAGGATCGCGGCATCTCGCAGGAAGACCTCGCGAAGCAGGTTGGACTGACCTATCAGCAGTTCCAGAAATATGAGGCGGGGAAAAACCGCATTTCGGCCGGCCGTCTCTGGGAAATCGCGAAAGTCCTGCGGACGACGATCGTCTATTTCTACGAAGGCATCGACCCGGTTCCGGCGCGTGTTCGCCGCGGCATGGCCGAGGAAGCGGCAGATTTTGCACGCCAGCCCAGCGACCAGGCCAGCGAACTGGCCGTGGCGTTTGACCGCATCGAGGATGAAGATGTCCGCTCCGCACTGTCCGCCGAGGTAAAAAAACAGGCATGGGCGGCCCGCCGCCAAAGGTAAATCAAGGCGTTGGCCCACGCTGAAGCGAGGCTTGCGTCTGGCTAAATCGTATAAAGCTTTCTTTATATGGCTGGCCGGGTTATTGCAGCGTCGATCTTTTTCCAGGAGTTCCGCGTGGCGCGTTCCAGCTATCTGTTTACTTCGGAATCCGTGTCCGAAGGCCACCCTGACAAGGTGTGCGACCGGATTTCGGACGAGGTCGTGGACCTCTATTACCGGACCACAATCGAACAGGGTCTCGATGTCTGGTCGCTGCGTTGCGCCGCCGAGACGCTGGCCACCACGAACAAGGTGGTTATCGCGGGCGAGTATCGCGGCACCGACAAGGTCACCAAGGACCTGATCGCGCATCAGGCCCGCATGGCCATCCGTGACATCGGATACGCCCAGGACGGGTTCAACTGGGAGACGGCCGACATCGAGGTTCTCCTCCACGGCCAGTCCGAGCATATCGCGCAGGGCGTCGACGCTTCGGGCAACAAGGAAGAGGGCGCCGGCGACCAGGGGATCATGTTCGGCTATGCGACGAACGAGACGCCCGAGCTGATGCCGGCGCCGATCCAGTTCTCGCACCGCATCCTCAAGCTGCTCGCCGACGCGCGTCACAGCGGGAAAGAGAAGACGCTGGCGCCCGACGCCAAGTCCCAGGTCACGGTTCGCTACGAGAACGGCAAGCCGAAGGAAGCCGTCTCGATCGTTCTGTCGACCCAGCACACGGATCCCAACCAGTCGAGCGACGACATCCGCAAGATCGTCGAGCCGTACATCCGCCAGGCGCTGGGCGACGTGCTGCCGATCGCTAGGGACTGCAAATGGTGGATCAACCCGACCGGCAAGTTCGTCATCGGCGGCCCGGACGGCGACTGCGGCCTCACGGGCCGGAAGATCATCGTCGACACCTATGGCGGCGCGGCCCCGCATGGCGGCGGCGCGTTCTCCGGCAAGGACCCGACGAAGGTTGACCGTTCGGCCGCTTACGCGGCGCGCTATCTCGCGAAGAACGTCGTGGCGGCCGGCCTTGCCGAGCGTTGCGTGATCCAGCTCTCTTACGCCATCGGCGTTCCCGAGCCGCTGTCGATCTATGCGAACTGCGATGGCACCGAGAAATGCGATCTCGCCAAGCTCGAGAAGCGCCTCGGCGAAGTGATGGACCTGCGTCCGCGCGGCATCCGCACGCATCTTGGCCTCAACAAGCCGATCTATGCGCGCACCGCCGCCTACGGCCATTTCGGCCGCGAACCGGACAAGGATGGCGGATTCTCGTGGGAGAAGACGGACCTCGCCGCCCAGCTCAAGGACCTGGCATAGGTTCGCAATCCCTGCGGGGTCGTCGCGGAGTTGGGTTTTCGGGAATTGTAACGCCGTCGCCTCCAGGCGGCCGCGTCTGTTTTTTAGCGCGAAGGCGCCGGAGCGAGGATGGAGTTTGAAGCTTCCGGCCGTCGCTTGGGCTGCGGCGTTCGCACCTCGATTTGGTCCCCCGGACCAAATCACGCCTTCGGCGCCCTCGCTCACCCTAGGAAACAGCCAGTTGCAGGCCAGCGCCTGGCGTGGTTTCAGGGCGCGCATGAGTGAGGCGCCCGAGAAGAGACACCGGCTGTATGGCCGCGCAGCCGGCAAGCCGCTGTCGAAACGGCAGCAGGGGCTGGTGGATGATCTCCTTCCACGATTAAGCGTAAAGGACGGGGATCATCATCAAATCGATCCGCGTGCGCTGTTTCCGGGCAAGCGCGAGGTGTGGCTCGAGATCGGGTTTGGCGGCGGGGAGCATCTGGCGGGGCAGGCCGAGCGCTATCCCGACGTCGGCTTCATCGGCGCCGAGCCGTTCATTGATGGCGTGGCGAAACTGCTGACGGCGATCGAGGAGAAGGCGCTGTCGAATGTGCGCGTGCGGCGCGGGGATGCGCGCGATCTCGTGGCGACGTTCGCGGACAACTCGATCGACCGCGTGTTCATCCTGTTTCCCGATCCGTGGCCGAAGACGCGGCACCGCAAGCGGCGGCTGGTTCAGCCGGACTTCGTGACGGAGCTGGCGCGCATAATGAAGCCGGGCGCCCGGCTGCGCTTTGCGACCGACTGGGCGGACTATGCCAATCGGGCGCTGGCGGATGTGCTGCGTGATGGGCGGTTTGCGTGGAACGCGGAGCGGGCGGATGACTGGCGCGTCGCGCCGGCGGATCATGTGACGACGCGCTATCAGGAGAAGCGGCTCGGCGATTGCGCACCGGTGTTTTTGGATTTCGTGCGGGTGTAGCAAAAAGGGCGAGTCGTGTCGGGCTTCTCTGAGTACGGTTCAGTCGATCCGTTCGCCGTCCCGTGAATCCGACTCGCCCCCGTTGTCTCGCGGCTTTGCCACGATCCACTTCCCCCTTCGCGGGGGCGGAAAGGCGCCGGGGTCGTTACGCCGCCCGCGCCATCGTGGCCTGCTTCATCGCGGCGATCACGCGCGTGTCGTAGTCAGCGGCCAGGGCGTTCAGCGCGCCTGTGCACTCGCCGTTGAAGGATGGGCCGTGCATCAGGGCCAGCGTGCGTGGAGAGAGTTTGCCCAGCTTGCGGATGGTGTCGCCCATGCCGGGGTTGAGGCTGGAGGCGTGGAACATGTCTTCCGCCGCGATGGCGGGGCCGACGATGTCGCTGTCAGTCAGCGCCTTATCGCCTAGCTGGGTGAAGAGATCGCCGCAGAACAGCGTGCCGGTGGTTTCCTCGTGGATGACCCCGGCGTCCCAGCCGTGCGGGATGTGCGGTGTGTCGAGATAGCGGACCTGCCTGTCGCCGAGATCGATGATCTCGCCATCGGCCAGGATGCGCGGGGGACGGTCGGCCATGTCGGTGAGCGAGACCATGCCGCCTGTGGCGCCGTGGGCGACTTCTGCGCGGGGCGCGGCGGCGAGCCAGTCATTCATCGAGCCGCATTCGTCGGCCTCGTAATGGCCGAAAGTTATCCAGCGCAGGCGTTTGGGGTCGATCAGCGTCGCGACGGCGGCATGGACCAGCGGGAACATGCGGCGCGGGCCGGTGTGGAACAGGAGCGGATCTTCGCCGCGCACGAGGAATTGGTTGAAGACGAAACCGTCCGGCGGACCGATGTCCGGCACGAGCGTGGACAGGCGGAAGATGCCGGAGGCGATTTCGGTGATGCGGGTTTCCATTGACGCAACCCCCTTCTGGCGCCCGTGTAACGGGCGTTCTCATTTAACTAGACAAATGTGTGCAGTGAAATTTCGGGCTTGTCAATATGGCTGCACAAGGGTGTACTGCAAAAACACATGACCCGCAGCGCCACACGCAAATACACGCTCCGGAAACGGGCCGAGGGCCAGGCGGAGACGCGGCTGCGGATCGTCGAGGCGGCGATCGACCTGCACGGCACGGTGGGGCCGGCGCGGACGACGATCAGCATGATCGCCGAGAAGGCGGGCGTGCAGCGGCACACGCTCTATGCGCATTTTCCGGATGAGTGGTCGATTGCGCTGGCGTGCTCCGGGCTGTCGATGGAGCGCAATCCGCCACCGGATGCGGTGGCGTGGCGCGCGATTGCCGGGCGTGATGAGCGGCTGCGTGCGGGATTGCGGGCGATCTATGGCTGGTATGAGGAGAATGCCGAACTGCTTGGCTGCGTGCTGCGCGATGCGGAGCATCACGAGCTGACGCGGAAGATCAGCGAACTGCGGTTCGGGCCGGTGATGGCGGAGTATCGCGCCGTGCTGGGCGCGGGTCTCAACGCGAAGCAACGGGCGATGCTGGGGCTGGGTTTAAGCTATTTCACCTGGCGGACGCTGACGCGCGAGGGCGGGCTGAAGCAGGCGGCGGCTGTCAGCGCGATGGCGCAGGCGATCGAGGCCTAGCGAAGCGGCTTGCCGTCGGCGGGCTTCTCGAACACCGCGATGAAGCGGTCGGTGCGGCCGCGGACGCCGGGGCGGAAGACGTTGAAGCGGCGGTCGTCGTAGGTTGAATCCATCAGGATCATGTCGGTGGCGCGGAAGCCGGCGCGCAGGAGCTGTCCCGTGACGTCGCCATGGCTGACGCGGTGGAGATAGGCCTGCTCGGCGAGCGGCATCGTCGGACTAGCGTCGTGGTCCTCGATCACGAGGCGGCCGCCGGGCTTCAGCATTTTGAAGAAGCGATCGTTGAGGGCGATGAAGTCGCCGGATTCGAGGATGATGTCGTGATAGACTTGGCCCAGCATGATGAGGTCGTAGCTGTCGGCGGGGGCGTCGAGCTCGTTCCAGCTTGTGGTGATCCAGCCGATGTTGGGGCGCTTGATTGATTGCTTCTGGACGTCGGGGTCCATGAAGGGGAACTGCACGATCCAGCCGGGCGTGTTGTGGATGTCGACATGGCCTTCTGCGCCGACAAGCGTGGAGAGGAGCAGGGCGAGATAGCCCCCGCCCGAGGCGACATCGAGCACGCGGTCGCCGGGTTTGGCGGCGGCTTCCTTCAGGATGAGGTCGGTCATGCGCGCGTCATCACGCAGGCGCGATTCCATCGTGCGTTTGGGGTCGGCGAGCGCGGCCTTGATGGCGGGGTCGGCCTTCGCCTCTTTCCTGAGTTCGGCGACGTTGGTGCGCGGGGCGATGTCCTGCGCGATGGCAGGTGCGGCGAGGACGAGCGTGAGTGCGAGAACAAGCGCGCGCGTCATTGCTTGATGAGCCAGTTGAAGGGGCGGACGGAGGTGGAGGCCCAGAGGCCGGCGAGGGCGTAGGGGTCTTTTGCGAACAGGGATTTTGCGGCCTCGAGCGTGTCGGCTTCGATCACCAGCATTGAGCCGACGGGCGTGGCGCCGTCATCGGAGAGCATCGGGCCGCCGATCTTCACGATGGGATTGAGCGAGGCGATCCAGTCGAGATGCGACTGGCGCGTGGCCTTGCGCAGCTCGAGCGCGCCCGGCCTGTCGAGGCCGTGGAAGACAAAGAGGGGCATCTATTCTCCCTTCATGGGACGGTTGAGCAGGCGGTCGACGGCCGAGCGTGCATCAAGGCGGCCCTCGATCATGTCGAGGACGACGTTGCAGATCGGCAGGTCGACGCCGAGCTTCCTCGCGAGCGCGACGAGGGCGGGGGCGGTCTCGGCGCCTTCGGTGACGGCTTTGCGCGCGGCGAGGATCTTCGCGGCGGATTCGCCGCGGCCGAGCTCCATGCCGAAGCTCATATTGCGCGACTGCGCAGACGAGCAGGTGAGCACGAGGTCGCCGAGGCCGCAGAGGCCGGCGAGGGTTTCGGGGCGGCCGCCGAGTTTGACGCCGAGGCGGGTCATCTCGGCAAAGCCGCGGGCGATGAGGGCGGCATGGGCGGACCGGCCCAGCTCCATGCCCTCGCAGACGCCGCACGCGATGGCGAGCACGTTCTTGATCGCGCCTCCCGCCTCCGCGCCGAGGAGATCGTCGGACCAGTACATGCGGAAATGGGGTCGGCCGATGGAGCGCATCCAGGTCTCGCCGACGGCGCGGTCGGGGCAGGCGAGGGTGACGGCGGTGGGCAGCCCGCGCGCGACATCGATCGCGAAGGAGGGGCCGGAGAGAACGGCGGGGGAGGCGTTCGGCGCTTCTTCCGCGAGCACGTCGGTCATCAGCTTGAGCGAGCCGCGCTCAATGCCCTTCGAGCAGAGCGCGATCGGCGTGCCGGGCTTGAGGTGAGGCGCGAGGCGCCGAAGCGTGGAACGAAGATGCTGGGCCGGGGCGACGAGGAGGATCGCATCGCAGTCGGCAAGCGCGGCCATGTCTGTAGACGCCGGCATGGCAGGGATGGGTGTTGAGGGCAGGAAGGTCGGGTTGCCCTGGCCCATGGCGAGAGCGTCGGCGATTTCGGGTTCAAGGGCCCAGATCTTCACGTCGCGGCCGGCGGCGAGGGCGCAGGTGGCGAGCGCGGTTCCCCATGCGCCTGCGCCTGCGACACCAACTCGCTGGAAAGTCGTTTCGGTTCGAGCTATATCTTTTGAAGATTTCATTGAACGTTCAGCGTTCCGAAGTACAATCGCCACATGACAGTTGCCCCCGTGACCGACAAGGCCGATCCCCGCGAAGCCATTTTGAAAGCGGCGGCCGACCGTATCCTGCACTATGGATACAACAAGACCACCATGTCGGAGATCGCTGCCGATTGCGGGATGTCGGCGGGGAATATCTATCGTTTCTATCCGTCAAAGATCGACATTGCAGAGGCGATGACGCGGGAATTCGGCAATTCCTCGCGTGCGCTGTATGAAGACATTATTCGTGATGCGGCCCGGTCTCCTTCCCGGAAACTGCACGATTTTTTCGTAACGCGGCTGGAGCGGACGTTCCGGATCTTCGAGCAGAATCCGAAGCTGATGGAACTGGCTGAGATCATGGGCCGGGAGCGGCCCGAATATCTGGCTGAAGAGCGCGCCCAGGAGCGAATCCAGATCGAGCGGATCCTCGATGAAGGCCAGAAATCAGGAGATTTCGCCCTTCCGGCCGATCTGACGATCACGGCGGACCTTGTCCAGTGCGCGATGATGAAATTCCGGATTCCTCAATTGTGGACCACGGAACAGCTCGACGCCCTACGCCCAGAACTCGAAGGCGTTTTGAGCCTTATTTTCACAGGGCTTTCTGCGCGCCGCTGAGGCGCTCGCCGAGCTCTGATTCCATTTTAACGACTCATTAGGACGGCATCTGTTAGCAGGTGCAGCATGAAATCGCGGGCTCGTGATCGCGAATGCAGCAGAAATAATGAACGTTTAGAGTTTTGTTCATTGCATTCCCCTCAGAGCTCGGCTATATGACTGCACATGGACGGGACAACAGCCCGCCACGCCAAACCTTCCCCCAGGGGCCGATAGAGACCCCGGAAACAAAACTGGAGCTGCACATGACCTTCTTCCTCCCCAAAACTGCTGAAGCCCGTCAGGAACTTCTGTCCCTGCTCATCGCCATCCCGGTCTCGCTGGCTGGCACGGCCTTCATGCTCTTCCTTCTCGACGGCGCTGGCCGTCTGGTCTGAGCGTAGAATCGGGAAGCCGGCTGCCGGGGCGATCTCCTCCCCCACCTGAAACCCCAGGCGCCGCTTCCCGCCCTCCCTTTGGCGCCGCAAGGCGTCCACGCGCGGAACGATCTCTCTCTCCTCCCCAATCGTTCCAGACGCTTCCTGACGCCGGTCTCACCAGAGGCCGGCGTCTTTTTTCTTCATCAATTCAATAATCTGTGGGCGCCTACCCGAGTGTGTCCGCGATCAAGGCAGCGCGCACCATCATCTCCAGCAATTCTTACTGAGATGCACTTGCATTCGCAATTAGCGCGGCATAGACCGGGCCTGCGGTTGCAACTCGTTCGCAACTGGAGTCAGTCGGGGATACAGAATGTCAGTGGACTTCGGCGCCGTCCGTCCGGGTGGGATCAACACGTTGCGCGCGGGTGCAGCGCTGGCTCTGGTCCTTACGGCAGCTGCTTATGCACCGTCCCATGCGCAGACCGGACCCGTGGCTGACGCCGACAGTGTTTCGCCCGTCGACGAGCCGACGCCGAATTCTCCATCGACCGAAGACGATGACGGCAAGCGGGAGCAGGATCGCGTCTACGTGCTTGGCCGCCGCGTGCAGTCGTCGGTTGCGACCGTGAATACGGAAGACGCCCCGCAGGTCATCAACATCATCGACGGGGAGACACTGCAGGAGCAGGGCGTCTCCTCGCTCGAGCAGGCGCTACGTAACGTGCCGGGGATCACCACGCAGATCGGTGAAGGCGGCGTGATGAGCGGCGACCAGTTCTTCATCCGCGGCCTCTCGGCCAAGAACGACATCTTCACGGATGGCCTGCGCGATTTCGGCGTGTTCACGCGCGACTCTTTCAACTATGGCCAGGTCGAAGTGTTCAAGGGGCCGTCGGCGTCGGCCTTCGGGCGCGGTGCTGCCGGTGGCGGGATCAACACCACCTCCAAGGCGCCCTTCCTCGACACGGCGGGCAATCTTTCGGCCTCGCTCGGCGATGGCGAATACCAGCGCATCACGGGCGACTGGAACCAGCAGCTGGGCGATGGCGTCGCCGTACGCATCGCAGCGATGCTCCACCACAACGAGAACACCGGCCGCGACCACGTCTATTCGGACCGCTGGGGCGTTGCGCCATCGATCGGCTTCGGTCTCGACGGCGATACGTCGATCACGCTTGCCTACCTGCACCAGTACGAAGAGAAGGTTCCCGACTACGGCATCCCGACCGTGCAGCCGACCACTAATGACTACGCGGTCCCGTCGCCGGCATTCGGCGTTGACCCGACAAACTATTACGGCTTCACGACCGACATCGACGAGACCGTCGTCGACACGATCACGACGCGCTTGCGCCACACGATCAATGACTGGGTCACGCTGACTAGCGACCTGAAATACGGCTATTACCAGCGTTATTCGCAGTACACGCCCGTGACCTGCAACGCCGCCTGCGCCACGGCGCTGCTTGATGGCAATGAGGCGACGGTTCCGACCGGATCGGTCGGCGGTCCAGGCCCCTACAACCAGGACACGTACGGTATCCAGAACATCACGGCGGTGTCGGTGACGGCCCCGCTGTTCGGGCTGCGCAACGAGTTCCTCGCCGGCATCGACGCATCCTGGCAGGAGAACAGCCGCAACAGCTATGGCGCCTACGCCTCGCGCGACACGACGAAGGACCTGCTCAATCCGCAGTTCGGCGCCACGCCTGTGCGCGGATCGCTGTCCAACGTGCGCGATGCGACGGCGCGCGACGTCTCGCTCTTCGTCAACGATCGCATGTGGTTCACCGATGAGTGGTCGCTGAATGTCGGCCTGCGCCAGGCCTGGTACGAGATCGACCAGACGATCACCAATGTGGCGGCGGCGACCTGCAATGGCGTCGCGGTGGGCGCGGGCTTCGCCTGCAACACGGGCTCCAACACCGCGTTCTTCACCCCGCAGGTCAGCGTGATGTTCGAGCCGGATGCGACCCAGACATATTACCTGTCCTATTCGACCTCGGCCAAGCCGCCGGGCGTGTCGGTCGCCAACGCCGACACGATCGCGGGGCCGACGACGCCGGCCGGCATCGGCACGCAGGATCTCGATCCGGAAGAGAACACCAATGTCGAACTCGGCGGCCGCCTGTCGTTGTTCGACAGCAAGCTGCAGCTGCAGGGCGCCGTCTTCCAGACCAAGAAGGACAACGCCAAGGAAAGCGATCCGCTCGGCAACATCACCCGCTCGGGCGACAGCCAGGAAGTGAAGGGCGTCGAGCTGGGCCTCGCCGGCGCGATCACGGACGAGTGGTCGGTCAACGCCAGCTACACTTTCCTCGACACCGAGACGACCGACTCGGCGACGACCTACACCTTCCGGGGCGTGACGCGCTCGGTGATCGGCAACGAGATCGCCTTCACGCCGAAGCATGCGGCGAGCCTGTGGACGACCTACACCTTCACGGGCGATCTGCTGGGCCTCGAGATCGGCGGCGGCGTTACCTATCAGGACGATGTCTGGCTCAACGTGCAGAACACGGCCTATGCGCCGGGCTACACGACGCTGGACGGCATGGTGTCCTACGCCTGGGACCGGTTCCGCGTTTCGCTCAACGGCTACAACCTGTCGGACGAGACCTATTACGCACAGGTGCATGGCAACCGGGTGACCCCGGGCCAGGGCCGCACCGTCATCGCAACCCTCGGCGTGGTTTTCTGATCCTCCCCCCAACAACCACGCCTTCCTGACGGGACCGGGCTCCATGCGAGTCCGGTCCCTTTTTATAGGAGAGGCGAAAACGCTCCCACGACGATAACGCCACGAGGGTAGGCGAAGATGCTGGTCAAGGTTGAAGCGGTCCTGTCGAAGGACGAAGTCGCGCATTGCCGCTCCGTGCTGGAAGGCGCGCAGTGGGTCGATGGGAAGGTCACGGCCGGCGCGCAGTCGGCGCTGGCTAAGCATAATCTCCAGGTCCCGGAGGATGCGCCGCAGGCAAGGGTGCTGGGTGAGATTGTGCTGCGGGCGCTAGGGCGATCGCAGGGATTCAATTCGGCGGCTGTGCCGTTCCGCGTGTTTCCGCCGCTGTTCAATCGCTATGATGTGGGCATGAAATTCGGGGCGCATGTCGACAATGCGATCCGCTTCATCTCAGGCCCGAACATTCGCGTGCGCACCGACCTGTCGGCGACGCTCTTTCTCACCGGGCCGGAGGACTATGACGGCGGCGAGCTGGTGATCGAGGATACGTACGGCAGGCAGAGCGTGAAGTTCGCGGCGGGCGACATGGTGCTCTATCCGGCGACGAGTCTTCATCGCGTCGAGGAGATCACGCGCGGGAGCCGGTGGGCGTCGTTCTTCTGGATCCAGTCGATGGTGAAGGATGACGGGGCGCGCACGCTGCTCTACGAGCTCGACCAGTCGATCATTAAGACGCGCACGGAACTGGGTGACAAGCACGAGGCCGTGCTGGGGCTGACGGCGGTCTATCACAACCTGCTGCGGAAGTGGGCCGAAGTGTAGGAGCGCCCGGGCGTCTGCCCGGCATCTCTTGGGGAGCATGCGAGATGTTCGCTGCTTCGTAGCGACTTCCGCGCAGGCGCCCGGCGCTCCCGGATTACTGCACGCGCTCGGCTTCAATACCCCTCGCTTTGAGCATGGCGAGCACGCTGTCGGGGCCGATCAGGTGCATGGCGCCGACGGCGATGAAGATCGTGCCTTTGCCCGTGATCAACTCCGCGATCTTGCCGGCCCAGCTGGCGTTGCGGTCGACGATCAGGACTTTATAGATGTCCAGGTTCTTGTCCTTCATTTCCTCGACAAGCAGTTTCTCGAGATTGTCGACATCGCCGGACGCCCAGCGGGCGACCATCTGGTCCAGCTCGACGGAAGCGTTCTTGTACTCCTCAAGCGTCTCGCGGAGGAAGGCGAGCTCCTGCTTGCGCGCCATGCCCGTGAAGACGCCCATCTGTTCCTCGATCGTCTCCAGGCCTTTCGGGGCGATCTCGCGGGCGCCGAAAATTGCCTCGACCTTCCTGTCGACGCCGGAGCTGGAATCGTAGCCCGCGCGTTCGATCGTGGCGTTCGAGATGGTGAGGGCGGCGAACCACGGGCGGTAGACATTCAGCTGTGAGGCGCTGAGGCCAGCGAGCGCGGCGGCTTCATCCAGCGTCTTGATTTCCTCGGGCGTGAGATCCTTCGAGAGCGGAAGCTGGGGCGCAAGACCATGTTTCTGGACGATCTTGAGCATGTCGCTCTGCATCGTCGCGGGGTCGGTGGTCGGCAGCTCAAGCCACAGTTCCTGCGCTTCCTTCATTGCAGTGTCGAGCTTTGGGCCGCGCCAGGCAGTGTCGGGTTTGAGCACATGGATCGTGCCCAGGAGGTAGATCGTCGAATCCGCATCCTTGATGACCCAGAAGGCCGGCTGGGCGGCGGCGGGCAGGGCGCCGGTCGCCATTGCGAGGCAGGCAAGGGCGGCGGCAATCGTGCTGCGCACCAGACGGCCGATAGTGGCGGCAAGGATCATCCTGTCTCCCCAACGGCAAAGGCGGGCAAACCCGCCGCTTCCGGATAAGCTAGCACGCGTCGCGCGAGGCGCCACTTTGCCCGGCAGGCGGCTGCCGGAAACTCCGGCATACACGCTCGTTGTCACATTGGTATGATCGCTTGCAGCGCGGCGCGCTGGGGCTATAAGCGCGCCATCTTTTCCGGGAGTTTCGCCCATGGCCGCCAAGTTCACGCCGAAGAAGGTTGTCCTCGCCTATTCCGGCGGTCTCGACACCTCGATCATCCTGAAATGGCTGCAGACGGAATATGGCTGCGAGGTCGTGACCTTCACGGCTGACCTCGGCCAGGGCGAAGAGCTGTCGCCGGCCCGCAAGAAGGCCGAGATGCTCGGCATCAAGCCGGAGAACATCTACATCGAGGACCTGCGCGAGGAGTTCGTGAAGGACTTTGTCTTCCCCATGTTCCGCGCCAACGCCCAATATGAAGGGCTTTATCTGCTTGGCACCTCGATCGCGCGCCCGCTGATCGCCAAGCACCTCGTCGAGATCGCGAAAAAGACCGGCGCAGACGCCATCGCGCACGGCGCGACCGGCAAGGGCAACGACCAGGTGCGCTTCGAGCTGTCGGCTTACGCGCTGAACCCGTCGATCAAGGTGATCGCGCCGTGGCGGACGTGGGAATTCAAGTCGCGCACCGACCTGATCGAGTTCGCCGAGAAGCACCAGATTCCGGTCGCGAAAGACAAGCGCGGCGAGGCCCCGTTCTCGGTCGACGCCAACCTCTTGCACTCGTCCTCGGAGGGCAAAGTGCTGGAAGATCCGGCTGTCGAGCCGCCGCCCTATGTCTACCAGCGCACGATCTCGCCGATGGAAGCGCCGGACAAGGCGACCGAGATCGAGATCGGCTTCGAGCGCGGCGATGCGGTGTCGATCAACGGCAAGAAGCTGTCGCCGGCGACGCTGCTGGCCCAGCTCAACGACCTCGGCCGCGACAACGGCATCGGCCGTCTCGACCTGGTCGAGAACCGCTTCGTCGGCATGAAGTCTCGTGGCGTCTACGAGACGCCAGGCGGCACGATCCTGCTTTATGCGCACCGCGCGATCGAGAGCATCACGCTCGACCGCGGCGCCGGCCACCTCAAGGACGAGCTGATGCCGCGCTATGCCGAGCTCATCTACAACGGCTTCTGGTTCGCGCCTGAGCGCGAGATGCTGCAGGCGGCGATCGACAAGTCGCAGTCGAACGTCTCGGGGACGGTCACGCTCAAGCTCTACAAGGGCAATGTGATCGTCACCGGCCGCGCCTCGCCGAACTCGCTTTACTCGGCCGCGCACGTGACGTTCGAGGACGATGCAGGCGCCTACGACCAGAAGGACGCCGAGGGCTTCATCCGCCTGAACGCCCTTCGCCTGCGCCTGCTGGGCCAAGCCGGGAAGCGCTAGCGCAACGCGAGAATCTTGGGTTTTCGGGTAGACCCCGGCCAGCGTGTGGATTCCCTCCTTGGGAAGCGCTCCAGGGCCTCCGAATCAATGACTCGCCAATCTGTCAAAGGTTACGTATGCTAACGGCACATCTGTGCTAGTGATTCCCTGTTGGGTTGAATTTTGGTGGGTGAAGGGCAGCGGCGATGAATACGCCCGCGCTCCCTAGTGATACGAAGACCGACCCCGATGTCATCGGAGCGGCGCCGGAAGCTGTTTCATCCACATCACACGCATCGGGTGGAGCCCAGCCGGCGGCTGACTGGATCTGCGTCGCGGCTGCCCGCAATGTTTTGGTGGTCGACGACAATGACCGCCACCTCGACATCCTGAACACCATCCTGTCCAGCGTCGGCCACGATGTGGAGACGTGCGGGTCAGGTTCCGAAGCGCTGCGCCGGATGGAGATGCGCCACTACGACGTTGTCGTGCTCGACATGGTGATGCCGGAGGTGAGCGGCCTTATCGTCGCCCAGCAGATGCGCGTGTCGGCGCTCAACCGTTATACGCCTGTCATCATCTGCACGGCCAACATCGCGCTGGCGCGGCGACAGCTGATCGACGTGCAGGGGGTCGCGGCCATCATCGGCAAGCCGATCGACACGGCCAATCTCATTCTCGCTGTGGCGCGTGCGCCGATCCGCGAACTTGAGCGGGGCCGCCGTTCCGATCCGATTCGGTTGTGATATTATTTGTCATTCACGCTTAGGGTTTCTTCTCGGCAAAGCGTGCTGAGGGTCGTTGCATGACGCTGGAGGATCCCGGTTGGGAGCAGATGCGGCTGGCCGCGCTGTTCGAGCTGGATCTTCTGCATGGCGGACTGTTTCCCGATCTCGACCGTCTCACGACGCTGGCGGCGGATATCTGCAACGCCAACATCGCTGCTTTCACCGTCCACGACGCCAGCCGCGCCTATCAGGTCTCGACCAGTTTCGGCGCCCGCGACACGATGGCAAAGGACGAGTGCATGTGTTCGCCCGTGCTGGAGCGCAACAAGACCCTGCATTCAGCGGATGCGCGGGTGGACCGCAGGCTGGCGCAGGCCCGCTATGTCGTGGGCGAGCCCCATGTTCGCAGCTTCATCGGCGTGCCTCTGGGCGCCGAACCGGACCAGCCGATTGGCGTGCTGGCCGTCGGCCATACCGAGCCGGGCCGGTTCGGGCCGCGGGAGATCGGCCGGCTGGAGAAGGTCGCCGAACTGGTGTCTTCCTTCCTGCTCCAGCGCCGCACGGCGATACGGGCGATGCGCGCCGCCGAAAAGACGGAGGAGGAGCGCCAGCGCCAGCATCTGTTCGAGCATATCTTCGAGGCCATCCAGGAAGGCGTGAACGTGCTGGCGCCCAAGCGCGGCATCATCGAGGCGAACCCGGCCTGCCTGTCGATCATGGACATGACGATGGAGCAGGTGCAGTCGCGCAGCTACAAGGATCCGCGCTGGCGCACGATACATCCGGATGGTTCGGTCTATGCGCCGGATGAGTATCCCGCCATCGTCACGCTGCGGACAGGGCGAGAGATGCAGAACGTGCGGCTCGGGGTCGAGCTGCAGGGCGGCGAGACGCGCTGGCTGTCGGTGAACACTGTCCCGCTGCGCCATCCGGAAACGGGCGCTGTCGAATTCGCCGTCGTGACGATGAAGGACGTGACGGAGCAGCATCTCGCCGAGGTGCGGCTGACGGCGCAGAACGCGAAGCTGGCCGAGGCGTTGAACGAAGCGGAGAAGGCAAGCCGCGCCAAGACTGACTTCATGGGGGTGATGAGTCACGAGCTTCGTACGCCGATGAATGCGGTGTTGAGCTGCGCGCTGCTGCTGTCGCAGTCGCGGCTCGATCCCGTGCAGCGGCGAACCCTGGGCGTGCTGGAAGATGCGGGTCGGCAGATGCTGGCGGTGCTCAATGACCTGCTCGATATTTCCAGCCTCAACGCCGACAAGGTACGCATTGAACGCGAGCAGGTGTCGCTGCTGCGGCTGATCGAGGATGCGGCGGTGATCTGGGCATCCGAAGTAGAGGCGAAGGGCCTGTCGCTGTCGGTGATGATCGACCCAAGCCTGTCGCAATTGCGCTCGATCGACACGGCGCGTCTGCTGCAGGTGATCGGCAACCTGATGGCGAACGCGATCAAGTTCACGACCGAAGGCGGCATCTCCATCCAGGCTTGGCCCGAGCGCGGGATGAATGGCGAAGAACATGTCGCCATCGAGGTCGAGGACACGGGGCCGGGCGTGCCGGAGGAGGCGGCCCAGCGCATCTTCTCGCCGTTCGAGCAGGCCGATGTCTCGGCCAAGCGGCGGCATGGCGGGCTGGGGCTTGGCCTCTATGTCGCGCGGCGGCTGTGCGTCGCGATGGGCGGGGACATTGAGCTGGAGACGGAGCCGGGGCGCGGCTCCCGCTTCACTGTTCGGATCGAGGCGCCTGTAGCGCCCGAAGGGCCGAAGAGCGTTCCAGCGCAACCTGCCAATGACCAGCCGGAGCTGGAGGGGCGGGACATTCTCTGCATCGACGACAATCCGCGCAATCTCTATGTGCTGGGCGCCATGCTGCGCGCGGCCGGGCACCGCACGATTGAATGCGCATCCGGGGCCGAGGCGCTCGACATCCTGGCGCAGCGCAAGTTCGACGTGATCCTGCTCGACATGGTGATGCCGGAGATGGATGGGCTAGACGTGCTGGCCAGACTGCGCGAGGGCGGCGGGATCAACGCCGCGACGCCGGTGATCGCCTGCACGGCTAACGTGCTGCCGGACCAGGTCGAGGCTTACCTGAAAGCCGGAACCGCCGGCGTGCTGGCCAAGCCGATCGACCCGCGTGCGATGTTGCAGGCGGTGGCGAACGCGGCCTGACCAAAAAGACGCGTGATTTGGGCGCGGCCTGCTGGTTTGTCTTGCGCCTTGCCAAAGCCTCGATATTGCAGGCGCCACAGCGGCGAAAAGAGACCGCATCAGGACGATACGATGGACCTCTCCAAGATACCGACCGGACCGAACCCGCCCGAAGACGTGAACGTCGTCGTCGAGGTTCCGCTGGGCGGCGAGCCGATCAAGTACGAGATCGACAAGGCCTCGGGCGCGATGTTCGTGGACCGCTTCCTGTACACCTCCATGCGCTATCCGTGTAACTATGGTTTCATTCCGCACACGCTGTCGCTCGATGGCGATCCGATCGATGTGATGGTGGTGGGCAATCGCGCGCTGGTGCCGGGATCGGTCGTGCGCGTTGTGCCTGTCGGCGTGCTGATGATGACGGATGACAAAGGGCAGGATGAAAAGATTCTCGCCGTGCCGCACCCGAAGCTCACGCGCTACTACGAGAAGATCAAGCATTACACCGACCTGCCCGATATCCTGGTCGAGCGCATCGTGCACTTCTTCGAGCACTACAAGGATCTCGAACCAGGCAAGTGGGTGAAGATCGAGGGCCTGCACGGCCCCGAGCGCGCGCACGAACTCATCCGCGACGCCGTGGAGCGGGCGAAGGCAGGGAAGTAGGCGGCGCCTCAGCGTTGCTTCTTCACGAACTCGGACTTGAGCTTCATCGGGCCGAAGCCGTCGACCTTGCAGTCAATGTCGTGGTCTTCGTCGACGAGGCGGATGTTCTTGACCTTCGTGCCCTGCTTGATGACCTGCGAGGAGCCGCGGAGCTTGAGATCCTTGATCAGGGTGACGGTATCGCCGTCTTCCAGAACATTGCCGTTGGCGTCCTTGTAGACCCGTGCGGCTTCAGCTGCGGCCGTGGCGGCGGGCGACCATTCGTGCGCGCATTCAGGGCAGACCAGCATCGCGCCATCCGCATAAGTGAGGGTGGACTGGCAGCTGGGGCAGGGTGGAAGGCCGCTCATATGGTTCAGGCTTCCGCCGCCTGCTTGGCGAAGCGCTTGCGGTCGTTGGGGTCGAGATAGACCTTGCGGAGGCGGATGTTCTCCGGGGTCACTTCGACCAGTTCGTCGTCCTGGATGTAGGCGAGGGCCTTTTCCAGCGTCATGCGGATCGGGGGGGTCAGGCGCACGGCTTCGTCGGCGCCCGAGGCGCGGACGTTGGTGAGCTTCTTGCCTTTCAGCACGTTGACTTCGAGGTCGTTGCCGCGCGTGTGTTCGCCGATGATCATGCCTTCATAGACCTTGATGCCCGGCTCGATCATCATCGGGCCGCGGTCTTCGAGGTTCCACAGCGCGAACGCGACGGACTCGCCCGCGCCGTTCGAGATCAGCACGCCGGTGTGGCGGCCTTTGATGTCGCCCTTGTGCGGCGCGTACTGGTAGAAGATGCGGTTCATCACGGCGGTGCCGCGCGTGTCCGACAGGAGTTCGCCCTGATAGCCGATGAGGCCGCGGGTCGGAGCGTGGAACACCAGGCGCGTGCGGCCGACGCCGGACGGGCGCATGTCCATCATCTCGGCGCGGCGCTCTGAGAGCTTCTGCACGACGACGCCGGAATGCTCGTCATCGACGTCGATGACGACTTCCTCGATCGGCTCGAGCGTTTCGCCGGTGAGTTCGTCCTTCTGCATGACGACTTTCGGACGCGACACGCCAAGCTCAAAGCCTTCGCGGCGCATGGTTTCGATCAGCACGGCGAGCTGGAGTTCGCCGCGGCCGGCGACTTCGAACGCATCCGAATCCGGCGCGCGCGAAATCTTCAGCGCGACGTTGCCTTCGGCTTCCTTCTGCAGGCGATCCCAGATGACGCGCGAAGTGACTTTCTTGCCTTCGGTGCCGGCGAGCGGCGAGTCGTTCACACGGAACGTCATGGCCAGCGTCGGAGGGTCGATCGGCTGGGCTTCCATCGCGGTAGTAACGGACGGATCGCAGACCGTGTCGGCGACGGTGGCCTTGAGGAGGCCGGCGATCGAGACGATGTCGCCTGCCTTGCCTTCATCGATCGGCGAACGCTCGAGGCCGCGGAAGGCAAGGACCTTCGAGACGCGGCCCTGCTCGATCAGCTCGCCGGTGCGCGAGAGGACTTTCACGGTCTGGTTCGGCTTGACCGAGCCTGCCACGATGCGGCCGGTGAGGATACGACCGAGGAAGGGGTCGGAGCCGATGGTCGTGCCGAGCAGGCGGAAGGGGCCGGGTTCGACGGTTGGCGGCGGAACATGGGCGATGACGGTCTCGAACAGCGCCGACATGTCGTTGGTTTTCACTGCCGGGTCTTTGCTCATCCAGCCGTTCTTGGCTGAGCCGTAGATGATCGGGAAGTCGAGCTGCTCATCGGTGGCGTCGAGGTTGGCGAAGAGGTCGAACACCTCGTTGACGACTTCGACGTGGCGCTCTTCCGGCTTGTCGATCTTGTTGACGCACACGATCGGACGCAGGCCGATCTTCAGCGCCTTCGACACCACGAACTTGGTCTGCGGCATCGGGCCTTCGGCGGCGTCGACAAGGACGATCGCTCCGTCGACCATGTTGAGGATGCGCTCCACCTCGCCTCCGAAGTCGGCGTGGCCGGGCGTGTCGACGATGTTGATGCGGATGTCGTTCCAGACGACGGAGGTGCACTTGGCGAGGATGGTGATCCCGCGCTCGCGCTCGAGGTCGTTCGAATCCATCATGCGCTCCGTCGTCGCCTGGTTGTCGCGGAAGACGCCGGACTGTTTCAGCAGGCAGTCGACGAGGGTGGTTTTCCCATGGTCGACGTGGGCGATGATGGCGATGTTACGCAGCTGCATGATCGGGTTCTTTATTGGCGGGGAGGCCGGGTTTGCGGGCGCAATACAGGGGTTTTGCGAAGAAAGCGAGCATTCCGGGCGCCGCAGAGGGTTTGCTGGCGTTTTGGAAGCAAAACCGCCTGAAAAGGCCTGTCCGTTGCCGGTTTAGCCTACCTGCGTCATAGCTGGCGGCGGGACCGAAGAGGGTTGTTTAATGCGTCTGGCGATTGTTGCGGCCGCCCTGGCCGCCTCCGGCTGTGTCAGCGTTTCCGAAACACGCGCCCCCGCAACGACCATCGCCTGCCGTGAAGGTGAGCCGATGGTGGAGACGATGCTCTTCCTCGGCATGGCCCGGCCGAGCGGAGCCGTCTCGCGCTACGAGTTCAGCCAGTTCGTCGAGCAGGAAGTAGCCACGCGCTGGAAGGAAGGTTTCACGATCGTGGAAGCCAACGGCATGTGGTTCTCGGACCAGCGCCACATCACGGAGCACGAGCCCTCGCACATCCTGATCCGCTTCCATGATGGCGGCGCGGCGGCCTCAGCCGACATCGAGGCGATCCGCAACGCCTATATCAAGCAGTTCACGCAGGATGCGGTGCTGCGCACCGACCGCATGACGTGCGCCGATTTCTGATCAGCCAGGGAAGAGCTGCAAGCCGATTTCTTCGACTGACGGGCCGGCGCCATCCTGACCGGGGCGAAGGACGACGCACAGCGAGCTTTCCATGCCCTGCGGGAAGCAGAACATCTCGAGATTGTCCTTCTTCAACTGATCCCACGCGGCCTTGTCCGTACCTTCCGCTGGCATAAAGGGGAATTCGGCGCGCTTGGGCTGGCCTTCGGTTTCTTCCCATGCGGGCAAGGTGGCGGTCGTTTCCAGCTTGTCGCCCTGGTCGATCCAGTCGAGCAGGGCGGTCTTCATGGCAGCGGGGTCTTTCGCTTCGTTGAGGCCGAAGAGGTAGGAGGTCAGCCCGGACCAGCTGAAGAGCGGCGTGCCTTCGCGCTGGCGGATCGCCAGAACAGCAACCCCCTGTTCGCAGGTCGGACCGATCACCGCGGCTTCGGCGACGTAACGACGTATCGGCGTTTCCTGATCGATCCAGGGTTTCTCGACAGAGACGTTGCAGCCGCTGACGGCATTGGAGGCTTCCTGTGTCGCCGCGGCGGGCTCCGCCGGCTTTGCGGTTTCGGGTGCAGGCGGCTGGCAGGCGGCGAGCGCAAGCAACGAAGCGGCGCAGGCGAAACGGATGGTCATGTCATTCCCCTCGAGTCTGTCCGGAGGCATCCCTCATCAAACCGGACGCAAACTCAATAGGCGCCGGGTAAGGCTTCTTGACAAAAACGGTCCGGCCAGCGGCGGGGAGAAGGTCGCCGCTGGCCGGTTGTGGATCCTGCCGTGCCGTCGGAGCTAGCGGATCCCATGGCGTCCCCCACGCCAGTGAATAGGGACTAGTGGTTGTTGCGCGGGGCCTGGTTGCCTTGCTGGCCGTTGCGCTCCTTGACCTCATCCTCTTTGGCGGCGGCGCGGTCCTCGGCATTCCATTCGACCGTCGGCGCGGCGCCCGAAGCGTAGGCTTTCGATTTCTGCGCGAGGCGATCCATCGAGTCGGCGAGCTGGTCCTTTGACACGGCCATATTGCGCGAGGCGGTCTGGCCGACGCTTTCAGCGTCGTCGAAGTTCGAGAACTCGGCGCCGAGGAAGACGACTTCCCAGCCCTTGGCGCGCACGCGGTCAAGCGCGGCCTTGGCGGATTTCTTGGTCATCTCGGTCGAGGAGTTTTCCTCGCCATCCGTCATGATGACGATCACGGCTTTCTCCGGATGGTCCTTCTCCGCCAGCGAAACGATGCGGCCGATGGCGTCATAAAGGGGCGTCATGCCGCGCGGGGCGACTTCATCCGACGTCACCTTGCGCCAGGCTTCGGCGTCGACATCGTTGCGCAGCACGTCGAACTGCAGGCCGTCCTGTGCGTCGAACACGGCGAGCGTGATGTCGGCGTCAACGCGCGGACCGCCATCGAGCGTGGCGAGGCCGGTGGCGTAGGCGTTCACCGAGGAGAGGGCTTCCGTCCACATCGGCTCCATCGAACCCGTGCGGTCCAGCAGGATGTAGGAGTGGATCGCCGGCGACTTGGTCGGCTTGGCGATGGCCGTGGTGGTCAGGGCGCCGGCGGCGGTGAGAGCCAGGACGGCGGCGAGGGCGGTGCGGATTTTCATGGTCAGTCCCCAGGGCGTGAGTGATGTCTATTGCGGGCTGAAGCTCAGGGCCGCGAGTTCGGCGGCGGGCTGGGCCTTTGTGGCCTCGATATGGGCGGGGAGGGGTGCGCCTGCGGCGGCGAACGTGATGCCGCTGACCAGGAGGGCGGTGAGCATGAGTCTGAGCGAGGTCTTCATGGCCGGTCCCCTTTCCCGCGGGGCCGGGCCTTGGCCCGCGATGTACAACTTGTCGCACCCGATCATGGCCGCGACACGGCGCGAATTGGGGCGAAACAGGGATTAGTGAGGTTCGTTTTGAGTCTGGACGCCGTCAGGCCGGAATGTCCGGCGAGGTGAGGTTGAGCCAGAGGATGAGCGCGATCACCGCCGCATAGAGCGCGATGGCGAGGAACGCTGTCAGCGCCCCGCCTCTCGCGATTGAATGGGCGGCAGCAAGTTCTTTTGCTTCGCCTGTGGTCATCACGAGGAGACCGACCACCAACAGAACGAAGCCGTACGAAGCCAGATAGATCTGGTCGAGCATGAGCAGGTAGCCTACGTCGGGCAGGCCGGCCTGCGCTGAGAACTGCAGGGCCACGAGGGTGAGCAGGGCCGTGATCGAGAGACCGACGCGGGCTTCAATGTGTTCGGGTTTCAGAAGCAACGCTGCGGCGGCGACCAGGACCACAATGAAGACCGGGAGGAGGGATTTCGTGATGCCGGAGACCACAGGCCGCGAAATCGGGATCGAGACGACCGCGCGGGAATAGGACTGGCCTTCCTTGAGGTCGGTGTCGCCGAATGTGGTGGGGTAGGGGCGGTTGCGGATTTCCATCTTCGGTTGACCGATGATGAAGCCTGGCAGGACGATGTCCGGGTTCATGGTGACCTGGTCGACCGAATAGACCAGCCGTGATGAATCCCATTCCTGATCCTCGATCTCGATCGTCAGCTGGTGCGCATCGAACGGATAGGTCTTCACCGAGAATTTCGCCGCGAACGGCCCCTGATGGCGGAACACCTGGTATTGCGAGCCGTCCTTCTGCGGGACCGGTTCGGGATCGATGTCGGTCTGCACGTGATCGTCGGGCGCGAACATGTTCATCCACTCGAACGATTTGCCCGGCACGAGCTCCTGATCCGTGTCGCGGAACCAGACATAGACGTCGGCCACGAAGGAATAGGCGTGGAGATCGATCGACTGGATGTCGTTGATGTACATGCCGATCTTCACTTCGGCGGGCCCCGTGGAAACCGGCGCGGCGACGGGCGTGGGCGTTTCCGGACCGGACGCCGGGGGCTGGCCCTGCGCGGGGAGCGTTGCGAGAGCCATCACGGCAAGACCGGCAAGGCCCAGCACCGGGGCCAGGAAGCGCTTCAGCAACTGCATCGAAAACTCCCCACGTCTTCGCTCTTGATGGCCAGCGCCGGGTGAGAAGGCAAGGGCAGGCGCCAGCGTTCCCGAAGGTCATCTGTCACTGAACTTTCAGCAATCAGCGAGCCCCGCGCACACGTTGCGCCAGTGCGACGAGCGATAGCCAGAGTGCACGTATCGTGCAGTTGCGTGCGGCCCCCGCCGGCTACAGTGTCTGCGCAGGACGGGAGGCCAGATGATGAAGCTTGTCGGCGGATGCTATTGCGGCGCGGTTCGCTACGAGGCGGAGGGCGATCCGATCCTGAAGGCCCAGTGCCATTGTCGCGCGTGCCAGCACATCACGGGCGGCGCGCCGAACTATTTCATGCTGATGCCGCTGGCCGGCTTCCGCTTCACGAAGGGCGAGCCGAAAACCTACACGCGGCCCGACAAGGCGGACGCCGTCACGCGCGCGTTCTGCGGCACATGCGGCACGCATCTCACGACCAGCCGCCCGGGTCTGCAGGCGGTGATCCTCAAGATCGGCACGCTGGACGAACCCGCGCTCTATGGCGGCCCGTCGATCGCGATCTTCACGGAAGAGGAACAGGCCTTCCACATCGTGCCGCAGGGCGTGCCGAAGTTCGAGAAGCTGCCGCCGCAGCGGTGACGCCTGCTGCGCGCCATTGACCGGGTCGCGGGCGTTTCGCGATAGTCGTGTGAACCGGGGAGGCTTTCATGAGATTCGGGGTTCTGGCCGCGATGGCGGTTGCGCTGGCGCCGATGGCGCATGCGCAGGAAGCGGGGTGCCCGCTGCTTCAGAAGATGGTCGAGGGCGCCCCGGCGGGCTTCATGGAGTTCAGAGGGGACGAACTCGACAATGGCTGGTTCGATTCCAGGCTCTATATGACCGGCGCCGACGATTGCTCGATCAATACGGGGAACCAAAACCTTTTCTACTGCGCATGGGGGTTCGACACGCCCGCCGCCGCCAATTCGCTGGCGACCGCCCTTTCTGACGCGTCGAGGCAGTGCCTCGCGGGCTGGACAGTTGAGGACACGACTGGCCGGAGGTCCTCCAACAATCTCGTCATCCTCAAGGGCCTCACATTGTCAGGCGCAGGCGCCCATGCGGGCACGCGTGTCCTCGTCTTTTCCGAGTCATTCGAGAACTCGCAGGAGAGCCAGGTCACGATCGAGGTTCGGCGCTAGCGTCGGTAGTGGCGCGGCGGGCCGGGCTGGCCTAACAAGACCGCTCAACACTCACGAGGCTCCCCATGGCGTTGCTTGTCCTGAACGTCGCCGGAAGCGACCGGCCCGGCCTGACGAAGGCGCTGGCGGGGGCCGTGCTGTCGGCGGGAGGCAACTGGCTGGAGAGCCATCTCTCGCGCCTTGGCGGGCTCTATGTCGGTTCGGTTCTGGTCGAGCTGGCGCAGGACAGGATCGAGGCGTTGCGCGCCGCCGTGGCCGCTGTCGACGCGCAGGGGCTCGAAGTGCGCATCGCCCCGGCGGTGGAGACCGCGAAGGCCGCGGGCGAGACGCTGGAATTCAGCCTGGTGGGGCAGGACCGGCCCGGCATCGTCAACCAGGTGACGCAGGCGGTGAGTGCGCTCGGCGCCAACATCGAGACGTTCGAGACCTGGCTCTCGACGGAAGCCCACTCCGGTGCACCGCTCTTCCACATGTCCGCCCACCTCCGCCTGCCACAGGGTCTCGCCGCATCGAAGGTGCAAGCCGCACTGGAAGCGATTTCGGGCGAGATCATGGTGGATGTGGCGGTAGGGATGACGGCATGAGCCAAGCCGGATGGGCTTCTGCGCCAGGGCCGCTGCCTAGTTTGATGCCGATATGACGTGCTGGATTGGACCAATGCCGGCAGAGAATTCACGCCGGCGTCGAAGGTTTGAGGACGCGCCCCCTAAACCTCGTTCACATACTCCAGCTCGATCGGCCCCGTCATGATGACGTGGTCGGTGGCTTCGCTCCACTCGATGGTGATGTCGCCGCCGTCATTGTGGACGAGGGCCTTGCGGTCGGTGAGGTTGCGGCGGGCGGCGGCGACGATGGCGGCGCAGTTGTTGGAGCCGCACGCAAGCGTCTGGCCGACATTGCGCTCCCAGGTGCGCAGGCGCGTCTCGGTGCGCGAGAGAACCTGCAGGAAGCCGACATTGACGCCCTGCGGGAAAAGCGGATGCCACTCGCACAGCGAGCCGACGGCCTTGACGTCGACCTTGTCGAGGTCGGGCACGAAGAAGACGATGTGCGGGTTGCCCATGTTCACGGCGCCGGGCATCGAGAGATAGGGCTGGTCGATCGGGCCGATCTTGAGGTCGATGCCGCGCGTGTCCATGCGCTCGGCCAGTGGGATCTCCTCCCACTTGAGCAGCGGCGAGCCCATGTCGACAGAAATCTGCGTGGGGCCGATGCGGTCGGCCTTGAGGCGGCCGGCGACGGTCTCGACGACGAGATGCTCCTTGCCGGTCTCCTCCATGACGAGCCAGGCGACGCAGCGCGTGGCGTTGCCGCAGGCCTCGGCGGAGGAGCCGTCCTTGTTCCAGATGCGCATGAAGACGTCGCCGCGGAGCGTCTTCTCCATGGCGATGACCTGGTCGGCGCCGGCGCCGGTCCTGGGGTCCGCGATGGCCTTGATCTGCTCGGGCTTGAGATTGAGCGCGCCATTCCTGTCGTCAAAAATGACAAAGGAATTCCCGGCCCCGTTCATCTTCCAGAACTTCATGGGGCGAGATGTAATGGTTCGTACCCGGAGAGGCTAGACCGGGCCTAGCGGGCCGGTTCTGCCTGTTTTTTGTTCGTTTCCCGCAGGTAGTCGAAATAGGCCAGCAGGTAGTCCAGCCGGTCGCGGGGGACGACCAGCTGCGGCATGTCCACGTGCGAGGAGTGCAGCCAGGCGAGCAGGGCAATCGAGGTCATGCCGGGCGTGATGGCGATCTTGTGGAAGGCGGGGGCGCCGGAATAGGCGGGCTCGGGACCCATCGGGTCGACCTGGTGGCATTGGGCGCACGCGGCGCGGGCGTAGGCGAGGCCTTGGGTAGCGGCAGTTCCCATGGGGGGAGGGGCGACCACGGGCGCGCGCGAGGCCTGCGGCGGGACGGGGACGGGCTCGGCGGGCGGAGGCTGGGCGACGCTGCAGGCCACCGCGAGCGCCGTGCAGAAGGCGGCGATGCCCAGCCACAGTAGAACTCGCGAAACGAGAGACTTCAGGCCGCTCATAGGCGCCTCCTTAGCATGCCAGCTTCACCGGGGGCAGTGGGGGCGGCCTTGACCGGCGTCAATTGGCTTGGCGCTGGCCGGCGGGCGCGGGTAGCGTGGGACGGGATGGACGAGGAGAGCGGCTTGAAACAGGCAGCGTTCGGCTTGGCGATGGCGGGCTTTGCGGTATTGGGGGCCTGCACGTCTGTCGAGGAGCCGAAATTGGCCGAAAACCCGCTCGATCCGAAATCGGAACAGCATCTCTGGCTGGAGGAAGTCGAGGGCGCCGATGCGCTGGCGTGGGTGCGCGGGGAGAATGAGCGGTCGCTCAAGGTGCTGGAGGGCGACCAGCGCTATCAGGGCTATTACGACGCGGCGCTGAAGATCGCGACGAGCGCGGAGCGGATTCCTTATGGATCGATCCGCAACGGCTTCGTCTACAATTTCTGGCAGGACGGGGAACACGAGCGCGGCATCTGGCGGCGCACGCCGGTCGCGGAATACGCCAAGGCGAACCCTGTGTGGGAGACCCTGCTTGACCTCGACGCGCTGTCGAAGGCGGAAGGCGCGAACTGGGTCTACAAGGGCGTCGCCTGCCTGCCGCCGGAGAACACGGAATGCCTCGTGTCGCTGTCGAATGGCGGCAAGGATGCCGTGCGCGTGCGCGAGTATTCGATCGCGGAAGGCGGCGCCAAGGCCGGATTCGTGCCGGGCGGGTTCGATATCCCCGAGGCCAAGAGCGCGATCGAGTGGCGGGACAAGGACACGCTCTTGCTGGCGACCGATTGGGGGCCTGGCGCGTTGACGGAGAGCGGCTATCCGTTCGTGATCAAGCGGCTGAGGCGCGGGCAGACGCTCGCAGATGCGGTGGAAGTGTTCCGCGGCGATGTGAAGGACGTGGCCGCCTCGCCCTTCTCGCTGGAGGACCAGAGCGGCAAGCGCTGGTTCGGCGTGGTGCGCGCGGAAACGTTCTACACCTCGAGCTATTTCCTGCTGCCCGAGAACGGCGGCGCGCCGGCGCGCATTCCGCTGCCGGCCAAGGCCAGCCCGCGGGGGCTCTTTGCCGACACGCTGATCGTCTCGATCGACGAGGACTGGGCGCCGGAAGGCCAGGGGCCTTATCTGGCGGGCGACCTCATCGGTTATTCGTGGAGCCAGTTTGTTGCGACGGGCAAGCTGCCGAAGATCGAGCTGGTGTTCCGCCCGACGGCGAAACAGGCGCTGCAGGGCGTCGGCGTCACGAAGAACGAGCTGTTGGTCAACATCTCCGACAACGTCGCCGTGAAGGTGATGGCGTACCGGAAGACGGGCGGAGCGTGGTCGTCCAAGGAAGTCGCGCTGCCGCCCAACGGATCGGCCGGCGTGATCTACGCCAATGTGGAGGAGGCGACGGCCTTCCTCGGCTTCGAGAACTATCTCTCGCCCGATGCGCTCTACAGCTATGACACCGTCTCGGGCGCGCTGTCGCAGATCAAGTCGCTGCCGGCCTGGTTCGATGCCTCGCCCTATCAGGTCGACCAGTTCGAGGCGACGTCGAAGGACGGAACGAAAGTGCCGTACTTCATGGTGCACAAACGCGACATCAAGCTCGACGGCAAGAACCCCACGCTGGTCTATGGCTATGGCGGCTTCCAGGTCAGTCAGACGCCGAATTATTCGGGGACCGTAGGCAAGCTCTGGCTCGATCAGGGCGGCGTCTATGTGATGGCCAACATCCGCGGCGGCGGCGAGTTCGGCCCGGCCTGGCACCAGGCCGGCCTGAAAACGAAACGCCAGGTCGTCTATGACGACTTCATCGCGGTGGCCGAGGACCTGATCAAACGCAAGGTGACCAGCAAGGATAAGCTCGGCGCGATGGGGGGCTCGAATGGCGGCCTCTTGATGGGCGTGATGTACACGCAGCGGCCGGACCTGTTCCATGCCATCGTCTGTCAGGTGCCGCTGCTCGACATGCTGCGCTACAACCTCCTGCTCGCCGGCGCCTCGTGGATGGCGGAGTATGGCGACCCGGATGCGCCCGAAGAGCGCGCCTTCCTCGAGAAGCTGTCGCCCTATCACAATGTCGATCCGGCGAAGACCTATCCCGAGATCTACTTCGAGACCTCGACCAAGGACGACCGCGTCCATCCGGGCCACGCCCGCAAGATGGCCAAGCGCCTCGAGGAACTCGGCAAGCCCTTCCTCTACTACGAGAACATCGACGGCGGGCATTCAGCGGCAGCGAACCAGCGCGAGACGGCGCGGCGGTCTGCGCTGGAGTTCACATATCTCGCGAGGAAGCTGATCGACGGGAAGTAGGCGCTGCTTCTACTGCCCCGTCGTCTGATACCTGATCTCGACGGAGCCGTTGGCGGGGACGGTGACGCGGAAGAGGGGGCGGCCGTTCTTCTGGACGACGGGGTGATCCGCCTTCACCAGTTGCTGCGCGTCGTAGAGGTAGATCTGCACCTCTGTCTGGATCGGGAAGGGGCGGGCGTTGGTGATCTCGATGCGGGTGATCCGGTCCATGACGGACCTGGTCCGGTCGGCGCCGGGAATGAAGGGAAGCGATTTCCCGGTTGCGGTGCGGCTTTCCACGATCTGGCGTATCTGAACATCGGCGCCGCCTGAAAGGTCGAGTTCGGTTTCCTCGTTCACGGCGAGATCGCGAAGGCTGGTCTCGGCTGCGAGCAGGCGGCGTGCGCCGGCGCCCTTGCCCAATGTCTCGAACACCGCGACGCGGCCGGACGGGAGCGGCAGGCCGAGATTGTTCTTCTTGTCGTTGGTCGTGCGCAGCACGATCGTCATCGGCTCGAAGTCAGAACCGTTGTTGGCTTCGAGTTCGGATTTGTAGATTTTCACGACGGGCACGCCGGCGCGGTCGAGCAGGCGGACCTGCTTGGACTGCCGGCTCGCCAGCGTCGTGCGGTCAGGGATGCGGTAGAGCTTGAGGTCCCCCAAGGCTTCCGCCTCGCTGACGCGTGCGCCGGTCACGACTATGTCCCGCGCCTCGCCTGCTTTCGCCATCGCTGCCGGAGCGGGCATCATGACTGCATACTTGCGATAGCGATCCGGGTCGAAGCCGAGCGGGAAGGCGCGTTCGATCGTGATGGGAGGCGGAAGGTCACTGGTGGTCCCCTGCGGCCAGCACTGGGCCAGGATGGGCTGGCCGATCGAGATCGGCTCGACATCGCCGCTTTCCCGGTTGAGGCGGCCGGCGACGACCTGCACGCGCGCGTTGGAGAAGCTTACGCCATTGCCGTTGGCCAGCGTCACCCAGGCGCCGAGATCGAGCTTGCCCGGCGTGGCGCCCATGCTGGCGACGTAGTCGGCCGACCAGTCGAAGCCGCGCGCCAGATAGGAAAGCTGGACCACCGCCTCCACCCGTGTCGTCGTGCGCGTGAGGACGGAGAGCGTCGGTTTAGCCGAAAGGCCTGCCCCGACGGCGTCGAAGGCGAAGGTCTCGGGCAGGCCGGAACAGCGCAGCGCCTCAACGCCATCCGGCGTCTCGACCACGACGCCATTGGCGGCGGAGCGGATGACGCCCTGGGTTCGCTGCGTGGCGCCCGTCGCAGGATCGGTGCGCAGGAGCTGGACGCGGCCGCCTTGCGCCTGCGTGGCGTCGACCAAGGCTTCGGGGCTGAGCAGGGCTGCGTCGCGGTTCTTTTCGATGACGCCGGAGGGCAGGCCCGTGACGATGGCGGAGACCGGCTCGATCCCGTCGGCGACGCCCTCGAAGCGAAGACTGTGTTCGCCAGGCGGGATCACAACGCGGCGCGTCTCGGTGATGAAGGCGAAGCCGCCGAGTTCGTCGAGATCGAAGCCGCCTTTCTCGCGGTCGGGGTCGCGATAGACGGTGACGGAAAGGTCGTGCGGGGCGGCGGCCGTCACGCCCTGCGCATGCGCGGCGCCATACAGCGCGAGCGGCGCGCCGAGGAGGGCAAGCGCGGAGACGAGGAAGCGTCTGGCGTAGGCCATGCGCATCAGGGCCCGGCCTCAGTAGGTGGATTCGAAGACGGCGGTGACCTCAGTCTTGCCATTGGCGGGCACGCTGACGGTCCATTCCGCCACATCGGCATTGAGGCGCGTGCTTTTCAGGCTTTCGGTAAGGATGCGGGTGTCGCCCCAGAGGCCGTCCTGCTGCAGCCTGACGGTCACGGCCTTCGAGCCGGCGTTGGTGAGTGTGTAGCGCATGGAGGTGCGCCAGCTGCGATTGCCAAGCTTCTCACGCTTCTCGACCACGGGCTTCACCTTCACATCGAAGGCGTCACCGGTAGAGAGAGAAAGGGTCGAGCCCATCGGCGTGTGGTCGATCGTGCTTTCGCCGATGAATTGCGGGTCGCCCTTCTTGTCGCGCATGTAGAAGCGGAGGACGCCGGCGGGGAGCTGGTCGCCAAGGCCCTTGGCCGAGCCGGTGGAGAAGCGGTAGACGGTCTTGGCGCTCTGCGGTTCTTCCTCCGTGCCCATCCAGTAGTTGCGGAATTCATAGCCGTGTTCGGCAGGAACGCCGTGCACGTCGAGGAAGGAGACCTGCTTGGTCTGCATGTTGGCGATCGTGGTGCGCTCGGCGAGCGGATAGAGATAGAAGTCGCCAAGGCGCTCGCGATCGCCCGTTTCGGTTCCAGCCTCTACAAGTTTGGGGCGCGGTTGCTGACGGCCATACTGCGGACCTTGATAGTCGTCAGCACGCATGGGCGAGCCGGCAACCAGCGTGGTCTGCGCGTTGTCGTAGGTCGTGCCGCTGGAATTCGTGAGCGTCACCCAGCCCTGCACGTCGATCTTCGAGGATGTGTCGTCATAGAGGGCGACATAGTCGGCGCGCCAGCCAAGTCCCGAGGTGAGATAGTTGAGCGTCGCCGGCTGCGCTCCCTTGCGGGCGCCGTTGACGGTGACAGAGAGGGTCGGCCGGGCGCGCAGGTTGTCAGGCACCTTGTCGAAGATCACGCGGACGGGGAGGCCGTCGTCACGCAGCACCTCGATGCGGTCGCCGATCTTGAGCACCACGCCGCCATTGGTGGCGAGCACCTGCGCCTGCTCGCGGGTTTCCTGGCCGGTGGCGGGGTTCACACGCACAATCGTGACGACGCTGCCCACGGCTTTTTCCATCAGCTTGCCGGGCGTGAGCAGGTCGAAATCGAAATTCTGTTCGACGATGGTGATGCCGGTTGCGGCAAGCGACACGGTCTCGGGGCGGATCTGGGCGGAGACATCCGCGAATTCGAGGCGCTGTCGGCCGCCCTCAAGATCGACCTGCCGCTTGTCCTGCACAAGGGCGAGATCGTCTGCGTAGATCGTGACGGCGAGCTGGCGCTGCTGCGCGAAGGCCGGCGAAACGGCCATCAGCGCGCATGAGGCGGCCAGGACAATGCGAAGCTTCATGACGGCGACTCCCCGATGTTGAGGCGACGCTAGCGTGCTTTTGCGGCGGCCGGGAGGGCGTTTGCGTGGATTTTGCGGGTGCAAAATGCGGCGCGACAGAGGCACTGGTCTCGGGCGAGCGACGGGTCTATCTGGGCGCAGGGGACATTCGCTGACCGGGAGACACTTCGATGAAGCGTCGCGTCCTCGCCTTTTCCGCTGCCGCTCTTGTGCTCACCGTTGCCGCTTACGCGCAGGGGATCGATAGCGGCGGCATCGACAAGTCGGTGAAGCCCGGCGACGATTTCTTCGCCTACGCGAACGGCGAATGGCTGAAGACGGCGGAAATTCCTGCTGATCGGTCAAGCTGGGGCGGCAATGCGATCCTGGCGGACATCGTGGAGAAGGATGTCGCGGGACTGATCCAGGGCGCGGCGGCTTCGATGCCGAAGGCGGGAACCGAAGCGGCGAAGATCGCTGATTTCTATGCCGCCTACATGGATGAGGCCGGTATCGAGGCAAAGGGCGTCGCGCCGCTGAAGGCGGAGCTGGACAAGATCGCGGCGATCAACGGGCCGAAGACGCTATCGGCCTATTTCGGATCGCAGCTGCGCGCCGACGTCGACGTGATGAACAACACCAGGCTCACGACCGACAATCTGTTCGGCCTGTGGGTGGCGGCGGACTTCGACAAGCCGACGACCTATTCGCCCTTCCTGCTGCAGGGCGGGCTGAGCCTGCCGAGCCGGGACTATTATCTCGCGGACAATCCGCGCATGGCGGGCATCCGCGACGGGTTCAAGGCGCATATTGCATCGGTGCTTAAACTCGCGGGCATAGCGGATGCCGACGCCAGGGCGCAGCGCATCTTCGATCTCGAGATGAAGATCGCGGGCGCGCATTATTCGCTGGCGGATTCTGAAGATCCGGCGAAGGGAAACAATCACTGGGCGCGGGCGGATCTCGATACGAAGGCGCCGGGGATCGATTGGGCGCAATTCCTGACGGCGGCAGGGCTGTCGAGCCAGAAGACATTCGTGGTGTGGCAGCCGAACGCATTTGCCGGTGAAGCCGCGCTGGTGAAGGCGACGCCGATCGCGACGTGGAAGGAGTATCTGACTTTCCACTACATCGACCGTAATTCAGGCGTCCTGCCCAAGGCCTTCGTGGATGAGCGGTTCAATTTCTATGGCAAGACGCTGTCGGGCACGCCGGCGATGCCGGATCGCTGGAAGCGCGCAATCGCGGCTGTGAACGCCTCGCTGGGCGAGGCTGTCGGCAAACTCTATGTCGACAGGCACTTCCCCGTCTCATCGAAGGCGAAAGTCTCGACGATGGTGAAGAACATAGTCGCGGCGTTCGACAAGCGGATCGATGCACTCGACTGGATGGATCCAGCGACCAGGAAGGAAGCCAAGGCCAAGCTCGACGCGCTGAAGGTGGGCATTGGCTATCCCGACAAGTGGCGCAGCTATTCAGGCCTCGTCGTGAAAAAGGATGATGCGTTCGGAAATGCACAGCGCGCGGCGAAGTTCGACAGCGACCAGAAGATCGCAAAGCTGGGCAAGGCGGTGGACCGCGGCGAGTGGGTGATGAACCCGCAGCTGGTGAATGCCGTGAACCTGCCGATCCTGAATGCGCTGAACTTCCCCGCCGCCGAATTGCAGCCGCCGCATTTCGATCCGAAGGCGTCGGCGGCCGCGAATTACGGCTCCATTGGCGCGATCATCGGACACGAGATCAGCCACAGCTTCGATAACAGCGGGGCGCAGTTCGACTCCAAGGGCCGGATGCGCAACTGGTGGACGAAGGAAGACTTCGCGCACTTCGAGGCCTCGGGCGACGCCTTGGCCAAGCAGTTTGATGCGTATCATCCTTTCCCCGATGCAGCAGTGAAGGGCGAGCAGACGCTGGGCGAGAATATTGCCGACGTGGCGGGGCTGTCGGCGGCGTATGACGCCTATCGCGCCTCGCTCGGCGGCAAGCCTGGCCCGGAGTTCGGCGGCTATTCCAGCGACCAGCAGTTCTTCATTTCGTATGCCCAGGCCTGGCGGCTGAAGACGCGCGAGGCGGCGCTGCGCCAGCAGTTGCTCACCGACGGCCACGCGCCGGCGCAGTACCGCGCTTTGACCGTGCGCAATCTCGACGCCTGGTATCCGGCGTTCGATGTGAAGCAGGGCGAGAAGCTCTATCTCGCGCCGAAGGATCGCGTGAAGGTCTGGTAGGCGATACGTCCGGCGGGTGGAGGGAGAGATGAACAGCGGCGTGGTTTCCGAGGCTCCGCTTGTCGGCATCACGCCGCCGGACAAGCCGCTCAGCCTGCTGAAGCTGATCAAGGTGGCGCGCGAGAACGGGATGGCGACCATCCCACGCGGCGCCTATGAGGAGCTGATCTATGAGCTCAAGGGTGCAGGCGGAAGCGCGCTGATCGTCAGCGACCCTGCCGGGGTGAAGCGCATCCTGCTCGACAATGTCGCCAACTATCCCAAGGCGCCGCAGGACACGCCGCTCCTGTCCGCGGCGTTCGGCGACGGGTTGCTGACGCTGGATGGCGAGAAATGGCGTGCGCATCGCCGCCTGATGTCGCCGCCGTTCGACCATCGCAGCATCGTTTCCTATGCGCCCGGCATGGTTGAGGCGACGGAGCAGTTCCTGGCAGAGTGGGACAGGAAGGGGCCGGGCGCCGAGATCGATATCGCCGAGGCGATGACGGCGCTGACGCTCAAGATCATCTCGCGCGCCATGTTCTCGACCGATAGCGGCGAGGTAGCGGACCTGCTGGGCTCGACCTTCGAACGCGGGCTGGGCGAACTGGAGTTCGGCCTGCTTGATATCCTGCCGGTGATCGGCCCGATGCGGATCAACGCCAAGATCCGGAAGATCAGGCGAATCTTCAGCCAGCTTGATGCGACGATGTACCGGCTGATCCAGCAGCGGGTGAAGGCGGGCGCGGCGGGGCCGAACGACCTGCTCGGCCGGCTCGTTGCGGCGCGGGATGCCGACACCGGGCTCGGGCTGACAGACCAGGAAGTGCGCGACGAGATGGTGATCATCTTCTTCGCGGGGCACGAGACGACCGCCGTGGCGATGACGTTCGCCTTCTACCTGCTGGCGCAGCGGCCGGCCGTGGCGGCGCGCCTGCACGAAGAACTGGATCGCGTGCTCGGCGGGCGGACGCCGACGCATGAGGATCTCGCGAACCTGCCGTACACGCGGATGGTGATGGAGGAGACGATGCGCCTCTATCCGCCTGCGCCGGGGCTCAGCGGACGTGTTGCCGCCAATGATGACGTGATCTGCGGCCGCGAAGTGAAGAAGGCGACGCAGATTTTCGTGGCGCCGTGGATCATCCATCACCACGCCAAGCTGTGGGACAGGCCGGATGCGTTCGACCCCGAGAACTTCTCGGAAGAGCGCAGCAAGGGTCGGTCGCGCTTCGCCAGCCTGCCGTTCGGCGGGGGGCCGCGCGTGTGCATCGGCGCCAGCCTGGCGATGACGGAAGCGTGCCTGATCCTTGCGACGGTGGCGCAGCGCTACAGCCTTGCCCTTGTGCCGGGTCAGGACATTGCGCTGCGGGCGCGCATCACGCTGCGCCCGCGCGACGGGATCAGGATGACGCTGTCACGGCGCTAGCCCAGGCAACGAGCCCGACGCGCGCGTGAACTTGACGGGGCGTTTGGACAGGGCGTCAGCTTGTGTCTTCTGTCGACAGGAGACTGACATGAGCGTCTACCGCGTCACTGACATCATCGGAACAAGCACCAAGGGCTGGGAGGATGCGGCGCGCGAAGCGTTATCCACCGCGGCGGAGAGCCTGCGCGACCTGCGCATCGCGGAAGTGGTGGCGCAGGACATCACGCTGGGCGATGATGGAAAGATCTCGAGCTATCGCACCAAGCTGCGCGTCAGCTTCAAGTACGAGAAGTAGGACCGTCAGCGCTTTGCGTCGACGATCGCCGGCCCGCCCGCGCCGAAACGGGACCGCCCCGGAATTTCCTCCAGGGCGGCTCGTTCAGGCTGCGCCTGTTGCTTAGACGCTGGCCTGGTTAGTTATTCGCGATGATCGAGGCGATGATGCCGGTGGCAATCGCCGCCAGAATGATCTCGCCCGTGTTGTCGTCGCGGACGTAGTGGTAGCCGCGCGGCGGGGCTTTCTGGTGGATCACGCGATAATCGACCTCGCGGTACCGGTTGCCGTAGTAGCCAAGCCGGTCGCCGCGCGCCCACGGTTTGTAGCCGAGGACGTAGCCGTGAACGCGGGCCGGCGGCGGGCCGAAGCGCCACACGTTCTTCACGTAATAGCCATTGTAACGGGCGCTGTCCCAGCGGCCGTTCGGGCGATTGTCGCGCCAGGCTTTCTTGTCGTGCTTCGCGACGACAACAGTGTGGTCGTCACGATGGTCATTGCGCTGGTCATAGGATCCACGGTTGCCATAACCCTGATCGGCGAAAGCCGGGGCGGCGAGCGGCGCGGTCATCGCGAGGGTGGCCACAGCAGCAAGGAGGATGCGTTTCATATCAGGTCTCCTGTTTCCGGACCCGTCTGCGCTGGGGAGGCGCGCTCCAGGTTCGCGAACAGACAACGCCTCGGCGGATGAACAGATGTTATGCGCTCCATTCATCCGCGTTCATATGTGTCGCGGGATTTCGCGTTTCGCCGCGCTGGTACAATTCGCGACGATTTTCCCTGCCACGTGATCGGTGCGATGCGCGCTTACCGCCTGCGCAAGATCATTCTTCCAGCGCTGTCGCCTCGAGCGTCTTGCCGTTCCGCTCCTGCTCGCGGGCGCCGGAGAGGATGTTGAGAAGGCCGTAATTACCTTCGTGGCAGGCGTATTCGTAGACGTGGCCGTCGATCTTCCGCCACGCGATCTGGCCCTTCCACACTTGCGTGTAGACCTCCGGGTCGTCGACCGAGAATTCGTAGACGATGTCGGTGGGGCTGACGCGCGTGAGGCGCTCGGTGAGCGTGCCGGTGTCGGAGATGAAGACCTGTCCGGCCTGCTGGCGATTGAAGTTGCGCGACTCGATGATGAGCGTGTCGCCCTCATACCAGCCGACACTGTCGCCGAGCCACGTCTCCATCGCGGCAGGTCGGAAGCGCGCCTGAGCTTCGACCTTGCTGGCGGCGATGGGGATGATGCGGGCGTCGTGGATCATCTCGACATCGATCATCACATGATCGGGCGTCTGCACGACCTGGAAGTTGTTGTTGTAGAGGCCGTTGAGCATGACCGGTCCGCCGGCATTGCCCATGACGACGCAACGCTCGCCCGTGCCGCGGGATTCAGGGCCGAGATAGGCGCTGGCCGCGCCGCCGCCGTCAGACGAGCGCGGTGCCTCGACAAGATCGGTGAAGGGTTTTGCGTCGATGTTGGTTTTTGTGGTTGCCGGTTTGGCTGGGTTCTTCGCCTTCGATTTCGCAGCGGGCTTTGGAGGCGCGAGTACGGAGGCCGGATCAGGCTTGTATGTGCCATCGCGCATCGCGTTCGGGCGCCAGGTGGACAGTTTCTTCCGGCCAGCATCGGACATCGGAATGCGGCCGCTGGGCGGATCGGTGATCCAGCTCGAGCGCGGCTCGCCGTTGACGATGCCGATCTTCGAGCCGGGATCGACCCACACGGCGTTGTAGTTGCCGACAGCGGGCAGGGCCTTGCCCTTCACGGGGGCGCCGGTGGATTGGTCAGTCGGAAGCTTCTCGATGGCGGTGCGGGCGTTGTTGAAGTCCTTCGCTTCGATGGCGCTCGCCTGTTCGGGCGTGAGGACAAGTGAGTCGATGCCAGCGGGGCGGGTGAGCTTGGTGACCGAGGCGTTGGACCAGACGCCTTCAAGGTCAGGTGCGCCCCAGCTTGTCTTCGGCGGCGAGTAGCTGGCCTGCGCGAAGGCGGGGCTGGCGATGGATGCGAGCATGACAAAGCTCGCACCCGCAAGGGCTGCTCTCATGGTCTCCTCCCGTGTGCGGTCTGCGCCGCTTGTGACGGGAGGATAGCGCGAGTGGGCTTCCCAGCCTAGATCAGGGCGTGCCGGGCCCCGGACGGTCGAGACGGCCGATCGGCGGGGTCACGGCAGCCTTGCGGCCGGTGCGTTCCATCTCGCGAGCGCCGCCGAGGATGTGGGGCACGGAATAATTCCCCTCATGGCAGGCGTATTCGTAGATACGGTCCGGCGTGCGGCGGAAGACGAGCTCGCCCTTCCACGGCTGGGTGTAGGTCTTCGGGTCTTCCACCGTGAACTGGTAGAAGATCGTGTCCTTGTCCTGCAGCGTGAACCGCTCGGTGACTTTCGAGTCGGGCGAGATGTAGACGAACAGGCCGAAGTCGACGCGGATAGCTTCAAGCGGCTTGAAGCCGACGGTCTCGACGACGAGCGTGTCGCCCTCCCACTTGCCGACAGACGTGCCGAGATACTGGCGGACGTTGTCGGGGTTGTGCTCGCCATTCATGCGGATGATGCGCGTGTCGTGGATCATCTCCACGTTGATCGCGATGTTGTCCGGCGTCTGGATGATCTGCTGGTGGTTGTTGTAGAGCGCGTTCAGCATCGGCGGGCCTCCGGTCGAAGCGAAGCCGATGAGGCAGCGTTCGATCGGGATGCGCTCTTCCGGATTGTCGTATTTGTTGTAGGTCGAGACCGGCTTCATCATCGCGGCGCGGCCGGCGGGCGTGTAGGGCACTTTCCCGTTCGGCGGGTCGGTGATCCAGGATGAGCGATAGGTGCCGTTGACCTTGCCGACCTGCTTGCCGGGGTCGATCCAGAAGTAGTTATAGCCGGCCGGGTCTTCGCCCTTGGCTGGCGCGCCCTTGGCGGCGTCGGTCGGGGCCTGGTCGGCGGCGGCGACGCTGGCGGCGTCTTTCTCCCACTGCTTTGCATCAGCTTCCGAGATCACGAGGTCCTTGAACTCGGGAACCCGCTCCAGCCGGGTGATGGAGGAATTGGTCCAGACGCCCTGGAAATCGGGTTTTCCATCAGGCGTGCGGGGGATGTCGGGCCCGGCCTGGGCGAGGGCGGCCGGGGCGGCGAGGAGTGCTACGGCACAGGAAACCAGCAGGTGCTTCATGGTCGACTCCATGGGGGAAGGACCGGGCGATTGGCGCCATCAAGGCGCCACCTGACGTACGCGGCAAGCATGTCGTGGGGGAAGCTCGCGAGGTCGTGCATGTAACCGCCGCTACACGCGCGTTGGCAGTGTCTGGCCGGGCTGGCATCATGCTACCGGAGAGTAGGCAATCACGAACGGGACGAACGATGCGGAACCGGATTCTGGCGGGTGTGGCTGGGCTTGCGCTGGCGGCGGTGATCGCCGGATCGGCGGGGGCCTTCCGGATCAACGAAACGATGCCGGTCGCGACCCGGGCGGACGATTTCCGGCTGGTCGACCATACCGGCCTCGCCCAGAGCCTGCGGCGGCTGGTCGACGTGAAGGCCATTGTGATCCTGAGCCAGGTCAATGGCGATGAAGGCTCGCGCAAGGCGGCGAAAGCACTCGAGGCGCTGAGCGCAAGCCACAAGGACGTTGCCTTCATGATGCTGAACTCCAGCATCAGCGACGGCCGCAAGGAGATCGCCGCCGAGGCGAAGGCGCAGGGCTACACGATCCCGGTTCTCGATGACGACGTGCAGCTGGCGGGCGAGCAGCTGGGCGTGACCTATGCCGGCGAAGCCTTCGTGCTGCAGCCGAGGACACTGAACGTGCTTTATCACGGCACTGTCGATGGCGCAGGCAAGGCGCTGGCCGACATCGCGGCTGGCAAGGCCATCGCCGTGACGGAGATCAAGGGCAAAGGCGCGGCAATCGCCTTCCCGGAACGCGACCGCAAGGCGGAGTTCGGCAAGATTTCCTACGCCAAGGATGTCGCGCCGATCCTTGCGGACAAGTGCGTCGCATGCCACCAGGAAGGCGGCATCGGGCCGTTCGCGATGAAGGATTATGCGACGGTCAAGGGCTTCGCCCCGATGATCCGCGAAGCCATCCGCACCGACACGATGCCACCCTGGCATCCTGATCCGACGATCGGCAAGTTCAAGCACGATGCCTCGCTGTCGAACGACCAGATCAAGACGATCGTGCACTGGGTCGAGGCGGGGGCGCCGCGTGGCGCCGGTGAAGATCCGCTGGCGGCCTCGGCGGGCGTTGCGCCGGAATGGCCGCTGGGCAAGCCGGACCTCGTTATCAACGCGCCGGCCTACACCATCCCGGCCTCGGGCGTGGTGCAGTATCAGTATCCGACGGCGGCGAACCCGATGACGGAAGGCCGCTGGGTGAAGGCCGCCAGCATCATGCCGGGCGACCGGCGCGGCGTGCATCACATTCTCGCGGGCTACATTCCCGGCGAGCCGAAGAAGGGCCCGGCGTCCGCAGGGCAGTGGGAAGCGAACTATGGCGAGTATGCCGTGGGCGGGGAGTCGTTCCAGGTGCCGGCAGGCCTTGGCATCTACCTGCCGCCGGGCGGCTATATGGGCTTCCAGATGCACTACACGCCGTATGGCAAGGAAGCGACCGACAACTCGAAGATCGGCTTCTACTTCTATCCCAAGGGCGAGACGCCCGAGAAAATCATGCGTCACACTGTGATCGCGGACAATTTCATCGAGCTGCCGCCGGAAACCGACCAGCACAGGGAAATCGCCTACCTGACCTTCCCTAAGGAGGCGCTGCTCTATTCGGTGTTCCTGCACACGCACTATCGCGGCGAGGCGGGCAGCCTCGACATGGTTCTGCCGGACGGCACGCGCCAGGCGCTGATCAACCTGCCGCGCTACGACTTCAACTGGCAGCGCACCTATGATTTCGCCGAACCGATCAAGGTTCCGGCGGGGGCCAAGCTGGTCTCGACCTATCTCTATGACAACTCGGTGCGCAACGCGGCGAACCCTGACCCCAAGAAGACCGTCGTCTGGGGCGACCAGTCGTGGGAGGAGATGCACTACACCTCGATCTACTATCAGTGGACCGACGAGCGGGTGGGCGCCGAGGCCGATGCGACGAAGGACATGCGTAACGGCCGCCTGATGGGCATGCTTGACGACAACCTCAACAGCAAGATCGAGCGCGCTGAAGTGAGAGGCCGGATTACCGGCGTTCTCATGCCGCGCTTCGACAAGCTGGACGTCAACAAGGACAACGCCATTGACGGTCCCGAGCTGGCGGCGGCGACGGACCTGATGAAGATGTTCGGCTCGCGCCAGGAACGCGAGACGCCGTAACGATCACCGGGAACGCGCGAGCCTGAACAGGCGTTCACGCTTGAGCAGACACAAGGCTGCGAGACTTGTAACTGGCTGTCGCAGGCATGGGCGGGCGGCGCCTTTTGTTACGTCGTTTGACATCGATCAGGGAAAGGTCGGGCCCACATCTGCGTTGAATAAGCGACGCAACGCAACGAGGCCTGCCCATGCCCGCCGATGCAACGATGAGCAACCCGATCAACGAGCAAGTTGAGGCGATCGAAGCCGATGCGCCTGAGGGCCGTCTGGTCAGGGTGATTGACGCCCTGAGACGCCGGCCCTGGGCCGTGAGCGGCGTCATCCTCCTGCTCGTCGTTCTGGCTGTCGTCTTCAACCCGTTCAACGCCAGTAAGGCCGAGATCGTGACGGCCGTGGCTGGCCGCGACGATATCGAGCAGACCGTGCTCGCGACAGGCGTTCTTGAGCCTGCGAAACTGGTGAGCGTCGGCGCGCAGGCGTCGGGCCAGGTGAAGAAGCTCTATGTCGAGCTGGGCGACACGGTGAAGGCCGGTGATCCCATCGCCGACATCGACTCGCGCAACCAGGCTAACACGGTGTCCAACGCGCAGACGGCGCTGTCGAACGCCACCGCGCAGCGTTCGGCCGCGCAGGCGAGCTTGACGCTGGCCGAACTCAATTTCGAACGAATGCAGCGGCTCTTCGATGCGGGTGCAGCGGCGAAGGCCGATTATGATTCAGCGCAGACGCAGCTGGCCAACGCGAAAGCCAGCCTTGCGGCGGCAAACGCGCAGATCAAGCAGGCGAACCTGACGCTGAACACCGCGCAGACGAACCTCGGCTATACCAAGATCGTCGCCCCGATGGACGGGACGATCGTGGCGGTCGTCACGGAAGAAGGCCAGACAGTCAACGCCAACCAGTCAGCCCCGACAATCGTGATGCTTGCGAAACTCGACAAGATGACGGTGAGCGCCGAGATCTCGGAGGCCGACGTCGAGAAGGTCAATGAGGGTCAGGACGTCTACTTCACGACGCTGGGTGACGCCAGCACCAGGCACTACGCCAAGCTTCGGACAATCGCGCCGGCGCCCGAATCGATCGAGTCGCAGGGCGGCGCCTCGTCGTCTTCCTCCGGCGGCGCCAGCGCGGTCTACTACAATGGTCTGTTCGACGTCGACAATGCGGACGGCAAGCTGAAGACCGGCATGACGGCGCAGGTCAACATCGTGCTGGCTTGGGCGAAGGACGCGATCACCGTTCCCTCCGCTGCGCTCGAGCGGCGTGGCCGGGAGGGTTATTTCGTCAAGGTCGTGCAGTCGAACGGCAAGATCGAGCAGCGCCAGGTCAAGGTTGGCATCAACACCAGCGTGAGTGCGCAGATACTTGAAGGCCTGAAGGAAGGCGAGACGGTCGTCGTGGCCGAGGTTACGGCCGAACAGCAGGCCGCGCGCTCGCAGGGCGCCAATCAGCGCAGCAGCAATCCGCTGATGCCGGGCGGCGGCCGTCGCCCCGGCGGCTTCGGCGGCGGAGGTGGCCGCCCGTGAGCCCAGCTGACGCCTCAACCTATCAGCAGGCGCCGCAGCCCGCCCGGCGCACGTCGCCCGCTCTGATCGACCTCAGAAAGGTCAGACGCGAATTTCCCGCCGGCGATGAAGTCGTTGTGGCGCTGAAGGATGTGAGCCTCATCATCGAAGCGGGCGAGATGGTGGCGATCATGGGCTCATCCGGCTCGGGCAAGTCGACGCTGATGAATATCATTGGGTGTCTCGACCGGCCGACGAGCGGGACCTATCGTGTGTTCGGGCGCGACACACGCGAGATGACGCCGGACGACCTTGCGGAGCTGCGACGCGAGCATTTCGGCTTCATCTTCCAGCGCTATCACCTCTTGCCCGACCTCACCGCAGCCGAAAACGTCGAGGCGCCGGCGATCTATCTCGGGCGACCGCCCGCCGAACGTCGACGCGACGCAAGACGGCTTCTGACGCGGCTTGGGCTCAAGGACAGGACGGGGCATACGCCAAACCAGCTTTCCGGCGGCCAGCAGCAGCGCGTATCGATCGCGCGGGCGCTCATCAATAGCGGCGACGTCATCCTGGCGGATGAGCCGACGGGCGCACTCGACACGGCGACTGGCGAGGATGTGATGCGCATCCTGCGCCAGCTCAATTCCGAGGGCCGCACGATCATCATTGTCACGCACGAGGCGGATGTCGCCGAACACGCCGATCGGATCATCGAGCTCCGCGATGGCGCGATCGTGTCGGACAAGCGCAAGTCAGCTGCGGTCCACCCCGCTGCAAAGGTGAAGACGCAGGGCGACATCCGGCGGGGTGCAGAAAGCTGGCGTGACCGCTTCAACGAGGCGTTCCGCATGGCGTTGCGCGCGATGCGGGCGCACAAGCTGCGTACCTTCCTCACCATGCTGGGGATCATTATCGGCATCGCGGCGGTGGTGTCGGTCGTGGCGCTGGGCGAAGGGTCGCGGAAACAGGTGCTGCAGAACATCTCCGCACTGGGCACCAACACGATCGATGTCCGGCCGGGCACGGGATTCAGCGACAGGCGCGCCTCGGCGACGCGCACGCTTACGGTCGCGGATGCCGAAGCGATCGCGGCGCAGAGCTATGTCGACAGCACAACGCCGACAGTGAACACGAGCGCCACGCTCCGGCGCGGGAATGTATCGGCGACGGCGACGGTCAATGGCGTGGGCGACCAGTATTTCCGCGTGCGTGGAATGCAGCTCCTGTCCGGCGCACTGCTCAACGAGGCGAGCATCGCCAACATCACGCAGGAAATCGTGATCGACCCGAACACGAAGGGCACGCTTTTCCCGGACGGAGACGATCCGCTGGGGCAAGTGATCCTTGTCGGCAAGATGCCTGCTCGCGTCGTGGGCGTGGCGAGTTCGACAGGCTTCGGTTCGGACCAGCTCAACGTCTATGCGCCCTACACATCCGTGATGCGCCGGTTGCTCGGGCAGGACTACCTCCGGTCGATCACGGTTCGGGTGAAGGATGATGCGCCGATGGAGGCGGCGCAGGAAGGCATCACCAGTCTCCTCCTGAGCCGCCATGGCACACAGGACTTCTACCTCAACAACACCGACGAGATCCGGCAGTCGATCGAACAGACAACGGGGACCTTGACGCTGCTGATCGCCTCGATCGCCGTGATCTCGCTGATTGTCGGAGGCATCGGCGTCATGAACATCATGCTCGTGTCGGTGACGGAGCGCGTTAAGGAGATCGGCGTGCGCATGGCGGTCGGAGCGCGGCAGGGCGACATCATGCAGCAATTCCTTATTGAGGCGGTGCTGGTGTGCATGATCGGCGGCGCGCTGGGCGTGGCGCTGGCGTTGGCCATCGGCGCGCTTTTCCCGCTGTTCGTGTCGGGCTTCGTGATGGACTTCTCGATGATGTCGATCGTGATGGCGTTCGCATGTTCGACCGCGATCGGCGTCGCCTTCGGCTTCCTGCCGGCGCGGAGCGCATCGAAGCTTGATCCGATCGAGGCGCTCGCGCGCGAATAGGGTGAATCCGCACACAGGAGAATCGTGAGCAAAATTTTAGTCTGCTTACGTGCGACAAAGCGTGCGCGGAAACGCGGCAGTATCGCAGCTTGCGGCGTCGATGCAGAATCGCAATTGAATCAAATTCGTCCGGCAACGGATGAACCCCGTGTAATCAGAATGAGGCGAAATCCGTCACGCCATCGGCGCGAGTGAAGACGCGCAACGTGCTGATCGCGTGAAGGTTTGCGGTCATTTCACTTGCCGCTTTTTCCGACTGATCCATGTTCGCCCGAGGTGATGGAGGTTACTCAATGAATTTGAAAATACTCGCGGCTGTGGCCGTCATGGGTCTCGCTGCGGCTGCATGCCAACAGATTCCCGAAGATATGACCGTTGTCGAATACTGCGCCAACGCCGACAATGTGAACAAGGACGTCTGCAAGGTGAACGTCGAGGTCGACGGCCAGAAGCGCGCCCTTGCTGAAACCAACATGAGCCTCAGCCAGGCCCGCCAGATCGCCGACAGCGCGCTGTCGAAAGCGAACGCGGCGCAGGCTTCGGCTGATGCGGCGAAAGCGGCTGCCGATGCGGCGATGACGCAGGCTGCGTTCAACTGCGAAACCAAGACGGTTCAGAAGTCGAAAGTCGGTTCGTGCGGCACGGGCTACAAGGTCCAGTCGTGCGTGCAGACGCGCTTTACCTACAAGGCCGGCGCTCCGTCGATCCTTCGCGAGATCAATGACGACGGCTGCCGCTTCAACGACAAGGTTCTCGAGATGCAGATCCGTTGCTGCACCACGGGTCCGAAGCCGGAACCGACCGAAGCTGCCGCTCCGGTTGTGGAACAGCCGACTGCGCCGAAGACCCCGGCCCAGTCCTCGTAAGCTTACGAGTTGAACTACTCAGCGAGACGCCGCCTCCCCGACGGAGGCGGCGTTTTGCAATTTAGGAGTTACACGGCCTGCGCGGCGGCAACGCGGATGGCGCGGCCTTCGATCAGCAGCATGAAGCCGAGGATGAGGCTCCAGAGCGCCCAGAGCGAATAGGCGATCGCGTTGATGGTTGCGGCCGCAGGCGCGCCGAAGGGCTCCAGCATGCCGGCCATCACGCCGAGGCTGAGCGCGAAGCCGGACAGCGAGAGGATGCGACGGTCTGCGAAGAGCAGGGACGAGATGAGCAGCGTCCAGACGCCCGTGAACAGGTAGCCGAGATGCTCGCCGACGCCGAGGCCGAGATAGAGGTTCGTGGCCTCGAAGATCGAGACGGCCATGGCCTTGTCAGCGTCGGTTGCGCCAGGCGCGACATAGGCTGCTGCGAGGCTGGGCGCGAGGATCACCCAGCGGATGAGGCCCAGCGCCTGGACGAGGCCGGCAAGGGTTCCGAAGCCAACGGCGAGCGAGGCCAGCAGGTTGTCGCGCTTCCAGAAGTGGAGGCCTGCTGCGATTGTCGCGGGGATCATGCCGAGCGCCGCGGACATCATCGCGTACCAGTAAAGGTGGAGATCGACGCCTCCTGCCGCGAAGCGCGTCAGAACCTCTCCGCCCGGATGGCGCAGGATGTCGGGGTAGTCGAACGTCATCTGCAGGCCGGTGAAGCCGGCGGTGAAGACAAGCGGAACGGCGACAAGCAACAGGCCGGCAGTCTTCTTTGCGGAGGTCATTTCGACTTTTCCTTGATGTGGGGAGCGAGAATACGGCGGAACATGCGGACGCCCTGGTCCGAGACGGCGGGGGTGATCTCCTCGCCGCCAGCTTCTCGGAAGACGAGCCAGAAATCGCCGACAAGCCAGAGCAGCTGGGTGACCTCATCGAGCGCACGCTTGTCGGTCGGGACCATCAGGCCGGCGTCGATGAAATGGCGGAGCAGGGCGACAGTGTTGGCCATGCCGGCGTCGCGGTTGGCGCGGTATTCCTTCGCCAGCTCAGGATCGGCGGCGAGCAGCATGGCGAGGTCGCGGAAGAAGAAGCGATGACGCCACTGGATCTCGAAATTGCCGGCGGCCATGGCGTCCATCGTCTTGAAGCTGGGGGATTTGCCGGCGGGGAGGGCGTAGTTCCTCGCCCAGGCGGCCATGATGCGTGCGAAGAGGCCGCGCACGATCTCGGCCTTGTTCCGGTAGTGATAGTAGAGATTGCCGGGACTCATTCCCAGCGCCTCTGCGATATGGTTGGTGGTGATATTGGCCGTGCCGCGCTCGTTGAAGAGCTCCAGCGCCTTCTCGAGGATGCGGGTCTTGGTGTCGGTCATCGATCGAACCTAGAGTATTTACTCTATCCTGATTTAGAGTATTAACTCTAGGCCGTCAAGTACGATGTCTGCGGGACGAAAACGGGAGGCATTTCTTGATCCTGATCACGGGGACGGTGGCGGTGGCGCCGCAGAATCGGGAGGCGTTCCTGGAAGTTGCGATCCGGCACGTGAACCATTCCCGCGCCGAGGCGGGGTGCATCGCCTACACCTGCAATGAAGACGTGATGGTTCCCAACAGCTTCACCTTCGTGGAGCGCTGGCGTGACCAGGCGGCTGTGCAGTTCCACTTCGCACAGGACTACAGCCGGGCCTTCGTAGGCGAGATCCGCCGGCTGGCGATCAATTCACCGGTCGTGGAAATGCACGACGTGGCGGGCACGCGCGAGCACCGGCCGGGCGGCTGACAGCCCTTAATCATGGTGAACGTTGCTGGATGGCGAGCGGGGCTTGGCGCGCGCCGTGCAACCGTTAAGGGAATTGGCGTCACGGGCCCGCCCATGCGGGCCCCTTGAGGGGTTATGTGCCGTGCCGGGACCGGACAATCTCGTCCTGCTGTTCTACGATGGTTACGAGCGGCAAGCCGAAGAAGCGCCGCTGAAACGGCTCAAGGCCGAGACCAAGCGCTTTGCCCGCATGGCGTGGCGCACGCTGCGCCGGAAGCAGGTCTGGACCGGCCGCTTCATGACCTACCGCACGCTGCGCCTCGCGCTCGAGCGCGCCGGCTATATCGTGAAGGTCAACGACTTCGCCGCCGCCCGGCGCTACCCGGATCACCCGATCGCGGCTTGCGGCTATGTCACCGTGATCGACAAGGTGAAAGCTCTGCCGAACCCGCGCCTGTTGGGGCCGGGCCTTTATGATTCCCCACTGCAGAACCCGACGCTGATGCAGGATCCGCTCAACCGGCTCTACATCCAGCGCTGCGACTGGGAAATGCAGATGTTCAAGCCGTTCTATGGCGACAAGATTCGCATGTGGTATCGCGGCTATGACCTCTCGCTGTTCGAGGATGTGCGCGGCGCCGCGAAGACCAATGACGTGCTGATCTACGACAAGATCTATCATGATCGCGATGCGCACTACGCGAAAACGATCGCCCCTTTCATCGAGATGCTGAAGGCGCAGGGGCTCACCTACGAGATCGTGGAGTATGGCAACTATCACCATCACGACTATGTCGATGCGCTCCGCCGGAGCCGCGTGATGGCGTTTTTCGCCCACTCGGAAGTGATGGGGAATGCGCAGCTGGAAGCCAGCGCGATGAATGTCCCCGTCTATGCGTGGGACGAGGGCGTGTGGCTCGACGCGAAAGCGAAGAAACTGTCGGACAAGCCGATCCCGGCCTCGTCGGTCACGCACTTCGACGATCGCTGTGGCGTGCGCTTCACCATGGCGACGATGGTGGAGAGCTGGCCGGCTTTCTGGGCGGCGCGCGAAACTTTCCAGCCGCGCGCGTACGTGGCGCAAGAGCTTCCATTGAAGGGTTCCGCCGAGCTTTATATCAGGCACTACCGCGAAGCAGGCGGCCAGACGGGCTGATTGCGGATGAGCCAATAGAAAAAGGCGGAAGACCAGCTGGTCTTCCGCCTTTCCTGTTTGGGGCGATGACGCCTAGTTCGTCATCTTCAGCGAGACCCCGACAATGCGAGGCTCGTTGACGAAGGCGGTGTTGTTGTTGAAGTCGATGCCGCCCTTGATGTTGTCCTCGTCCGTGATGTTGCGGGCGAAGATGGCCGCCTCGAGCGAGCCATCGGTGCGCGCCCAGCCGAATTTCAGGCCGCCTTCGATCTGGCCGTCGGTGTGGAATTCACGCGACTCGTAGATGAAGAGGTTGGTGTCGCCCTGATAGGCCCAGTCGGTGAAGGCGAACCATTCGGCGCCATCGCCCGCCGGCATCGAGTAGCGTGCGGTGAGGTTGGCCGTCAGTTCGGGCGCGTTCGGGAACGGATTGCCATCCACCAGCGCTCGGGTCTGCGCGGCTATCACGACGGTCGGATCGGTGACCGTGCACTGGGCGCAGATGCCGACCGCGAGGTTCGAGTCATCCAGCTCGGTATGCGTGTAGGCGACGCCGCCGGTGAAGACGAGGTTGTCGAGCGGCGCCCATTCGGCGTCGATCTCGGCGCCGTAGGCCTTGCCCTTGTCGGCGTTGAGCAGCTGCACGGTGTTGCCCGCGCCGCCCACGGCGGTGAGCTGGATGTCGCTGACCTCGTAGGTGAACACCGCGCCGTTGAGACGCAGCGTGTCGTCGGCCAGCGTGGATTTCCAACCGGCTTCCCACGACAGGACAGTTTCGGACTGCGCAACCGAGGGCGGGCTGAAGAAGGCGACGTCGCGGCCCTGGATCGACGGACCGCGGAAGCCGTCCGCCACGCGGGCGTAGACCGAGACATCATCGTTGAGCGCGTACATGGCGCTGAGGTCCCAGCTCACATGATCGTCGGAGATCGAGCGCGAATTTGCCGGCGCTCCGAGGACCGAGAAGTCCTTGTCGTCGTCGGTGTAGCGGATGCCGGCCGTGACGGTCAGGGCCTCGGAGACGTCATAGCTGCCCTGGCCGAAGATCGCCCACGAGGTGTTCTCGTGCGTGACGGTCGTCGAGGGCGGGAAGCCGAACGGACCGACCGTCGTGACGTCGAAGGAGGAGTCGAACCAGAAGGCGCCGACCTGCCATTTTAGCGGGCCGCCGTAATCGCTGGCGAGGCGGACTTCCTGCGTGACCTGCTCGAGGTTCCGAAGCGAGTCCTGCGTGTCCGAGTCGAACGGGATGATGCCCGGACCGACGCCGGCGACGCCGCCGTCGATGTCGCCGCGGCTGAAGCCGTCAGCGGTTTCCCAGCCGGTGATCGACGTCAGTACAACATCGCCGAAATCGTAGGAGATGTTCGCCGAAGCGCCGTAGCCATTGTATTCCTGCGGGTTCCCGCCGCCCTGGTTGTACGTCACGCTGTTGCGGTCATAGTTGGCGTTGAGGCCGTTCGTGCCCGGCGTGATCACGTTGGCGCGGAAGATCGCCGACGTCCCCACGAGATTGCGGGCGTGGACGTTGAGCAGGATGTCCAGCTGGTCGTTCGGGTTGAAGAGGAACTGCAGGCGGCCGGCCGTTTCGTCATAGCCGCCGAGATTGTCGGCGCCGGGCGCCAGCGTGTTGTCGATCCAGTCATTGCGGTGCTGCATGAGCACGGAGGCGCGCGCCGACACGCCCGGGGCCACCGCTCCGGAGATCGCGCCGTCGAAGTTGAACGTGCCGAACGTGCCGTAAGACAAGTCTGCCCTGGCCTCGAATTCTTCCGTCGGGCGGGCCGACGTGAAGCGGATGATGCCGGCGGTGGTGTTGCGGCCGAACAGCGTGCCTTGCGGCCCGCGATAGACTTCGACGCGGTCGAGGTCGAACAGCGGCGTCGACTTCAGCACCACGTTCTCCATCACGATGTCATCCATGATGATCGAGACGGGCTGCGAGGCGGCGAGATCGAAGTCGGTGTTGCCGAGGCCGCGGATGTAGAAGCGCGGCGCGACACGGCCGTTGGAGCTTTCAACATAGACGCCCGGCACGCGGGCGGAGAGGGCGAGCACATCCTCGCCTCCGGAGAAGATCGTTCCGATCTCGTCCTGTGACATGGCGGCGGCGGACACCGGCACGGTTTGCAGGTCTTCCTCGCGCTGGTTCGCCGTGATGATCACCACGTCGAGGCGGCTGTTGTCGGCCGTCTGCTGGGCGACCGCAGGCGCAGTGAACAGGGCGGTCGCCGATGCGGCGGCCATCAGGCTGGCGAGAAACTTAGCGCCGGCAAGTTTACGTCGTGACATTGTGGGGACTCCCAAGGGTGCGTCTTGGGTGGGCACATCATCCCAACACCCTTCCAGAGTCTTGTGCCGCCTCACCGGAATCGTCCGTATGCGCCGCTTTGTCGGGTTTCGATGCAAAACTGTCACGCAACTGACCGCTGGGGAAAAAGATGACTTCGCGCGCAAGGCGAAGTGGCCGGCCAGAAAGCATCAGGCGATGATGTCCGGCGTGATCTTCGCCGACAGCCAGACAATGCGATCCTTCACACGAAGCTTCTCGCGCTTCAGCGACATGACCCTGATGTCGTCGCCGCCTTCAAGCTTCAGCGTCTCGATCGACTGGTCGAGTTCGCGGTGGCGCAGGCGCAGGTCTTCGAGCTGCTTCAGCATGCCGTCGATGTCGGTCGGATCGAAGACGATATCGGTCAATGCGCGCCTCTGCTTCGTCCGCGCCGCCTCCGCCGGAATCCGGCGGCGATTCAAGGCGCTGGGAATGCACGGGACGCCGCGACGGGTTGCGATTCCGTCGGCCCTCCCGCCGTCGCGCGGCATAGCAAATCCGGAGGATTCCGTGAAGGCGCTCACGTGCGTTTCCGTGCCTTCCGCAGAGGCGATCGGACCCCGTTTCGAGGCGCGTTGCATTTTTTTCATGCGGAGGTGGATTTTGTCGGCTTTCAAGTCGTGACGCACGATTTTCTTCGTGTTTCACTTCTCATGCGGCTGTTCAGCGAGCCGCATCGGTTTCCGATTTCTCCCGGAGACCGTAGCGGACGCCGCCAGTCCGCTCGCGGTCGGGGTTGGGTAGGCGCAAGGCTGAAATCCCTTTGAGGACAAGGCTGGAGCCGCCCCTGAAAACAGGAGAAGCCTTTGATGAGCCTGGAAGCACGTATTCGCGAGTTGAGTGAGCGCCACAAGCGCATCGACGCGGCCATCGCCGCCGAGATGAAACACCCAGCCGGCGATGACGTGCGTATCCACGATCTGAAACGACAGAAGCTTCGAATAAAGGACGAGATCGCTACCCTCAGGACGAACTGAGGCTGCCTTCTTCCCGTCCGGTGCGGCGCGCGCCCGTCGCGAGTTGATGGGCGCGAAGCCCTTATTCCATCACGTTGCGATTGACCTTGCGCGCGACGGCGCGAATTGTGCCGCCAAGGGGCATGTCGGACGCACGAGGGAGAACGGATGCGAGGCCTCTGGGACAATGAACAGCCCGTTTCGCCGAGCCTATTGCGCTCGGCCCTGGCGCTGGCGGGCGGCTTCCTGGCGCTGACCTCCGCCGTGATTCTCATTGTTGCTGTCGGCAATGTGATCGCGGGCAAGTACGTGGCCGCCGCCACGCAGGTCGCCGCGGGTATTGGTCTGCCATTCGCGATCTGGCTGGGCCTCAGGATGCTGGCCGATATTCTCGTGGTGCTGAACCGTTCGCACGATCGGCTTGAGGGTATCGAAGAAGCTCTGACGGGCAGGGCGCCGCCGGCGCCGCGGCCTGTCCACGCCAGCGGTCCCGCCGCAGAACGGGCAGGCGATGACGGTCCGACCTATCCGGCCGAGGAATAGGCGCCGCATAGCGCAACGGCGACGACAACCAGCCAGACCGGAGCGCGCAGCAGCAGGGCGGCGAGCCCCGCGACTGCGATAATGGCGTCTGCGGGCGTCAGAACTGCGGACACGAAGACTGGGCGGTAGAACGCTGCGGCCAGCACGCCGACGACGGCTGCGCTGGCGCCGGCGGCGAGGCGGCAGACCGAGGCGTGTGTGCGGATCGAGGTCCAGAGCGGGATGACGCCCGCCGCGAGCAGCAGGCCCGGCAGGAACACGGCGAGAAGTGCGATCAGGCTTGCCGCTGGCGGCGACAGTCCGGTGTCGGATGTCGCGCCCAGGTAAGCTGCAAAGGCGAAGAGCGGTCCTGGAAGGGCCTGCGCCGCGCCATAGCCAGACAGGAAATTCTCGGCGCTGATCCAGCCGCGCCCGACTGTCTCGGCTTCAAGCAGCGGAAGCACGACATGGCCGCCGCCGAACACCAGCGCGCCTGAACGGTAGAAGGCGTCGGCCACGGCGACGACGGGCGCAGACGTGACCGCATGCAGCAGCGGAAGTCCAACGAGGAGCGCTGCGAAAAGGCCGAGACATACAAAGGCCTGACCGCGCGGAGCGGTTAGAGCGTGCGAGGCCGCCGGTTCGCGGGCAGGCAACAGCAGACCCGCGAGCGCGCCGAAAGCGATCACCAGCGGCTGCATCCACGCCTGTTGCACAAGCAGAAGGGTAATCAACGCGACGACACCGAGCGCGGCTGTCGCCACGCTGTTGCAGAGCGTCCGCGCCATCCCGATCACAGCCTGCGCCACAATGGGAACGGCGACCAGCACAAGACCGTGAAACACGCGCGTCCGCAGATCGGCGGGGAGTGAGGAAGCCCCAAGTGCGGCAGCGATCATCAGCAGGGCCGATGGCGAGGTGAATCCGGCGAAAGCTGCGAGCCCGCCCAGCGGTCCGGCGCGCTGCAGTCCGATGGCGAAGCCAACCTGGCTTGAGGTCGGTCCTGGAAGGATCTGGCAGACAGCCACGAGATCTGCGAACGCCTGCTCGCTGAGCCATTTCCGGCGCGCGACGAAAGCGGTGCGGAAATAGCCGAGATGGGCGATCGGACCGCCGAACGACGTCAGGCCGAGCCGCAGGAAGGCCAGGAAAACGGAGAGGGCCGACCCTCGGGGCCGGCCCTCATGTTCAGGTCTGGCTGCGTCCGGCTCCATGTGTCTTCCGCATGGTTCCGGCGCTGCGCTGGCTTACTCGTCCGCCGGTTTGTTCTTGCCGAAGTTGGCGAACAGCTGTTCGGCCGTGATGTTCTCGCGCTTAGGCTCCTCGCCATCGGCCGAGGGTTCGACCGAGGCAGGGGCAGGCGTCACGACCTTGCGCAGTGTCGGGCCGGCGAGACGGGCGTCCTTCTCCTCGCGCGTTGCGGCGCGCTTGGCGGCCGCTTTCGAGACGATGGCGTCGAGTTCGATCTGGGTGCAGAGACCCAGCGTCACCGGGTCGACCGGCTTGAGGTTGGTGGCGTTCCAGTGCTGGCGCGAGCGCACGCTCTCGATCGTCGACTTGGTCGTGCCGATCAGCTTCGAGATCTGCGCGTCAGTGATTTCCGGGTGGTGGCGCAGGAACCAGGCGATCGCGTCCGGGCGGTCCTTGCGGCGCGAGACCGGCGTGAAGCGGGCGCCCTTCTTCTTGGGCTCGGGCACGTTGGCGTGCTTCATCGGCGGCATCTTGAGGCTGTAGGTCTTGTCTTCCTCGCCCTTGGCGATCTCTTCGCGGGTGAGCTCGCCCGAGGCGACCGGGTCGGCGCCGCGCATGTTCTCGGCGACCTCGCCATCGGCGATGCCCTTCACCTCGAGCGGGTGCAGTTCGCAGAACTCGGCGATTTGCTCGAAGGTGAGCGTGGTGTTGTCGATCAGCCAGACGGCTGTCGCTTTGGGCATGAGGATTTTGGCCATGGTCGCCTCGTAAGTCCTGAAAACGAAAAACCCGGCGCTGAGGGCCGGGTTTCTCGGAAATGTCGAGAAGAAGAAGTAGTCCTGAGCGCCGCTGATATAGTTCAGGTTTTCCGGGTTGTGAACCCGGAACAACGTGTCCTAACCGCCATGAATCAACGGGTTAGGCCACAACCTGCAGAATTATTTTCCCCGCATGGTCGCTGGCGTCCATCTTTGCGTGTGCGGCGTCGGCCTCCGCGAGGGCAAATACCGCCGTGACCTGGGGCTTGAACCGGCCGTCCTGGATCATCGGCCAGACGTTGTCCACGACCCCGTTGGCCAGCATCGCCTTGTAGTCGTCGGTGCGGATGCGGAGCGTCGAGCCGGTGATGGTCAGCCGCTTCATCATCACGCGGAGCAGGTCGCCCTCGACCTTCGAGCCCTCCAGGAAGGCGATGTAGCAGAGCCTGCCAAGGTCCTTGAGGATAGTAAGGTTCTTGTCGAAATAGGGCTTGCCGACCATGTCGAGGATCACGTCGACGCCGCCCGCCTCGCGCATCACCGCCTCGAAGTCCTCTGTCTTGTAGTTGATGCCGCGCGCGGCCCCGAGGCTCTCGCAGAGACGACATTTCTCCTCGGTCCCGGCGGTCGCATAGACCGTCGTCCCCCACGCTTTCGCCATCTGGATCGCGGTCGTGCCGATGCCGCTGGCGCCGCCATGGATCAGCAGGCTCTCGCCGGGCTTCAGTTTTCCGATCTCGAAGACATTGTTCCAGACCGTCAGCACGGTTTCCGGCAGGCCCGCAGCCTCGAGGAAGCCCAGCGGCTCCGGGATCGGCATGCACGAACCCTCATGCGCCACCGCGTATTCGGCATAGCCGCCGCCCGGCACGAGCGCGCAGACCTTCTCGCCGCCCTTCCATTTCGTCACGCCGGACCCCAGCACCTCGATCACGCCCGCGACTTCCAGGCCCAGCGTCTCAGGCGCGCCCGGCGGCGGCGGATAACGTCCCGCGCGCTGCACGAGGTCGGGACGGTTTACACCAGCCGCGTGAACCCGGATCAGCACCTGACCCGGGCCGGGCGAAGGCTTCTCGATCTCGTGCAGGACAAGGGGTTGTCCCACCACGGACTTCACAGCTGTCATCGTCGGTTTGGACATTTGGCCGTTCCGGGTTTTAATCATGAAGAAGGCTGCGGACTGTCTTGAGCGCGCGAACCATGCGCGGTCAAGCAGGGGAAGGGTAGCGACAGGTCAGAACCGAGGAGACACGGCCATGACATTCGATGAAGAGCCCATTCGGGTCGTGAAACGGGCCCTGGACGACATGTCCATCCAGGAGCTGAAGGAGAAGATCGAGGCCTTGAAAGGCGACATTGCCGCCTGCGAGGCCATGATTGTGAAGAAGGAAGCGACCCGGAAAGCGGCCGAGGCGGCCTTCTTTAAATCCTGATCCGGAATGATCTGGGCCGGCGGCAAGGGAATTGCGTGATACCGGAAAGAACCGCGGGTTTACCGTTATCAAGGCTTGGGCAAGGTCTCGGGACGAGACTGCTTCGCCAGGCTGGTGTATATTGAGGGTCTGAATGCGCGACGCGATGCAATCCGCCGATCCGGCCAGCGCCGAGTGGAAACACCGGGTGGCCGAGTTTGCCGGTTCGGAGCTGTTCGACCGCCTGTTCAAGGAAGGCATGGCCCTCGTCGAGGAAGCCGCGAGCTATCTCGACGGCGCGGGCCGCACGGATTCCCGCAAACTCAACCGCGAGCTGGCGCTGGTTTACGCCGCCGAGAGCATGGAAGTGACCACGCGTCTGATGCAGGCCGCGTCCTGGCTCGTCGTCCAGCGCGCTGTCCGCGAGAAGGACATGAAGGTCGAGGAAGCAGGCGACGAGAAATATCGCATCGCCCGCCCCGGCGAACCGCACCCCGTTGACCGGGCTGTGATGCCGGCTCCCCTCATGTCGCTCGTCGACCGTTCCCGCGCCCTCTACGAACGCGTTTGGCGCTTTGACTCGACGCTCTACTCCGAAACGCCGCAACCGGCGGAAAACCACGTCATGAAGCAGATCGACCGCCTGCGGCAGGCCGCAGAAGGCGGCGCCTTCGATCCGCTCGCGGTGTGGCGGAAGTAGCCCGGCTTTTCCAACCGTTCAGACTGCAGGCGCATCACGCCGTCCGGCGACCGGTGCGATGCAAGGCCGTTTCCACTGTCCGGTCGTAGTGGACCAGTGGCGGCTTGAGGCCGTGCGCGAACAGTTCCAGTCGCATCGCGTGTGAGGTTCCTGTCAGATAGACGGGGAGACCTTTGCGGTGCGCCTTTGCCGCCAGGAGTTCAATCGTGTGGGCGCCGCTGGAGTCGAGGAACGGCACCGCTGACAGGTCGATGATCAAGGCGTGCTGCCTGTCTGCGACGCGGTCGAACGCCGACCCGATCGCAGCGGCCGCACCGAAAAAGAACACGCCGGAGATCCGCAGGATCACCACATCAGAATTGGTCGTGGCGGCATGGTCGTATGGCGTACGGCGCCCGCCCTGACTGTCGGCTTCGTCTTCCGAGACGAAGGGAACATGTGTTTCGATTGCCGTTGTCTTTGACATGCGATGAATAAAAAGCGCTGAGCCAATCGCGAATCCGACGAGAATCGCCTCCGTCAGGCTGCGGAAGATCGTGAGGGAGAAGGTGGCGAGTAGGACAAGCGCTTCGCCGCGCGAGACCCGGAGCAGATTCACGAACGCCTGCTTCTCGGCCATGTTCCAGCACACGACCATCAACACGCCGGCCAGGCTCGCAAGCGGAATGTAGCTGGCGAGGGGCGCGGCAATGAGAATGAAAAGAAGCAGGAAGACGGAATGAAGAATTCCTGAGACGGGGCCGTGCGCGCCCGCGCGCACATTGGTCGCTGTGCGGGCGATCGTGCCGGTTACGCAGATGCCGCCGAAAAGCCCCGAACCTATGTTCGCGACACCTTGAGCCACGAGTTCGCAGTTGGAGCGATGGCGTCGTCCGGTCATGCCGTCCGCCACAACTGCCGACAGAAGCGATTCAATCGAACCGAGAAGCGCGAACGATATCGCGCTTGGCAGAACGGCTTGCACCTTCTCCAGCGTCAGCGGGGGTAGACTGGGAAGCGGCAGCGCAGCCGGAATCCCACCGAAGCGGCTGCCAATTGTCTCTACCGGAAGGCGTAGAACAACGCAGATCACCGCAGCGCCTGCGACGCCGATCAGCATGGCTGGCCAGGTCGGTCTCACCTTTCTGAGCGTGGCGATAACTGCAATGACGCCAGCAGCGACCACCAGGGAGGCGGGCTGCAAGGTCGGCAGCGCGCTCCACAACGCCGGGATCTTGTCCACCAGCTCGCTTGGCTCGGGGCCGGCAAGCGAGAGCCCCAGAAGATCCTTGATCTGGCTGGTCGCGATGATGACGGCGATGCCGGCGGTGAAGCCGACCGTGACCGGATAAGGGATGAACTTGATGTAGGAGCCGAGCTGCAGGAACCCGATCGCGATCAGGATGATGCCTGCAAGAATGGTCGCGAGGAACAGCCCGTCCATGCCATGTGTGTGGACTGTTGCGGCGACCAGGACGATGAAGGCCCCCGCCGGTCCGCCGATCTGGAAACGGCTGCCGCCCAGCAATGAGACCAGGAAGCCGCCAATGATGGCTGTGTACAATCCTTGTGCAGGCGTGGCGCCAGAGGCGATCGCAATCGCCATTGACAGGGGCAGGGCGACGATTGCGACGGTGAGCCCGGCCATCGCGTCAGCCTGCAGTTGGCGCAGGCCATAACCTTCCCGCAGCACGGTGACGAGCTTCGGCGTGAAGAGTTCGCGAAAGCTCGGGCCGGTCGACTTGGGTTCGTCAGCTGCAGTTGCGCCCATCTGTCCATTCCTCTGGGTCTTCCAAGCGTCCCCTCACTTCTTGGCTGGTTTTCTGAGCCGCACGCCGCGTCCACGGCCAGTGCTGGGCGCGTTTTCCGCGAGCAGTTCGATGCCCGAACGCTCCAGCGCGTCGACAACCTTGGTGAGGGATTCCACCGTTCCCCGCACAGGGCCCTTGCTGGCTTCCATGCGCTGGATCGTCGGCACCGAGAGATCGGACAGCGCTGCAAGCTCCCGCTGGTCGATTCCCAGCAGGGCTCGGGCAGCGCGCATCTGGGACCCCGATATCATCTGTGCCCCTCATGTATGAAGCATCAGTATGGATGTCCTATATACCCGAATGGATGCTTTATACCAACGATTTCGCCCGAAAATATGCAGATTGGTTGTACGGGATCCGCCGGCGCTGCAGAGAAAAAGGCCTGCGGGAAACCGCAGGCCTCTTGTCTTCTTGGCGCCGTGAAATGGCGATCGTCAGGTCGCCGACGGAGCCAGCACTTCGGCTTCAATCTCCGATGCACACGCCTCAGCCATGGTCGTGAGCAGCTAGTTCAGCAGCTCCGACTTGTTGGCGAGGAGCTCCTCCTTGGTCGGGGCGCCTTTCGGATCTTCGTGCGATTTCTTTTTGCAATCGTACTGGCCAAGCTCCTTGCCCGTCCCGCCGTCAACCAGCTGGATGGGCACGTTGTACTGGACGGCGTAGTGGCCCCCGGTCGAATGAGAAGTAGATGTACTGCCAGAAATAGGTCTTCGCATCGAGGAAGAGCACGCCGTCGCGCTTCGGATAGGGCGTCGCTTCCTTGACGCCCTTCATGCTGATGGTTTCGCCAGATGTGGCGGAATAAGTCTGGGCGAGCTTCGCCTTCAGGCGGGCCTCGATCGCAGGCGCAGGATCAACAATGCCATTCTGCTGCGCGAAGGTGGTCGCCGCCGACGCCATGGCGAGGCCGCCAATGGCGCCGAACGCAGCGCCGGCCGCCTCGAACGGGGCAAAGCCCCGGCGCATCCTGATCAACCGACACAAGCGTCTTGCCCGTGGTCGGGGAAGATGCATCCGGTGCAATCCTGATTGTCGGAACCGCGCTCGTGCACGCGGCCAACAGCGAAGACGCTGCGATCACGGCGATAAAGACGTTTCATGGTCCCAACCCCTCGTCCCAGGCGAATTGAACAACACACGAGGGGGGGGGACGCCTTGCGGCGTCCAGCGCCCTCTTGGCGTTTCAGATTTTCTTTAGGTGAAATGCAAAAGGCCCACGGGTTTCCGCGGGCCTTTTTCAATTCCTGGTTCGTCAGGCTGAGATCAGCTTTTGACGAAGCCTTTGAACTTGTCCTTGAAGCGCGACAGACGGCCGCCGCGGTCCATGACCTGCGCTGCGCCGCCGGTCCATGCCGGGTGCGATTTCGGGTCGATGTCGAGCGAGAGCGTGTCACCCGCTTTGCCCATCGTCGAACGCGTCTGGTACTTGGTCCCGTCGGTCATCACCACGTTGATGATGTGGTAGTCGGGATGGCCTTCTTTTTTCATCGGAAGTCTCTGGCGGCTGGGCAAGGCGGCTTGAGGGGTTAACACCCCGGAAGGAGCCTTGCTGAATTCGGGAGCGGGGCTCATACCCGAACAGGGCCGGGCTGGCAAGCTTGGCCGCCAGACACCCGGAAACCGGGGTTTTCGAGGGCGGCCAAGGGTTTTTCGAGGGTGGAATGAGCGACGGGGCCTCCCAATCCAGCACGTCCGGCGGGTCCGGAAGCGCCAGTTTCGACCGTACGGCCGGGGCCCAGCGCTGGGGCGAGGGCGGGCCGGAACGGGCGAAGTCGCGCTCGCTGAAGCCGCTGCTCAGCCTGATGCCCTATGTGAAGCGGCAGCAGATGACGGCCATCCTCGCCGTCGTCTTTCTCTTTCTTGCGGCCGGACTGAATCTCGCCATCACCTTCCCGGTCCAGTGGCTGGGCAATACGGCGTTCCAGAGTTTCGATCCTGCCCTGATCAATGCCGGCTTCATGGCGATGATCGGCATCGCCCTGGCGCTCGGCGTCGCCTCGGCCGTCCGCTTCTACTACTTCTCCCGTTTCGGCGAGCGCCTCGCCGCCGACCTGCGGGGCGATGTCTATGCGCGGCTGATGTCGCTCTCGCCCGCCTACTTCTCGAAGCTCAAGACCGGCGAAGCCGTCTCGCGCCTCACCGCAGACGTGACCCTGATCGAGACCTTCTTCGGCTCGACCTTCTCGATGGCAGTGCGCTCGTTCGTGACGTCCGTCGGCGCGCTGCTCCTGATGTTCTTCGCCAGCTGGAAGCTGACGGTGATGCTGTTCGTGCTGGCGCCGCTGCTGATCCTGCCGATCCTCGCCATGGGGCGGCGCGTGCGGAAGCTGTCGGTCAATGCACAGGACCGCATCGCGGATGCGGCGGCCGAAGCGACCGAGACCATCGACGCCATCGATCTCGTGCAGGCCTACGGCATGGAGAAGGAGCGCGAACAGCGTTTCCGGTCCGCGATTGAAACCGCCTTCAGGGCTGCGCTGGCGCGCATCGGCGCCCGCGCTTGGCTCACCGGCATCATCATCGCGCTGATGTTCGCCGGCGTGACCGGCGTGATCTGGCTCGGTGCGCTGGAGGTCCAGTCCGGAGCGATGACGCTGGGCGCGTTCATGCAGTTTGTGCTGCTCGCCATGTTCGGAGTCGGCGGCTTTGCGACTGTCGCGGAGGTCATGGGTGACGCCATGCGCGCCTCAGGCGCCGCTCAGCGCGCGGTCGAGATCCTGCGCCAGAAGCCCGACATCGCCGCCCCGCCGCAGCCCAAGCCCATGCCGGCGAAGCTTGCAGGCCATGTAAAGCTCGACGCCGTCTCGTTCGCCTACCCTGAAGCACAGGGTCCTTCCCTGAAGGACGTGACGATCGAAGCCAGGCCCGGCGAACTCGTCGCGCTCGTCGGCCCCTCGGGCGCCGGCAAATCGACCGTCTTCCGCATGCTGTTGCGCTTCTTCGATCCGCAGACCGGCGCGGTGACGCTCGACGGTCTCGATGCGCGCGATGTCGATCCCGGCGAGTGGCGCGCCCGCTTCGCCTATGTGCCGCAGGAAGCGCCGATCTTCTCGGGCGATGCCGCCGGCAACGTTCGCTTCGGCCGCACGGACGCAAGCGAAGAGGACGTCCGCGAGGCGCTACGCAAGGCCGAGGCTTTCGCCTTCCTCGAAGGCCGCGGCGGTCTTGCCGCCGAAGTCGGCGCCAAGGGCCGGCAGTTGTCTGGCGGCGAGCGTCAGCGCATTGCTATTGCCCGCGCGTTGGTGCGTGGCGCGCCAGTGATGCTGCTGGATGAAGCCACCTCCGCCCTCGACGCCGCCAACGAACGGCTCGTCCAGAAGGCGCTGGATCAGGCCTCGCAGGGCCGCACCACGCTGGTGATTGCCCACCGCCTCGCCACCGTCCGCCGCGCCAACCGCATCATCGTGCTCGATCAAGGCCGCGTCGCGGAGCAGGGTGACCATGAAAGCCTCGTCCGCGCCGGCGGCCTCTACGCCAAGCTCGCCGAGATGCAGTTCACGAGCGCCTGAAATTTTTTTCGGGGGACAAACGTAGGGTTTCGCCGGGCCACGCCGTCCTGTGGTTTTGCCAGCAAAGGATGGAACGATGCGTTTCATGATGCTCGTCTGCAGCGACGCCCAGCCCGATCCAAAGCCTGAAGCGCCCGGCGAGATCAACGCCTGGGTCGACGCCGTCGACGGCAGCGGCCAGCGCGTGATGGGGGAACGTCTGCGCCCGGCGCGAGAAGGGCGAACCGTCCGCGTGCGCGGCGGCCGCAAGATGATCACCGACGGTCCCTTCACCGAGAGCAAGGAAGTCATCCTCGGCTTCGACATCCTCGAATGCGAGACGATCGAGGAAGCAATCGAGATCGCAGCGAAGCACCCGGTCGCGCGGACCGGTCGCATCGAAGTACGCGCCTTCTGGCCGTTCGCGGAATAGAGGTCAGGCGGGCCGCAGCTTCGAGGACATGGCCGCCGGCTTCCTGAGGCGGCCTTCGACCTGCTCGACGAGTTTCGGCGCGAGGCTGGTGTTGGCCGCGGCGAAGGAGCCCTTCGTGGCGTCCTTCTTGTCGAGACCGATCACCATGCCGCCGGCCTCCTGCAGCAGCACGAAGCCCGCCGCGATGTCCCATAGCGAGAGGCCACGCTCCCAGAAGCCGTCGAAGCGTCCGGCGGCGACCCAGGCGAGATCGAGCGCCGCAGACCCGAAGCGGCGTACGGCGGCGACCTCGGACCGCACGCGCGTCAGTTCGTCGATGAACTTCTCAGCGCCATCCTTGCCGAGTTGCGGAATGCCCGTCGTCACCACCGCTTCCGACAGCTTGCGCCGTCCGCCCACGCGCAGGCGCTTGTTGTCGAGCCAGGCCCCTTGGCCTTCCTCGGCCCAGAAAATCTCGTTGCGCATCGGATCGAAGATCACGCCCGCGCGCAGCTTGCCGTCGCGCTCGAGACCGATCGAGACCGCGAAGTGCGGGATGCCGTGCAGGAAGTTCAGCGTGCCGTCGAGCGGATCGATGATGAAGCGGTGCGTCTTGTCCGAGCCCAGAACCTCGCCGCCTTCCTCGAGCAGGAAGCCGTAACCGGGGCGCGTCTTCTCGAGGCTCTTGCGGATGATCTCCTCCGCCTTCTTGTCCGCGTTGGACACGAAGTCGGACGGTCCCTTGCGGGAGACCTGCAGGTTCTCGACTTCGCCGAAATCACGGATCAGCCGGCGGCCAGCCGCGCGCGCAGCATCCATCATCACGGTGACGGTGGGGGAGGGACGGGACATGTCAAACAGCCTTCAACTCGGCCGTTCCCATACCCGGGCAGGTCCAAAGCGCAAGCATTGTTCGCTTCCCGGGGGTGCGGCCTACGAGGCCAGTTCCTCGAACACGGTGTTGAAAGCCTTAACGGCCGCGCCAGGGCCCCCCGGGGCGCGCCAGACGCCGGCGGAAACGGCCAGGAAATCCGCCCCCGCTTCCACCAGCGGCCGGGCATTCTCCACCGTGATCCCGCCGATAGCGACACAGGGCAGTTCCATCATCTGCTGCCACCAGGCCAGGAGTTCGGGTTCGGCGCGCGCGGCCGGGTCCTTGGTGTCGGTCGGATAGAAAGCGCCGAAGGCGACATAGTCCGCGCCTGCCTCTCCGGCTTCCATCGCAAGGTGGCGGCTGTCATGGCAGGTGACGCCGACGATGGCGCCATCGCCCACCAGCTTGCGGGCGCGCGCATACGGCATGTCCTTCTGCCCGATGTGCACGCCGTCTGCGCCAAGCTCCACCGCCAGGTCTGGCCGGTCATTTACCAGCACCGCCACGCCGCGATCCTGCGCGCGCGGAACGATATGCCGCCCGAGCTCAAGGATATGATGATCCGGCGCCGGAACGCCCTCGCGCGACTTCAACCGGATCTGCAGCGAGGCCACGTCGCCCGCATCCAGAGCCGCATCAAGCTCGCGCGTGAACGCGGCGATATCGGTGATCTCCGGCGGAGTGATCAGATAGAGACGGCAGCGGCGCGACATGCACGCTGCCTACGCCCGGTCGCTTCCGCCGACAAGGCTCAGGCTGCCGCGCAGCCCTTGGGCTTCACGATACGCTTGGCCGAGGCCGGAGACTTCACCAGTTTCTCCGCCGCGCGGGGTGGACGTGCGGCCAGCGGGCCGCCGCAATTCGGGCATTTGCCCTTCAGCGTGTGCTCCGCGCAGTCCGCACAGAAGGTGCATTCGAACGAACAGATCCGCGCCTCGATCCCCGACGGGTCGAGATCCTTGTCGCAGCATTCGCAGTTGGGGCGCATCTCAAGCATGCACCAAGACTAGTTCCGCCATACGCTCGCACAAGGTGGGGCGCCGGACAATTATCCCTCGAAAACGGAAGTTCAGCCCGCGGTGGCCGCGATTGCTTTCGACGCGTGTTGGCCAAGCCGGCCGAGGATCGCATCGCCCGTCCGCATCGCCAGCGCGACGATGGTGAGCGCGGTGTTCACCGCGCCCGCCGATGGCAACACGGAGGCGTCGGCCACATAGAGCCCGCCAACGCCATGCACGGCGCCTGTCGGATCGACGACAGATATCTTCTCGTCCGTTCCCATCACGGCGCTTCCAGTCTCATGCCAGAAAGCCACGGGGCGAGGGGCCGGGATCACGGGATAGCCTGCTTTCTGGAAGGCCTCCACGGTGAGGCGGCGCATCTTCGCATAGGTCTTGGCCTGATGGCGCGGCGGCGTGTAGGCGCCGATCCTGTCGCCGTCGAACGCCCATCCCGTGCCTTCATCCGGCAGCGCCTCGGTCATGTGGATGACGGTGAGGCTGTGCTCGGCGATCTCACGCACGACGGGCTGCTTCAGCTTGCCGGCAAGACGCCAGAGCGGCACCTGCCCGGCGATCTGCGCGACGCCCAGCGGATGCGGCCAGTCCTTGGCGCCGTCATACCACAGGTTGAGACCGAAGGTTTTCGTGTGCCGCGCGCCCAGCCGTCCGAGGCTGATGATCGGAAACACCGTGCCGGTCGAATGCGCGCCAACGCGGCGGCCGAGCTGTCCGGTATTGTTGCCGATGCCTTCGCGGTGCTGGTCCGTGCGCGACCGGCGCAACAGCAGCGCCGATCTTGGCGCGCCTGCAGCCACGACGAGCGTATCCGACAGAACCCGATGCGACTGGCCATTCCGTGTCAGGAGAACGCCTTCCGCGCGCGCGCCATCCGAGGTCAGCAGCACGCGCTCGCATTCGGTCATCGTCATCAGGTCGACAAGTCCCGTAGCGAGAGCAGGACGCAATGCGGCGGTCTCGGCGTCCATCTTCGCATCACGCTTGCAGAAGTGGACGTCGCACGCTGCGCACATCACGCAGGCGCCGCCTGGGCCCTGGTCGAGTCCGCGCGGGATCGGCGCGGCCGGAATGCCTTTGACGCCTAGTCGCGCAATCACCTTCGCGACGGCCGGATCGTGCGGCAGGGGAGGATGAGGATAGGGAGCAGAGCGGCGCGGCTCGCTGGGGTCGCCATCGGGCGAACCATGCACGCGATAGAGTTTCTCAGCTTCGGCGTAATAGGGTTCCAGTTCGTCATAACCGAATGGCCATGCGGGAGAGGCGCCCGTCTCGAACTGCACCTCACGGAAATCGCTCTCGCGGTAGCGGTAGAGCGCTGCGCCGTAGAACTTGGTCTTGCCGCCCACGAACGACAACTCGTCCGATGCGCCCTGCACATCATAGAGATAGTCGTTCTGCTCGCCCGGACGCGGCCGGTACCAGTCGCCGCGCTCCACCACGAGCACGCGCCGGCCTGCCTGCGCCAGTCGCAGCGCCAGCGTCGCGCCGCCCGCGCCGCTGCCGATGACGATCGCGTCATAGGAGCGCGCAGGCGTCTCAATGGTCGTTTGCGTGGCCATGGCGGTCCTTTTCGACGCGCGGGAGCGCGTTGGCTAGTCGCAGCAAGCGATATGCCACAGACAGGGTTAACCGGGGGCCAAATCGGGTTGTTGCAGTCTCAGCAGACCGAGCGAATGATCGCGTGGCCCCGCTCGTTGACCGTTGGGGCCTTCGCCTTGTGCGCCTTGCCGTTGGCCGGCGACTCGCCCGGCGGGGCGCCATTCCTGACGGGCGAGCCGAACAGCCTGTGATGAACCGAATCGGCGGCGTCATTGCCGTTTGCGGCATGGACCGGTTGACCGTTGGGGCCTTCGCCTTGTGCGCCTTGCCGTTGGCCGGCGACTCGCCCGGCGGGGCGCCATTCCTGACGGGCGAGCCGAACAGCCTGTGATGAACCGAATCGGCGGCGTCATTGCCGTTTGCGGCATGGACCGGTTCGGCGGGCTCGTCGTGATGATGCACGCCGTTCACCTGGACGATATCGATGGGCGCCTGCGCCTCGGCCGCCGGAGACGGTGCGGGCGCGACCGGCTGCGCCCAGTAGACCGCGCCGTTTGCCGCGATGCTGATGTTGCGCGAGCGAGCGCCGAATGTCGTCGGATCGGTGCGGAATACCGTGGTCGCCTCGCTCCAGAGCAGGTTGAATTCATCGCACATCGCGGTGTGATAGGCCTCGCCCGCCCTGGCGTGGAGGGTTGGGCTTTCCGCCGTGGGTCGGCTGCGCAGGTAGGGTGTGGCGACCACGGCCCTGTCGGTGATCAGCGCGCTTGCCGCCGGCAGTGACGACTGGGCCCGGCGGATGGCGAAGGACAGGTCGAGTTCGGGCGTGTCGACAATGCGCCGCCAGGCGTCAGCCGCCGTCTCGATCTCCTGCTGCACAGCGGCCAGCTCGTCCTTGTGGCGCGCGCCAAGCATCGCAACGAGGCCGGCATTGGACGGGGCGCACTGCAGGATGCGGATCTCGACCTTGCCGCCGCCGCGTGCGCGTATCACTTCAGCCGTGCCGGGATGCAGGGCCAGCGCAAGGTTGGCTACGCCCATGATATCGATGCGGGTTTCGGCCTCGCGGATCATGTCGAGACGCCGGTCGTAGGAGAATTTCGGTGAGCGCTCATAGACCGTGACACTGGCCTCGCAATCGCGGCCCAGCGCTGCCGTGCCGGGACGGAAGCCATGGCAGGCTGGCGCGCCCTTCTCATCAATCTCGCGGATCACGCCCTGCAATTGCGCGACATGAACGGCGCTCACCACGCTTTCCGTATCGAGCCGGTAGGT
>JBGAKC010000059.1:0-20867 GCA_044224605.1 Hyphomonadaceae bacterium
CCGGAACGCAGGTGGAAAAGAGGCCGCAGTTGCATCGGCGCCGGATGCATCGGTTACCGGCGCGGTGTCGGCGATGATCGCAAAGATGCGGCCGCGCCGGCCAAGCGCCATGAAGGTTTCGATCTCCTTGTTGACCCAGGGGCTTGCCGCCGCCTTTGGCGAGCAGACCACGATCATGCTGTTGGAGGCCTTGAGCGCTGCCTCAATCGCTGCGCCAAGTTCGCCTGAAGGAAGTTCTTCACGATCGCGGAAGACAGGAAACAGCCGGTTCTTCTTGCCGCCGCCGAGGATGTCGAACGCGCCCAGCTGTGTTGGAATGCTATAGCTTTCGAGCGCGCGATGCAGCCGCTGAGCAAATGCTGCGTCCGAGCTGGAATAGCTGATGAAGGCCGCAAAGCGGTAAAGCTCGGACATGCGTCTCCCCGACAGGGCAAGCTTAGTTCACAGCAATGGCCCATTGCAAATCGCGCTCATGGGAACGCGCCAGGCTTGGCAAAAGGCTGCTGCGGAGAGGGCTTTTGAGCGGGTTTGGCTGCGCTAGGCGCGTTTCGTGCGTCTTGCAGAGCGCGGCGCCGCTGCCGCAGCGATGCGGAGGTGGGGATTGGCGGCGGCGCGGGTCTTTGATTTCCTGGCGAGCGTCTTCGCCGGCGTCTTCGTGCGCGCTTTTGGTTTTGCGAGGGGCCATCTTCCGGTCTGTTCTTCCCAGTGGACGCGGCAGAGGGAGAGGTACATCGATTTCTCGATGCCGACCTGGTCGCCGGCGGTGAGGGCTTTGCCGTCCGGCGTAAGTCGGACGACCATCGTGGCCTTGCGACCGCAATGGCAGATGGTGCGGATCTCGCGCAGCGAGTCTGCGATGGCGAGGAGTTCGGCGGAGCCTTCGAACAGGTTGCCGAGGAAGTCGGTGCGCAGGCCGTAGCAGAGAACCGGGATGCTCATGCGGTCGGCGACGCGGGCGAGTTGCCAGACCTGTTGCTTTGTCAGGAACTGGGCTTCGTCGACGAAGACACAGTCGACTTTCTTCTTCCTGTGCTCGCGGCTGATCCAGCTGTGGAGGTCGTCGGACTGGCCGTAGAGATTGGCTTTCGCGTTGATGCCGATGCGCGAGGTGATGCAGCCTTCGTCACTCTTTGCGTAGAGCGAGGATGTGAAGAGGAGCGTGCGCATGCCGCGTTCCTGATAGTTCCACGACGCCTGCAGGAGGACGGTGGATTTGCCCGCGTTCATCGCGGCGTAGGAGAAATAGAGCTTCGACATGGGCGGCCCTCACGATCACTTCGCCCGTTGTGCAGCCGCGCGGCGGGCGGCGCCAAGCGGGACGGGGCGCACGACCGGGCCGGTTTCTGGGGACATCTGCGGGAACACGGCCAGGAACTGGCTCCAGAACAAAGAAAAACGCCGGCGGATGACCGCCGGCGTGGTGAAGTCTCCCCTGGAGGAGGTCGCCCGCGGGGGAGGCCGCAGGCGCCCTTCGCACTAGTACTTGTAGCGGATGCCGAGCACGAACTCGCGGCCGGTATGCTCGTAATTGTTGGAGTTGTGGCGGGCGGTGGAGATCCAGCGCTCGTCGAACTGGTCGGTAAGGTTCAGCGCCTCGAACGTGAAGGAGAAATTGTCGTTGAGGTCGTAGGAGGCGGAGAAGTCGACGTTGAGCGTGTCGGCCTTGCCTTCCACGTCGTTGCCGCTCTGCGCCGGAACAAGCGTGAGGTATTCCTCGCGCGAGACGGCGGAGATGCGGGCCTCGAACGGGCCGTTCTCGTAGTAGATCGTCCCGGCAATCGATTTCGGCGACGTGCCGACCAGCGGGGCGCGAACATAGCCCGAGCCGACGCTGGTGGCGTTGATCACGTATTTGATGTCGCTGTCGATGTCCGTGTAGCTCAACTGTCCGCCAAAGCCTTCGATGGGCAGGAAGGTGAACGGCGTCTGCAGCGTGATCTCGTAGCCTTCGAGTTCACCGCCCGGCGTGTTGGCGAAGGAGGTGACGTCGAAGAGATCGTTCGGCGTCACGCCGGCAGGCAGGAGCGATTCCGGATAGCCACTCTGGCTGTACGGGATGAGCTGGCGCAGGCGCTGGACGTAGTCTGTGATGTCCTTGTGGAAGAAGGCCACGGCGAACAGCGCTTCGGGATAGGGATACCATTCGAACGAGAGATCGAGGTTGGTCGCCCGGTTCGGCTGGACGAACGGGTTGCCGGCGTTGATCGAGAGACCTGGCGGGTTGGCGTCGATCGAGCCGCCCGGCGTCAGGGCCGGGAGCGAGGGACGCGCGATCGTCTTGGCGGCGGCGAAGCGGACGATGAAATCATCGACCGGCTCGACCGAGATGTTGAAGGCCGGCAGGACGTCGTCATACTTGGTGTCGACCGTGAGCGGCAGGCCGTTGGAATAGCCCGTGGCGGTCACGTCCGTTTCGACATAGCGGACGCCGAGATTGCCGCGGATCGGGACATTGTAGACGTTGAAGTCGAAATCGCCCTGGACCCAGAAGCCTTTCGAGGTCTCTTCGGCCGAGCGGTTTTCGGCGCGACTGTTGGCGGCGTCGGTGCGGAAGTCGCCGAACGAATTCACGCAGTCGCATTCAAAATCGATCAGCTTGTTCAACTTGTCGATCGAGGGAATGACCCAGGACGTGGGCGTGCCGGCGGGCAGGTTCATGCCCGAGCCGAAGCCGGTGAGCAGCTGCGAGTAACCGCCGATGCCGATGCTCTGGCCGGCGAGTGCGGTGAGCACGCTTGCCGGCAGGGCTTCGGTGACGCGGCGTGATTCCGAGCCGGCAAAGCCGAACTTCTTGTACGTGCCGCCGCCTTTGACCGTGAGCCAGTCGTTGAGGTCGTATTCGAGGCGGCCATCGACAGTCTCGAATGTGTTGACGGCCTTGTTGGGGCGCAGGCGGATCAGGGAGGCGTCGCCCAGCGTGGTGGCGGAGGAAAACTGCCACTGGTTGGGGTCGGTGACGTCGAACGGGTAGGTGAAGGCGGGCAGGTTCGGATCCGAATAGTCGTAGGCGTAGCCGTCCGTGTCGTAGTGCTCGAAGGAGAGCGTGGTCTGGTTCGGGTTGTACTGCACGGCGCGCGTGTGGCCGAGGCGGAGTTCACCGCGGAAGGCGGATGAAAATTCATGCTCGAGCAGGAAGGCGTTCTGGAAGAATTCGGTTTCCAGGTTGTCGCGGCGCTGTTCGACCCGGAGGTCGACGTCGTTGAACGTCCCCTGAACCAGCGTGGCGTTGTTGTCGACCGTGCCGGTGAGGAGGTCGGTGGCGCGCAGGCCGGCGGCGGATGTTTCTCGCGCGAAGGAGATCGCTTCGAGGAATTCCTCGTGACGCTGTTCCTTGAGGTCGGCGTAGAGCAGGTCGTACGTCATCACGGTGGATTCATACGGCTGGTACTGCAGCGAGAAGGTGGAGCCGATGCGCTCGCGGTCGTAGGAGATGCGGCCATAGCGCGGGATACGCGGGTGGGCGGCATTGTTCGCGGCGGCTGCCGCGGCGGGGCCGGTCAGCGTGCCCGCGGGCGTGACGATCGGGCCGGCAATTGTCTGGTAGCAGCGGTTCGCGCCCGTGGCCGAGCCCGTGTTCGGCGGCGTCGACGTGCAGCCGTCGGCGGTCGGGATGCGGAAGCGGCCTGAAGATGAGCCTTCCTCGATCGTGTTGCGCTTGGAATAGGCCAGCGAGAACAGGGCGCCGAGCTGGCCGTCGAGCCAGCGATCCGACACGAGGAAGGTGGCGCGCGGGTCGGTGTTCTGGGCGAGATCGTTGTAGGAGGCCTGGGCGCCAGCCGCCATGGTGAAGCCCCGATAGTCGAACGGGCGCGCGGTCGTGAGGTCGACCGTGGCGCCGAGGGAGCCTTCTTCCACTTCGGCGGACTGGGACTTCGATATCTTGATCGAGTTGAAGAGTTCGGACGCGAAGACGTTGAAGTCGAAGGCGCGGTTGCGGTTCTGGCGGCCGTCGCGGCCGCCGGTGGTGGCGAGCGCTTCGAGACCGTTGAGGCGGACGCGGACGAAATCCGACGAGAGGCCGCGGACGTTGATGGTGCGGCCTTCGCCGCCGTCGCGATCGATCTGCACGCCGGGGACGCGCTGGAGCGATTCAGCGAGGTTGAGATCGGGGAAGTCGGCGATGTCTTCTGCGCTGATCGAGTCCGAGATGCCGCTGTCTTCGCGCTTGTCCTCAATGGCGGCGGCGAGCGAACCGCGGAAGCCGGTGACGACGACGACATCGGCCTTTTCCTGATCGGCTGTCGTTGTCGGCGGTGTCTGCTGCGCAAACGCCGTTCCGCCGAAGGCTGTGGTGAGCGCGATCAGCGACGCGCCAAATCCAAGACGCGCCAGTGCCGCGCGCATGCTCCGTTGAGCCATTGTTCCGCTCCCTGTCCAACACGCAGGGCTCGCAATTGCGCGGCCCGTTTATGGTACAGGCAGGTCTCCCCACCTTGCGTTGTGACTAGCGATAACCGCGATGGAAGTGCGTCGCAAGAAAAAATGACACCGGTTTCCATATTTTTGAATGCGACGCCGGAATCGCGGTTTTTCCGCAACAGACACCGGTTACCGTAGGGGTAAAGACGAGCGCGGATTCGCGTGACAGATCAGGTGATGACTTACGCCGTAGCGGAAGCCTGATTGATGCTGCGAGGCCGTCCGCCGACGAAGGCGAGGGCAGTTACGATGCAGAGAATCCCCGCGCCCTGGAAGGCGAGCGAATAGGAGCCGAGCTCGGTACGGACGACGCCTGCGCCGAAGGCGGCGAAGCCTGCGCCGAGCTGGTGGGCGGCGAAGATCCAGCCAAACACAAGCGTGGCGCGCGCAGGGCCGAAGGCGTCGGCCGCGAGCTTCACGGTCGGCGGCACGGTGGCGATCCAGTCGAGACCGTAGAAGACAGCAAAGAGCAGGAGCGAGGTGGAATCGAAGCCGGTGGAGGTCAGGTAGAAGAGCGATAGGCCGCGCAGGCCGTAATAGATCATCAGGAGAATGCGCGGGTTGAAGCGATCGGTAAGCCAACCGGATGCAACCGTGCCGACGAAGTTGAAGCCGCCCATCAGCGCGAGCGTGCCGGCTGCGGCGGTCGCAGCGACCTGGTAGTCGCCACACATCGGTATGAGGTGCATCTGCACGAGGCCGTTGGTGGAGGCGCCGCAGACGAAAAAGGAGAAGGCGAGTATCCAGAACACTGGCTTGCGCACCGCTTCGGCCAGCGCCTCGAACGGGGCGAAGAAGAGATTGGCTTGCGGTGCAGGCGAGGCAGCGATGGGGCTGCCGGGCGTGGCGCCGAAGGGGCGCAGGCCGACATCGGACGGGCGGTTGCGGATGAAGATGACGACGAGGGCGACAGCAGCGGCGTAGAAAGCGCAGAGCGCGAGCGTGGCGGCGCGCCAGCCATGATTGTCGACCATCCAGGCCATGAAGGGCAGGAAGACAAGCTGGCCCATGGCGGTGGCGGCCGAGAGAAGGCCGATGACGAGGCCGCGCCGCGCCTCGAACCAGCGCGTGGCGACTGTGGCCGACATCACGAGGGCAGTGAGGCCGGCGGCGAGGCCGACGACGACGCCCCAGAGAGCGATGAGCTGCCAGAGCTGGGTCATGCAGATCGAGACGCCTGTCCCGAGCGCGATGAGGACGAGCGAAGCGACCATCACGGGTCGCAGGCCGAAACGGATGAACAGCGCGGCGGCAAAGGGCGCAACGAGACCGAGCAGGGCGAGGCGGATGGCGAGCGCGGAGGATATTTCGGCCTGCGTCCAGCCGAACTCGATCTGCAGGGGCAGGAGCATGACCCCGACAGAGCCGACGGCGCCTGCGGCGACGAGGGCGGCGAAGAAGGTGATGGCTGCGATAACCCAGGCGTAGTGGACGCCGATGCGGGCGAAGAAACGCGTGATGGGATCGCCGTTGGTCGGGGCCGCTGCGTTGCTCGCCATTGTCTTGATCCGTCTTGTGCGGGCGGGAGGAGAGGTCGATATGACGGCAGTCATATCATTGCGCAATCGGCCGAGGCGCAGTAAATATGATGAGTATCATCAGAAGTCCTTCGTGAAGGCGGCTGAAGGAAGCCGGCTGAGCCATGGCCCGCTATTCGAATGATCATAAGGAAAAGACCCGCGCCGCCATCATCGATGCCGCGGCAGAACGTATACGTTCGGGCGGGTTCGATGCGCTGGGCGTGGCGCGCATCATGGCCGAGGCGGGACTCACGCACGGCGGCTTCTACGCGCACTTCCGTTCGCGCGATGCGCTGCTGGCGGCGGCGGTGACGCGGCTGTTCGACAAGGCGTGCGAGACGGTGGGGTATTTCGAGAGCAGGCACGGCGCAGATGCGCTGGAGAAGTATGTCGACTTCTATCTCTCGCCGCGCCATCGCGATGACCGCGACCATGGCTGCCCGATCCCCGCGCTGTCGGGTGAAGCGCAGCGGGCGGCGCCTGAGGTGAGGGCGGCTTATGAGGCGGGGCTGGAGAAGCTGGCGGCGCGCGTCGGCAGGCTGATGCCGAAAGGGGGCACAAAGGCCGGGCTGGCTCTACTGGGCGAGATGGCCGGCGTGCTGGGCGTCTCGCGCGCGATGGGCGATACAAGGCAGTCAGGCGAGTTGCTGGCGGCCAAGCGCAAGACGATGGCGATTTAGCTTCGCGAGCACGCCCTCAAGGTGAGCAGGCGGTGAAGCCGCCGCCTGTCGAACCACGAGGGCGTAAGCGCTGAACTCGCCGCTTGCGCGGGAATTGCCGGGCAGGCGCCCGCCGGTCCGTTATTTCGGCAGTCCGGCTTCGACGAATTTGGCGACGTCGTTGAGGTCCTGGGCGGACATGCCGGCGGCGAGCGGGGGCATCTTGTCGCCGGGCTTGATCACGCCCTTGGTGACCTTCTCCTTGATGACCGAAGCCTCGTGGCCAGCCGTGAGGGCGACGGCCATTACCGTGCCTTCGCCGGACGGGCCGTGGCACAACGCGCAGGCGCGTGTGTAAACGGCGGCGCCGTTGGCGAGTTCTTCCTTGGTCGGGCCAGCGGCCGCCGCAGCCGCAGCCGGAGGAGCCACAGGTGGCGCGGGCGCAGCGCCTGGAGCAGCCGGCATGGCGGCGGCAGGCGGGGCGGAGGCGAGCGTGTCACTGGTGTTCTCGGCCGCCGGTCCACTCGGCGCCGTCGGGGCGGCGATCTCGGCGACGGGCGGTGCGGCGGGAGCGGGCGTTTCAGAGGCAGGGGCCGGGGTGCACGCGGCGAGCATGGTGAATGCGGCGGTCGTCAGAAATAGAGTATGAAGTTTCACGTCCGTCCTCATGAATTACAGCGCGTGGATCAGTTCGGCATAGCCGGATAGCCCGGCTCGGTCTGGATGCCGAATGAATTGATTGCAAGTCCTGTCATCGTATAGCCGCCCACTGTGTAGACGATCTCGATCCGCTCCTTGATGCCGTAATAGTTCGCAAGTTCGACCCAGGTTGCATCCGTGACGAACGCTTCGCGGCGAAGTTCGTCGGCGGCGGTGAGGACGGCGCGCTGGCGCGGGTTCCAGCCGGGGGCGGAGGGGCCTGTCGCGATGGCGGCGATCTGGGCGTCGGTGAGGCCAGCAGATTTCGCGCTCTCGAAATGGTGGGCCCATTCGTAGTTGGTGCGGATGTTCCAGGCCGTGCGCAGGATGGCGAGCTCGCGCGTTTCGGGATCGAGCAGGCTGTCGCGCTGGAGGTAGGAGCCGAAGCGGGCGCGGGGCGTGTAGAGCTTCGGATGATTGATCAGCGTCTTGTAGAGATTGAAGACCGTGCCGTCCGGCCGCGTCTGCGGGGCGATGAGCGCGCGCTGGTCCGGCGTCCAGTTGGCGGGCTCTATGGCCGGGATGCGCGGGGTGGTGAGGCGTGGCGAGAGGGAGCGCGCGGCGGTGGCGGGCAGGGGCAGGTCCTTCGGGATGAAGTCGACCGCCTGCGGCTCGATCTGGATGCCGAGCGTGTTGAGCGCCATGGAGACGAGCTGGTACTGCGCCGAAGTGAAGAGCAGTTCCATGACCTGTTGGTCGGAATAGGTCTTGCGGAGATCGGCCCAGGTCGCGTCCGAGATGATGGCGTCGTAGCGGAGTTCGTCGGCCATGCGGAGAACGGCGCGGTCGATGTCGGACCAGACGGGCGCAGCGGGGCCTTCGGCGATGGCGTGAATCTCGGCGTCGGTCATGCCGGCGGAGGCCTTCGCGATGCGCGCGTGCTGCGACCATTCATAGGGCGACTGGCAGAGCCAGCCCATGCGGAGCATCGCCATTTCGCGATGGCGCGGGGAGATGCTTGAGCCATTGAGGATGAACTGCCCGAGCGGGGACCAGCGATTGTAGAGATCAACGTGATGGGCGAGCGTCTTGTAGATATTGAGGTTGCCGCGGGCGCCGAGCATGTCGCGCTGGGCTTCGGTGAGATTGCTCTCGTCAACGACGGCAAGACGCGGTTCGGTGAGACGAGGCGTGAAGGCCGTTGGCGCGCTTGTGCAGGCGGTTGCCAGCAATGCGGCGGCGAGCGCGATCAGGCGCATGAGTTCCTCTCCTGAAGGCTCTTGCCGGCCTTGTCGAGTGTCAGACTGGCATGCCGCGGGGGCGTTCGCCAACGACTTCAAGCAATGCGGAGGGGCCTCCGCGGCGCTTCGCTTCGGCGATGATGCCGGCGATGCTGGTGGCGCCGAAGGCGAGACGCCAGGCCGTGCCATGGAAGGCATCGACGGCGGAGGTGTCGCCGAGAGCTTCCATCGAGATGACGTCTTCCACCAGCATCATGCGCGGGCCGGGCTCGTAGCAGGCGAGCAGGGCGGAGAGCAGGGCGACATGGTCGAACGAGGCGACATAGACCGTCTCGTTACGCCATTCGTGGAGGAGTGAGGCGAGGCCGGGGCTTTCGGCGACGGAGCGGCCGTCGTGGAAGAAGACCTTCTCGGACATCAGCGGGTTGAGGCCGGCGGAGGTCGAGCCGTCGCGGGCGCGGATCACCGGCTGGGTGCGGCGGCGGGCGTGGACGATCTGCCAGTTCAGGCGGCGGCCGAGCGACAGGAGCTGGCGTGCGCCGGAGATTGATTTCGGATCCGGCCCATGGTCCGGCAGGGCATCGACCTGAAGGTCGATGCAGAGGAGGCGGCTTACTTGAGGGGTCATGGGAGGTCAGGCCACCGCTGGACGGGAGGCGGACCGGTCGAGGACGTTCTCGTGGTCCCATTCGCCCTCGGGTCGCATGACAACGTAGGGGTCGCTGTCCACGGTGATGGCGTTGGCGCGGGCGTCGAAGCGGCGTTCGCATTCGACATAATCGTAGTCCGAGAAGCGAAAGCCCTCGCGGTTCTCGCGCGGCAGGAAACCAAGCTGCTTCCAGAACGGCACGAGGCGCTTCTGGATGTAACCGATGGCGAGGGTGTAGCCCTTGCGCGCGATGATCTCGACCGCGGTCTCGATCATCAGCTTCACCAGTGAACCGCCGCGCACGTGTTTCATGACGCACACACGCTCGATCTTGGCGAAACCCGCGAAGAAGCGGATGCGCAAGGTCGCCACCGGCTCACCACGCAGGTAGGCGATAAGATGCAGCGAGGAGAGGTCGTTGTTGTCGAACTCCTCGTCATAGGGACAGTCCTGTTCGGCGAGGAACACGGACGAGCGGATGGCGACGACCTTCATGAAGTCGGCGAGGTCGCGGACGATCTCGACCGAGAGGTCATTGCGCTTGTGGTTGTTCTGGACGGACATCATGCCGGCATGTCCCCCATGACGTTGGCGCAGCGCCAGAAGAGGTGGTCGACGCCGTCGACGGGATAGAAGCCGAGATGGCGCATGATGCGGGCGCCGGCTTCGCTCGATTCCTTGCCGAAGAAGGGCAGGTCGGGGAAATGGCCATCGATCAGCGTGCGCAGCGCGAGGACAAGCGTGCCGCGACTGACCTGGTCCCGCCCGGCATAGCACCAGCAATACCAGCCCGCGAGCGGCTCACCCATGCGCGCCAGCCATTCGGGCTGGACACTGGCGGCGTTGAACTTGCCGTCGATGAGAGCCGCGACGCCCTCGCCGGTGAGGGGGAGCGTGGCGAGAAAGCCGCTGACCGAGCCCTTGCGACGCACCACCCAGATCGTGGCGCCGGTCAGGCCATCGACGCGCTTGATTTCATCGAGCGAGGCGAGGTGAGGGCCTAGCGCCTCGACGGCGAGGGCGTGGACGTCGGCAAAATCCTGATCGGAGACGGCGTGATGGAGGTCCAGCGACCCCATCATCTCCTCGGAGACGCCCGGCGTGTACTTCGCATGAAGCCGATCGCCGCCAAGCGATCGGAGCGCGTTACGCGCATCGACCAGTTCCGCCAACATCACCCGACCGCCGTTCTTTTTAATCTCTTGCTAACCATTCACCACAAACTGGAGGGTGGCGCTTCAGCCAATTGGGCACACCGGGTATGACGACCAAGGAAGGGACCGAGCGCATAGCTCGTGAGCTGGTCGACTGGTCCGACCTGCGCACCTTCTATGCAGTGGCGACGGCGGGCTCGATGAACGCCGCCGCGGAGCAGCTGGGCGTCACGCAATCCGCCATTTCCAAGCGCCTCGGGCAGCTCGAATTGAGACTTGGCGCGCGGCTTCTCGAAAGGTCGCCGACAGGTATCCAGCTGACCGAAGCGGGCGCGGAAGCGCTCGATCATGTCACCACGATGATGCGGGCAAGTCTCTCGCTGGAGAATACGCTCAGAGGACTTGAGACGAAGGCCGAGGGCGAGGTGAAGCTCTGGTCAAATGACGGGGTGCTTGCTTACTGCATCGCGCCGAACATCGGGCCTTTTCTTGGCGAGAACCCTGGACTTCGCCTATCTATACTGTCGGACCGCAATCTGCCGCGTCAGGGGCAGGGCTATGCCGACGTGGTCGTCGGCTTCGACCAGCCCAAGCAGGCGGAGGTCATTTCCTTCCCGGTTGCGACGCTGCACTACTGCGCGTTCTCGAGCCGGGGCTACATGTCGACCTACGGCTCGCCCGCCGGCCTCCTGGATGTCGGCAATCACCGGGTGCTGAACCACGCCCACTACACCGAGAATCCGGGGTGGAAGGACAAGACCGCCCAGATCGCCGGCTTGATAGAACCCACAATTCTCACGGATTGCAGCGCATCTCTGCTGCAAGCCACGGCGTCGGGCGCGGGAATATCAGTTATGCCAAGCTATGCCGCGCGGCTGGATGAGCGACTGGTCGCCTTGCCAATCCCGCCGCTGGCGTCCGTGAAGGTATGGCTGAGCTTCCATGAAAGCGCCCGCCGCGTGCCGCGTATCCGCACGGTCGTGACCTGGATGCGCAATATCTTCGACCGCCGGACCAATCCGTGGTTCCGCGAAGAGTTTGTGCCGCCGAGCCTGTTCGACGCCACGCCCGTGGGCGGCTGGCCGGAAGAGAAAGTGGCCTAGGTCAGAGGCCATGCGCCCGCGTGGTTCGACAGACGCCGCCTCTGGCGGCCTCTCACAATGAGGGCGCTATCCACCAAAGGACGCCGGTTTGGCCCTTAGGGTGAGGCCACGCGTTTCTGCGTGATGGCGGCGCAAAGTCGTTTCTCGCCGATGTCGATGGCAGGCTCATCGGTTTCCGTGCGAGGCTCTGCCGGTGCGGGGCGTTGGAGAACAAGCCCTTCTGCGATAGCGCGCAAACGATACTCGGCTGCAGGAGCTGAAGCTGATTCATGTTCCGCACGCGCTCTGGGACAGCCGTGCAACTCCCGAATGGAGTCAAAGGCTTGCGTGACAAACGCTTTGCGGCGCCGCAGCGGTGTCCGCAAAAACGCACGAAAAAGCCCAGATTCACAAGGGTAAATCGGCGTTTCGCAGCGCGGAGTTAATGTTCGGGACAGGCCCGTTTCATGTTCGCCGCGCATCCCTTGCACAACAGACGACCGGACCAATCTCTCCCCAACTGGTTCGGACACGGAGACCCTGATGAATCGTGGAACTATCATTGGCGCGACGGGTGGTCTGATCGCGGGCGTCAGTCTCGGCGCGCTCGCGTTGGCTTCGCCCGCCATGGCGCTCTTCAGCCATAACGGTGCTTCGGTTGCCGCTCCTGTCGCGGCCCAGCTTGGCTCTACGCTCGCTGGACAGCAGGCGCGCTGGGGTTTGGCGCCGAACCTCGCCGACCTGGTCCAAAGCGTTTCCCCCTCGGTCGTGCAGATCGAAGTGCGCTCGGAGAACAAGGTGCAGAACTTGTCCGGTCCGGGCGGCAACCCGTTCTCGGGCACCCCTTTCGAGGACTTCTTCGGCCAGCAATTTGGCCGCCAGTTCGGCGGTCAACAGCAGGGCGAACTTCCCGACCGCCTCGGGTCAGGTTCGGGCTTCTTCATTGAAGGCGGCTATATCGTCACCAATAATCACGTGGTCGACGACGCCAAGAAGATGACGGTTGTTCTGACCGATGGCCGCGAACTGCAAGCCACGCTCGTCGGCACCGATCCGAAGACCGACCTCGCCGTCATCAAGGTGTCTGGCAACAACCTGCCGCGCGCGCTCTCCTGGGGCGATTCGAATGCGGCGCGGCCGGGCGACAATGTTTTCGCCATCGGCTCGCCCTTCGGCCTCGGCAACACCGTGACTTCGGGCATCGTCTCGGCGCGTGGCCGCGACATCCGCTCGGGCCAGTATGACGACTACATCCAGGTCGACGCAGCCATCAACCAGGGCAATAGCGGCGGCCCGCTGTTCAACCAGAACGGCGAAGTCATCGGCATCAACTCGGCGATCTACTCCCCGTCGGGCGGCAATGTCGGCATCGGCTTCTCGATCCCGTCCGACATGGCGAAGAACATCGTGCAGCAGATCATCTCGCACGGCACGGTCGAGCGCGGTTGGCTGGGCGTGAGCATCGGACCGGTGTCGCCGGACATCGCGGCCAGCCTCAATCTCGATGCCGCCAAGGGCGCGATGGTGCAGTCGGTCAATGACAACAGCCCGGCCTCCAAGGCGGGCCTCAGGGAAGGCGATGTCATCCTCCGCTTCGGCGATCGCGACATCAGCCACGTCCAGGACCTGACGCGCGCCGTCGCCGACACCAAGGCGGGCACGAACAAGGACCTGCAGATCTTCCGCGATGGTCGCCAGCAGACGGTGCGCGTGAACATCGCCCCGCTGAAGGATGCAAGTCCTGAAGCGCCGAAGCTGGCCAGCAACACCCCCGGCGCCAATTCGCCTGGATCGCTGACCCTCTCTGAACTCGGCCTTGGCCTCGCCAATGGCGATGACGGGGTCGTGGTGTCCTCGGTGAAGGTCAACTCGCCGGCGGCCGACGCCGGGATCCGGGTTGGCGACAAGCTGGTGAAGGTCAATCAGACGACGACTTCGAGCCCGGATGCGGCGAAGAAGGCTGTCGATGAAGCCAGGAAGCAGAAACGCAATGCAGTGCTCCTTCAACTGCAGCGCGAGGATGCAAAGTTCTTTGTTGGAGTTCCTTTCTCGGACGGCTGACGCCATCTGAGGAAGTGCAGGCGCGGCCGTTCCGTCGTCCGTCCCCCAAGTGAGCGGAACGACCGCGCCTGTTCCTACCCAGCCGACCCTCGCCGGGCCTTCCGACGATGCTCGGGAGTGCTAGTCTCATGACCATGCGAATCCTGGTTATCGAGGACGAGGCCCGCACCGCGGACTTCATCGAGCGGGGGCTCAAGGAAAAAGGCCACGCCGTCGACGTCTGCCGCACGGGGCCGGACGGGCTGAGCTTTGCGCTGTCGGGCGACCATGACGCCATCATCCTGGACCGCATGCTGCCGCAGATGGATGGGCTGACCATCCTCAAGACACTGCGCGCCGAGGACAAGCACACTCCGGCCATCATCCTGTCCGCGCTGGGCCAGACCGACCACCGGGTCGAGGGGCTGAGGGCGGGGTCGGACGATTATCTCGTGAAACCGTTCGCCTTCTCCGAACTGCTGGCGCGGCTTGAGGCGATCGTGCGCCGGCGCGATCCGCGGGCGGCCGAGCAGACGGAACTCAAGGCGGAAGACCTGCGGCTCGACCTGCAGGCGCGGCGGGCCTTCCGGGGCAGCCGCGAGATCGATCTCCTGCCGCGGGAATTCGCCATTCTCGAGTACATGATGCGCAATGCCGGGCGGCCGGTGACGCGCACCATGTTGCTCAACCACGTCTGGGACTACCAGTTCGAGCCCCAGGCCAATGTGGTCGACGTCCACATCTCCCGCCTCCGCCGCAAGATTGACGGACCGGGCGAAAAGCCTTTGATCGAGACATTGCGGGGCGAGGGCTACCGCATCCGATCGGCGGGATAGATGGCGGCAAGACGGTTCGGGCTGGGGACGCTGAGCGCGCGGGTCATCGTACTGTCTGCGCTCATGACGCTTGGGATCATCGCGGCCGCCTTCACGCTCACCTATTTTTCCGCGACGCGCATTCTCGAGCAGGAGACGGCCGAGGTCGTTGATGCGGAATTGCGCGGGATCGTTGATGCGAGTTCGGGTGGGAATGATCTTGGTTCGCTGATCACGACGATCCGCGACCGGTCGGCGGATGAGTCGGAGGCGATCTATCTCCTGGCTGACACGGATGGGGTGAAGATCGTCGGCAATCTCAGCGGTTGGCCGGCAGACATCCGCATGGACGGCGCGTGGACGACCGTGCGGGTCGTGCGCGCCAGCACGGGGCAGGTGATCGAGATCGGTGCGGTGGCGTATCGCGCGCCGCTGGGAACGCGGCTGCTGGTGGGGCGTGACCTGCGGGCGCAGCGGAATTTCGAGGCGGCGCTGATCGAGTCGGGGGTCGTGGCGCTGCTGGCGGCGGTGCTGCTGGCGACGTTTTCGGGCTTCATCCTCAACCGGCTGGTGATGAGCCGGATCGGGGACATCGACAGGACGGCGCGCGCTATCGTGGCGGGCGATCTCTCGACACGCATTCCAGTGCGCACGGGCGAGGACGAATTCGGGCGCCTGGCTGTGACGCTGAACAAAATGCTCGAGCGAATCGAGGATCTTGTCACCGAACTGCGAACCGTGACGGATGCGATGAGCCACGACCTGCGCACGCCATTGACGCGCCTCAAGACGCAGATCCAGCGGGCCAACGACACCGAACTCGGCGAGAGCGTGCGGCGCGAGGCGCTGGGCGCGGCCGCGGACGAAGCCGACCGCATCATCGCGTCCTTCTCGGCCATGATCGACATTGCCCGGGCGGAGGCGGGAGCCGCACGCGAGCAGTTCGCGGACGTCGACCTGCGCGGCATCGTGCGCGACGTGTTCGAGCTGCACCAGCCGCTGGCGGACGAGATGGGCGTGGCGCTGACCTTCGACGGGGCGGAGGCGCCGCCCGTCATCGTGAAGGGCCACGCGCAATTCCTGGCGCAGCTCGTCTCAAACCTCGTCGACAATGCGCTGAAGCATGGGGCGAGCGGGGGCAGGATCGCGATGGCCGTTCGCAGGGATCATGGCGCCGCCGAGGTCGAGGTGGCGGACAACGGGCCGGGGATTCCAGAAGAGCAGAAGACCAGGGCGCTGAAGCGGTTCGGGCGGCTGGATACGGCGCGGACGACGCCGGGATCGGGCCTTGGTCTTTCGCTGGCGGCCACGCTGGCGCGGATGCACGGCGGTGATCTTTTGCTCGAGGACAACGCTCCCGGCCTCAAGGTCCGGGTGCGCCTGCCGGCGGCTTGATCCGGCGTTTGCGGCGCCCTTACGGGAATTAAATCGCCGCACCCTCGAAAACCCCAGCAAAACTGCGGTTTCGAACTGCACACGGCAGGTTTTGCCTACCCTTTCTTAACCTCTTCTTTGCGAGGGTTAACGGCCGCAAACCATAACTTCCAAGGAGAAACAGGCATGGATGGCCTGGAGGTTCTCGATCTCGGGCGTGACGCCCTTTGGACCACCGTCTGGATGTGCGCCCCCGTGATGATCGCGGGCCTCGTTGTGGGTCTCGTCATCGCCTTCTTCCAGGCGCTCACGCAGATCCAGGAGATGACGCTTGTGTTCGTGCCGAAGATCATCGCGATCTTCGCCGCGCTGCTGATCTTCCTGCCGCTGATGGGCGCGCTGCTGGCCGGCTTCGCCGAGCAGATCTTCACCCGCATAGCCGACTTCTAGGAGCGCCGCCGGTTGGACTGGCTCAACCAATACGCCTGGATCGGAGCGCTGCTCTTCGCGCGGCTCGGCGCCGTGCTGATGATCGCGCCGGGCTGGGGCGAGCAGACGGCGCCGACCACGATGCGCCTGGGCGTGGCCGTGCTGGTCACGGCGGTGCTGGCGCCAAATCTGGCGGCGAATGCGCCGGCGATGCCGCGCGATATTGTCGGGGCCATTCCGCTCGTTATCACGGAAGTGATCATTGGCCTGCTCCTTGGCGCCGGCGCTCGCCTGATGATGAGCGCGCTGCAGGTGGCCGGCGCCACGGTCGGCATCGCCTCGGGCCTCGGCTTCGCGCAGCAGGTCGACCCCATTGCAAGCCAGCCGGCTGCGATCTTCTCTGGCTTCTTCTCGATGCTGGGCGTCGTGCTGATCATGTCGGCCGGTCTGCACCGCGTGATGATCCAGGCGGCGGCCGACAGCTACGCGATCTTTCCTCCGGGCGCATTCCCGCCGATCGGCGATGCCTCTGAATTCATCATCGGTTCGGTATCGACCGCCTTCCGGCTCGGCATCCAGATCGCCGCACCCGTGCTGATCTTCTCGCTGATCTTCAACATCTCGCTCGGCCTCGTCTCGCGTCTCATTCCGCAGGTCCAGATCTTCATGACGGCGATGCCGCTGTCGGTGATGCTTGGTCTTGCTGTCACGGCTCTCGGTCTTGGTGGCGGGCTCATGGTCTGGCTCGATGAAATGAACCGCCAGATGCACGTGTTCACGGTGAAATAGCGCCATGGCCGAAGAGCAGGACGACAGCCAGAAGACAGAAGAACCAACACAGAAGCGCCTGGAAGAGGCGCGCAAGAAGGGGGACATCGCCAAGAGCCAGGATGTTCCGATCTGGTTCCTGATGATGGCCTCCGCCGCGATCATGGCCGGAGCCGGACCGCTCGCCGCGATGATCGCCGATCCGCTGGCGCGGATGCTTGACCACCCGCATGCGTTCAAGCTGTCCGAAGGGGGGGCGCAGAAACTGATGGGCGGCCTGCTGCTCTCGCTGGCGACGCCGCTGATCATCATCTTCGGCGTGATCGCCGTGGCGGGCGTGCTGGGCCACGTCGTTCAGCATAGACCGCTGTGGACGTTCGAGAAGGTCAAGCCAGACCTTGCCAAGCTGTCGCCGGGCAAGGGCCTGGCGCGCATGTTCGGTCCGCAGGGTTGGCTGAATCTGGTGAAGTCGTTCCTCAAGATGGCGGCGATCACGGCGGCGATGATCTATGCCGTATGGCCCGAGGCGACGGCGATCTCGGAAGCCGGGCGGCTCGATCCGCCGGCGCTGCTGGGCATGACGCAGGCGATCGCCGGACGATTGCTGCTGGCGGCTGTGGTGATCGTCGGCCTGATTGCTGCGATGGATTTCCTCTACCAGCGCTGGAGTTTCATGAACCGCATGCGCATGTCGCGCAGGGATATCCGTGACGAGGTCAAGCAGCAGGAAGGCGACCCGCATGTGCGTGCGCGCCTGCGCCAGATCCGCCTGGAGCGTTCGCGCAAGCGCATGATGCAGAACGTGCCGAAGTCGACCGTCGTCATCACCAACCCGACCCACTACTCGGTCGCGCTGCGCTACGACCCGGAGAAAGACGCCGCGCCAGTGTGTATGGCCAAGGGCGTCGATGAAGTGGCGCTGCGCATTCGCGAGCTCGCCAAGGAACACAACGTGCCGATCGTCGAGAACGTGCCCCTGGCGCGGGCGCTGTTCGCCTCGGTCGAGGTCGAGGAAAGCGTGCCGCGCGAGCACTTCGAGGCCGTGGCGAAAGTCATCGGCTTCGTCATGAACACGGCCAAGGGGAGGCGTCGATGAGCGCCTCAGCCCTGCTTGTCCACAGGATGCTGATTTCAGGCGCGGGCCGGGGCGCACAAGCCCCGGCCACAAGCCATGGTGACCCCGCGCCCGAACTGACTCAGACTTCCCTACCAGGGATTGTGTCCCGGGCCTGGAATCCGCTGCAGAGTCAAATCGTTAATAGCGATCCGGGCGCTAACCCGGGCCCGGACGAATCACCTCACTACTTGCCGACCGAACAACGGACACCGCCTCATGCCTGACGCCAACGAACCTCTCGCCTACGAAACGATCGAGGCGCCGGCGCCGGTGGAGCGCAAGGGTTTCGACTTCATCCAGCTGGCCTTCTGGGTGCTGCTGACCGTCGCCGGCGGGGCCGCCGGCATGGCGCTGACGTGGAGTGATGCGGTCGGACCTTCCGGCATTGTGCTGGTAATCGCGCTGGGCGCGATGGCGCTGGTGCTGGTGCTGTGGGCGATGCGCGGCGCGGGCCGGAAGCTGGGCGTGTTCCCGGAGCGTGGCGCGGCCGAGGCGGCGGCGCAGTCGACCAAGCGGCATGTGTGGCTCGAGGCGCTGATGGAGCCGGCGCTCATCACGGATCGCGGTGGGGCGAGCGTTGCGGCCAACATCGCCTACCAGAAGCTGGCGCAGCTTGCGCATGAAGTCGGCGATAGCGCGCATGCCCCGTCGGTCGATCGCCTGTTCTCGTCTAACCCCGGCATGGCGGCGCCGATCTATCGCCTGTCAAAGGCGGTGAAGCAGGGCTCGGAGCGGACGGAGATGCTGCCGGCGCTGCTGTTCGGCGACAGCCATACCCCGGTGCAGTTCGAGGCTAGTGTTGCGCCGCTGGGCAATTCGCGGGCGCTGTGGCGTCTGCGTCGCGTCGAGGCGGGTTCAGCTGGCGCCGGATCAGTCGACTCGCGCGCGCTCTATATCGAGGATGCGCCGGTCGGCTTCTTCTCTGCGCGCCGCGATGGTCGCGTGGTCTACATCAACCAGACGCTGCGCCAGATGCTCGGCCTGCCGGATGGCGACAATGCGCTGCGTCTTGAAGACATCATGCGGCCGGAAGGTCTCAAGCTGATGAAGCGCGACGTACGCGGCGCCGCGAGCCAGCGGGCGGAAGTCGTCCTGCGTGCACGCGACGGCGTCGAGACGTCGGCGACGTTGATCACCACCTGGGCAGGCAAGGGCGGCGATGCGCTGACGCGGTCAGTTGTCTATGTCGCGAGTGCGTCCGAGCAGGCTGCGCGCCGCACGCCAGTGGCGCAGTCGACGGCCGCGGATGCGCGCGCGGCGGCCGTGCGTGCAGACGATTCCATGTTCTCGGACGCGCCGTTCGGCGTCGTGCGGCTGGATGGGGAAGGCGTCGAGAGCGCCGTGATGCTGGATGCCAACCGCGCGCTGGTCGAGATGACCGGCGGCCGGGCGCAGCCGGGCGCGCGGTTTGCCGATCTGTTCGTCGCCGAGCAGGGCGCCGGGGCGCTGGCGGACCTTCTGGCCAAGGCGCTGGATGGTGCGATCAACCTCAAGCTTGCCGGGGAGGGCCAGAAATCAGTTGATGTATATGTGGCTCTGGACCGGCAGGGCCGTCCCTCCGCCGCCTACATCATCGACATGACCGAAAAAAATCTGCTGGAACAGCGGGTTATGCAGGGCGAAAAACTCCAGGCGATCGGCAAACTGGCCGGCGGCCTGGCGCACGACTTCAACAACCTGCTCACCGGCATCATCCTCAACGTCGACCGGCTTCAGGTTCGTCATCCTCCTGGCGATCCGTCCTTCTTCGAGCTGCGCTCGATCAACGAGTTTGCGTCTCGCGGCGCCGAGCTGATCCGCACGCTGCTGGCCTATTCGCGCCGGCAGGTGTTCCGCCAGCAGGTGATCGACGTGTCGGACGCGCTGGCCGACTATTACGTGCTGCTGCGCGACATCATCGACGAGCGTATCAAGCTCGACGTCGTGCATGGCCGCGACCTGCCGCGCGTGAAGGTCGACAAGAACCAGCTCGAGACGGCGATCACCAACCTCTGCACCAACGCGCGCGATGCGATGATCGAGAAGAATGGCGGCGGCCAGCTGACCATTCGCACCTCGAAAGCGGACGCAGCCGCGGCGCGGAAGGACGGCTTCACGCTCGTCACCGAGGGCGACTACGTGTTGATCGAGGTGATCGACAACGGCACCGGCATTCCGCAGGAAATTCTCGACAAGATTTTCCAGCCCTTCTACACGACCAAGGAAACCGGCAAGGGCACGGGCCTCGGCCTCGCGACGGTGTATGGCATCGTCAAGCAGTCGCAGGGTTTCATCTACCCGGTCTCGAAGGTTGGACGCGGCACCACGTTCAAGATCTTCCTGCCGGCCTGGACAGGGACGGAAGAGGAAGCCAACGAGGGCATTGGGGAAGCAGCGCCCGTGGTTTCGGAGTCCTCTTCCAAGAACAGCGGCGATCTTGCTGGCCGCGGCAGCATCCTGCTGGTCGAGGACGAGGACGGCGTACGGGGCATTGCCGCCCAGCTGCTATCCTCGTGCGGCTATCAGGTCATCGAGGCCAGCGACGGGGAGAAGGCGCTGGAGATCATCAAGGAGCATTCCGGCTCCATCGATCTCCTCATCTCGGACGTCGTCATGCCGGGCATGGATGGACCTGCATTGCTCAAGGAAGCGCGGCCGTGGCTGTCGAAGACGCGCGTGATGTTCATCTCGGGCTATGCCGAGCGCGATTTGGCCAAGACGCTGGAGGATGATCGGGCGATCTCGTTCCTGCCGAAGCCGTTCACGCTTCGTCAGCTGGCCGAGCGCGTGAAGCAGGAATTGAAGGACGCGGCCTAGACCGCGTCCTCGCTGTTTCTTCTGGCTAGAGCACGTTGCGACCTGAGTGAATCGATTTTGGATTCCCAAGTGGTGCGAAGCCTGATTCATGATGCTGGCTGGGATGGAGGCCAGCATGGATGCCAGGCAAGCCACGTTCTGAAGACCTTCGGGTGCGTGCGATAG
>JBGAKC010000016.1:0-99987 GCA_044224605.1 Hyphomonadaceae bacterium
TGGGCAATCTCCGCAGCGCTACGCCGCTCACGATGGCTGCCTTATAGCGCGGGGTTTCACGCGCGAGCAGTTCTCGAGTTTCCTCTAGTGTCAGTACCATCGGTTCGCTGTGAGCCCGCGTGCTGTGCTTCGTCATGCCGAAATGAAACAGGTGTTTGCGCAAGATGTAGGGCACGAGAAGCAAATCGCCTGCGGAAATCAAAATCTCAATCGCAGCCTTGACTCGGCTTGCGTTCGCGGGGTTCCGCATCGCAAGATGGAGCAGAACAGTTCCTGCGTCGGCAACGATGCTGCGGCCAGTCTCAGGTCGCTTAATCCAGTCCGTCGAGCGAGTAGCCAAGCGCGAAATCGCGGGCCAGAATGTCCTATCGCCCGATGCCGGTAGCTCGACGGCAAGATCGTCCAAGCGGTCGAGCAGTGATGGGACAAGATCCTTTTCCGCCAATTGCTGCAGCTCGAAATCGAGATCGCTCGCGTTGACCATCCCCCAGAGGCGTTCAATTTCGGCTCGAGAGATCATGGTAGGCGGGTTACCAAGATAGAGTAGGCGAATGAGGTTACGACGCCTAGATATCCGCGTACCCTGCTCCTCGTTGTCGTTGCGACTCTTGCCGAAGCGAGGAAAGAGAAGTCGGAGCAGGTCGTCGTATGGTATCGCCGCGCTTCCCAAGATACTTTGTGGCGAAGGCTTGCCCTTCTTGTCCAACCGTTCACTTACCCGGGCGGCCATCTCCTCGGATGTCGGATCATCAACGAATTTGTCGGGGTTCGCGGCGATCAAATCCCGCAGCGTTGGGGCCTTTGCTAGAATCCAACTGTAGGCCAAAACATCGAAGGGACAGACTTCACCTCTCACCGCCGCTTCAATTACGGCGAAGGAGCCGATGAGACGTTTGACATCCCGTGGCGACTGTATGCTGCGCTTAATCGCGTCAAAAACCGCACTCTGGGTTTTGCTTGGCGCCGGCATATCTACGGCGTGCGCCCTGAGAGCGGCCGAAAGAAGTGCAGACACATCTTCGTCGAAGAGTGGTCTCAGTGGTATTGCATGCTGGATGATCTTTTCGAGATATCGTTCGCCATGCTCGCGCCTCTGACTTCCCTTACCGCGACCAAGAGCGTCCGCGACGCGCTCGGGATCATAGGCCACGAGATAGGAAATGCCCCGGATATCGCCTACCGCCTTCACGAGCTGGGCGACGGCACGGACCTCTTCATCCTCAACTCGATCCAGCTCATCGATGAGGACAACCACCGCCTCATTCAACGAGAGCAGTTTTTGCTCCAGCGCCCGCCGCTCTTGCAATAACGAGAGTGGTGCCGGTTTGCCTGGCCACAATGCCTTGATGCTTCCCCAAAGCGTCGTCGCCGTGCCGGCGGCTCCATGAGCGTCGGCCGCCGCTGCAACGGCGTTGCCAGCAAAGCCGATCGCCGCCCAATAGCGATCCAGGTTGGTGCGCAGGTCGCGGACACGCTCGTTGACACTTCGCCCCATGCTATCGCGAAGTGCATCGAAAAATCCATTCAGCAACTCTTCTCGCCCTTTGAACAGCCAGGGGTTGAAGGTTGCGACAGTGACGTGAGGCATCCCACTAAGCCTCTGTTCGATCAAATTCAGAACGCTAGATTTGCCAAGCCCCCATCTCCCCGTCAGACCAACCACATATCCGGTTGAACGGCGGCTTACGAGGTGACCTTCACGATCGCGCTCGTCTCGGACTAGCGCGCGGACCAGACTTTCCACGAAAGGACCGCGTTCGAGCTCATCGGCGCCCTTATCCCTGATCGGGCGGTCCTGAAGCGCTTCGGTATCTTCCGTTGCCACGTGCCCCCCCTTTCTAACGCGAACCGTCCCCACTGCTCTGGATGTCTGCGTCAGGCGTCAGTCACCAGTATCGCGGCCAGCCCGCGAATGCCCAATAGCGGAGTCGTCGGTTTTCGACGAGCCGTTGTCATTACTTGACTTGCATCGATTTGTTGCCGCCACGCCCCCAACCATTGTCGAACCAAGCGCATGAATGGGGTGTCCGGCGTCAGCAACCGTCAGACGCGCTGCTTAAACACCAACACCAGATGAGCAGAATCCTCCGTTGGGAAACCGCCTTCGCCGTCTCAGGTTATTCGACGACGGACAGTGTTGACGACCTCGCCAAGTGCATGGCGTCAATCAAGGAAGCCATAGAAGACTCGATCCAAAAAATTAGCGAGCACGCGTGTCTGTCGAAATACGGCAAAGCAAACAGAGACGACTACCTACCCATTATCCACGACATGATGATCCACGCCATTCTACCCCATGAGGTGGAGCGCGATTTGCGGCCGGTCTTTAACGCCTGGTCCGCGTACCGAGCCGGGAGTAACGATGCGATAGAAGCCGCAAGCGCAATCCTCGCGTTCGATGTGAGCCGCATACAGCGCCGCCAATACTCATTGCGATGCCGTGTGCTAGGTGAAGCGCCGGCGAGCTGGAAAACGTGAGCACCTTCGTGCAATTTGTGCGGACGCTGTTTCCGCCGACCCGCTAGCGGCGAAGTTCCTTTTCAATCACAGTATACAAGGCCGCAAAACCTTCGTCGTTGTGCAAGGGCAATCGCAGCACGGGTTCGTTGTCCGACCACACCGTGAAATCCATTTCCTCCCCAAGCATCAACAAGCGGAACACCTTGTCGGCGTTCTCGCGATCTACAACATTCAGCAGCGTCGCGTTGCCAGGCACCGGCATCGTGTTGACCGACATGAAGCCGGTGCTCGCATCACTCGATAGCGAACGAAGCACTATGACGAGGTAGCCAGCCTCAGTTGCAATCTGGGGCACGACCATGAGGTTCGTAAGCCTAAGCAGGGCGAACGATCCGCGCTGCACGTTGATGATGATTTGCACCTTCGACGTCCCGTCCCCAACATGGACGCCTTGGAATTGGTATTCCATGATCATTTTGCTTTCGCCGCGTCTCACCCAGCCTGACCATTTGGCCAGTATTTCGTCATCACGCAGCTGGTTCGGGCTTGGCTTCACCGCTGCGGCTGCCGGCGCGGCCGTGACCGGCGGCACTGTTGGGGGTGCCGGTGGGGCAGTACGCTGCGCCTGGGCTTGCGGCTGAGGCGGTGGCTGGGAGCCGGTGGCCTTACCGCGCTTTCCTATCGCAATGCCGATCCAAACCAAGCCAAGGATGATGGTCAGTGAACCGAAGATGTTGATGCTGATGTCGCGGATGAGCGGATCGCGGCTGCTGTAGCCGATGGCGCCCCCGCCTAGCCAAATAATCAGGCAAACAAAGAACAGCGTACGGACCATCTCATCCCCCCCCTAGGCGGCCGGGATGCACAGTCCGCACGCGCCGCTGGCCAGTCAACCTGCGTCAGCGCCCATAGCCACTTTCGCGAACACGGACCCGACATTGTTTGGCTGGGTTGGGGCCATCTGCCGGTTCTGGAAGTCGACCTTGTCCTGGCTCGTCAGCGCGCGGCGGCCAAATCAGGTCGTGCGCGGGTAGCGGGTTCAGCTAGGTCGCAGCGATGCTCCAACCCGACGGCGAAGGGCCGGTAACGATGAACTTGAGTGCACCGAACCTGAGATCAGCCCAAACAGGCCAGACCACGTCATGAGTCCCGCTACGATCAGTCCCGCCCCGACAGCCGAACCGTAGTCACGCCAAGCGCACTTGGGCATTGATGAATGAACGCCGCAGAGAACGTCCCCCCTGAGAAATCTTGAGGACGTTAGGCTGTTGATCGGTTGAGGAGCCAGCACGGTACGCTCGACAGGCGAGTTCAGCTGGCGTCACCAGTCCGCGACGACACGTCTCGAAGGGAATGACCGACTAGCACTGCAGCGATGTATGGGTTGGTCCGTGGGTTGTACGACGGCTCCGGCCCTCACAGCAGCTAGTACTCTGAAAATTTTTGATTTTGTGTCCGCAGCTGGCGGAGAGGATGAGATTCGAACTCACGATAGGGTTTCCCCTATACGCCCTTAGCAGGGGCGCGCCTTCGACCACTCGGCCACCTCTCCGCTTGGCGCGCTGCGTCAAGCGAGGGGCCTTCCTACCGGGATTTGGGACAGGCGCAAGCCTGAACGACCGCCACCCCAAAACCTCAGGAAAACAGGCGTTCGGGGGCGTGATTCCTAACGGACTTTCGTCTCACCCGCCCGCGCCTTGAGGACCGCGCCGTCTTCCGGCGTGATGAAGCGCTGGGCGACGAGTTCGTCGGTGCGTTTGCGATAGGCGTCTTCATAGGCGGCCTGGGTGGGATAGAGGCCGGCGAGCTTTTCGGGTGTGAACGGGATTTCATGGCCGGCGATGCGACAGAAGGACAGGCCGGTCGAGTTGCCGTTCCAGGTCGAGGTCGGCACATCGAGGAAGGGCGAGCGGATGCCCCCTTTCACATTGCCATGGGCGTCGAGCACGCCCTTGCCGTCGGCGACCTCGATGTTCTGCGACGGCGGCGGCGGAACGCCGTCTTCGACCCAGGCCTTCATGTTGCGGTAGATGGCATTGTAGGCGATCCAGCTCGGGAAGCGGCTGCGCGGGCCCTGGTCGCAGTTGAGAGCAGGCGGCGTGCGGCCGCCTTTGACGATGTCTTCCGAACGGGCGGCGAACCAGAGTTCATCGGGTGTCGCGTGACCGGCGCCGGCGATGTCATAGTGGCGATACTGGTCGGGCGCGGTGTCGCTGTCTTCACGGCGGTTCTTCACCCACCCGAGATAGTCAGACTGGCTCATGACATGGATCACCGGAACGCCGGCGTTGCGGATGGGGCGGCGGGCGTCTCCAACCGGAATGGGCTCAGCGCATTGGCTGATCGGCGATGGCCCGCCGAGCATGCCGACAAGATAACCGTCGAACGGCGACTTGCCGTCCTTCGCCACGACCAGCGGCTGGATCGCGTTGATATAGGTGAACAGGAAGCCGCCGGTCTGCGAATAGCCCCAGGCGTAGAGGCGCTTGGCCTGCGAGCCGAAAGCGCCATAGCGGAAGGGATTGCTCGCGTCCGTCGAGCGGACCCATTTGGCGACCTGCGTATGCATGTCCCAGACAAGGCCGTTCTCGGTCGTCTTTGTGCTGTCGCCCGTGACGTTGCAGTTCTTCGGATCGTCGGCGGCAAGCGGGTTAGCCCAGTTGAGCGGCGCATAGCGCACCGGATCGAATGCCTTGAGTGTGACGACGGCGACGGGCTTGGCCGTGATGCCGACCCAGGCGTCGCCCTGACGGACGATCTCGTCGTGGTGGATGGCCCAGCCGATGTTGAGATCGAACAGGTTTGACGGGTTCAGCATCTCGACGACAACGCGGCCGGAGAAGCGGGCTTTCGACGCCGGGCGGCGAACGAGGACGCGCGTGGTGTAGGGCGCATCCGGCGTGCGGACCACGGCGCCCGTGGCGGGCCAGTCATAGACGTTGGCCTTGCCGGAGACGAAGAACTCTTCCTCGACGTAGCCCTGCGGGCCGAGGTGCTCCGGCCGCAAGGCATAGGCCGCGCCGCCGAACGCGTGGCTTGCTTCGGTCTGCGGGATCGGACCGACGACGCTGGTGAGCGGCGACGGACGGGCGGGCTCAGGGGCGGTCATGCAGGAAGCAGCCATCATCAATGCGCCTGCCAGCGCCGCCCTGAGCCACGCCATATCAGTCTCCTAGTGCTGCCAGCTCTTGATCAGCGTGTCGTAGTCGACCGTCTCAGCCTTCGGGTTCTCGTTGGCGAGTTTCGGCTTCGGCGCGCCCGGACGGTCGAACCACACCTGGGCGGGTTCTTCCGGGTTGAGCTTCGGACCGATGTCGCCCTGGACGCCTTGTTCCTCGAGGCGGGCCATGACGTCTTCCTGCGCCTTGCAGAGCGCGTCCATCGCCTGTTGCGGCGTCTTGGAACCGGCGGCGGCATCGCCGATGTTCTGCCACCACAGCGCGGAGAGCTTCGGATAATCCGGCACGTTGGTGCCCGTGGGCGACCACTGCACGCGCGCCGGCGAGCGATAGAACTCGACGAGACCGCCGAGCTTCGGAGCGCGCTCCGTGAAGCTCGGGTCCTGGATCGTGCTCTCGCGGATGAAGGTCAGGCCCGTATGGCTCTTCTTCAGGTCCACGGTCTTGGACGTGACGAATTGCGCATAAAGCCAGGCGGCCTTTGCCCGGTCGGTCGGCGTGTTCGCCATCAGCGTCCACGAGCCGGCGTCCTGATAGCCGAGCTTCTGGCCCGGTTCCCAGTAGGCGCCATGCGGCGACGGCGCGACGCGCCATTTCGGCGTGCCATCATCGTTCACCACCGGCAGGCCCGGCTTCACCATGTCGGCGGTGAAGGTTGTGTACCAGAACATCTGCTGGGCGATCTCGCCCTGCGACGGCACCGGACCGGACTCCGAGAACGTCATGCCCTGTGCCGCCGGCGGCGCATACTTCTTGAGCCATTCGAGATACTTGGTGACTGCATAGACGGCAGCCGGGCCGTTGGTGTCGCCGCCGCGCGCGACGCACGAGCCGACGGGCCGAGAATTCTCGTCAACGCGGATGCCCCATTCATCGACCGGCAGGCCGTTGGGCTCGCCCTTGTCGCCATTGCCGGCCATCGAGAGCCACGCGTCGGTGAAGCGCCAGCCGAGCGAGGGGTCCTTCTTCCCGTAATCCATGTGGCCGTAGACCTTCTTCCCGTCGATCGTGCGACCGGTGAAGAATTCCGCGATGTCCTGATAGGCGGTCCAGTTCACGGGAACGCCGAGGTCGTAGCCGTACTTGGCCTTGAAGTCGGCCTTGTTCTTGGCATCAGAGAACCAGTCGTAGCGGAACCAGTAGAGGTTCGCGAACTGCTGGTCGGGCAGCTGGTAGAGCTTCTTGTCGGGGCCGGTCGTGAAAGACGTGCCGATGAAGTCAGGAAGGTCGAGCGTGGGCGAGGTGACGTCCTTGCCTTCTCCGGCCATCCAGTCGGTCAGGTTGCGCACCTGCTTGTAGCGCCAGTGCGTACCGATCAGGTCCGAGTCGTTGATGTAGGCGTCGAACTCGTTCTCGCCCGTGCGCATCTGGCGCTGCAGTTTGTCGACGACGTCGCCCTCGCCGATGACGGTGTGCGTGACCTTGATGCCGGTGATGGCCGAAAAGGCCGGCGCGAGGACCTTGGACTCGTACTCGTGCGTGGCGATCGACTCGGAGACGACGTTGATCTCCATGCCCTGGAACGGGGCGGCGGCGTTGGCGAACCAGGTGAGTTCCGCCTCCTGCGCCGGGCGGTCGAGAACGGACAGGCCGTTGATCTCGGCATCGAGGAATTTCTTGATTTCGGCTGCCGCGTTCGGGTTCGGCGCCTTGTTGGCGGCCTGCTGCGGGCCGCAGGCGGCGAGCGCCAGCGCCGAAACCATGCCGACCACCAGCGCGCGGGCGCGCATCATCGAACTCATGAAGTCCTCCCTGCCGGGGCTCTTGCGGCCGCCGGAATCTTTCAGGGATCAAACAAACCGGAAAACGAGGGCCGCGTAAACCAGCGATACCAAACTGGCGATCCAGAGCGGCAGGAGCGCCGGGGCAAGGCCGATCCAGGCGAGGTGGATGAAGCCGGAGCCGAGCAGGCTGAGGAACAGCCGGTCGCCCCGCTGGCTGGCGATGCCGAGCACGCCGACGCGCGGTTCGTTGCGGGGGGCAAGCTTCTGCAGGATGCCCATGACAGCGAGGATCAGGACGATGCCGATGAAGAACAGCGCCGTCGGCAGGGTCCACCCCATCCAGTTCGCAGCGCCGTTCATGGAGCCTTCTTCCTGAGCAGCCGGACGCCAGACGCCTGAAGCCAGATCCCGGCCAGGATGGCTAGGAGCCCGATCAGGATGGAGGCGATCGCCCCCATCCTGACATTGAGGAAGTAGAACACCATCGCGAGGCCGCCGCCAAAGATGAGGCCGCCCATGACGAGGCCCATGCCCGTCATGAACAGGGTCTGTCCTCGTCTCTGGTCTGCGGTCAGCTCAGGCGTGGACGTCATGATCAGGCGCTGCGCGCGTCCCTGATCTTGTTGAAGCCCCAGAAGAACAGGCCGGCGCCGACGAGGAGCGACAGCCAGGCGAGCGACGAAATCGGCCCGCCGAGAATTCCGAGGAAGAGTGCGTTGAGGATAATCGAGACGATGATGCCGGCGACACCGACGCCGCCGAGAACGGCGCCGACCAGCGTCAGCTTCTTGCCGAGCGCGCGTTCGCGCGCCGCGGCGCCTTCGGGAGGGGTGTAAGCATTGGCCATGTTTTGCTCCTGGCTCTGTATGTGCGTTTCTACTCGTATCGCGTCCCGCCCCTTGTGCCGTCAGGGTGGTGACAGAGGCAGAATAACAGGTCTGATCCGGAAATCAGCCCCGCCCGAAGGCCCGGAATCACGGGCTTTCGGCTTTCCTGGCAGCCAGGTAGGGGCCCCACACCTTCTTCGGCACGATGGTCGTCCAGGCGTCTGTCACAAGACTTTCGACTTCCGTCTTGGTCAGCGCCTTGATGTCCACATAGCTCCAAAGCATAGCGCCAGCGCGGTAAGGCTGGAACACGTCGGGGCGGGCTTCGAAGAGGAGTTCTTGGCGAGGCTTCGGCAGCTTGAAGAGCCAGCGCTTCGAGGGGAAGCCGTAGAGCACGAACGTCTTCGTGCCGACGTTGAACCAGTTGCCGCCGTGGTCATTCAACTCCTGCGCGCCTGGCAGGCTGAGCGCGATGCGGCGGACATCCGCGAGTGTGGCCATCACACCCTCCCGAGCGCGAAACCCTTGGCGATATAGTTGCGGACAAACCAGATCACGATCGCGCCGGGAATGATGGTCAGCGTTCCCGCCGCCGCCAGCACGCCCCAGTCGGTGCCCCCCTGTTGTTCGAACACGGCCCGCATCTTGGACGTGATGGGCATGGCGGCCGAACGCGTGAGCGTGTCGGCGATGAGGTATTCGACCCAGGAGAACATGAAGCAGAAAAAGGCGGCGACGCCGATGCCCGAGGCGATCAGCGGCATGAAGATGCGCACGAAGAAGCTGGGGAAGCTGTGGCCGTCGACATAGGCGGTCTCGTCGATCTCGCGGGGGACCCCGCTCATGAATCCTTCGAGGATCCAGACCGCCAGCGGCACGTTGAACAGGCAGTGGGCCAGCGCCACGGCGATGTGCGTGTCGAACAGGCCGATCTTGTAGTAGAGTTGGAAGAACGGCAGCGCGAACACCGCCGCCGGGGCCATCCGGTTGGTCAGCAGCCAGAAGAACAGGTGTTTGTCACCGAAGAACTTGTAGCGCGAGAAAGCGTAGGCGGCCGGAAGCGCCACGGCCACGGAGATGATGGTGTTCATCACCACATAGAAGATCGAGTTGAAGAACACGCCGCGCCAGCGATCATCGCCGAACACCTTGGCGTAGTTCTCGAGCGTGAAGCGCTCCGGGAACAACGTGAAGCCGCCTGTGATCTCAGTGTTCGTCTTGAAGCTCATGCTGACCAGCCAGTAAATCGGCGTCAGCAGGAAAAGGATGTAGACGGCCGGAACCAGCCAGGAGATGGGGTTGCGCTTCACTGGCCGCCCTCCTGCCTGGCCGGTTCGGAATCCCCGCGGGTCATGACCGCGTAGAAGACCCAACTGATCGCGAGGATCACGAGGAAGAAGACGATCGACATGGCGGACGCCCATCCGATCTCCTCGCGCTTCTGCTGCAGCTCGATCGACAGGAAGGCCGGATCCCCGCCTGTAACCCGGAACGGCTCGGCGAAGATCATCAGCGAGTCCATGAAACGCAGCAGGATGGCGATGGTCAGCACCCGACCGAGCTTGGGCAGCTGGATGTAACGGAACACCGCCCATTTCGACGCGCCGTCGATGCGGGCCGCCTGGTAGTAGGCGTCAGGGATGGAGACAAGGCCAGCGTAGGACAGGAGCGCGACGAGGCTTGTCCAGTGCCAGACGTCCATCAGGATCAGCGTGCCCCAGGCGTCGACGGGATCGTTGACGTAATTGTATCCGAAGTCCTTCAGCATCACGCCCAGCAGGCCGATGTCGACCCGGCCGAACATCTGCCAGATCATGCCGACTACATACCATGGTATAAGCAGCGGCAGCGCCATCAGCACGAGGCAGACCGGAACGCCCCAGCCTTTGCGCGGCATGTTGAGTGCGATGAAGATGCCCAGCGGTATCTGGATCGCGAGGATGATCGCCGAGAAGGACAGGCTGCGCGTCAGCGCGTTCCAGAACTTCTCATCGTGCAGCACGGTCTCGTACCACTTCGTGCCCATCCAGAAGAACTGACCATTGGACGCCTTTTCTTGAACGGAGAAGTTCACGACCATCATCAGCGGGATAAGCGCCGAGATCGCCACCAGGATCAGCACCGGCAGGACGAGGAACCACGCCTTCTGGTTGACCGGCTTCATGGGGCGGCCCTCCCGGCGACGTCGACGCGCCAGCTGTCGGCGTAGAGGTGCACGCCCTTGGGATCGAACACGATGTGCGGATCGGCCGGGATTTCCTCGCCCTCCTGGACCATGGCAGCGATCGGATGGCCCTCGACCATGACGCGCACGATCCTGAACCGGCCGGCGTCTTCCACCCGCGTGATACTGGCTGGAATGCCCTGCGCGGCCAATTTCACATATTCCGGACGCACTCCGAGTTCGAGCTTCGGCTTGCCGCGCAGGCGCGGCTCGGCCGGCAGCGGCGCGCTGTATTTCCCCAGCCGGGCACTCGCCCCCTCGATCGATGTCGGGATCACGTTCATGCCTGGCGAGCCGATGAAATAGCCAACAAAAGTGTGGCTGGGGCGCTCGAACAGGTCTTCGGGCGATCCGATCTGCACGACTTCGCCCTCGTACATCACCACGACATTGCTGGCGAAAGTCAGCGCCTCGGTCTGGTCGTGGGTCACATAGATCATCGTGTAGGCGTAGCGCTTGTGCAGCTCGCGCAGCTGCGCGCGCAGCTCCCACTTCATCTGCGGGTCAATCACCGTCAGCGGCTCGTCGAACAGGATGGCGTTGACGTCCGACCGCACGAGGCCGCGGCCGAGCGAGATCTTCTGCTTCTCGTCCGCCGTCAGTCCTCGCGCCTTGCGGTCCGCCAAGCCCTTGAGCCCGATACGATCGATGACTTCGCCCACCCGCGTCTTGATCTCCGAGCTTTTCACGCCGCGATTGCGCAGCGGGAAGGCCAGGTTCTCCCGCACCGTCATGGAGTCATAGATCACAGGAAACTGGAACACCTGCGCGATGTTGCGCTTCTCGGTCGGCAGGTCGGTGACGTCATTGCCATCGAAGCGCACGCGACCCTGCGTGGGGGTCACGAGACCCGAGATGATGTTGAGCAGCGAGGTCTTCCCGCAGCCAGACGGCCCCAGCAGCGCATAGGCGCCGCCCGTTTCGAACGCCTGGTTCACATGTCGCAGGGCGAAATCGGCATCCGACTTCGGTTCGGGGCCGTAGGCGTGGCGGATATTGGCAAGGTCGATGCGCGCCATGGGTCAGGCCGCCTCCGCCGCAGAGGCCATGGCGCTTCCATCCGTATGGAAACGCATCACGTCCTCAGGCTCAAGATAGACCGTGACGCGCGATCCCGGCTCGAAGCGATGAACGCCGTGGGTCAGCATCACCCAGCGTTGTGGGCCATAGTCGAGATGCACGAAGGTCTCGGAGCCGGTGATCTCGGTCGACAGCACGGGAAGATGGAAGACGTGGGCATTCGCCGTCTTCCGCTGCAACCGCAGATGGTGCGCCCGGAAGGCCAGTGTCCGCGCACCAGGATAGCGCTCCGGCTGAGCCGCGATCTCGATCGGCATCAGGTTGAGCGGCGGGTCGGAGAAGGTCTTCGCCGTCACGAGGTCCTGCGGCTGGCGATAGACCGACAGGGTCGGCCCGAACTGCGTGACCCGGCCCTCGCTCAGTGTAGCCGTTGAACCGCCGAGCAAGAGCGCTTCGGAGGGTTCGGTTGTGGCGTAGACCACGACGGCGGCGGAATCGGCGAACAGTTTCGGGAGTTCTATGCGCAGCTCCTCGCGCAGCTTGTAGTCGAGGTTGGCCAATGGCTCGTCGAGCAGCACCAGCCCTGCCTTCTTCACGATCGCCCGCGCCAGCGCTACGCGCTGCTGCTGTCCGCCGGACAGTTCCAGCGGCTTGCGATCGAGATAAGGGGTCAGGCGGAGCAGGTCGGCCGCGCGCGCCACTTCGCGCTCGATATCGGCTTTGGCGACCTTCTTTACCTTCAGCGGCGAGGCGATGTTCTCGCGGACGGTCCAGCCCGGGTAATTGATGAACTGCTGGTAGACCATCGCGGCGTTGCGTTTCGCGACCGGCACGCCGGTTACATTGACGCCGTCAAACCAGACCTCGCCCTCGCTCGGCCGGTCGAGACCCGCCATGACCCGCATCAGGCTCGTCTTGCCCGAAAGCGTAGGGCCGAGCAGGACGTTGATCGTCCCACGCTCGAGCCGGAGCGAGATGTCCGCCAGGTGGGTGACGCCGCTGACGCGCCGGGAAACGCCCCTCAACTCCAGCATCGTCCGTGATCCAACTCCCCGTTGCAAACGTGACGTAAGCTGGGGGAACCGCCGGCGTCAAATCGATGATTTTTCCTGCAGAAATAGGCATAGCCCTGTGGGTAGCGAACGTAGTTCGATTGGTCGTTTGCTGCGTCCGGCGCGCCGAGCGGATGCGATGCGTGGCTTCGGCCGTTGCCAGTCCATTTGGACGGCAATTCAAGACTGGCGCGCGCCCGATCTAGATAATCAGAGACGCTGCGACATTCCCGCAACGATCAGTTCCTGCGAGGCGAATGCTGCAATTGCGAGGAGGGCAATTGCGTTAATGACGTAGCGTCATCTCGCAAGCACCACACGCTCATACTGCAAGGTTTCCGACCACATCAACGCGATAGTGATCGTCCGCATCGCCGGATTCCCTTTCCCGATTTCCACGTTCGGTTGACGCCACGTCTCGATGCGGTCAACACTGACTTCAAGAGTCGCCAAACAGACTCAAACGGGGAGGTAAAATTATGAAGTTCACGCTCCGCAGCGCGTCCAGCGCTGCGCTTATCGTTGGCTTGGCGGGAGCATTTCCGGCCTGGGCACAAAACACCACTCAACCAACAACGCCGACTGCGACCGAGCAGAAGAAGGAAGCCGAAGACCGGGTCATCATCACCGGCTCGTTCATCCAGGGCACGCCTGAAGACGCCGCTCTCCCCGTCGAGGTTTTCTCGCAGGAAGAGCTTGAGGAGCAGGGCGCGCCAACAGCGCTCGAATTCGCCAAGAGCCTGACGATCGCTGGTCCGACGACCGGTGAAGCGTACTACTTCTCGGGCGCGGCCCTCACCGGCTCGGTGAACTACAACCTTCGCGGCCTCGGCGCCGACAAGACGCTGACCCTGCTCAACGGCCGGCGGATGTCGCAGAACACATCCAACATTCCGTCCGCGGCCCTGGCCCGTACCGAAGTGCTGAAAGACGGCGCAGCGGTCATCTACGGCGCCGACGCGACCGGCGGCGTCGTCAACTTCATCACCCGCGATGACTTTGTCGGCCTCGAAGCACGCGCCAGCTACAAGTATATCGACGGATCTGACGGCGATTACGGCCTCAGCCTCCTCGGCGGCATCGGCGAAGGCGAAACGAACTTCCTCTGGTCGCTGGAATGGGAACACCGCTCCCGCCTCGAGAGCGAAGAGCGCTCGTTCGCGACGGCCTCCTACAACTTCGCAGTCAACCCTGCTCCGTGGTCGACGCTGACCAACCTTGCCGGATGGACGCCGCGCGGCGCCCTGCCTGCAACGCCCAGCGTCGCGAACGAATTCGGCTCGGCGCTCGCTGCGCCGCTGTCGGATTTCACGCCGGCTTCCTGTGCGGCGGTTGGCGGCTTCTACGTCAACACCTACACCTGCAGCTATAACTATATTCCCTACTACAACCTCGTCGAAGAGAACGACATCTACCGCGCGTTCGCGCAGCTCAACACGGCTGTGAACGAGAACATGGACTTCCACTTCGAGGCCACCTACGGCCAGGTGATGTCACCGCAGGTGTTCGGCTCGCCCGCCCAGCCTGTGATCCGTGGCCCGGCCATGGCGACGGGCGCGGTCAACCAGTTCTACGTTCCGATCACGAACCCCTACGCTGCTGCCTTTGCAGCGCGCGTGGGCGCTCCCGGCGCGACGCAGGGCTTCACGCCCACGACCTACCGGGCATTCGCGCACGGCGGCAACCCGGTGTTCGGCAACGGCAACGGCTTTGGCGTTCCCTCGAAGATCGACAACCAGGTCTGGCGCGTGTCGACAGGCATCAAGGGCACGCTCGGCGACTGGGCCGGCATGGCCAAGGATGTCGGCTACGACTTCGCCGTCACCTACAACCAGTCGATCTCATACGCAGATGCGGCTGACGTGATCGGCTTCCGCCTGCAACAGGCCCTTAACGGCTTCGGCGGCCCGAACTGCAACGCGGCGGACCTCGACCCCAACCGCTTCGGCACGCAGAACGCCGCGGCGGCCGGCAAGAACGGATGCCTGTGGTGGAACCCCTTCGCCACCAACTTTGCCTCGCAGCCAGAGCGCGGCCTGGTCAACCCGCAATATGTAGCGGGCCAGGAGAACCCGATCGAACTGGCGCGCTGGCTGTTCGATGACCGTGCGTCGGAGAACATCAACTCCAGCCTGACGGCTGACCTGGTGTTCAACGGCATGTCCGGCATCCAGCTGCCCGGCGGCGAAATCGGATGGGCGCTCGGCGGTCAGGTTCGCCAGCTCGAACTGCGCGAAGTTGTCAGCAGCAACCTCTACAACGGCAACCAGCCGTGCGACTGGCCGACGACCACGACCAGCCAGAACGGCGCGGGTTCCATCCCGCTGCCGCAAAACCCGACGCCGACGAGCGACCCGAACTTCCGCGGCTGCACGCCTGACAGCCCCGGCCCGTTCGTGTTCTTCGGCATCAACCCGCCTGACTACAACGACCAGCAGCAGTACTCGGTCTTCGGGGAACTTCAGGTTCCGCTGCTCGACAACGTGAACCTCCAGCTCGCGGCCCGCCGCGAGGAATTCTCCGGCGGCCTCGGCGCCACCGTGTACAAGGTGTCCGGCAAGTGGGACGTCTGGGGGCCCCTGTCGATCCGCGCCTCATACGGCACGAACTATCAGGCCCCGCCTGTCGGCGTGATCCCTGGCGAAGTGACCAACGCTGTCCGCAGCTACACCATCGCGGGCGGCAACTGGCTCGGCGCCCAGTTCATCACCGACACCAGCCTGGTCCCGGAAACCGCGACGTCCTGGAACGCGGGCATTATCTGGCAGTCACAGGGCTTCGCCCCTGACCATGACCTCCGGATCATCGTCGACTACTTCAACATCGAAACGGAAGACGAGATCGGCCAGCTGGCTGACCCGAACCAGATCGCGAACCTGGTGTTCAACGGCGCCGGCGGAACGATCACGACCTGCGATCCGAACGTCCAGCCGCTGCTCAACCGCGTGACGTTCAACTCGCCCTGCACGGTCGGGATGGGCGCCGTGGGTAACTTTGCGTCGATCTCGACGGTGTTCGGCAACGGACCTGGCCAGACGACCAATGGCTTCGATTACCAGATCAACTACGACATGCCGTTCCTCGCGGGCGACCTGTCGCTGGGTATCACGGCCACGAATGTCACCGAACTCAGAACCGGCCCGACATCCCTCGATGGCGTGACCATCAGCACCGGCGATGATCGTCTCGGCACGCTGAACTTCGCCACCGTCGCCTCGGCCGCCCCGGAATGGCGCGCCAACTTCTCGGCGAACTACCGGATGGACAAGCACAACTTCCGCCTCGGCTACAACTATGTGAGCGCCGTGACGGACGAACGCGCTGGCACCCAGTATGGCGAGAACGGCTCGGAGTGGACGACCTGGGACTTCACCTACCTCCTCGACGTGACCGATACGCTCCGTCTGACCGCTTCGGTGAACAACATCACCGACGAGGACCCGCCGGCCGCGCAGGAAGAACTCGGTTACGACCCGCGCCTCGGCAACCCGCTGGGCCGGACCATCGAGCTCTCGATCAAGAAGACCTTCTAGGTCTCTGGATCAACCGGATTACGGGAACAGGCGGCTTCGGCCGCCTGTTTTCGTTTGATCTGGGGCAATATTAACTGCGGAGATCGTGTAAACTTCACCCTTGAACACAAGCTGGTGTGCCGCTGGGGCTGCTATTTGACGCTGTCAGGTCAAAGGCCCATATTTGTGGGACGCCAAGACACTGAAGACAGAGGAGCGCTCCCCATGCTCACCCGCATCCTTGCCTCGACCGCCGCAGCGACCCTTGCGCTGGGCGTGATCGCCTGCTCGCCCACGACCCCCGCAGCGACGGCCGAAGCGCCGCCGGCGGATCAGGCCACGGCGGTCAAACAGACGCTTCCGCTGCCCAAGATGAAGGACTTCAAGCTCAAGGATCAGACGGGCAAGGAGTACGATCTCTACAAGTTCGGCGAAGGCGCGAAAGCAGTGGTGCTGACCATGCACACCAAGGGCTGCCCGATCGGCCAGCAGCTGATGCCGGACTTCAAGGACCTGCAGGCCAAGTACGAGGCCAAGGGCGTGAAGTTCCTGATGATCAACGCCAACACGCACGACACGCCGGCGATGATCGCCGCCGAGGCCAAGGATTTCGGCCTGACAATTCCGGTGCTGAAGGACACGGACCAGTCCGTGACCGAGCCGCTGGGCGTCGAGCGCGCGACTGAGACGCTGATCCTCGATCCGAAGACCTGGAAGATCCTATATCAGGGCCCGATCAATGACCGCGTCACCTTCGGCCGCGCCAAGGCGAAGCCTGACAATGATTTTGCTTCAGCAACGCTGGACGCGATCCTGGCCGGCCAAACGGTTACGCCGAGCTACCATATGACCGACGGCTGCATCATTTCCTACGACAAACGCTCGAAGCACTAGTATCTCCGCACAGAGGATTTGACGGGTCGATTGTTTCGGTCTCGGAAGATTGGCAGGTCCTCCGGTGCGATCAACCGATCGATGCTGCGGGCGAGGCCGGGCTCTCGGGTGACGAGGCCGTGACGCTCGAGGGTGAGGACCATCTGGTGAACGGACGGCGCGGTGACACGGAAGTGGGGCTGCATGTCGGCCTCGGCCGGGGCGCTGACGGTGACGCTGCAGGGCCTGGCGCATGGCCATCGCGCGGGCTGGGGAAATCCTGCTTCCGGCTGGCGTGGCGATGACGGCGTGCTTTCCGCTTTCGGGGCGGCTGAGCGATCGGGTCGACGCGCAGCTGCCGCTGGCGGCCGGCGTGATGATGTTCGCGGCGTCGATGTGGCTCTTGTCCGATGTCGCGGTGTTCACCGCGTTCAGGCGATGACGTTTGCGGTGGCGCTGAACCGCACGGAGATCGCGACAGTGATGCCCGCAGCCAATGCGAGCGCGATGCGCCAGGTCCAGGACATGCTGGCGTTTACGGCGCCGGCGGGGACGTTCCTGATGCAGACGCAGACCGGCGGGGCGCTCGGCGTCGCGATCCTGTTGGTGCTGTTGTAGGAGCGCGCGGCCTTCCATGCCGATGCGATGCAACCCCTCATTAACGAGTCGAACGGTCGGGCGATGGAGGCGCTGACGCTGTTGCGGCAGGGGTTCGAGACAAGCGGCGTTGCGCCTTCGGCTGCGGGCGTGATGGCGGGCCAGCAGATGGCGGTGTCGATGTGGATGGGCGCGCAGCTTCTGGCGTTCCGGGACTGCTTTGCGGCGATCGCTACGGCGTTCCTCTTCCTGTTGCCGCTGACGGCGCTGATCTCCGGCAGAAAAGCCCGGAAAACAAGGCTCTCCGCGTGAACGATCGATCGAATTTCACCGATATCCTGAAGCGGGTTTTGACCCTGTTCCGCTAGCCTCGGGAACTGAGTAAACCTGCGAGTGATCCACCATGCACGCGGTGAAGTTCCTTCTCGACATGCCGGGCGCGCAGCCTCTGCGTGAAAGCGCGCATGACAACGTCTTCTGGCGTGGCGCGGAACCCCTAATGTCGGTGTGCGTTCCGGCGTGCGGGCGCGACGTGTCCCCCCTGCTGGCCGCCCTTTCGGAGACCGAACAGTCCGCCCTCGTGGAGTTCATCGTCTATGACGATGGGCGCTGCAGCCATGATGTGCTGGCGCAGATGCAGGCGGCGGCCGGGCATGTTCGCGCCGCGGTACGTATTGTTTCGTCGAATGAAAAGCGTGACGAGAGGGCCGCACGGGGAGCTGCCGCAGCGCATGCGCGTACAAGCTGGGTGATGCTGCTTGATGGCGGCGTGGAAGCCGATGCCGAGCTGATCGAGGCCTATCTCGAAACCATCGGCAAGGCGGACAGCGGATGTGGCGCCCCGGCCTGGGTGAAGGCTGGCTAGATGGCGCAGCTGCAGTGGACCTATGCGCCTTCGCGATCGACGCCTGCCAGGGTGCAGCGCCGGGTCGTGCAATGGCGCAAGGCGTGCCACGCGGACGTGGCGCCGGACCGCCCTATCGTGAGCTTCACATTCGACGACTTCCCGAAGTCGGCGCTCAACGGCGCTGATATCGTTGAGAAACACGGCGGGCGCGCGGGCTTCTATGCCAGTACCTCCTTCCTCGGCCAACGCAGCCCGGTGATGGGTGAGATGTTCGATGGCGCGACGCTCAACGAGCTGTCCGTGCGCGGGCACGAGATCGGGGCGCATACGCACAGCCATCTCGATTGCGCGAAGGCGCGGCTCGAAAAGGTGGAACGGGATATCGGCGAAAACCTCGTGGCGCTGGCGGAGGCCGGCTACCCGGAGAACGTCTCGGCGTTCGCCTATCCCTATGGCGAGACGACATACTCCGCGAAGTGCTGGATCGGCGAAGTGTTCGCGACGGGACGCGGCATCCTGCCGGGCGTGAACGTGGGCGACACGGACCGCAGCCAGTTGCGTGCGATCGAGCTGGGCTCATCCGAAATGCATCGCCGCCGCGCCCTCGCCGCATTGAAAACCTGCATCGAGGCAAAGGGCTGGCTTTTCTTTTTCACGCACGACGTCAGCAAGTCGCCGACCAAGCAGGGCGCGCCTTCGGCATTGATTGCGGAGCTGGCGCACCTGGCGGTGGAAGGCGGAGCCGTGCTCGCTTCGCCGACGCTTGGTGCAGTGTTGTCGGGGATTATCGACTAGCCCTGCCCGCCGCGAACGGGGCAAGAACGTCGGCCGATCCTCGACTTAGTCATCTCGACAGGGAATCCGCGAAGCGCGCGTCGGGTTTTTCGCGGTTGAGCACCACGCCTCCGACACGTCCGCCATGGTTCTCGATCTCGCGCCGCACGGCTTCGACTTCGTTGGGCGAAGTCTCGTCGGCATTAACAACGATCACCGTCCTGTCCATCTGTGAGGCGATCGCGAGACCCGCGCCGGCGAGTTCAAGCGCGGGGGCATCGACGACAGCCCAGTCGGTCGCTGCGCGGACAGCCTGCCAATAGGCCGGTTGTGTGCGGATGCGGACGCCCTGACCGGGCTTGAGGCGGGAGGAGTCGAACTGCGTCACCATGAGGCGCATCTCGCCGATGCGGTGTGCGGTGAAGAGGCCGAGACCCTGACCGATCTCCGGCGTTTCCGGCTCGACGGAGAAGAAGGGCTGCGTTTTGAGGGATGCCGAATAGGGCGGCCCAACCCCACCGAACGCCTGTGCAAACGGTCCGACAGCAAACGTATTGAACTGATGGTTACGCTTGAGATCGAGATCGACGAGCCAGACGGCGCGGCGCGCACGCTCCGCCGCCAGAAGGGCGAAGGATGCGGCGACGCTCGACACGCCCTCGCCAGAGCGGGCGGAAACGAACATGACCGTGCGCCCGCCATCCGCCATCGGGGTCTGCGACAGGGCGCGGTAGAGTTCCTTGAGGTCCCAGCGGAGGTCTTTCATGCGGACTTGTCCCGCGCGGTGGCGAGCACGGTGAGGCCCAGCGTACGCTCGAGGGAGCCCGCTGTCGCAAACCCGCGCGATGACCAGGCGCGCATCAGACCTGCCATCAGGGCCGCCAGAAGGCCGACCATCGCGGTTGTCAGGATGATGGTGCGCCGCATGTCGTCGCCCTGCGCCGAGGGACGGGCGGCTTCGTAGACCGAAATACTGTCCACCCTGCGGGCAGCGAGTTCGCTGCGCGCCTGCTCGGCCTGTTCGCGGGCGGCAAAGGCGTCTGCTGCGGCTTCCAGTGCATCACGGTCGCGCCTGAAGCGCAGATAATCGGGTTCGATCACGGCCAGTGTGGCGATGCGAGCGCCGGTCTCCTGCTTCTGTCGCGTCAGGGTGGCGAGGCGCCCGGCAAGCGCGTTCAGGTTCGCCGTCTGTGCGCTCTTTTCGGCATCTAGCCCCTGCCATGTCGGGTTGGGACCGCGCCGGGCGGGCGACGCGTCCGTTGACTCTAGATCGACCTGTCTCGGTGTGGATGCGAGCTGGCGCGCAAGGCTCGCCACCCTCGCCTCCGCTTCGCTCTTTCCGGCTTCCGCCTTTGCGGTTTCGTCCGATATCGCCGACAGCAGATTGCGCGCCGCAGACATCTCGGCTTCGAAATCCGACAGGCCGTTCTCCTGCAAAAAATCACGCAGCTTGCTATCGGCTTGAGACAGCCTGTCCTCGATTACAGCGCGCTGTGCAGATAGCCCCGCAATCCGTTGACCCGAAAGAATTTCCTGCCGGTATTTCAGGTACTCGCTGACGACACGGTTGAGCGTCGCCGCGGCGAGTTGCGGGTCGCGATGCGCATAGCTGAGCTGAAGGATCGGCGATGCAGGCGCAACGGTGACGGAGAGGTCTCGCGAGAACGTGGCGAGCGCTTCCTCGGTCGCCTCGTAGTCGGCGTCACTACGCGAGCGGAGCTGGCGTTCGGCAAGGTCCGGATAGAGATGAGAGAGGCCGACGGCGCCGATCACCCGCTCGGCAACGACAGCCGAGCCCGCGAGTTCGGCTTCAGCCTCGAGCACCTCGTCATGAACCGGGGGAGACATTGGCGATGAGCCGCCGAGCACAGGGCTGAAGACATAATCTTGACTTACACGGACCAGCAGGCGCGCGCTCGCGGGATACTTTGTCGCCGTCAGCAACGTCGCCGCCAGGCCGATCAGGGCGACGGGCACGAAGACAAGAAACATCAACCACTTGGCGCGCCAGAGCTGAAGCAGCGTATCAACGAGGCCGAGCTTCGGCCGCAGGTGCGCTATGCGCGCTTGCGCGCGCGCCGGCGGTGCGCCGCCGGAAGTGCGCTCGGTCCGCGTTTCGACGCTCAAATGGGCCCAGGCCCCGTGGTTAACGAATTACCCTTCCCCCGCGCCGCTTAAGAAGGGGTTAGCCCGTCAACGCCCGGCGGACGCGCGAGCGGAGGGCTTTTCCGGCGGCAGTCCGGGGCCTACAACCGCGCCATGAAAATCGAAGCCCTGCCCCGTCGCCGCTACACGCCAAATCCCACGCCGATCCAACGGCTTGAGAAGCTTTCGAAGCATCTCGGCGGCCCCGAGATATGGATCAAGCGGGACGACCTCACGGGCCTGGCGGGCGGCGGCAATAAGACACGCAAGCTGGAATTCCTGGTCGCCGACGCCCTCAAACAGGGCGCGGACACGCTGATTACGGTTGGCGCCGTGCAGTCGAACCATTGCCGTCTGACGCTGGCGGCCGCGGCGTGTGAGGGGCTGAGATGCCGGCTGGTGCTCGAGCAACGCGTGGCTGGGAGCTACCGGAAAGAAGCCAGCGGAAACAACTTCCTGTTCGATCTTCTCGGCGCCGAAACGCTGACCATTGTCGACGGCGGAAGCGATCTCAACGCGGCGATGCAGGCGGAAGCCGAAAAGCTGAAGGCGCTCGGACGCAAGGGCTACATCATCCCGGGCGGCGGATCGAATGCGCTGGGCGCAATGGGCTATGTCGTCTGCGCGCGCGAGATCCTCGCGCAGTGCATGGACATGGGACTCACCTTCACCGATTTTGTCGTAGCCTCCGGCAGCGCCGGCACGCATGCGGGGCTTCTGGTCGGCTTCAACGCGGCGAACGCCGGCGTGCCGCTGACGGGCGTCAACGTTCGCCGCCCCCGCGCCGAACAGGAAGGCAATGTGCACAAGCTGGCCGTCGAGGCCGCGAACTTTGCGGGCCTGCCGGTTCCCACGCGCGAGAGCGTCGTCGCGCTCGATGAATGGGTCGGGCCTGGCTACTCGCTGCCGAGCGATGAGATGGTGGAAGCCGTTCGCCTGTTCGCGCGGCACGAAGGCGTGCTCCTTGACCCGGTCTACACCGGCAAGGCGGCCGCCGGACTGATCGGATTGATCCGCCGGAAACACTTCACGCAGAACTCAAAGATCCTGTTCGTGCACACGGGCGGCGCGCCCTCGCTGTTTGCATACCAGGGCGTGCTGCAGTCATGAGCGAGACGAAAACCGTCGGTGTGATCGGCGGGCTCGGCCCCATGGCGACGCTTGATTTCTTCGAGCGGATTCTGAAAAGAACCAGGGCTGTACACGAACAAGATCACTTGCATCTCATCATCGACAACAACCCGCATTTTCCCGATCGCAACGCCTACAAGCGCGGTGAAGGTCCATCGCCCGGACCCGCACTCGCGGGCTCCGCGCGCAATTTGCAGACGGCGGGCGCCGATTTCATCGTGATGGCGTGCAACACCACGCATGCGTGGGAAGCCGAGATCCGCGCGGCAATTTCCGTGCCGTTCATCAGCATCATCGACGTGACGGCGGATGTGGCTGCAGACCTTCGCCCCGAGCGCGTCGGCGTGCTCGCGGTCGACGCCTGTCTCTCGTCAAACCTTTATCAGGATGCGTTGAGGAAACGTGGCGTCGCGCCCGTGCTGCTCGGTGCGGACTCGCAGAAGACCTTCATGGAGCTGGTCTATCGCATAAAGTCCGGCGACACGGGCGACACCGTGAAGCGCTCGATGACGACGCTGGCGAAGAAGCTCGAGGCGCAAGGCGCTGAGGTCATCATCGCGGGTTGCACGGAAGTTCCGCTCGTGCTGACGGCAGACGATATCGACGGCGAACTCGTCAGCTCGACGGACGTCCTGGTGGAAAGGACGATCGTGTTCGCTGGCGGAGAGCTGAAGGCCTAGTTGGCCAGCTTCATCCAGTCGCGGGCGGCGCGCTGCGCTTTCAGGATTTCCGTTTGCGACATCATCTCTGCCATTTCCTGGCGGCAGAGTTTCGCTTCGCGGTGACCACGCGCCGCCGCGAGGTTGAACCATTTGTGCGCGGCGACCAGATCGACGGCCACATCCATGCCCTCGGAGTAGATGAGGCCCATGCGATAGAGTTCATCGGCCGAAGCGGTCTTCGTGACGAAGGCTTCGGGCGCTTCGATCCGGATATCTGCGTACGCCATTCTGGCATCCCTTTGAACTTCAGGAAGCCAGACCCCGTCCTTTGCGGACTTCGGTCCTCTTCCTCCCACCTGCCGTTGTGAGCGGCTTGAAGACCATTCAAAGCCAGAAGATTTGCGACGTAGTTAATACTGCAAACTTTCGACGATGTTCTGTCGAATTATTGTGTTTACTCGGATTCACGAGTCTGAATCGAAACTACACAAGTATTAGCGCGGATTGACGGCTCTAGTCAGCGACGCGCTCGATCACGCGCATCCCAAGGCTCGCGTAAAGCCGCTGCGCCGTTTCGTTTTCCTCGCGCACCTTGAGATCGACATGCGTGGCGCCGCGTTTCGCGAACTCATGGAAGGTCGTGAGCATCAGGGCGCGGCCGATGCCTTGCCTTCGCGCGCGTGGGCGCACGGCGAGATCCTTCACGAAAGCGGTTGTCCAGCACTGCGCCATGCCGACGACGCCTTCCATGTCGATGGCGATGAAGACGAGCGAAGGATCGAATTCATCGTCCTTGCGCAACGCATTCCACCATTTGCCGAATGTGGGCGCGCCACCCCCGCCTTCCCAGAAGCCAGCCTCGAGCACGGAGTGCACGGCCTTCGCTTCCTTCCTGTCGAGCTTGCGGGACATCGTCTTCATCGCGACCCATTGGGGCCAGCGCGGGGTTTCGATGTCGCCGGATAGCTCGCGCCGCATGCGCAGCACGAAATGCTGCGCCATCAGATGCGCGCTTTCCGGGCCAAAAATCCCGGTTTCTCAGGCACTATCGCCATTTCAGCACCACGCTTCACTTCAGCGCATATTATAGTAGGGGATGTAGCCGCAGGCCGCTGGCGGCGCCAGACTGCATTCTTGGGCCAGCACCCTCACAATTCCACGGGGCCACCATGACGACCACAACCAGCCTCTTCGAGCCGATCTCCTACAACCTCTGGAAACAGGACCCGAAAGCGTTCGCCGAACGCCTTGGCCAGAGCTTCCGCGAGACCGGCTTTGCGGTGATCAAGGATCATCCGATCGACCAGGGCGTGATCGATCGCGGCGTCGACGCGGGCAAGAAGTTCTTCGCCCTGCCCGAGGAGACGAAGCGGAAGTACTTCATCCCCGGCGGCGGCGGGCAACGCGCCTACACGCCCTTCGCCACCGAGGTCGCCAAGGGCGCCAGGGCGAAGGATCTGAAAGAGTTCTGGCACGTCGCACGTGAGCTGCCGAAGGGCCACAAGTTCGCGGGGATCATGGGCGAGAACCTCTACGTCTCAGAAGTTCCAAACTGGAAGGAGAACACAAATGCGATGTTCTCCGCGCTGGACAATTTCGGCCTCGAAATCCTCTCCGCCATCGCGATGCACCTGAAGCTGAAGCCGCGCTTCTTTGACGAGACGGTGCAGGACGGGAACTCGATCCTTCGTCTGCTGCATTATCCGCCGCAAACCGAGCCGCCGCCGGAAGGTTCCGTTCGCGCGGGCGCGCACGAGGACATCAACGTCATCACGCTTCTGCTCGGCGCTGAGGAGGGCGGTCTTGAGGTCCTCCATCGCAACGGCCAGTGGCTGGCTGTAAACCCGCCAGCAGGTTCGCTGGTGGTCAATGTCGGCGACATGCTGCAACGCCTGACCAACCATGTGCTGCCATCGACGACTCACAGGGTCGTGAACCCGAAGCCCGAACGGTCGCGATTCCCTCGCTATTCCACGCCCTTCTTCCTGCACTTCAATCCGGACTACGAAATCCGCACCCTGCCTTCGTGCGTCACACCCGAGCGGCCGAACCGGTATCCAGAACCACTAAACGCGCAGGACTTCCTCGAAATCCGGCTCAAGGAGATCGGGCTGCGGATGTGACCGTTGCGCGGAACCTACGCGCAGCCATGGAATCCGGGCGGCGCTTGTCCGGAAAGCCCGGTCAATGTTGCCAATCGCCTGTCGGGAAAACCAAGGCGCGGAAGCAACTTGACCGATGAACAAGGCCTGACAGATCGGCAAGGATGTGGAGGCGCCTCCTAAGGCGCCCAATGAACGCGAAGCGCCAAGGGTGCTCGACGCCACGCCAACGATCAGCTGGTTGTTCACCCACAACGTCATGCCGGGCATGACAGGAAGGCAGCTTTCAGGCGAGGCCGTCAAACAACCGCCTGACCTCGAAGTTGTCTACACCACCGGCAACACGCGCAACGCCGTCGTGCACAACGGCGTGCCTGATCCGGGCGTGAGCTTCCCGCCCCAAGCCGTTCGCGCTGGACCAGCTCGCCGCAAAACTCAGCCAGGTTCTGGCATGGGCCTCAGCCCGCGACCGTCGTCGCAACCGCAGGCTGGGCAGGCGCCCTTTCGGCAGCAGGCGGGGTGACCATCGGCTTGCGCGGCGGCTTGGGTTCGACGCCAGGCGGCTTCACCTCGATGGCCGGCGTGGCGCGACCGAAATGATAGCCCTGCCCGATGTCGCAGCCGAGCGCTGCAAGCGCCTTGGCCTGCTCGGCAGACTCCACGCCTTCAGCGACCACGACGAGGCCGAGGTTCTTGGCCATCGACACGATCGTGCGCACCAGCGTGGCGGATTCTGCATCCACATTCATGCGGCGCACAAAGGACCGGTCGATCTTCAGCTTGTCGAATGGCAGCTGGCGAAGCTGCAGCAGGCTGGCGTGCCCCGTGCCAAAGTTGTCCAGCGAGATCCGGACGCCCTTCTCACGCAGGGCCGAAAGGATGGCGCGGGCGGCGTCGAGATCGGTGACCAGCGCAGCCTCGGTAAGTTCGATCTCGAGGCGCGACGGCGGGAAGGCCGTTTCCTCAAGCACCTTGAGGATGCGGTTCGCAAGCTCTTCATCCTGCAGCTGGACCGGCGACAGGTTGAGCGACAGGTGCGGTCCGCCCTCAATCCCGGCCGCTTCACGGCAGGCCTTGCGCAGGAGGTTGAACGTCATCTCGCCGATCGCGCCGGAAGCTTCGGCCGTCGGGATGAACTGGTCCGGCGGGATGGGCCCGCGCGTGGCGTGCGTCCAGCGCGCGAGGATCTCGAAGCCCTGCACCTTGCCATCCGACAGGCTCACCAGCGGCTGGAAGTGAGGCGCGAGTTCGTCATTGCGCACCGCGTTCCAGAGATCGTTCTCGAACAGGGCGCGCTGGCGAACCAGCTCATCCATGCCCGTCTTGAAGAAGGCGAACCAGCCGCGGCTCGTGTCCTTGGCGCGACGCAGCGCGAGGCTGGCGCGGTGGAGCAGCGTTTCGGCGTCGCGGCCATCGGTGAGACCGATCGCCGCGCCGGCGGTGGCGCTGATGGCGACAGTGTGCTTGCCCAGAGCCATCGGGGCCTCGATCGCCGTCAGGGCCGCCGAAAGCCAGTTCATCAGCTCTTCCTCGCCCTGGTCGGGCAGCAGGACGATGAATTCGTCGGTCTCGAGGCGCGCGACGAAGCCGTCGACGCCGGCGCGCATATTCAGGATCTTAGCGACCTGGATCAGCACTTCGTCGCCCAGCGGGCGGCCATTCGCGTCGTTGAACGATTTGAAGCGGTCGATGTTGAGCATGACGATGCCGAGGCGGCGCGAACCGTCATTCTCGCTGAGCAGCCAGTTCAGCACGCCCTTGAGGTGGCGGCGGTTCGGCAGGCCGGTGAGCTGGTCATGCATGGCGACCCGGCGGGCGCGTTCTTCCGTCTGGAGGCGAGCCTTGAGTTCGCGAACATGATTGCTGTAGCGCGTGATCACGTAGAGCGTCAGGCCGACGCAGGCGAAGATCACCGTGCCGAAGAATTTTGAGACCTGGAGGGTCTCATATTGCGCGCCGAGCGAATACAGCAGCCCGACGACATCGAGGTTCACCGACAGGATGAACCCGGCGGCGATGAACCCGGCGAAGATCAGGATATCGCGGCGGACCTGCGCGTTAATCCGCTTCTCGGCGGAAGACCGCGTCTTGGGATCGGCCGGCTTGCGCGGCTGTTTCTTGGAAGCTGACATAGGAGACCCGGACTGACTGCTTGTAGCGAGCTTGCCCCTGTCCGCTTAACTTTACGGATTCCCGGTCCATGAAATTTCATGCAAATCCTAGCCGGCGCGACGCACCGTGCGAGCTGACTCCCAGGCCTCGCGCTCGATTTCCCAGTAAAGCGAGGGGCGCGTCGAGCCGTCGGGCTTGATGGCTGTGACCTCGCCTTTCTGGGAGAAACCCAGGCGGGACAACAGTCTTATTGACCGGTCATTATCCAGCGCTGTGGTCTCGCAGATGCGGGCGACGCCGAGCTGGTCGAAGCACCATTCCACCGCGGCAAGACCGCAGGCGCCGCCAAAACCCCTGCCCTGACGCTCGGCTTTCACCGCCCCGCCGAACTTGGCAATGGACCATTGCGGCCATAGCTCGACATCGAAATAGGCGGTGGCTTCGCCCTGAACGTTGAACGAGACGAACAGGATGCCATCGCCCCGGGCGCGCTGCGTCAGGTGGTCTTCGATGAAGCGCCTCATCGTCGTTTCGTTGATCGGGTTCGGCATGGTGTAGATTTTCGGGCCGATGCTCTCGTGAGCGAGCAAGACGGCGAGCGCGGCGGCGTCTTCCTTCTGAGCAACTCTTGCTCCGGCGATGCGGCCATTCATCAATTTGGCTTGCCGCACGATATTGCGAAGCCTCTGGGCCTCTTCGTCGCTGACACAAATCCTCGTCTTCGGAATATCCGCCATCGTCTTCGTTTTCCCCGACCACCACAACCTTTGGTTGTTTATCATGGCGAGCGGGGAAGCGGATCGGGGGAGTCCCGGAGAATGCTAGTCGTGGGAAACGCGGCCGCGGTTGGCTTTCACCTCGGAGCGGCGGGCTTTGCCTTCGAGGCGTCTCTGCTTCTGCGCCTTGCTTGGTTTGGTGGCGACGCGCTTCTTGGGCTTCACCAGCGCCTTCTCGATCATCTCAACGAGACGTTCGCGGGCTTCCTCGCGATTGCGGGCCTGCGAGCGGTGCGTCTGGATGAAGAGAACGAGTTCGCCCTCCTCATTGATCCGGTTGGCCAGCGCGCGGCGGATCATCCATTTCTGCTCGTCGTCGAAGGCGTGGCTCTTCTTTACGTTCCAGCGGATCTGGACGGCGGTAGCGACCTTGTTGACGTTCTGTCCGCCGGGGCCGCCGGCGGTGACGAACTTCTCCTCCAGCTCGTGTTCGAAATTGTGCAGAAAGACCTTCACGACGCTTTCTTGCCTGTAATTGGCTTGTTCAATCGCGAGATGAGGCTGGACGTGTCCCAGCGGCCGTGACCTTCGGCCTGGATGTCGGCGTAGAACTGGTCGACCAGCGCAGTCAGCGGCGTGGAAGCGCCGGCGCGGCGGGCGGCGTCGAGGGCGATGCGGAGATCCTTGCGCATCCAATCCACGGCAAAACCGAAATCGAACTTGCCGTCGACCATGGTCTTCCAGCGATTCTGCATCTGCCAGCTCTGCGCGGCGCCGGCAGAGATGGCTTCAATCACCTTCGCTTCGTCGAGGCCATTCTTCCGTGCAAAGTGGAGCCCTTCGGCAACGCCCTGCACCACGCCGGCGATGCAGATCTGGTTGACGGACTTCGCGAGCTGACCTGCGCCCGTCTCGCCGATGAGCGTGATCTGCTTCGAGAAAGCGCGCATGACAGGCTCGGCCTTGGCGAACGTATCCGCCTCGCCGCCGACCATGACGGTGAGCTGGCCGTTCTCGGCTCCGGCCTGGCCGCCGGAGACCGGAGCGTCGAGATAGCCGACACCTTTCGCTTTTGCTCGCATGGCGAGGCGGCGCGCAAGATCGGCGGAGCCCGTGGTGTGGTCGATGATCACCTGCCCGGCCTTCAGCACGGGTTCGATACGGTCGAACACGGCTTCGACATCGGGATCATCGCCAAGGCACATGAAGACGAAGTCGACGCCGACGATGGCCGCGTCAGGCGTGGCGGCCGCTTCGCCCTTGCCGCCCTTCTCTTTCCACGCGGCCGCCTTGTCCGGCGAACGGTTCCAGACGGTGACGGTGTGGCCCTTCTGCGAGAGGTGGCGGGCCATGGGGCCGCCCATCACGCCGAGGCCGAGGAATGCGCAAGTCGCCATGTGCTTCGTTCCATTTTGCTGTGCGGAGAGATAGTCGGGCGGCCACAGCTTGTCATCCTCGGCCGGGGCAGTAAGCACGAGGGCGTGCTTACCAACTATGCAGGCCGATAGCGGATAAAGGTGTTGCCATTGCCCTTGAAGGGCCGGGTCTCGACTGTCTTCCAGCCGACCTTCCGCTTCACGCCATCGAACAGCCTCTTTCCGCCGCCGAGGCTGACGGGGATCAGCATGACCTGCAGCTCGTCCAGCAGACCGGCTTCGATGAGCTGAGCGACGATGCTGCCCGAGCCAAGGATCGCCATGTCAGGACCGCCATCGGCCTTGAGCTTCTTCACGCCGCCGATGAGATCGAACTGCACCGTGGTGTTGTTCCAGCCGGCTGACTTCAGCTTGCGGGAGAAGACGACCTTCGGCATGGCGTTCATGCCCTTCGCCACGTCCGGCATCATCTGTGCGGCGGCGGGCGTGGGCCAGAAGGACGCCATCATGTCGTAGGTGGTGTGGCCGAAGATCAGCCGGCCGCCGCCCTTCGCGTTGCTGTTTGTGAAGGCCTGCTGTTCCGGGTCCTGGCTGTGCGCCCAGTTCATCTCGTCATTGGCATCGGCATAGCAGCCGTCGAGGCTAAGCGAGATGAAGGAGGAAATCGTCGGCATGGGCGTCTCCAGGCTGGGGCTATGGTCCAACCTGTATGACGATCGGGCAACCGCGATTCAGACAGACATGGATCAGGATTCGTCTGACGTGAGCGTGACATACCGGCCTCGGAAAAAGCCGAGAGCATTGACGCCGGGGTCGGCGCGGTAGGCGATGACGTCGCCGTAGATAACCTCGTGGTCACCCATGGGCTGGCGGAGGCGCATGCGGCAGTCGAGGCTGGCGACGGCCGCCGAGAGGACCGGGGCGCCGGTTTTCATCGTGCAAATCTGGTCCTCCGGGATGATGCGATCGCCGCTGCGCGAGAAGCGGTGGGCGACGTCGTGATCGTCTGAACGGAGGATATTAACGGAGAAGGTGTCCGCGCGCGTGAAGACGTCGAACGCTCTTGAGGAATTGGCCAGGCACCAGAGCATGATCGGGGGGTGCAGCGAGACAGACGTAAGCGAATTGATAATGAGGCCGTGGGCCCGGCCCCGATCATCGCGCGCAGCGACCAGCGCGACGCCCGTGCCGAAGCCGCCCAGCGCGCTGCGATAGGCTTTCGGGTCGAATCCGGATGGTGAATCAGGGTCGGCCATGCACGGGACCTTAACTCAACCTCTTGTATAAGCCCGAGTTAATACCCGGGATCGAATTGAACATGAGTGGCAATAAGCCAGTCGTCATCAAGAAAGTGAAGAAGGTCATCGGCGGCGGCCACCACGGCGGCGCCTGGAAAGTGGCCTACGCTGACTTCGTGACCGCGATGATGGCGTTCTTCCTGCTCATGTGGCTGATCAACACGACCTCCCCGGAGCAGAAACGCGGCATCGCCGATTACTTTGCCCCCGCCTCCGTCTCTCGCTCGACGCAGGGCTCGGACGGCCTTCTGGGCGGTACGGCCTTCCAGGAAGACGGCGCGCGGGCCTCTGGTTCGAACCGCCAGATCGACGAACAGCTGTCAGCGGACGAAGCTCGCACCAAGTCTGGCCAGGGGACAGCGGGCGAGAGCAAGCCCGGCGAACCAAGCGACAAGTCCTTGGCGCAGGCGCTGGCCAATCGTGAGAATGCCGCCTTTGCGAGCGCTGAGGTCTCGCTGCGCCAAGCGTTGCAGGACCTGCCGGACTATGCCGAGCTGTCGAAGAACATCATCATAGAGACGAACGAGGACGGGCTGAATGTTCAGCTCATCGACCAGGAAGGCCGGGCGATGTTCTCGGGCTCCTCGTCCGATCCGCTGCCACGGACGCAGCACCTGCTCGAAACCGTTGCGAAAGTGATCCAGCAGCTGCCGAACCGGATCAGCATCGCCGGACACACCGACACAACCTCGCCGAGCCGGTCTGGGTATTCCAACTGGGACCTTTCGGCTGACCGCGCCAACGCCGCCCGCCGCATCCTTGAAAAGGATGGCGTCGATGCCGACCGGATCTATCAGGTCAGCGGCAAAGGCGACCGGGAACCGCTCTATCCGGACGATCCGGACCTGCCGGCCAACCGCAGGATCAGCATCACGCTGATGCGGGAAGCGCCTGTCATGCCCAAGGAAGACGGGCTCTGAGCGCCCTGTGCGCAGGGATATGTGACACAGCGCAGTTGCGGCGTTTTTCCTATGGCGCGGGGTGGCCCTGCGCGCTTACATTCGATTCGCGATGAAGGAAGCTGACACCAAGGAAATCATCCCGCCGGATTTCGTCCGGAAGATGAAATTCTACCTGACGTCTCCCCAGCCCTGCCCCTATCTGCCGGGCAAGATGGAGCGGAAGGTGTTCGCCAACCTTGCGGTGGATGGCGCCGTCAACCTCAACGACAGCCTGACGCGGAACGGCTTCCGCCGGTCGCAGACGATCGCCTATCGCCCGGCGTGCAAGGCGTGCGGCGCGTGCCGCTCGGTTCGGATCGACGTGACGTCGTTCACGATGTCGAAGCGCTGGAAGCGCGTGCTGGCCAAGAACGCCACACTGGAGCGCGAAGCGACGACAGCGCGGGCGACGCGCGAGCAGTTCCGGCTCTTGAAGAAGTACCTGACCAGCCGCCATCCGGGCGGCGGCATGACCGAGATGGAAATCCGCGACTATGCCGGCATGGTGGACGCGAGCCCCGTGCAGACAGTGGTGTTCGAATACCGCAACCGGCTGCAACCGGGACAGGATGACGATGGCGCACTGCAGGCGGCGGCGCTGACCGACGTTCTGCGCGACGGCCTGTCGATGGTCTATTCCTTCTTCAAGCCGGAGCTGCAGAGCCGCAGCGTGGGCTCGTTCATGGTGCTCGACCATGTCCGTCTCGCGAGCGAACTGGGCCTGCCCTACGTCTATCTCGGCTATTGGGTGCGCGGCTCGGACAAGATGGGTTACAAGGCCGACTTCACGCCGCTCGAAGTGTTCGATGGCGAAGTCTGGCGTCCACTGCGCGAGGAAGAGCTGTAGTCTGGGACCGTCGGGCGCCTGTCCGGCAGATGCGCACCAGCGCATTGCCGACATTGCAATCACGCTTGATAATCCCCGCTTCGCAGCGATTGCCGGGCAGGCGGCGGCGGTTCCCGATCAATCGGTCTCGGCTTCAAGCCACGCGGCGTAAGCCGGTTCGACGGCTTCAAGCTCCATCGCGATGATGCAGGGAACCTCGTAGGGGTGCAGGGCCTTTACGCGCTGACTCAGCTTGTCGAACAAGGATGCACGGGTCTTGAGCGTGAGCGTGATCTCATCCGCCGTCTCAATGGCGCCTTTCCAGCGGAAGATGCTTGTGACGCTGCCGCCGATGTTGGCGCAGGCGGCGAGGCGTTCCTCCACGCACGCGCGGGCGATTGTCTCGGCGCCGGCGCGGTCGGGACAGGTGATCACAATATCGATGAAGGACATGGCAAGCCTCGAGACGCCACCGGATAGGATGGCGTCTCGATCATAGCCCCGGCGTATCTTGGAGCCATGCCTTGTGCGGGCGGAACGCGATTTGGAACGCGTGGTTCCCCCGCCTGCCCTCGGACTAGAGCATCGGGCGATTAGTCTGCAACATAGCTGTGGGCTTTGAAGAAGTTCCAGTACTCTTCGGGCGTGAACAGGGAGCAGATGTCGCCGACGGCGCGCCAGAGGGCGTCGATGGTGCGCGCTGCGGCCTTGCGCAGATGGGCCTTGAGCTTGGCGAAGGCCATCTCGATGGGGTTGAGGTCAGGCGAGTATTTGGGAAGGAAGAGGAACCACGCGCCTCGGGCGGCGAGGGCTGCTGCGGCTCTGGGGCTTTTGTGGACATTGAGATTGTCGAGGATGACGACATCGCCTTTGTTCAACTGCGGAGCCAGCTGGGTTTCGATGTAGACGTCGAAGGCCTCGCCATCCATGGCGCCCTCGACCAGGAAGGGGGCTGGAGCCTGCCCCTTGAGCCTTTCTCCGCGCCGGGCCCGACCGCGCAGGCGGCACATGTTGGTTTTCACCGACGTCTCGTCGACGAAGATGAGGCGCGCCGGTTCCGCCCGCATGGCCGGCTGGCGTCGCTCGCGCCAGTCCTGACGCGCCTGCCTAACGTCGGCGCGCTCTTGTTCCGACGCCAGAAGCGCTTTTTTTATATGTATAGCCAGCAGCGCACAGCAGCTTGGAGATATTGGAGGGATCAGCCCTGACGCCGCGCTCGGCTTCAAGACGCGCAGCGATCTCCGGCATGGTAATGTCCGGCGTCCGTTTCACCTGGTCGATGATGAAGTCCCTGTGCGGGCCAAGCTTGCCGCCGCCCCGCGGCCGACCCTGCTTCTTCGGCTCAATCGAGCCGGTTTGCAAATACGCAGCGTAAACCCGAACCGCTGTCGAGGGCGCAACGCCAAAACGCTCCGCCGCCCCTCGCCGGGACTCACCCTCCTCGATCTCCAGCACAAGACGCTCGCGAAGATCAGCCGAACAGGCTTTGCCCATGATCCACCTCCACACACGGTGAATCACAATTCGTAGCCAACGCAAAATCCCGATTCACGTTACTCGCCCGACGCTCTAATCCAGGAAAAGCTCCAGCTGCACGTCAGCGCGTGCGTAGGGAGATGGGGCGGTCTCGCGCAGCGGCTGGAAACCGGCGTCGCGATAGAGTCTGAGCGCCGAGCCAAGCTTCGAGTTCGTTTCGATATAGACACGGCGCATACCCATCTTGCGTGCCTTCGCGATGGCGCCGGCGACGAGGAGGCGGCCGGCGCCCTTGCCCTGAGCCGGAGGACGCACGCCCATCTTGGCAAGTTCGACGGAGCCCTCGCCCATCACGGCTAACGCTACGACACCGACGGGCTCATCACCATCAAGCGCGAGCAGGATCTCGCCGCCGCGGTCGAGAATGTGGTTCTTCGGATTGTCGGGGACGTCCCGGTCCTTCTGCTCAACGGCAAGGAACCGCTCAATCCAATCGAGATTGATGTCGCGAAACGCGATCTCGTCACCCGGACGAAAAGACCGGATGACGATGCTCAGCTCAGAACTTCACCGTCGGAGCGACGTTGAGCTGCGCGCGATCGGTTTCGCCGACGTCGAACATCTCGCGCGAAGAGAAGCCGGTGGAGCCCGCGATGACAGAACCTGGAAACTGCTGGATGGCCGTGTTGTAGTCGTTCACCGCCGAATTGTAGAAGCGGCGCGAGGCGGCGACCTTGTCTTCGATCGAGGAGAGTTCGGTCTGCAGCTGGATGAAATTGGCGCTGGCCTTCAGGTCCGGATAGTTCTCGGCGAGGGCAAAGAGCTTGCCGAGCGAAGCCGACAATGCGCCTTCGGCGGCGCCGAGCTGGGCCGGGCCCTGGGCGTTCGCGGCAGCGTTGCGCGCGGCGATGACCGCATCGAGCGTCGATTTCTCGTGGGCGGCGTAGCCCTTCACGGTTTCGACCAGGTTAGGCACCAGCTCGCGGCGGAGCTTCAGCTGAACGTCAATGCCGGAGAAGGCTTCGTTGACCTTCTGGCGCCTGGACACTAGCCCGTTGAAGATTGCGATCGCCATGATCACAATGAGGGCCACGACGCCCAGCACGATGTAGATCGGCATCATATCCACGGTCACACCCCTTTGTTCCGCCCGCCGATTCCACGGCTGGCGCTAAACTACAGCATGATGGCGGCGAATCCAGAGGCGTCACAGGGTCTTGGACGGCTGGAATTCGGCGGCTGAACCTGATTTATCGGAACGGACCAGCCTGGGTTGAGGCAAAAGAGGATCGGCATGGCGGCGAAGCTCGGGAAGACGGCGGTTGTGGTGGGCGCGGGAATAGGCGGGCTGAGCGCCGCCGCCGCGCTGGCGCGGCAGTTCTCCGAAGTGATTGTGCTGGATCGTGACACGCTGCCGGAGGGCGCGCAGGCAAGGCTGGGCGCGGGACAGGGCGCGCATATCCACCAGCTGCTGAAGGCCGGAGAGCAGAGCCTCGAGCGCCTCCTGCCGGGGATCACGCAGGACTTCTACAAGGCGGGCGCCAAGGAGATGCGCGTTGGGCGGGACGTGAAGGTGTTCGATTTCGGCGGCTGGATGGACGAGTGCGATGCAGGATTTTCCGTCACCAGCCTGTCGCGGCCGGCCTATGAGGCGACGCTGCGCAAGCGCGCAGCCGCCCTGCCCGGCGTGAGCATTCGCGCCGAGACGATCGTGAAGCGGTTCACGGTCGAAGGCGGCAAGTGCACGGGTGTCGAGCTGGAGGACGGGACGAAGATCGCGGCTGACCTGTGTGTAGATGCGTCTGGGATGACCGGGCCGCTGATGAAGCAGCTGGCCGAGGATGGCCATGCCGAGTTCGAGACGGAAGACGTGAAGATCAACGTCGCCTACTCGACAGCGCGGTTCAAACAGGCGGTGAAGCATCGTGGCGAAAGCATCGGCTTCTTCTTCCTGCCGGGCCCACCCGGAAAACAGTTCGGCTTCCTGCTGCCGATCGAGGACGACCAGTGGATCGTGTCAGTCGGCGCGCGCGGTTCTGACCAGCCGCCAAAGACGATCGAACAGCTGCGCGAGTATGCGAAGGCTTTCGATCCCAAGGTCCACGAGCGCATCGTCGACGCAGAGCCCACGAGCGAGATAAGGACGTTCCGGAAACCGTTGGCGACACGACGCAAGGCCTGGGAGGCTACGAAGTGGCCAGATCGGCTGGCGCCGGTCGGTGATACATTGAGCAGCGTGAACCCGACCTATGGTCAGGGAATGACCGTTGCGGCCTGCGAGGCGGATGCGCTGGCGGGGATGCTGGATGCGCGCGCCGCAGACGGCGCGGGGCTGGATGGCCTGACGAGGGAATATCTCACCGCGGCGGCGGAGATCGCTGCGCGGGCGTGGGGCCTGTCGATCAATTCCGACTATGTCTATCCGGAGACCGAAGGCGAACGCCCGCCGACATTCGCGATGACGCGGGCGATGGCGGCGACGCTGCGCAAGCTGGCGGATGAGGACCTGGAGTTCCGTGTGGCGCGGTATCGCCTCGTGCACATGGTGGACGCCGCCAATGCGCTGCGCGAAGGACCGCTGGCGGTCCGGTTCTTCACGGCGCTGCAGGGGTCCATGGCGCCGTGACAGCAGATGTTCGCCCCGCGCATCTGGCCGACATCTTCCGGTTGCAGGAGATCGAGCGGGCGGCGGCGGAGCTCTTTCGCGGGTCTCCGCTGATCGACGTGGCGTCGCTGTCGGTGATCTCGATGGCGGACCATGAGCGCTCGATCGACGAAGGACTGTCCTTCGTCGGGGAAGTGAACGGGCGATCAGTCGGCTTCGTGATGGGCGAGATGCAGGGGCGCGATGCTTACATGCGCGAGCTGGATGTCGATCCTGCTTTCCAGAAGCGCGGAATTGGGGCGCAGCTAGTGAAGCACTTTGCCGGCGCGGCGCATGCCAAAGGCGCGCAGGCCGTCTATCTCTCGACGTTCAGGTCGCCGCCATGGAATGCGCCGTTCTACCGGAAGCTGGGATTCCGCGATGTCTCGCGAAGCGACTACCTGCCGTGGATGACCAGCATTTGGCAGGAACAGTCCACCTTCCTCGACATGAACACACGTGTGTTCATGAAGCTGCGCTGGTAGCTATTGCGGGTAGACGCCGGTGCGCTGGAGCTGTTCGATCAGGTCGGGCGGGACAGGCGACTTGTAGATCGAGATGCCGAGACGCTCGCGGATCTCCTCGCTCGGCGTCTTCCAGATGCCGGGCCAGTCGACGCCAAGTAGCGGCGGCGTCGCGCGGCCGTGGCGCCAGCCCGAGAGGATGATCTCAAGCAGGAGCGGGACACCCGCCTGCTGGCGAAATGCGGCGCGCGCGGTGACAAGCGCCAGGAACTGCGCCGAATAGTTGTGACCGAATTGCGAGAGCTGGAAGCCGCTGATCGCGACTTCGTGCAGGGCGGTGGTGTGATAGCCGCCGATGATGTGCCAGAGGTCGTGGCACTGCAGGGCGCGCGCGTTGAGATAGTCCAGCGGCGGCGGGAGTTGCGCGAGGCCAAGCGCGTCACGGTCAAGCACTTCAAGATCGAAATTGTTGTCGATGATCTGGCGGTGGAATTCGCCGCCGAGTGAGTCCTGCGGACAGGCGGCGAGATCGGACATCTGGAAACGCGGGGGCCAGCCCTGCGCGACGGCGTCGGGCACGCCCGGATACGCAAGGCTAGCCTCCCCCGCCCGTTTCGCGAAGCCGGCGTCGGTGTACTGGCCAAGACCAGCCGTGCGGGTCGTGAACGTGCCGGGGTCCATCCTGGACTCGTCTTCGAGCAGCTCCCAGAACGGGCGCCACAGCGCAGGGTTCACCGTGCCGGAGCCGCCGCGGAGCGTCATCGGTTCGGACGGGTCGCCGAACCAGCCGCGAGCAGCAGCGTCGTACGTATCCAGGATCATCGCAGGTTCGACGAAGGCGACGCGGGCGAACAGCGCACCGAGATCGGCGGCGGCCTGCATATCCCCCTGTTTCGCGGCGCGGGCAAAGACGGCTGGGTCGCCATCGCCTAAGGCGACGAGGGCTTCGAACCTTTGTTTGGCGTCCTGGCTGATCAAGGCGGCCTCCGTTGCTGCCGACATTTGTCTGATGGTGCTACCGAAATCCGGCTCAGGCCAGCCTTACTTAGCGCCAAGTTTCTGCAGGTTTTCTTCGTGTTTCCTGCGGTCGACCGCATAGGGCAGGATCGACAGGACCATCAGGAGACGCAGCAGAAGCACGGCCGGCAGATACCACCAGCCCAGCGTCACAAGCGCAGCATCAGGCGTCTGTTCAGGCGCCGTGCCCGGCGGGATCTGCGCCAGCGCCAGCACCATGCCCGCCGCCATCACGCCAATGCCTGTCGTAACCTTCATGATGAATGTGTTGGCCGCAAAGAACACGCCTTCGGAACGTCGGCCCGTCTTCACCTCGGCCTGTTCCACCAGATCTGACACCATGGACATCAAGAGCGCCTGCTGGGCGACCACAATGATGACGTCGACCTGGCCCTGCGCGAAGACGAGCCAGAAGGCCGCATCCGTGCCCGGAGCGATCATGCCGGTGAGGCGCATCAGGATCGCGACAGGCATCGTCACCAACCCGAGAATTCCGACGATGATGATGCCTTTCTTCTTGCCGAAGCGCCGCGTCAGCAGGGGCGCGAGCGCAGCGCCGAGCGCGGCCGAGATGAAGATCACCAGCGTGATGATGCCGATCTGCACGGGTTGAAGCCGCCAGAAGAAGGTGGACATGAAGGTCGAGAGCGACTGGGCAAGACCCAGCCCCGTGCTCGCGATGACGGCGGTGAGGAAGATCGCGCCCATCGACTTGTTGAACAACGTCTCGAAGATTTCCCCGAACACGCCGGTCAGCGTCAGCTTGCGCCTCTCCGGCGCCTGAAGGCGGGCGATGTGACCATGCGTGCCGACCGAGGACACGACGATCGCAAACAACATCGTGGCGGCTGCTACCCAGGCGTAGACGACATAGGCGTCGCGATTGAACTGGCCATTGGGGATCTGCGCGGTCGTAAAGGCCGGAAAGACGAAGAAGAACATCAGGACGGTCATCGCATTCCCGCCCGTCCAACCGAAGAAATTACGCCATGACTGGAGCGTCGAGCGCTCGTCGTAGTCGCGCGTGAGTTCCGGTGCGAGCGCAGCGTTGGGTGTTTCGAAGAAGGTGAGCGCAGCGCGCGTCAGGATCGCGAAGGTGAGCAGGTACCAGAACAGGGCCTGATGATCCCAGCCCTGGGGCGGCGTCCACAACAAGTAGAAGAACACGGCGATGGGAATCGCCGAGGCATACATGAACGGATGCCGTCTGCCCCACTTGGAACGGAAATTGTCGGACCAGTAGCCGACGATCGGGTCGAGAACCGCGTCCAGTACGAGCGCGAGCGTCAGCGCCAGCCCAACCATCGGCGCGGGTACGCCGACGATCTGCGTGTAGAACAGGAGCAGAAAGATCTGCAGTCCGGCATCCTTGATGCCAAAGGCCGCCGAGCCGAGGCCATAGGCCAGCCTCGTGCCGAGCGAAGTTGAACGCGTCGCGATCGCTGCCTCCCGGCCTGCCCTGCACGTAAGCTAGGCGTACGTGCGGCGCAGCAACAACCCGGCGCCTCTAGGGAAGGAGCCGGAAATTTGGGAAACGATCTACTAGCCTTGGAAGCGGCCGTTCTTGTTGAAGCCGCGCGGCGGCAGGCGACCGGACTGGGCGCGTTTGCCGACCCAGTCCTTCCAGTCGTCAGCCGATTGCTGGCGACCGCCACTGTCGATCCACGAGAAGCCGTCGGCCTTGTTGAAGGTCTTGAGGTCGGCGAGGCCGCCATCCTTGAAGGCCTGGATCTTCACGCCCTTGCCGCGCGCCATTTCGGGCAGTTCGTCGGTCTTGAAGATCACCATCTTGCGGTTGACGCCGATGGACGCGGTCATGTCGCCGTCGACCTTCACGCAGGAGACTAGCGCTTCCTTGGGTCCGACGTTCAGGATGATCTTGCCTTTGCGAGTCGACGAAACAAGCTCGGTATCGAGAACGATGAAGCCATAGCCCTTGGTCGAAGCGACGATGCGGCGGCCTTTCGGCTCCGGCGCCAGCATCGAGACGATGGTTTCGGCTTCGGGCACTTCGAGGTTGAGGCGAATGGGTTCGCCATGGCCACGACCACCAGGCAGCTTGTCCGCGCCGATGGTGAAGGCGCGGCCGCCGGACGCCATCAAGATCACCTTGTCGGTGGTCTGGCATTCCAGCGAGAGCGCGATCTCGTCGCCTTCCTTGAACTTGAGGTCGTCAAGCTTCTGATTGTGGCCCTTGAGCGCGCGGATCCAGCCCTTCTGCGAGAGGACGACCGTGACAGGCTCCTTGACGATGAGGGCTTCGAGCGCGGCTTCGGTGTCGATCTCCACCGCTTCGCCCCACTTCGAGCGGCGCTGGCCAAGCTTCTTGCCCGGATCGAAGATTTCGCGCGCCGTCTTGAGCTGACGCTTCACTTCGGTCCACTGGCGGTTGGTCGAGCCGAGAAGAGCCTCGATCTCGCGCTTCTCTTCGGAAAGTTCCCTGTGCTCGCGCTTGATCTCGATCTCTTCGAGCTTGCGCAACGCACGCAGGCGCATGTTGAGGATGGCTTCGACCTGGATCTCGCTCAGGCGAAAGCGCTTCATCAGCACGGACTTCGGATCGTCCTCGTAGCGGATGATCCGGATGACTTCGTCGATGTTCAGGTAAGCCTTGAGCAGGCCGTCCAGCACTTCGAGGCGGTGTTCGATCTTGCCGAGGCGATGCTTCGCCCTGCGCACGATCACCTCACGGCGGTGATCGAGATACGCGTTGAGCATGTCGCGCAGGCCCATGACCTTGGGCACGCCACGGTCCAGCACGTTCATGTTGACCGGGAAACGCGTCTCAAGTTCGCACTGGCGGAACAGGCTGGCCATGAACACTTCGGCGTCGACGGTCCGCGATTTCGGCGTGAGGACGATGCGGACATCTTCCGTCGACTCGTCCATCGCGTCTTCGAGCAGCGGCGCCTTCTTGGTCTCGATCAGCTCGGCCAGGCGCTCCATCAGCTTGGACTTCTGCACCTGGTACGGGATCTCGGTGATGATCACGCGCCACATGCCGCGGCCGAGGTCTTCCCTGGTCCATTTCGCGCGCACGCGAACGCCGCCGCGACCCGTCGCATAGACTTCGCGCAGGCCTTCCTTCGTCTCCACGATCACGCCGCCGGTCGGGAAGTCGGGACGCGGGACGATCTTCATCAAGTCATCGACCGTCGCCTTGGGGTGGTCGAGCAGGTAGATCGCGGCGTCGATGCACTCGGCCGGATTGTGCGGTGGGATAGACGTCGCCATGCCGACCGCGATGCCGGATGATCCGTTGACCAGCAGGTTCGGAAAACCGGCGGCAAGAACCACAGGCTCCTTGTGCGTGCCGTCATAGGTTTCCTTGAAGTCAACCGCGTCGTCGTCGAGCCCTTCAAGCAGCAGCATCGCGGCGGGCGTGAGCTTCGCTTCCGTGTAGCGGAAGGCGGCGGGCGCATCGCCGTCGATGTTGCCGAAGTTGCCCTGCCCGTCGACCAGCGGCGCGCGCGTCGCGAAATCCTGGGCGAGGCGGACCATCGCATCATAGATCGATTGGTCGCCGTGCGGGTGGTACTTACCGATGACTTCACCGACCACGGTGGCCGACTTGCGGTGGCCGCCCTGCGGGTTCAGCCCGAGCTGGGCCATCGAATAGAGAACGCGCCGGTGAACCGGCTTCAGGCCGTCGCGCACATCCGGCAGAGCACGGGCGGTGATGGTCGAGAGGGCATAGGCGAGATAGCGCTTCGACAGCGCCTCGTTCATCGGTTCATCGATGATCTCGCCGCCATTGTCGGGCGGGTCGATGGTGGTGTTGCGTGCCATCAGTCCCTCGAATCAACCGGGCGAGAGTCGCCCTGACCGTTCCAGACGGTCAATCATCTGGTAGCGGGCGTCCGGTACTGGCTTGTTAAGATCGGCGAAAAGCCGCTCCGCAAGGAAGTGTCCGGTCAGGCGGAAACCTGCGTGGATATCCACAGGCGTCGCCGGGGCCGTGTTCTCGGTCAGGAAACGCGGCAGCGGCAAGAGCCTGTCGAGATATTCCCCTGCTTCCGATCCGCGCACCGCCCGGCCCGATTTGGGGCTCACATGGGTCAGACCATCATTGGCGCCCGAGATCGCGCAGCTCGACAGGTCGAGGCCGTAGCCCAGCATGGTGAGCAGCCCGAGTTCCCAGCGGACGAAGAGCGCCGGCCAGACGTCTTCATGCGACAGCATGTCGAGAACCGTTTCGGCGGCGTCGTAGAGCGCGGGCTTCGCCTCACCCTCCGGCAGCGTGGCGGCGAGAAGTTCGGCGAGCGCGGAGAGACCAGCCAGCGCCTCGGCATCGGCCATGTGAACGGCGGCGCGCTCGCTCTCGGTCTCCGCCGTGAAAAAGCCAAGGCTGTCATCAACGCGGGCTTTCCAGGTGACCAGCAGCGTATTGCCCGGCTGCATGGGCGCGCGCTTCTTCTGGCTGGCGCCGCCATGGATCATGCCGCGACGCCGGCCTTTCTCGCGCGAAAAGACTTCGAGGATCGCCCCGGTCTCTCCGAAACGCCTCAGCCCCAGCGATATCGCGCGGTCGCTCCATTCAGCCATCGGCACGGCATAAGCGCATCGGCGGAGAAGGCAACTGGGCGGCTGTTGACGGCGCACGCCAGCTGTCCCACATCGCCATCAAGCGAGGACGACCTCCCCCACTCTGGGCGATCATTCGGGACGGCCCGACGTTCAAGGAGGACCGCATGGCCTGGGTGTATCTCGGAATTGCAGGACTGCTCGAAGTCCTGTGGGCCTACATGCTGAAAGTGTCGGAGAACCTGTCGAAGCCGGTCGAGGCGACGATCGCCGTCGTCGCAATGATCGCGAGCTTCATCGTGCTGTCGATGGCGATGAAATCGCTGCCGCTGGGCACGGCTTACACGATCTGGACCGGCATCGGCGCGGTTGGCGCGTTCCTGATCGGCATCATCGTGCTGGGCGAAGCCGCCACGACGATGCGAATTGGTTCAGCGGCCCTCATTCTGGTAGGCATCATCGGATTGAAGCTCGCGTCCAGCGAAGCCTAGAGGAATATGAAACCGGCGGCGGATCGCTCCGCCGCCTGCATCAGTGATCCGGTGATAGATCAGGACTTCTTGTAGTCCAGCTCCATCGCGCCAACCGCAGCCGTCAGGCTGAGGCCCGTATTACCTTCGACGCTCAGCGGCTGAAGCGTGACCGACTTGTCGAGGCCGCCGATCATCACGTTGAGGTTGCCGCCGACAACGGCCGTGGCGCCAGCCGTCGCGCCCGCATATTTGCCTTCCAGCGCATCAGGCTTCATGTCGCTCGACGGCGCGATGACCGTCCAGATCAAGACGCCGGCATTGGTGTATCCGATATCGACGCCGAGCTTCGTGATGTCGCCCGTGTAGTACGACACCTGGTTGGTCGTAGCCGACTTGAATACGCAGCTCAGGTCCTTCTGCGAACCAAGCACATAACCCCACCCTGCTTCGACATCGCAGGTGAGCGTGCCTACTTTCACACCCGCTGCATGCGCCGGCATCGCCGCCATCGCCGCCATCATCATAGCGCCGATCGCGCCGCCAATCGTTGCAATCTTCTTCGGCATTACAGCCTCCTTGCTTTCCTGCATCCGCTCACGCGGATGCGTTCGAGAAACTGGTCGGGACCTGCCGAAGAGATCCCGGCCGCTCGGGGAGGCAACGTGCGTTGGGCGATAGCGTTCCGCTGATGACAGCGCGGTAAGAGGTTCCGTGCGGGAACAAAATCAGGCGGAAAGGCGACGATCGATGTTAGCCAGGAGAACCGCGCAGCACATATTCGATCTTCGAACCCTGGGTCTCGAAGGCGCACTTCACCCAGCGGCCCTGCGCATCATACCAGAAAGACGCATCGAGTTCGGATTCGACATCGAAACGGCGCGCGTCGATCGTTCCTTTGGCGGTCTTGACGCGCTCAAATCCACGGTCCTTGACCGTTATCGGGAGCATCTCGCCCGTCTCGGTCGACAACATGGCGCGCTGTCTCATCTCCTCTGCGTTCCAGTGCGTGGAAGGAATGACAGCTCCGGCGAGCAGGCCCTTGAAAGCCTCTCCCGTCACCTGCAGCCCGCCCTCGACGGCCTTCGCCGACAGCGTCTTCCACTTCCCCTCGTTCTTCGTGCGCGAGCCGATCCATGTCAGCTTGCCGGCGGAGTAACGCTCTGTGACGTCGTGCAAATATTCGAACAGCGTGAAGGGGCCGACGGCCACCCTTAGATCGACGCTGGTCTTCACCGTCAGGGCATCGCCGGTCTTCTGGAAGCTCACCTTGTGCGTTCCAAATGCGCCGCCATCGCGCAGCACGTCGAACACCAGCACCTCGCCATCTGACGGCTGCCAGCGTTGGGCGTGCGCCGGCTGCGCAAGCAGGGTGAGGGCGAACATTCCTGCCAACCAACGCATCACGCGTCTCCCACAATTCTGCGAGGTCCCCACCCGAAGAGACCGACGAAGCCGCGTATCGGGCGCCCAGCCTCGGTGGCGACGAGGCAGACACATGTCTCCTTGCCGATGGCGCGAGGTTCGTGACGCATGCCGGGTTCGGCGAAGGCGAGATCGCCGCGCTCATAGACACCGAAGTCGTCGGCGTAGGCTCCCTGCAACACGACGGTCACGTCGCGCCGGCCATGGCCATGCGCCGGCGCCCGCTCCCCGGGATCGAGACGGAGAAAACTCGCCATCGGCACGCCTGCCGGCGCGGTCTTCACGCCCCAGATGCTTCTGCGCCACTTCATCCCGAGGAGGTCACGCCTGAGATAGGCGTCGAGATGAGCGGGTGATCGGACGGCAGCCGGCTGGCCGGGCTCGTTCGCGCCGACGTGGCCCCCGCCCGGCAGCTTCTCGAGCATGGCGCCGCCGAGCGCCTCCATCAGCTGCGCATTGCGGCCGCCTTCTGTGGACAGGGTACGGTGAAGTTCAGCCGCCAGCCGTTCTGCGGGGGGCAGCAGGCCTGCCGCATAGTCGAGCATGAAGGCGGCGTAGGCGTTGTCGTGGCTCATGGCCGGTCTCGATGCAGTCCCGGGGCGGGTCCTGACGCTGATTTCCGACAAGTACGCAAAGCAAACCCGGACGGATCAGGGCTTCGCGGTTGATCCACGCCTGTAATCTCCCTAGGTCATAGAGCACGCCCGGTGGCCTTGCCGGGACAAGGGGCATTCATGCGGACCTACGGCAACGTCGTTGAAGCAATCGGGCGGACGCCGCTGATCAGGCTGCGCAAGGCCTCCGAACTGACGGGCGCCAATATTTACGGCAAGGCGGAGTTCCTAAACCCCGGCCAGTCGGTGAAGGACCGCGCCGCGCTCGGCATGATCCGCGACGCCGAGAAATCCGGGCGGCTGAAGCCCGGCGGGGTCATCGTTGAAGGAACCGCCGGCAATACCGGCATTGGCCTCGCCGTGGTCGGCAATGCCCTTGGCTATCGCACGGTCATCGTGATGCCGCGCACGCAAAGCCAGGAAAAGAAGGATGCGGTCCGTTCGCTCGGCGCAAAACTGGTTGAAGTGGACGCGGTGCCCTACGCCAACCCCAACCATTACGTGAAGTATTCCCAACGCCTCGCCGACGAGATGGCGAAGACCGAGCCGCTGGGCGCCATCTGGGCCAACCAGTTCGACAATGTCGCCAATCGCAATGCGCACTATGAAACGACCGGACCGGAGATCTGGGAACAGACCGGCGGCAAGGTCGACGGGTTCATCTGCTCGGTCGGGTCGGGCGGAACACTGGGCGGGGTATCCATGGCGCTGAAGGAGCGCAGCAAAAAAGTCCAGATCGGCTTGGCCGATCCGGGCGGCGCCTCCCTCTTCTCCTACTACAAGACCGGCGAGCTGAAGGCCGAGGGGACATCCGTCACGGAAGGCATCGGCCAGTCGCGCATTACGGCGAACCTGCAGGGCGTGGAGGTCGACGACGCCTGGCGGATTGATGATGCGGACGCGCTTCGCGTTCTGTTTGACCTTACGAAGAATGAGGGCATGTGCCTGGGCGGCTCGTCAGGCATCAACGTGATGGGCGCGATCGAACTGGCGAAAAAGCTCGGACCAGGATCGACTGTTGTCACGGTGCTTTGCGATTATGGCAATCGCTACCTGTCAAAGCTCTACAATGGCGCTTTCCTAAAGGAGAAAGGCCTGCCGGTTCCAGATTGGTATGAAGGTTAGGCTTCAGCCGAGCAGGCGCGCCACAAGATAGTAGATGCCGGCCCAGAAACTCACGCAGAATAGCACCACGCCAAGGGTGACTTTCCATGCCGCCCACTTGGGCTCGTCCGCATAGGGATCAGGCGCTTCGTCGAAGTCGATGTTGAGGGGGTCGCGAACCCGTGAGTCATCCGTTTCGCTGGAGCGATTTAGGGGTGTTGTCCAACCTCTGCGGGTCGTGCCCAACTTTCCTCCGGGCGGAATGGCGGATGCGTGATTCATTTCACTCTTCAGACTAACGTCTGACCTTTGCGTCTGCCCCTTAACAATCCTTCAATCGCGAGTGCGGCACTGGCGGGAATAGCAAGAAATTCATGCCACTAGCTAAAGACTTGGCGGACGCGGCGATCGACCGCGCCCCTGTGGACAAAAATGCGTCGGCGCCGGAACGGGTTCCGGCCCCTTAACGCGAATCAATATGAGGAATGTGGCCTAGTAAGCGCCAAGGCCCAACAGGACGACCGGGATCGCCATGAAGAGGATCTTGATGTCCTGCCAGATCGACCAGGTTTTCACGTACTGGACGTCGTACGCGATGCGCTCGGGATAGGTCAGCTTGTTGCGGCCTTTCACCTGCCACAGGCCCAGCACGCCAGGACGCACGGCCGTGTAATAGGGATAGTCCGCTCCGTACCGGTGGATTTCACCTGACGTGACCGGGCGGGGCCCGATTACCGACATCTCGCCGCGAACGATGTTCAGCAACTGCGGAAGCTCATCCAGGCTGCTTTTGCGGAGGAAACGGCCCAGCAGCGTGACGCGCGGATCGTTCTTGAGCTTCTGGAATTCAGCCCATTCGGCGGCAGCTTCCGGGTCGGTCGCAAGCAGCTGCTCGAGACGTGCGGCTGCGTCCACACGCATCGTACGGAATTTGTAAACCGTGAAGGTGCGGCCATCGCGGCCGACGCGCAGCTGGCGGAACAGCGCTGGACCAGGATCAGAGATCTTGAGGGCCACGTAAATCAGGAGCAGCACCGGCGCGGCCAGGGCGAGCACTGTGAACGTGAGAACAAGGTCCATCGCGCGCTTCAGAGCGCTGGAATTAACCTGATGGATCGCGCCCGCGGGAGGACTGCCACTCCAGGCGCCGAATCGATCGGCTTCAACGCCGCTACCGTTTTTCATAACCACCACACCCTCGTCCGGCCCCAGAACCGGACACCCAAGTACGCAATCCCCGGACCAACATGCGTTGGCCGGAACCTGCCTCTCGCGCCCTTCCTCCAAGGGCCGACAGATTGGTGCTGCGTATGCCCGGACCGCCTGCATCATCCCCAACAGGCGAGTTGTCCGGCCCCACCTTCCCGAATCAGGAGAAGTAACAGCCCGTTAACAAACAGAACGCCTTTACTGCACCGCAAACAACCCCCTTCGCTCAGTGCGCGAGTTTAATTTGCAGTGCTCGTTCAGTGGTTTTGAAAGCGGAATGGTGTCCGCTTCCGGGACACTGGCGGCTTCGTATTGCTGCGCCGCACAAGGGACAAAACCGACCCTCCCCCTCGTGGGGAATGCGACACGTCGCGCGGTCCGGCGCCGGCAAACTGAGATGCGAAAAACTCTCCCGAGCATTGCCTTGCCCCTGCTGACAGCTCTGGCTAGGTGAACCCCTGACTAGTCCTCAAAGCCACGGAGTCGGCGCCACGATGGTCGCCCGTTTCACGCCGGAGAAACCGATTGTCTCCGCCGACTGGTTGAGGTCGCATCTCAACGCACCCGATGTGCGCGTGCTCGATTGCACCTACTTCATGCCGGGCTCGCCGCAGACCGGAAAGCAGGTCTACGACGCGCACCACATTCCTGGCGCGCGCTTCTTCGACATCGACGACATCGCCGACACCACGTCCTCCCTGCCCCACATGCTGCCTTCGCCGGAGAAGTTCTCCTCGCGCGTCCGCAAGCTCGGTCTTGGCGATGGGCATCGCATCATCTGCTACGACCAGAACGGCTTCCTCGCTTCGGCGCGTGTGTGGTGGACGTTCCGCGTGATGGGCCATGGCGATGTCGCCGTGCTCGATGGCGGCTTCAATGCATGGCGCGCCGCAGGCGGCGCTGTTGAAGACCTGCCGCCGCACTTCCATGCGGATCGTCACTTCACCGTGCGCCCGCGCCGCGATCTTGTACGCGATATCGAGCAAATGAAATCCACGCTGGCAGCGAAATCCGCGCAGGTCGTTGATGCGCGCTCCGTCGGCCGCTTCCGCGGCGAACTGGATGAACCGCGCCCCGGCTTGCGCAAGGGCCACATGCCGGGATCTCTCAACGTCCCCTTCGGCGAATTGATCGCGCCTGACGGCCGCATGAAGTCCGAAAGCGAGATCAGGGCCGTGTTCGAGAAGGCTGGCGTTGATTTGTCGAAGCCGATCATCAATTCATGCGGCTCAGGCGTCACCGCCTCCATACTTGCGCTGGCGCAGTCGGTCGCGGGCCATGATGACGGCGCTGTCTACGACGGCTCCTGGAGCGAATGGGGCAAACCCGAGAGCGGCGCGCCCGTCGGAACAGGCTGAGCCATGGCCGTGGACTCGGACAAGGGCGGGAAGAACAAGCGCAAACTCGGCACGCGCCTCACTCACGCCGGTCGTGACCGCAAGCTTACCCTCGGCGGCGTGAACCCGGTCGTACAGCGTGCTTCCACCGTCATCGTCGAGAGCGCCAGCAAGCTGTTCGAGCCAGGCGGCTGGACCTATGGCCGCCACGGCACTGCGACGCACGAAGCCCTGAAGCAGGCGCTGGTCGAGATCGAGGACGCGCAGCATTGCGCGCTCGTCGCGTCGGGCCTTCTCGCCTGCACTGTCCCCTTCCTCGCCTTCGCCGAAGCCGGCAGCCATGTTCTGGTCGGCGACAATGTCTACGGCCCTACGCGCCGCTGGTGTGATCGCACGATGAGCCGCTGGGGCTGCGAGACGGAATACTATGATCCCACGATCGGCGCCGGGATCGAGAAACTGATCCGCCCGAACACAAAGATGATCTTCGCCGAAAGCCCCGGCTCGATGACGTTCGAGGTCATGGACGCGCCTGCAATCGCGGCGGTCGCGAAACCGCGCAACATCGTCACCGTGATGGACAACACATGGAGCGGCGGCGTTTTCTACAAGCCGCTCGATCTCGGCTTCGATATCTCGGTGCAAGCCAACACCAAGTATGTCAGCGGCGGCGCTGATGCGCTCAACGGCGCCATCTTCACCAACCGCGAAGCGCTGATCGCGCGTCTCAAGGAGACAATCGCCGACCTCGGCATCAACGTCGCCCCCGACGACGCCTATGCCGTGCTCCGCGGCGCGCGATCGCTCGCGATGCGGATGGAGAGGCATCAGACATCCGCGCTCGAGGTTGCCCGCTGGCTGAAGACGCATCCGTCCGTCAAGCGCGTTCTTCATCCGGCGCTTGAGCATGATCCCGGACACGCCCTGTGGAAGCGCGACTTTTCCGGTTCCTCAGGCCTCTTCGGCATCGTGCTCAGGCCGTCGTCGACGAAACAGGTGCATGCCTTCCTGGACGCGCTCGAACTCTTCGGCCTTGGATTTTCGTACGGCGGCTTCGAGAGCCTCGCAATTCACTGCGATCCCCAGCTCAAGCGCACGGCTGTCAAACCAGCCTATGGCGGCCCGCTGATCCGGCTCAGCGTGGGTCTCGAGGATTCGTCAGATCTGATCGCCGATCTCGATCAGGCTCTGAAACAGCTCGGCTGAAAGAGAGAACGCCCCGCACCCGAAGATGCGGAGCGTTCCCTTTGCCCCTCAGCAACTTGCTATTCGTGATAGTACTTCGCGTACGCCTTGTAGTTGGCGCTCGTGTAGCCCGTGTGTGCGCGTTTGCGCAGGTCGACGAAGGTGAGCACGACGCCCGCGATGTTGGCGTGGAAGTCACGCAGAATTTTCATCGTCTCGCGCAGCGTCCCGCGACCGGTCTTGCGCCAGCGCGTCGCCACGACCACCTGATCGACCTTTGACGTCACTACGCGGGTCTCGGCCATCAGCAGGATCGGGCCGGTGTCGATGATGATCAGATCGTAGGACTGCTGCAGCATGTTGAGCAGCGCATCGAACGCGCGGCTGCCGAACACGTCCCGTGGGGTGTGCTTGCGATCCGACAGCGGCAACACATGCAGGCCCGTCTGTTCGTCCGTCTGCACGGCGTCGGCCAGACGGGCCTCGCCGAACAGATATTCGAGCAGGCCGGCGTCCGCCTTGACGCCCGACACTTCGGTCAGCTGGCGCAAGCGAATGTCGCCATCTATGACGATCGTCTTTGTTCCCGACATGGCGGCCATACGGCCCAGACAATAAGTCATGCTCGTCTTGCCTTCGCTCGGCAGCGAGGAAACGACGGCGACGGTTTTCGCGGCCTTGTCGATGTCAGCAAACATGATCGAGGCGCGCAGGTGCCGGAACGCCTCAGCAAAGCCGGAATGCGGCTTCTCGACGAGATAGTCCGCAGGTTTGACCTTCGACTTGGTGAAATTGCCGGCGGCCGGCAGCAGCGGGATCTGGCCGATATAGGGGGCGCCGGACACCTGCTCGACCTCTTCGGGCGAGGACAGGTAGTTGTCGAGCAACTCCATCACCAGACCGACGAACCCGGCCAGTGCGAGGCCAAGCATGAAGCCGAGCGCCAGGTTGAGGCCGGTGTTGGGCGAGCTCGGCCCCAGCGGCGTCGGCGCATAGCTGTCGATCACGGCGTCGGCGGCAGTGATGCCCTCGAGTTCGCCGGTTTCCTTGAACCGGCTGTTGAACTCGTCGAACAGGGCGCGGGTCGCCTCAGCGTCGCGCTCGAGCGCAGCCTGTTCCACGCCAGCGCGGTTGTTCGCGGCGAGTTCGCCTTTCGAACGGTTCAGGCTGCCCTGGAGGCTGGCGACGCGTTCACGCGCGATGATCACTTCCTGGCCGAGCGAGGAGGCGATGCGCTGCAGTTCGGCGCCGATCTGACGCTCGTTGTCCTGCTCTTCCGCCATCACTTTCTGGTATTCGGGATGCTTCTCGCCATACTTGCGGATGACGTCGGCCTTGCGGGCGGACAGCGTTGTCTGCTGGGCGCGCAGGTTGTTGATCGCCTGCGAGCTTTGGGCTTCCGCGATTGTATCGATGCCGCCGCCTGCGCGCATCTGCTTGTCGAGGTTCTGCAGGCGCGCGTTCTTGGTGGCGTACTCGGCCTGGGCTTGCGTAAGCTGGGCGTTGATTTCGCGGATCGTCTGCTCGGTCAGCGTGCTGTCGCCCGAGCGCAGCAGACCGCTGGCGGCGCGGTGGGCTTCCACCTTGCTCTCGGCGTCACGCAGCTCCTCACGGAGGATCGACAGGCGGTCGTTCAGCCATTCCTGGGCGCGACGCGTCGCCTCGAACTTTGTCTCAAGCTGGTTCTCAAGATAGGCCTCGGCCAGCGTGTTGGCGAGCGTCGCCGCCATCTTCGCGTTGCCGCTACGCGCATTGATCTCGATGATGTAGGTTGAACCCAGACGGGCGACGCTGACGGCGCCGCGCACTGCGTCGACGACCCGATCCATCGTTGCTTTCTCGGCATCAAGCGCTTCGGGCGATCCCGGGGCTGGCGGCGGCGGAGCGGCCTCAGTCTTTGATTGGCCGAACGGCATCAACCCCTTGAAGAAGGACTTCACCTGATCGATGCGTTGGCTCAACTCGCTCGGCTTGCGCAGCGCGCCGTTGAAGTCGGGATTCTTGGTCAGGTCGAGGCGTTGGACGACCTTGCTGATGAGCGAGCGGCTGCGGAGGACTTCGGCCTCGGTGTCGATCACGGCCGTGTTGGCGGGCATGCCAGAGAGAACAGCGCCGATGTCGACGACCTTCTCGTTGCGCATGTTCACGATCACACGCGACGACGCCGTATAGGACGGCTTCAGCTGAAATGAATACAGCGCCACGGCGGCGAAGGTCAGGACAAACACAGCCGCCATCAGGCTGAGGCGACGCCGCACAGCGCGGATGACGCGCTGCACGGAGATCACGTTTTCAGCTTCCGCCGCGATCGGTGGGGGCATCGGCGCCCCGCCCCGCGGATAGCCCGTCGTAACGTCCAGGGGATAGACCTTGTTCAACGGACTTCTCCAGTTGCGTTCTTATCGCGGCCGTCTTCGCGCGGCCTACGGGTAGAGCCTGATCGACGCGCTGAACACGTTCACATCGATGTCTTGCGGCGTCGCGCCGGAGGTTTCGCGGGAATTCAGGCGATAGCCGAGGTCGAGGTGGGCGTGCTTGTTGAGCTTATACACCACGCCGGCCCGCACTTCACGCGTTTCGTCGGAACGCTGGAAGCCCGGGAAGGCTGCAGAGGCTTCGTAATCCGAGTCGCCGAAACCGAATTGTCCGTACAGCAGCAGGTTGCGGAACAGCTCGTGGTCCGCGCGCACCGAGAAACGGCGGTATTCGGCAGAGGTTGACTGCAGGATCCCCGGGTCGTTGATCCCGGCGCTGCCCGAGAACGTGACCGTGGTCAGTTCGGTCGGGAACCACTGCACCAGGGCGTTCAGGCTGAGGCCGTCGGTGTCGGACTCGGTCGGCGAATCCTTTTCATTCTTCACGCTACCGACCGAGACCTCGCCGGAGAACGGAGCGGCAAGCTCGAAATTGACGCCAGCCTGGATCGAGGTCTGCTTAGCGTCCCGGTTGGCGGCCAAGTCGTAGCTGGATTCGGTCTGGCGGGCCTGCACGAAGACCGCAAGATCAGGTGAAACAGCGTAAGACGCCCGGGCGCGGATATAGGTGTCGGTCACATCGCGATAGTTGAAGAATGACTGATAGTCGTTCTCACGCGTGCCGATACCGGCTTCGAATTGCAGGCGGTCGGAACGGTAGGTGCCGGAAATGTCGGCGCCTAGGTAATCGTCCTGAGCGGGCTCGGGAGCGTTCTGGCTCGCCGGCTCGAAGCGCTGTTCGGTGTCGTGACCGCCCTCGACGCTCAGATTGATGCGGAAATTGCGCACGACATCGAGGCGACCGCGCAGATAGGCGTTGTAGTCGGTCGTCGTTTCGCTGTCGAAGTCCTTGTACTCGGAGTGATCGACCACCAAGCCGGCCATGAGCGAGTGAACCGTCCAGTTGGAGCGCGCCTCAACGGCCGGGCGGATGCGATAGATGAGGCCATCCTGCTCGTTGATCGGCTGATAGAAGACGTTGTCGTTCGTTTCGATACCGGCCGTGAGGCTCGAAATGATGTCGAAAGACCCCGCATGGATCACCTCCGGGTCGTATTCCTGTTGCTGACGCTCTGTCACCGCCGTGTATCGGCCGCGCAGAAACGGATTGTCCTGGGCCGAAGCCATCGGGGCGACAATGACGGCCAGCGCCGAAGTGGCCAGGAGATGCTTAATTCCGATCTTCATTGGCTTTCACCTTTTGTGGGCCGAACCGTTTCACTACGCGGGAAGCAAGATCGAGGCCGGAGCCCGGCCCCTCTCGCTTGCTGGTTGAATCGAAGATCGTGTTCCAGCACGCGACAGGCTGCACCCGTTTACTGACTTCCGGCTCTTCCATCCGTCATGTTTCGGGGCGGCGGCCCCACATCGAATTTGAGCTGTCCGGCTCTGCTGTTCGCCTCGGCCAGCGTCTGGGCGACGATTGCCTGGCTCTGGGCGGCGGCCGGGTCGGGAGCCACGAGCGCAGCCAGCTCAGGGCTCGCGACAAGTTCCGTTGCGGCATCGCGGATCGGAGCACAGCGCTGGGCATCGCCTATTACCACATTAAGAACCGCAAGGACGGTTTCGACCGGCAGCCCCTGCTTGCGGATGTTCGCCTCGATATCCTGTCGGGCGTAGGCTGGCGAGCATCGGACGCCAGTGGTCAGCACGGCCGAAGGGTCGGTGTCCTGGGCAAGGGCGGAGGGCGCAGCAATCAGCAAGGTGGCCAGCGTGAAGGAGCCGACAGGACGCCTCATGCGCCCGCGTGGCCGTGGTCGTTTACCTCCAGACAGGCGTATCTCGGTCAACACTTCTCACCCGTCAGCATACAAATTTACCAGGCTCTCGCCCGGCGCGGTAGTCTTAGAAGAATCGTTCGCGAACCCGGATCGTGTCGCCCGGCCGGACCGCGGTGGTCGGCGTCAGCTCGACTTCGCGCTCGTTGGGGCTGTCAGAGCTCTTGATGAGGATCTTGTTGCGGTCGGCGCGGTAGGTGAAGTCGCCGGCGCTGGCGATGGCGTTCATCACGGTGAGACCCGACGAGAACGGATATTCGCCAGGGCGGTTAACTTCGCCGAGGATGTAATATGGCCGGCCCTTCACCAGTTCAGCGGTGACCTGCGGGTCGCGCAGCCAGCCATCTTTGTATTTTGACTCGATGAGGCGGCTTGCATCTGCGAGCGTGAGGTTGGCGACGGTTACAGAGCCGACTAGCGACATCGCGAGGGCGCCCTGCCCGTCGACGACAAAGCTGCCGGACAGCTCTTTCTCGCCATAGACCGTGATCTTCACCTCGTCGCCTGAACCAAGCCGGTAGGTGGACATGCTGGAATTGGCAACGGCCATCTCCTGCGCACTGCCCATCTCGGGCCCGGTGCCGCATCCGGCCATAACCAGGGCGCCCAGGCTGAATAACGCCATCACAGCCTTCTTGAGCGGATTCATACTAGCCTCCCAACTAACCCTTGGCGGACACGTGCTCCGCGCGCGGTCCGGTTGAAATGAAAGCGACCCGATCATGCTCGAACCGGGCCGCCGTGAGCTTTCCGCTCAGATAGGCGCCGGTATCGAGGCCAATACGGCGTGAGTCGTGATGCGGCATTGGGGCCGGGGTATGGCCATGAACGATAACGGCGCCCAGCGGCCTGCGGTCGGCGAGGAATTCCTCGCGGATCCACAGCAGGTCGTATTCCGTCTGCTGATCCAGCGGCACGCCAGGACGCACACCGGCATGGACGAAGACATAATCGCCAATACGGACGCTGAGATCGAGATGGTTAAGGAAATCGAGGTGCTCGGCCGGCAGCGCTGCGTTGAGTTCGTCGGAAGCTTGCCGCCACTGCTCAAGTGACGTTCGCGTGCGCGGCGGACGGACACCGTAAGACACCAGCGTCTCGATGCCGCCGAATTCAGCCCAGCGCGGCCCGATCGTCGGATCCGTCAGGAACTGCAGCATGGCCGCTTCGTGGTTCCCTTTCAGGAAATAAGTCTCAAATGGGGACATCATATCGCCCAGCAGGATGTCCAGCACATCCTTCGACTGGAAGCCCCGGTCGACGTAATCGCCAAGGAAAACGAGGATCGGACGCCCCTCGAAGCCGCCCCGTTCGACATCAGCGCGGAGCTCTTCCAACAGCTTTACCAATAGGTCAGCGCGGCCGTGAATGTCACCAACGGCATAGACCCGACGTCCCGCTGGCACCCGCGCAGGCGGCCCGGAAAACTGGACATTCTTGGTTAGCGAGGGGTGTTCACGATGACCGAACAGACGCGCCAGGCCGCGGCCGACAACGCCGAGGGCGCCGCCCGTCGCCCGCGCAACGCCGGTAACCATCGAAACGATCCGCAGGGGCGGCGAAGACAACCCGAACTCCCGTACCAGCCCGGCCTTGGTAAAAGGCGAAGTCACACCATTACGCAACAGGCGAGCCAACCTGCCAGTATCTCCCGGCAAGGGCGATACCGGCGGGCCCCAATATGCAGGCGCGGGGCGGGCGGAATTCATCTGCCGTGTGTGCAATTGCGTGCCCCCGCGGCAAATGCTGTTCAACCCCCGCGTGCACGGTTAATGCAGTTGGCGAACGCCTTGCCAGGGGGCATGGCGGCCGGCGTCCGGCAAGGCCCGCGATTTGCACGCTTTTTCCGCATGACCCGTATCGCTTTCTTCGGTCACGACGCCGCCGACGCCGCTGTACGCAGGCGCGTGCAGGGCTTCCGTGACGACGGCCTCGATGTTGTCGGCTTCACCATGCGGCGGCGCGACGATGTCGTGACCGACTGGCAGAACATTGACCTCGGCCGGACATTTGATGGCGCCTACCGGCAACGGATCGAGTCCATCTTCCGGGGAGCCAAACTTGCGGCGGCCGAGCGCGACCTGCTCGCGTCTGCCGACGTGATCTACGCCCGCAATCTCGACATGCTGATAACAGCCTTCCTCGCGAAGCGTCACACGGGCCTCAAGACGCCAGTCATCTACGAGGCGCTCGACGTTCACCGCTTGTTGACCAGGAAAGATTTGATCGGCCTGATGCTTCGCCGCGCCGAGGGTGCGCTGCTCAGGCGCACACGGCGATTGGTGGTTTCTTCACCTGGGTTTCTGGAAAATTACTTCGAGGTCCGCCACCGGGGTCAGTACAGGGAGACGCTGATCGAGAACCGTCTGGCGGCCGGCGCCGCGTATGGCCCCCGGCCGGGCCGCGACGCGCCCGTCCGTTCCGCCGCTGAACCCATGCGTCTTGGCTGGGTCGGCATGCTGCGTTGCAATCGCAGCCTCGGCCTGCTTGTCGATCTCGCCCGCCAGCTCGGACCGAAGGTTCAGATCGTCCTCCACGGCACGCCGGCGCTTAAGGAAATCCCGGACTTCCACGAACGCATCCAGGGTCTGCCGAACGTCGAATTCCACGGCCGCTACAAGGCGCCCGAAGACCTCGCGCGCATCTATGGCGGACTCGATCTCGTGTGGGCCGGCGATTTCATGGAGGCAGGGTATAATTCCGTCTGGCTTTTACCCAACCGGCTTTACGAGGGCGGCTATTACGCTGTGCCGCCGATCGCGCCCGAAGGCACGCAGACCGCCAAGTGGATCAACACCCGTGATGTCGGCTTCACCGTCTCCGAAGATCTCGCCTGCACCCTGCCCGGCCTGCTCCGATCACTCATCGCGAATCGTGGAACCATCGCCGTCAAGCGTTCGCATCTGCTCGACCTTCCTGACAGCACCTTCGTCGCTGCGCGCGGCGAGTTGGCGGCGCTTATCTCGGACACGCTGCGCAACAGTCCCGAGCCCCGGATTCACCTGGATCAGGCGAACACACGTCATGCGCGAAAAGCAGCAGGCTGACCTCACCACTTTATCGTGACGGGCGAGTGGAATTTTGCGTGAAGGTATGGGTGAAATGGACTCGTCCTTGCGTTGTCCTACGTTCCCGTACTGGCTGGGCAGGGCCGTGGCATGAACAACATTCCGGTGCAGGCAGCCATGGGCTGGGGCGGATCCCAGAGCGACACGCAGCGCGAGGCGAGAACTCGCCTGCGTGACATCCTTCCGCCGATCGCCGCGATGGTGGTGCTGGCCGTGGCGCATCTGGCCTATGGTTCAGTTCAGCCTGTCGCCGCCCTGCCTCTGGCCGGCGTTTTCGTCCTTATCACCGGAGCAGCGCTCATTGGCGCGGGTCCGCATCATGTCACCGCCGGAATGATGGCCGGGGCTGTCGCAATCGCAGCAATGGGCATCACCGGTCTGGCCGGCCCGCTCGATCGCGCCGCGCCGCAGCTTGCGATTCTGTTCGCCGCCGGGGGCCTTTGGATCATCGGTTACATCGCGTCGCGCCACCGCCGCGCGCTCGACATGGCCTGGTCCGCGATGATCTGGAGCAGCATTGCCTATTGCGGCCTGATGTTCGCCTTCCATGTCTCCGGCGCACCGACAGGCGACAATGCGATCGTCGGCGCCTTCGAGACGCCGGCCAACGCCTCGCTGCTGTTCGGCCTGTTCTCCATCGTCGCCATGGGCCGCATCCTTCACATCGTCAAGCAGATGGACGCGCAGGCCCTGCCCCACTCGCAGATGATCGACCAACTGCTGCGCCATGGTCTTGGCGGCCTTCTGTTGCTCGTCGTCTCGCTCACTTGCCTCACCATGATCGGCTCGCGACCGGGGATCATTCTCACCACAGCCGTCCTCGTGGGCCATATGTGGTGGGACATGCTCGCCATCTCGACGCGCCAGCATCGCGGAATCCTGATGCGTCTCGCGGCGGTCGTGGCGCCGTTCGTTGCGCTCGGCCTGGCCGCGTGGGGCGTCTCCGATGCGTGGATCAACGATGAGACCATCGCGCCGGGCGTCGGCGCGTCCGACCAGCTTCCCAACATCCAGCGCATCCAGGCCTACATGGGCGCATGGATGGAGAATCCCGCTTTCGGCCACGGACTCGGATCGGCCGCATCCATCGGCGACAAATCCACAACTTTGTTCAACGCCAAAGCGATGCTCGCGCCAGGCGAAGCGCACAACGTTTTTGTCACATGGCTCGTCGAGGTCGGCATCGTCGGTCTCGCCCTGCTCGTCTTCGCGATTGTCGCGATGCACACACGCATTTTTGCCGCGCTAAGGTCGCGGCGCACGCCACGCACCTTCCTCCGCCTAGCCGTGATGGCCAGTGCGCTCGTGCTCCTGCACGGCGTTACCGATTCCTCACTCGACTTGCCCAGCGCCGTATGGCTCTACGCCTTCCTTCTTGGCGCCGCCTGCGGAGTTGCTACAGGACGCCGTCCGGAACCGCGCACAGACGCGGAATAGGAGGCTGAATGCCGGCCCTCACGGCGGCGGTTGCGAACCTGAAGGGTGGGGTCGGGAAGTCGACAACGACGGTCATGCTTGCCGATGGGCTGGCGTATTATTACGGCATGAACCTGCTGGTGATCGATCTCGACCCGCAGGCCAACTCCAGCCAGATGCTGCTCACCGAGCGCGGCGTACAGGCCGCGTCCGACCAGGGCAAGGGCGTGCATCACGTGCTCGCCAGCTTCATGGAGGGCAAGCCGCCATCGGCTGGGCCCTTTATCATGCCGAACGCCGTCACGCTCGAGGAGCTCCGCCTCGCCGAGGAGCAGGATGCGCGTCAGGGCTGGATCTCCAGCCTTCCTTCGCATCCGCAACTGCGCCTGCGCGAGCTGAACCTCGAGGAAGAATGGTATTCGCGCTCAGGCACGCCGACGACGCTGTCGGAAGCCCTCACCAAATACCTGCGTGAAGCCTTCGAACCGTTGCTGCCGCTCTACGACCTGATCCTGCTCGACTGCCCGCCGCACCTCTCGCCGCTGTCGCGCGCCGGGCTTTCGCTGGCGGATGTCTTCATCACGCCAACGATCGCGGATTCGGTGTCCACCTGGGGCACCAAGCAATTCTCCGACTGGGTCGGCAAGTTCATCGCACCCGACCTGCCAAGTCGCAATTTCGTCGTGATCACGCGCTTCCGCGACACCAAATATGCCCGGACCGTCGCCTCTGACCTGCGCGACATCTACCTCAAGGACCGCTGGTTCGGTCCGACCATTCCGGAGTCCGTTCACATCCTCAACGCGATGGACCGCGCGGCCCCCGACAGCTACGACACATTCCGCGGCAAGTACGGCCCCGTCTCCGGCGAGGTCCGGCGGCTAGCCGAGCGGTTCACCGATTTCATGAGTCAACGAACAGGCGTGTCATGGGTGAAGGTCAGGGACTGAGCCCCGTCGAGTATCTCGACCGGTTCTTCGACGAACTCCGCGCCGAGGTGCGCTCCAACCCGAAGCTTGCCGCAAGGCTAGTGAAAGCGCTGGGCGGCAATGTCGTGTTCGAGGACACGACCAGGTCCGAGGTCGCCAATCCGTACGCACTCGTCACCGGCCCGAAAGCGACCTTCCTCGCCGTTTTCGGCTCGATGAAGCTCAACGAGGTCAAGAAGGTTCTCAAGGACAACAACCTCGCCACGCGCGTCGACATGAACGGCAAGACTGCCGAACAGCTGATCGAAATGCTCCACAGCCGCGCGTCCGCGAAAGTGCACGAGCGCAAGAGCTCGGTGTTCTAGAGCCGCTCTACCGGACTTGTCAGATTCCGCTGGCTGACTTTGCGGCGACCCGCGCTTGCGTAGCGCCGAGATCCCATGTGCGCACCGGCGTATTGACCGCCGCACGATAGGCGTCGAACGGCACGCCGGCCGAGCGCGCCTTGGCGCGCATGTCGGCGAGGAATTCCGCGTTGGGGCCATTCCAGCGCAGCAGGTCCGCCTGCTCAAACACGCGGCGGCGCAGCACCTCCGGCATTGCCTGCCAGTTGGCCAGCACGAAGTTAAAACGCCAGCGGATGAGGCCCTCATCACAGAGCGGGCAGGCATTCATGGATTTCGTCAGCGCGTCGATCGTCGCCGGGTTCACAACGCCAGACGAGCGCTTCATTTCCAGCCACGCCAGGTTCGCCCATGCAAACGCGCGCGATGGATCGATCTGCGTCGTGCGCTGTGCTGCGGCATAAGCCGAGCCCGTGTCGGGCGTTGGAAGCTGAAGACTGAGTTCGGACAGCGTCTCGAGCCGGTCAGCCGACGTCGAATGCGGCCAGTCCTGCTCGAGCGCGGCGACGATCGATGCGTCATCCGCGTGCGTCAGCGCCGCCGTCTCGATCTCATGAAGTGAGAACTGCGCGATCGGCGCCAACGCCAGCACCGCACCGGCCAGCAGCCCGACCCACAACGTGAAATTTCCCGCCTGCAGCACGCGCGATTTTGCGCGGCTAGCAGGGCGTGGCCGAGCAACGGGCTTCGGCGCCACTGGCTGGTTGAAGGTGGTTGAATCCGCCATCTGCCCAACTCCCCGCGCGAAGCCTACCGCCCTGCCACAGGGCGAATCACTCGGGCTCGCCTGTTACGTGCATGGATTCCCGGTAGGGCGGCTCGTACGCGACGCCCCGTGTCATTCGAGCAACGGTTAGTCATGAGCGCGCCCGTAAAGTTCGACCGGAAGCTTCCCGATGGCCGTCGCCATTATGCCAATGTGGAGCTGCGCGCGCAGCACCGCCTTGCGCCAGCTGCCTGGCGACCAGAAGGTCAGAACAGCGACCAGCCAGCAGTAGACGATCTTCGGCGGCGATACGACGAGCAGCCGCCAGGGCTTCACGCCCCTGCGCCGCTCCAGAACGCCGAACGACTGCCCCGCGCGAAATGCGCGCCGGATCATCCAGTCAAAGCTGTAGCGCGCCGGCGCCACCGGCTCATCGACGATCGCATTGTCCGCATAGGTCATCGGCACGCCCGCCCTCTGGAGGTCGCCGAAGAAGATAGTGTCCTCCCCCCCGCTTCGTCCAAAAGCAGGGTTGAATCGCAAGGCCCCTATCACGTCGCGCTTCATCAGGACATTGCAGGTATAGCCGCCCTCGATCCGGCCGGCGCGGAACGGCGGCGGTGTCGAATGCATGTCGGCGTTGCGCATCCAGGCGGGCGCGTCGTCTGCGTAGACGGCCTTGACCTTTCCGAACACAACGCTGGCGCCGGTTTCTGCCTGGCTCGCAATCAGACGCGCCAGCCAGTCCGGCCGCGCGATTTCATCGTCGTCGACGAAAGCGATGAGGTCACCGCGCGCTGCATCAAGGCAGGCATTGCGGGCGATCGAGATGTTCCGCGCCGGGGCATGGCGATAGGTCCCGTCCAGACCAAGCTTCCTAAACGCCTGCTCGACGATCTCCTTCGCAGATGGCGCATCGTCATTGTCGGCGACGATGACGCGCATCCGCCAGTTAGGCGGCAGATCCTGCTTCGCCAGCGAGGCCAGCAGGTCGGCAACAGACGGACGGCGAAAGGTGCAAACGCACACATCCACGTTGCGAACGGAGACAGGGTTAACGATGGCTTCCGGCATGACGGACCCAAGGCTGCAAACGACGCGCCAATCCGGCACAGGGTGGTTAAGGCTGCGGTAACCACGCCTTCAGGCGTCTTTCCGCAAGCCAGCAGGCCGTCGCCCAGGCCGCGCCCATCGTCCATCCGCCCAGCACGTCGGTCGCCCAGTGGACTCCCAGATAGACCCGGGTCATGCCGACCAGCAGCGTCAGCGCGATCGCCACCCCCATCACATAGATCCGCGCCGCCCGCCCCTTCGCCCCCTGCGCCAGCATCGCGCCCAGCGTCAGGAACACCACCGCGGACAAAAGCGCGTGTCCACTCGGGAAGCTCGCGTTCAGGATTTCGGCTGCGCGATAGACTTCCGGCGGCCGCTCGCGCCCGAATATGCTCTTGAGCGCCTGGCTGATCGTCAGTCCACCGCCGAACGCGACAGCACTGATCCCCGCCTCGATCCATCTCCGATAGAGCGCGAGGAACCCCGCAGCGCCCAGCGTCAGCGCCGCAAGCACGGACACGCTTCCCAGCGCGGTGAGATCGGCCGCAGCGTGATCCAACCACTGCGGCCCGACGGGATCGGAGGGATTGGCGGCATCGGGATGGAGCGCCTGCAGCACCGCCATATCGAATGCGTGCGCCTCGCCCTCGCTCATTTCGTCAGCGATACCGGCGAACGTCAGAACCGCCGCCGCAATGATCGCCAGAGCCGCGACGATCACGACCTCGGCGCGAACAACGGTCCATACGGCGCGCGGCAGGTTCCTGGGGTCGAAGGTCATGGTCATTCCGCAGCCAGCGCGAGCCCTCGCGAATGTTTCCCATCACATGTTTGCCCGCCGCAACCAGAAAGGGGTTCCCGCGTTGGTTAACAGCAATACCCCCCAAGCGAAAGGAGAGGCTATGCCTACGGCAACCGGACACACGAGCGCCATCCGCGCAAGCAAGGTCATCGGCACAAATGTCTATAACGGCGCCGGCGACAAGATCGGCAAGGTCGAGGATGTCGTGCTCGACAAGCAGTCCAACAACATCATGTTCGCCGTCGTCGGCTTTGGCGGCTTCCTCGGCATGAACGAGAAATACCATCCTCTGCCCTGGTCGACGCTCGACTACCAGAAAGGCAGAGACGGCTATGTCGTGAACCTGTCGAAGGAACAGCTCGAGGCAGCCCCCGCCGACGCCATCGACCAGCTCACAAGCAATGACGGCGAAGGCCTGCGCGACCAAGTCTACGATTACTACAAGGCGCCGCGTTACTGGCAGTAGCCGTGCGACACTCTCGTTGAGTTACTGGATTGCGATCCTTGGGTCCAACTTGATCGCGATCCGGGGGCCGGACGGAGGTGCAGCCTGTCCGGCCCAGCTTTTGTTGGACACGAAAAAAAGGCCCCGGGCCTGCGAGGTCCCTGGGCCTTTCGGTTTCAGCTCGCGAAATCAATGCCGGGGCATGGCGGCGCTGAGCGGAACGTCAAGCGGGCCGAAGCCGTTGCTTGCGCCACGTTCCCACCTGTAGATTTTCTGGATCGCGCACGAACCGCCGCCACGGGGGCCATCGGGTTGGGTGGGCTTGAGGCCCGACAGGAGCATCAGTGCAGAACCTGAGTGCACGCACGCGCCGTCGTCCGGATTGGTGAAGGCGAGCGACAACTGATTGTCGCGCGGATTGCAGGCGCCGATCAGCTGCAGCTTGAACTCGTCGTTCGACTTCATGTGCACGATCAGCGAGCGATGATCATTCGGCCGCCAGTCCTTGATCTGCGACTGGAAGCAGATGCTCGACACTTCCTCGCGCTGGCGCAGATCGGGCTGTGCTTCTGCCGTCTCGACTGGCGCGCTCGAACAGCCGCCGATCACGAGCGCCGAAGCGCAGGCAACAAGGATGGTCTTGATGGCATGAGTCACAGGCACTCCCCCCTACTGCAATGACAACCTCGCGCCAGGGATCGGAGACCACTGACGCTCATCAAAAAGATATCGTACGCAGCCGCTTCATGAAGGGCCGGCAAAGTCAGAAATTCTTGAGCAGAACCGGAGCCATCAGACTTCAAAGCCCAAGCCGCAGGGCTGCCCCTGAAAAGCAAAGGTCCGGGAAGCAGACTTCCCGGACCTTCCTCTCGTCACGTCGGAGGAGAGCGTGTGACGATCAGCTTCCGGACGGCGTGGCGGCGCCTTCGGCCGGCGTCTTCCCAGCGTCCTTGTGCCATTCATAGATGCGGCGGATGGAGCACGAGCCGTCATTGTAGCGTGCGTCCGTGACCAGCTTGTCGCCCGTCTCGAGGCACGACCCGCCGCCGACACGCGAGATCAGGCCGATCGAGGTGAAGGCGTCCCGCGGCTGGCAAGTGCCGATCAGGTCGAGCTTGTATTCTTCCTTGAAGTTCTTCTCGACGATCACCGAGCGATCATCGAGCGCCTTCCAGTTCCGGATCTGGGACTGGAAGCAGATATTCCTCACTTCAGCGCCTTGGCGCGGATCGGGCGTCTTGGTTTGCGCCGTCTCCGTCGGCGCCGTTGAGCAGCCAGCAATGAAAAGTGTCGAGGCGCCGGCCGCGAGGATCGTTTTCAGGGTGTGGATCATGGGCATTCCCTCGTCTGTTATTAGGCTTGCGCCGCCGACCTGAACGGCCAGTGAACGAGCCTTACCCAACATAAGGACGGTTTCGAGGCCAGAAACCAGCGCCACATGAAACCGGGATGAAATACACCGCGAGGAAAAGTCGGTTGGGTCATGACCTCCACGTCAGCCCCACATTCGGGAACCCGCGAGTTCCTTTGCGTGTCGCCTACTTGAGCGTCTTCACCAGCGTCTTGGGCGCGACCGCGCGATAGCTCTGGTCGATCCAGCCTTTCATGGTCTCGAGATCCAAGTCGTCGCCCGAGTTCAGCCGCGCCGTCACCCAGCCCGACTTCGCCATCCCATACCCGGTCGGCTCCACCCATTTCAACGTCAGCGCCATTTCCGAGGACACCGGCAGCTTCACGCTCAGCGAGAACTCGCCCTCCGGATTGGCCTCGCCGCCGAAGGTTGCGAACATCTTGCCCTTCACCTTGACCGCGTTGTGCCCCCACGGATGTTCCAGCACAGCCTCGGGATAGGTCAGCGCGAACTTGATGAGTTTCTGTTCGGCCTGCTTGACTGTCATCTTCGGCATTGTGATCCAGCCCCTATGCAGATCCGCCTCGAGTATCGGCCCGCGCCTGCCCTATCGCCGCTGACCCCTTGGGTCCACAAAGGCGTCGACGGCCCCTACTGGAAAGCCACGGTCTTCGATCCACCGATGCCGAAACTGGTTCAGGACAAGGGCTATCCCGTCTGGGTCATCGGACACCGCGGCCGCGAACTCGTCTTCGCCTCGCCTCAGGAGATCGAGCATGCCATCGACATCCTCGGCCGCAAGATCCTCCCCGTCACACGCGACCTCGGCCAACCCTATCGAGCCGTGAACTCCCACTGGCTCTCGCGCCTCCACTCGAGCTTCAAGCCGTGGAAGGTGAGACAGGAACTGGTGAAACGCCTGAAGCAGGCGCTTGAGCTTGCCTCCCACTGAAACGGGGGTGTGCACCGCTTACAGAAGCGGACACGGCGTGACTCAGGCGGGGTTCGCGTTCAACAGCGCCCGGTGCGAGATGGCTTCATTCAGGCGCCGTGAGGTTTGCAGTCTTGTAACAGTACATGCCGTGACCGAGTGCTTCGAAGGTGTATTCAACCGGCCGCGACGTCGAGAAACGAACTGGGTCGCGTGGCGCGAACAGATAATCGATGACGCCGGAATTGTTCCACACGCGGAAGTAGATGCCTTCTTCCTCTGACCACATGTCCCCATGGATTGATCCGTCGGTCACGCTGAGCATGCTGCTGGGTGCTGGACCGAGGTCCATCAGCTCGCTGGCTTCGGCCGCAATCGCCGCACGATCGATCTTGACCGGTTGTGGCTGACAGCCCGCTGCCAACAGCAGCGCTGCAGTCATTCCAACAATCCGAAATCCCCACCTCATCGCCGCCTCCGCGGCCGGCCTAGCCCGCGATCAGCTTCAGCGCGCGTTCATCGCCGCGGCCGATTGCCTTGATCACCGTCGCCGCGATCGAGCGCGCATCGAGCCCGGCCTGCTCGTACATCTTCTCAGGGCTATCCTGGTCCTGGAAGATATCCGGCAACGTCAGCGTCCGCACGCGTAGCCCGCGATCGAACAAGCCACGCTCCGCCAGCGAATGCAGCACGAACGCCCCGAAACCGCCCCGGGCGCCTTCCTCGATCGTGATCAGCACTTCGTGGTTCTTCGCGAGATCGGCAATCAGCGCTTCGTCCAGCGGCTTGGCGAAACGCGCATCGGCAACCGTCGTCGACAGCCCTTGCTTGTCCAGCATCTCCGCCGCCTGCAGGCATTCCTTCAGCCGCGTACCGTAGGACAGGATCGCCACGGTCGAGCCTTGCTTCACAATCCGGCCCTTGCCGATCTCCAGCGGCTGCGGATCATCCAGCATCTTGAGCCCGATCCCCTCCCCCCGCGGATAGCGGAAGGCCGAAGGCCGGTCGTCGATCACATGTGCCGTCGCGACCATGCGTTGCAATTCGGTCTCGTCCGCCGCGGCCATCAGCACGAAGCCAGGTAACGCGCCGAGAAAGCCCACATCGAACGAACCCGCATGCGTCGGCCCGTCCGCGCCCACGAGGCCTGCGCGATCGAGCGCAAACCGCACCGGCAGCTTCTGGATCGCCACGTCGTGCACGACGCTGTCATAGCCGCGTTGCAGGAAGGTCGAATAGATCGCCGCGAACGGCCGTAGCCCTTCGGCCGCAAGGCCGGCCGCGAACGTCACCGCATGCTGCTCGGCAATGCCGACGTCGAACGTGCGCTCGGGGAAGCGATGTCCGAAGATGTCGAGACCCGTACCCGACGGCATCGCCGCCGTGATCGCCACGACCCGCTCATCCTTCTCCGCGAGCCGCACCAGCTCCTGCGCGAACACTTTTGTATAGGACGGCGCCGTCGCCTTCGACTTCGCCTGCTCGCCCGTCACCACGTTGAACTTGGAGACGCCGTGATACTTGTCGTCGGCGTTCTCGGCGTGCTCATAGCCCTTGCCCTTTTGCGTCACGACATGGACCAGCACCGGACCTTCATGCTCGCGCACGTTCTCGAGCACATCGACCAGCGCGCCGATGTCATGCCCGTCGATCGGGCCGACATAGTAGAAGCCCAGCGCGTCAAACAGGTCGCCGCCCATGTTGAAGCTGCGGATCGAATGCTCCGCCTTCTTCACAATGCCTTCGAGGCCGATCTTCCGCGTCACGCGCTTGGCCAGGTTGCGCACCTGCCGGTAGCCCTTCGAGGACACCGTGCGTGACAGATAATGGCTCATCGCGCCCACCGGCGGGGCGATCGACATGTCGTTGTCGTTGAGGATGACGATCAACGGCGCATGCATCGCGCCGGCATTGTTCATCGCCTCGTAGATCATGCCCGCGCTCATCGCGCCGTCGCCAACGACAGCGATCACGCGGTTGTCGCGATCAAGCAGGTCGCGCGCCACGGCGAAGCCCGCCGCCGCCGACACCGACGTTCCCGCATGCGCGGCGCCAAACGGATCGTATTCGCTCTCCTCGCGCTTGGTGAAGCCGGAGAGGCCCCCACCCTGGCGCAGCGTACGGATACGCGAACGGCGTCCCGTGAGAATCTTGTGCGGATAGGCCTGGTGGCCGACGTCCCAGACCAGTCGGTCCTTCGGCGTGTCGAACACGGCATGGATGGCGACGGTCAGCTCGACCACGCCGAGACCCGCGCCGAGGTGCCCGCCGGTCACCGAAACGGCGTCGATTGTCTCCAGTCGGAGCTCATCGGCGATCTGGCGCAGCTCGGCCTTCGACTTCCCTTTGAGGTCAGACGGGTTCGAAATGGTGTCCAGCAGTGGCGTCTTGGTGGTCATTGCCTGTGTCTCGTCCCGGAACCGGGTCAATTAGTGGCGGCGGTTGAGCACAAAGTCGACCGTATGCAGGAGAGATGATGCCCGTGACCCGAACGGCGCCAGATGTTGCTTCGCCTGTGCGGCGAGATAACGCACCCTTTCTTGCGCTCCTTCAACCCCCAGTAGAGAAACGAAATTCTTCTTGCCCGCCTCTTCGTCCTTGGCGGTCGCCTTACCCAAAATAGAAGGGTCGCCCTCCACATCCAGCAGGTCGTCGACGATCTGGAAGGCCAGCCCCAGATCGTTGGTATAACCTGCGATAGCGTGACGCTCGGTTTCCAGCGCCCCACCCAGCAGCGCCCCGACCTCGCCGGCTAGCGTGATCAGCGCCCCGGTCTTCAGTTTCTGCATCCGGGTCATGACCTGCAGCGGCTCTTCCCCGGTGGTGATGGGGAACATGTCGATCATCTGCCCGCCGACCATGCCGCGCGCGCCCGCCGCCAGCGCCAGCTTCTCGACGAGTTTGCAGCGCATGTGCGCATCGCGGTGCGTCTCCGATGACGCCATGATCTCGAACGCCAGCGCCTGCAGCGCATCGCCCGCCAGCACCGCCGTCGCTTCGTCGAACGCCTTGTGCACCGTCGGTTGCCCGCGGCGATAATCATCATCATCCATGCACGGCAGGTCGTCATGAATCAGGGAGTACGCGTGCATGCATTCGATCGCCGCCGCCCCGCGCAGCAGCGCCTTCTCCTGCGCGCCGAACATCCGGCCCACTTCGATGGTGATGAACGGGCGCAGCCGTTTGCCCTTGCTCAGCGCGCCGTGACGCATCGCGCGCATCAGCTGCGCCTCCGGCCCGGACGCCGGCGGTATCAGCTGGTCCAGCGCAACCGTGATGCGATCCGCCACCTCGTTGAGGCGCTGCTCGAAATGCGGATCGAGCTTATAGATCATCGGCCCTCTCGAGACCCTTGGGACCGTCCGGGCCGAGCACGATCTTCTCGACCTTGAGTTCAGCTTCCTTGAGCTTCGTTTCGCAGTGCGCCTTCAGCGCCGCGCCGCGCTCGTAGATGCGAATGGAATCCTCCAGCGGCACGTCGCCAGCCTCGAGCTTGTGCACGATCTGCTCGAGTTCGCGCAACGCGTCCTCGAAGCTCATCGCTCCAATATCTGCGGCCTTCGCCTCTGCCATTCCGGTCTCCAAATGCGGCGCCACCATAGGCGCATAGACGCGGGAGGCAAGCAGCCCGCCCGACCTACTTCTTTTCGTAGATCCGGTACGACCAGTACTTGTCGCCGCCGTCGTGGACGTTCTCCCAGCCGAGCTTCTTCAGCTGTGGCCGCAGCATGCGGTTGAACCAGCCGTGGGCGGCCAGAACAACATCCCGTCCCTCGCTCGCCGTCTCGCTCAGATGGGCAGCCGCCTTCGCTGCGCGGCGCTTGGCGTCGCGCACATGTTCCTCCCCGCCGCTATGCCCCAGCATCCACAGCAGCCGCGCGATCTTGTTCCAGTTCTTGGGCCGCATCTGCCCGCGCAGCCTTGGCGGCGGCAGCGGCGCCTCGTTGAACATCGGATCGTGCCTCACCTCGCGCCCGCGCCCGAGATGCCCGGCCGTCTGTATCGCGCGCGGCCGTGCGCTCGACAGGATGACCGCGTCTTCGCCGATCTCCTTCAGCAGGGCCTCCGGGCAGGTCTGCCCGTCTTTCAGCGAACTCAGCTCGTACTTATCCCACCAGGCCTTGTAGTCGCGCCATCCCATCGGCGGACCTTCCTTCGGAATCACGGCTGGCCGCCCGTGACGCACAACAATGATGCGTCCAGGTCGCGCCGCCTTCATCGGGCGATCTGCTGGTTTGACGACAGCGTCCATGTTCCTCGACGGCCCTGGGCCATACGACCCCCCGAACCGGGAAGGCTCCCACTCGCGGTGCTTAGAACATCGCACTGGAAAACCAAACCCGCTTGTGCGGATGGTGAGCTAACTCACAGCAAAAGAACGAAAAATCGCGCAGCCCGCCGCCGGATTCCGGCGGCGAACCGCTATAAAGTCTCGCGATTCCTCAAAGCCCCTTCCAGAGCCGTCCTTCCGGACACTCCGCACCCGGCGCCTGCACGCAGCCATGCAGCGTGAACAGCACCGTCTCGGCGCGGCCGATCAGATAGTCCATCGGCACGAACCCAATCGCATCATCGCGCGTGTCCGACGGCAACGCCGTGCCGCGATACGGCCAGGCTTCCGGGAACTGCGCGGCAAGACTGCGATGGCCCGACGGCGCGCGGCTGTCTTCCGAGTTGTCCCGGTTGTCGCCCATCATGAAGACGTGGCCCGGCGGCACCTTGAAGATCGGCGTTTCGTCCAGCGATTCCGAATCCGAGAACTCGTGGATCAGGAAGCTCTTGGTGAGGTCCTTGCCATCCTTGTCCTTCTCGCCCGTCGGGATGGACTGGCGATACTCCGTCGCCTTGCGCACGGTATTCTCGCCGTCCGGCACATAGGCCGTCGTACGCACCTTCTCGCGCGGCAGCTGCACGCCATTGAGATAGAGCATTCCCTGTTTCACTTCGACCGTGTCGCCCGGCAGACCGATCAGCCGCTTGATCATCACGCGGTCGGAGTGCGGGTGCTGGAACACGATCACATCGCCGCGCTTCGGCACGGACGCGAAGACACGCTCGCTCTCGACGCACTCTTTGGCTTGTTGTTCGTTCGGCGGGTTCGGGCACTTCTTGTCGCCCATGACGAACAGGCCAAGCCCGAACGGGATCGAGTTGCGGTTATAGCCGTACGCAAACTTCGCCACCGCCACGCGGTCACCGACCTGCAGCGCCGGCACCATCGATTCCGACGGGATCGAGCGCAGCTCGTACACAAACGTGGAGAACACCAGCCAGAACGGCACGAAGATCGCGATGGTCAGCGCCGTTTCGCGGAACTCGTGGAAAATCTTCTTCTTGAGACCCGGCTTCGGTTCGCCCTCGGTCCCTGCGACCGGCTGCTCGCCGACCGGCGGTTGCGTCGAGGTATCACTCATGGACAGGCCCTTGGCGCCCGGGAAGGGCTAACGCTTGAAAGCCCCATTCCGGGACCCGCGCTATACGTTATGCGTCTCCCCCCGCCGTCAAGTCGCCCGCCTGTATAGCATTGTCCCGCCCTCCTGTACGGACGTGACAAGCCCCCGCCCCTTCAGACAGTTAAGATGCGCGATGGTCTCCCCGGTCGCCATGCCGAGGCTGTCCTTCTCGATTGCCCGGGCAAACAGCGCCGTGAACAGGTCGATGGCCCGTTTTGGCTCATCCAGACGCTGCAACAGCCGTTTCATGCCCAGTTCGTGACCATCGATCAGCGCGTCCAGACGCTTGTGGGCGCCCCTGAAAGGTTCGTTGTGCGAAGGCAGCACCAGCACATCCTCCGGAACCGTCGCCTTGAGCTTCCGGCACGAGTCCAGCCAGTCCTTCAGCGGATCACCTTCCGGTTCCGTCGGGAACACGCTCACGTTGGAGGAGATGCGCGGCAGGATCTGGTCGCCTGAAATGAACACGTTCAGTTCGGGCTGCCACAGGCACGCATGTTCCGGCGAATGTCCGCATCCCGTGACAATCCGCCACGTCCGTCCGCCGATCGAAATCTCCTGCCCGTCGCTCAGCCTACGGAACGCATCCGGCAATTGTGACACGGCTTTCCCGAACCCGCCGAAACGCTCGACATATTTATCCAGATCTTCCTGTTCCCACCCGGCCGCGCGATAGAACTTCACGCCCGCCTCAGGCGCCTCGCGCCCCGTGTCCGCCACCAGCATCCGGCACGACACATATTCCAGCCGCGTGATCCATAGATCGCACTGCCACTTCCGCGTCATCCATCCGGCCAGCCCGACGTGATCGGGATGCATGTGCGTGACGATCACGCGCTTGACCGGCTTGCCGCCAAGCTCGTTGTCGAAGATCGTCCGCCAGTGGCTCTTGGTCTCGGAATTGGGAATGCCGGTATCGACCACCGTCCATCCCTCGCCGTCCTCGAGCAGCCACAGATTGATCCACTTCAGCGAGAACGGCAGCGGCATCCGCACCCACTTCACACCGGGCGCAACCTCCATCGTCGTCCCCGGAACCGGCGGCTCCGCGAACGGATAGTCATAGCGCGCCCGCTCGGTCTTGCCCTCGAAGCCGTCCATGGCCGGCATTCCTCTCTGGTGTGCGACGCAGCAAGTCTACGTCCGGACAGCCTGTCAGGGCAAACGCAGCCCGGCAATTGGCTGCCGCCCCAAAGCCGCTAGTCTGTTCTCAAGGGGAATTGGGGACCGTTCATGCGCAACATCATCGGCTTCATCGTCGGCCTCTATCTCACCGTCGCACTCGTCGTCCTCGGCGGCGCGGCGTGGAGCTTCTCGACCGAAGTACGCTGGAAGGAAGCTTGCGGCCCCTCGGGACCCAACTGGACGCCCTGGGCCGCCTGGCGCGCCATCACCTGGCCGAAAGCCTGGCTTGACGATTCCGGCAAGCTTCCGCGCGACGACATCGTCGGATGGCTGAAGGTCGAATACGATCCGTGGAACGGCGCCTGCCCCTAGCTGTTCTCGGCCGACAGCCTGAACAGGAAGGCGGCCTGTTTCGCCTTTGCCTCAATCTCGATCATGTCGAATGCAGTCGTGACGCCCGGCTCCGCATCCGGCAGCCCCTTCGCGATCAGCACAGCCTTCACCTTGCCCATGAAGGCAAGATCGCTGCGCCAGTCATCCTCGAAGAACCTGTCGATGTCGTCGTCGCTGAACGCACCGATCGCCGCGCGCACGCTCGCGACCGCCGCCGCGCTCGCTCCACCCGCTTTCAGCCTGTCGCCCAGAAAGTCGAGCGCCACGCCGTAGAGGCCGAGATCACGCGCCGCCGCTGACTGGCTCTCCGACAGTCCGCGCTCCTCCATGCACGACTTCACCGCGTCGGCGAGATGCAGACGCGCATCATTCAGCACGTCCTCGGGCGCCGAGTCCGTCAGGTATGTCTCCGCCACGATCGCGGCGACGCCCCGAGTCTTCAATGTTTCATGCACGCACGAAGCTCCTCCATCCGTCGGCGATTGCGCACCTGCGATCGGCGCAAGCCACGTTGCGAGAGCAACGCACACCGCGGAATGAAGACGACGCCTCATACTCCCCTCACAACCCACGACCTCAGTTGAAGACGTAGTCGACCCAGTCGCCCGACGCATAGAACCCCATGACGTTGAGCTCCATGAGCAGCAGCACATCGTCGACATTGCTTGATCCGACCGTCGCGCCCGCCTGTCGCACCTGTGCAAGCATCTTGTCCTTCATTGTCTGGTTCTTGCGGTAGGAGGCGTCGTTCAGGGCGTCGAGTTCCTCGTCCGTGAATTCGGAGAGCGCATCCAGCACGATGTCGAGGTCGGCGTCCTTGAAGCCAGCATCCAGCATATCTTCCATCAGCACGTCCGAAGCCGTGCCGACGATGCCAACCATCATCGCGATGTCAGCCATTTCATCGTCCCAGTGATACTTGTCGGAGCAGGTCTTCACATAGGACTTCGAGAGATCTGCCGCATCGGAGTAGTCGCCCAACACGTCGATTTCCGAAATCGCCGCATCCCCGATGTCGTAAAAGGCCTCCGAATTGCCGATGCCGTCATAGACACAGAACAGCTCGTTGAGTTCCTGCTCGTTGAGGTCGTTGTAGTTCTTTTGCGCATACGCAGGCGTCGCAGCCAGCGCCCCCGCCGCCAGCGCAACGGCCAGGCCAGCCAGTCTTGAGATCATGGTCCGTCCCCTGTTCGGGCGGGCCCCCGCGCCGCCAATTGAGTCCTGCAAACGCTAGCCCCGGCGCATCGCCATTTCCAGCGCAGGGGATTGCATGAGTGACAAAAACATCAATTTCGCGTCAGGCCTGTGGCGCGGCTGCGTTTGCCGTCCCACCCGCCCTTTACGTAAAGCAGGCCCGAACACACTCTTCAGCCGCGCTTAGGCGACACGGATCGCGCAGCGCGCCTAGAACGGGACTGCACTTTTCAACGGAGAACCCATGCGCCGCTTCCTCACCGTGATCGCCGCCGCCGCGGCCCTCGCCGCTCCGGCGCTGGCGCAGGGCGCGCCCTCGGCGCCGTCCGTGGCTCCCGCCGGCGCCTACGTCGCCGACAAGCCGCACACCACCATCCAGTGGCAGGGCCTCCACAACGGCCTCTCCTGGTACTCGGCCCGCTTCACCAGCTTCGACATCCAACTGACCTTCGATCCCAACGACGTCACCAAGTCGAAAGTCACCGCCACCATCGATCCGAAATCGATTGAGACCGACTACGCCAGGACGCGCCCGGCCGGAAACACGACCGACTTCAACAGCGAGGTCGCCAATGGCGACCGCTTCCTCAACGCCGGCAAATTCCCGCAGATCACCTTCGCCTCCACGTCGATCACCAAGACCGGGAACAACACCGGCAGGATGACCGGCAACCTTACCTTCCTCGGCGTGACCAAGCCGGTGACGCTCGACGTCACCTACATCGGCAACCGCAACGACCCCCGCGCCAACAAGCACAAGGTCGGCTTCCAGCTGAAAGGCTCCTTCAAGCGCTCCGACTGGGGCATGCCCATCGGCGGCCCCGTCGGCGACGAGATCCGCATCGAGATCAACTCCGAGCTGGTGCAGAAGTAGTCGTCGGGACTTACGCCCTTGTGGTTCGACAGACGCACGCTACGCGTGCTGCTCACCATGAGGGCCAAAAGGTCAACGAAAGGGTTGCCCTCATCGTGAGCAGCGATGCTTGGCGAAAGCTATGCATCGCGCTCGTCGAACCACGAGGGCGCGCGCCCTGCACTCAGTTATTTGTTGCTCATCCGCCACTTTCTTGCCACGCGCCCTTCCTATCCTACTTCCATCGCAAACGTCAGTGTTGGGGACTGACCGATGGACGACCGCGAGCGCATCGACCGCGCAATCCGCCATTTCGAAGCGAAACTCATGAAGGCCGTCCACGGCCCGGCGAGTTCACGAGATCTTGCCGCCCTCGAAGCTCTCCACAAACAGCGCCGCCGCCTGCTTCAATCCGCCCCGACAGGTCGCAACCCCCACGACTTTTCTTCCTGACACGCAGGCTTGGGCCAGCGCCCGTCTCTCTATACCTTCTTCAGCGGGGACGTCGCCGATAGAGAGCCAAACCATGCGCCTCGCCGTCCTGCTTGCGACTTGTGTTCTGTCAGCCGGCGCCCTCTCCGCCTGCGCTCTCTCCGCCACGCAGACACCGCAGGCGCTGCAATCTCTCCCCGCAGGCGCCTACCAGCTCGAGAAGCCGCACGCCTCGCTCCTCTTCCGGGTGAAGCACATGGGCCTGTCGAGCTACACCGCCCGCCTCACCGATTTCGACGCCGCGCTCGACTTCGACCCGAAAAACCCCACCGCCTCGCACGTCAAGGCCATCATCAATCCCCTGTCAGTGCAGGCCGACCATCCCACCGACAAGGACTGGGACCGCCGCATCGGCGAGGACCTGATGGAAGGAAAGCAGTTCCCGCAGATCATCTTCGAGTCCACGAAGGTCGAGACCACGGGCGAGTTCACCGGCAAGGTCACGGGCAAACTCACCTTCATGGGCGTCACCCAGCCCGTGACGCTCGACGTCACCTATAACGGCTCCCTCAACGACGCCCCGCTCTACCAGTTCCGCCCCGCCGTCGGCTTCTCCGCGCGCGCCCACCTCACCCGCAGCGACTTCGGCCTCCTCGCCTACCGCTCCATCGTCTCGGACGACGTCGAGATCATCATCGAAGCCGAATTCACGAAGCACTAGCCTTGCAGGCGATCTCCAGGCTCATGCCCACACCGCTAACGCCAAGGACCTCTGTCTGGTCCAGCACGTCATAATCCCCGCCGCATTGCCTGCGCGCCCTGGCCTCGCAATCCATCGGAGACTTGAATTCGCTCCTGCAGTGAACCGCGTACACGATACGCCCGTCCCGCGCGTTCAGCTGCTCGACCGGCGCGGTCGGTTCACCCGAAGCGCACCCCGCCAGAACCAGCCCCACCACCCCCGCTTCGACCCACCGCCCGTTTCGTGCCATATCACCCCCAAGAGACACGCCTGCGTAGAGGACCACACCATGACCGCGGAAGCCACCCAGCCGGACGCCGTCCCCGCCTCCACTTCCCCGCAGCAGCGCTACACCGCCGTCGCCATCGCCCTGCACTGGGCCATCGCGCTTCTCATAATCGGCCTGCTCGCGGTCGGCTGGATCATGGACTACCTGATCCCCGGCGGCCCCGGCAGCGCGAAGACAGCCATCATCCAGCTGCACAAGTCCTTCGGCATCACCGTTCTCCTGCTCACCATCGCCCGTATCCTCTGGCGCGTGATGAACCCGCCGCCGCCCGAGCCGCCCATGCCCGCCGCGCAGAAGCTGCTCGCGAACACCGTTCACATCCTTCTCTATGTCGTGATGCTGGCGATGCCGCTCACCGGCTGGATCATGGCCTCCGCCGAGATCGACAAGCATGAGACGCTCTTCTTTGGAACCTTCCCCTTCTACGCCCCCGGCATCGCCGGCCTGCCGCCCGAAACCCGCGAGCCCATCGCCGAGGCGACCGAGTTCCTCCACCACAACCTCGCCTTCGTCATCGTCGGCCTGCTCGTCCTCCACCTCGCCGGCGCGGTGAAGCATCAGTTGATCGACAAGGATGGTCTCATGGCGCGCATCGCCCCCGGCATCTTCGGCCGCACGCAGGGCCCTGTGGACAACGGACACGGCGCCATCTGGGCCTTCGGCGCCTCGATCCTCCTGTTCGGCGCCGTCGCTGGCCTCTCCTTCGCCGCGCCTCCCTCGGATGCGCCGCCCACCGTCACCACCGACCAGAACCAGGCTCCCGCATCGAAGGCGCCGGCCTGGATCGTCGATTATGGGAAGAGCTCCATCGCGTTCAAATCCGCCTACATGGGGCGCGCCTTCCAGGGCGCGTTCCCCGGCTGGACCGCGCAGATCCAGCTCGACACCGATGCGCCCGCCAATCCGCAGACACCCGTCGACGGCTATGTCCGCGTGGTCATCCCTACCGGCAAGATCAGCACGGGCGAGCCCTATTTCGACGACAACGTCACGCAGGGCGACTGGTTCGACGTCGCCAAGAACCCCGAAGCCACCTTCGAAGTGAAGGGCGGGCTCTTCAAACTTAGCGATACTCAATATGAAGCCACTGGCGTCCTTCACCTGAAGGGCCTCGACTATCCCGTGCGCCTCCCCTTCACCCTCGCGATCGACGGCAAGACCGCGAAGATGCACGGCGAGGTCACCCTGAAGCGCATGGCGATGAACATCGGCACGGGCACGCCCACCGAGGCCAAGGGCGACGCCGAATGGGTCGCCGACGACGTCGGCGTCGTCATCGACGTCACCGCGACGCGCCAGTGAGGAGCGACGTGAGGCCCCTCGCGAGTCTCCGACTCACGACTCGAATTTCGTCCGCGCGAGTCCTCGCGCGGGCTCTCTTCGAGTCGAAATCGGCGCCGAAGGCGCCCTCGAGCAGGTCAAAAACTGTGTCACTCATGCCACAGCGCGTGATCGAAATGCGCCTCATCGAGTCCCGCTTCGAGACGCGCGCGAGGCGCCTCGATGACCTCTCGCGGCGCCTTCGCGGGCGCCGCATCGCGCTCGCCTGCGGACTCGAAATTCGATGAACTCCGATTCAGAAAAGGCGCCTCGCGCCCCCGCGCGCATCCTCGGCGCCGACCCGGCCGCACTCGACGAAGCGGCCCGCGTCCTCCTCGCGGGCGGGCTCGTCGCGGTGCCCACCGAGACCGTCTATGGGATCGCCGCCGACGCCACGAACGGCGCCGCGGTCGCCGCGATCTACACAGCCAAGGGCCGCCCCTCCTTCAACCCTCTTATCTGCCACGTCGCAGACCTCGCGATGGCGGTGTCCCTCGCCGACTTCAGCCCGCTCGCGCGCCGTCTCGCGGAGCGCTTCTGGCCCGGTCCGCTCACGCTCGTACTGCCGCGTGCGCCGTCATGCCCCGTGCACGAGCTCGTCACCGCCGGCCTGCCCTCCATCGCGGTGCGCCAGCCACAACACATTGCCACGCTTGGAATTATTTCGCGTGTCAGGCGACCTCTCGCTGCGCCATCGGCCAATCCATCGGAGCAGTTGAGCCCCACTACGGCGGCTCACGTGGCCGCCGGACTGGGCTCGAAGATCGACCTCATCATCGACGGCGGCGCGTGCCGCGCCGGCCTCGAGTCGACCATCATCGCGCCCGGCGAAGACGGCGCCGTGATGCTCCGCGCGGGCGCCCTTGCGCGCTCCGAGATCGAGTTGCTCACAGGCCCGCTGAGGTCTCCGGACCAGGCCGCGGGGGTTGTCGCGCCCGGCATGTTGAGGCGCCACTACGCACCCCGCGCGCGCCTCCGACTCGGCGCCACTCACGTCGAGTCAGGGGAGGCCTTCCTCGCCTTCGGGGCGCCGCCCGAGGGGGTTTCACCTTCTCTCAACCTTTCGATTCGCGGCGACCTCGCGGAGGCCGCGTCGAACCTCTTCGCGATGCTGCGCGTGCTCGACTCAACTCACGCCGCGATCGCCGTGGCGCCCATTCCGGAGGTCGGACTCGGCGAGGCGATCAACGATCGCTTGCGAAGAGGTGCTGCACTCTCGTGACAAGATAGTGTATGTACAGATTCGTTGAGTCGGATTTCCGATCGGAGAAGACTCAACTTCATCGGCGCCAGCTCGCTAGCGAGTGAAGCGTCAGGGACCACTCAAGGAGACTTAGAATGGCCACTGCCAAAAAAGCTGCGAAGAAGCCCGCCAAAGCCGCCGCCAAAAAACCGGCGAAGAAGAAGAAGTAGGCTTTAGGCTCTTCGCATTGGGCAGCCAGTCCTTGGCCAGCGCCTCACTCAGTTGAGGCCGCCCAATTCCCAGAGACTAGTGTAGCATTCCTCGTGCCCACCCGGTCCTCCGGGTGGGCACGAACACTTTCTGGGGTGAGCAAACGGCGCCGAAGGCGCGAATTGATCCGCGGGATCAAATCGAGTGGCGAACGCCCTGAGCGACAGCGAAGGGCCGCTTTTCCGCGCCGCCCCTGCGCCAATGGCGCAATCACCCCTGTGCATAATCACCGCCGGTGAGCTGGAACCACCGACGCCTTCCTGCCCCCAGCGAAGCGGGGGAGAAGGAAAGCCGCTGCCATCCGTTTGAACCCCGCACGCCAATGGTGGGACAACCACGTCCCCACCCCAACAAACTCATCGTCCTGAGCCTCCGACCCCGTGGGACAGCCGGAAGCATCACCCCTCCCCCCTCCTGCGGGCCTACGTTCCCCGCATGACCCAGGACGGCGCCCCTTCAGAAGCCACCCATTCCGGCGCGACCGGTTTCGGCTTCCCTCTCGACCCGCGCATCGACGTGCTCGATCCACCGTCGACGCAGGACAGCTTCCCCTCGCCTGACACCGCCGACGCCGACTGCCATGCCCGGGACATCCTCAAGGTGATCATCGCCCGCATCTGGTCCCCGGTTCTGCTCATTGCTCTCGGCGCGGTCCAGCAAGGCGGATGTATGAGCGCCTCGACTGGCTCTGGCCTGTGGAGCTGATGCTCCGCCGGATCATCTTCATCGGGGCACAGGCGCGGGCAGCCGATTTGCCCGATCCCGGCCCGCTCCACCCGAAACGCCCCCACAAGCCATGTCCATGGCCGGACCTGTCCTTCGACGCGGCCAACCCGACGACCCGGCGCGCCAGCTTCGCCAATCTCCGTCCGGCCCAGCCGCCTGTACCCGGCCAAAGCCCGAGCGGGCCGCGTCGCTCCTCAAACCCTGTGAGTGGCCGCATGCTCAATCCGCTCCCACTGGCTTACCCGCTCAATGCCATCCTCCGCGTCTGCACCGACCCGTGGACGCGCATCGCGCGTCTTGCCGCCCGCATGAAGCGCGGCCTCGTCCCGCTTCTCGCGACACGCGCCCGGCCCCAGCCTGTTCGCACGCCACACGCTTCCCGCCCTAAGCCGGCTCGGCGCGATCCTCGGCCTCGACACCCTCAAGCGCCGCGACAGCTCCCGATCTCCCGCCACAACCCGGACCAAACTACCCCGCGAGGACCCTTCTGCGGGGTGCGGACCTTCACCTGGAGCGGACGAGAGAGCGGAGGGGAATAACGATTGCCGACTGCCCCTTGCCGATTGCCCGGCGCGGCGCGCAATCAAAGTAAATGCCCGACAATTCGACAGCAGAACCCTGCCCTGCACGGGCATTACGCAGACGACATTCTGCTTCCGGTAGAATTCGGCGGCCAAGCCCCAGGGGGAGCCGGTCTTTTTGAATTGTAGCTGTCTCAATCGGCAGCTACTGTCTGGCCTGCCAGGGGGTGGCGAGTGGTGCGGGACCTTATCAATGCTTGAGATCGCTGCGGTCGTGCTCGCAGTCCTTGTGGGACTGCTTCTGATCTTCCTTGTTTACCGAGCTGCGCGCACCTACGACGCGGGCGCCCACGCGACCTTCATCACCACGAAGGGCGGCGACTTCTACGGCGCGTTGCGTGCGCCCATCACCATCTGGGACCCCCGCATCAAGGTCCTGCGCGATCGCAACGCCCCCGCCATCTCGATCATCACCACCGACGCCTCGGGCGGCAATTTCGAGAAATCGCTCGTCAACCGCCGCACCGGTGAGATTTCCCTGCGCGTCCACACCATCGCCCCCCGCCCCTTCGTCACCCGCACCGCCGACAAGCGCCAGCTGATCATCCGGGCCAAGGTCGCCTTCCAGCTCGATATCGACCGCATCATCATCCCGACCCAGATGGAAAGCTTCGGCACGGCCTTCGCCGCCCGCGTCGAGAACCTGTTCGACAACGCCATCGGCGAGCACGAGGACCAGGACGTCTTCGCCAGGCAGCGCGAGATCGAGGCCTCCGTCCTCCGCCAGCTCCAGGACATCGAATTCCCGGCCGACCCGAACCACGCCACGGGCATGCAGCTCGGCATCAAGGTCTATGAGGCGATGTTCTCCTATGAACCCGCGGTGAAGCCGATCAACAAGGACCTCGCCAACGGCCCGATGGCTTACGACAACGAGCACCTCGACGATCTGGTCGACATGCTCGAGAAGGCCAACCCGGCCACCGTCGAAGTCCTGATGCGCATGCTGGAGATGCAGACCCGGCAGAACATCGTGCAGATGCTCTGCAAGTCCGGCGGCCTCGTCGCCTTCACGGCTTCCGAGCTCGGCCTCTCCGAGCGCACCGTTGAACGCGCCTCCAACGGCGCCAATATCATGAAGCCCGCGGCCAATCCGCCGGCGGAAGCCCCGGCGGCCGCCAACGGCGCAACACCCTCGCCTGTGGCCGCTCCCGTCGATCCGGCCACCGCCTATTACAGCCTCGGCGCGCCCAAGGCGCAGAAGAAAACCGAAGCCGAGACCAAGACCTAGGATGACCATCGAACGCGAAGACCAGCTCGACGGCCTGAAACATATCGGCCGCATCGTGGCGCAGGCGCTCGAAGCCATGCGCGGCGCCGCCGAACCGGGGATGACCACCACCGAACTCGACGCCATCGGCGCTGAATTCCTCGAGCGCGAAGGCGCGAAGTCCGCCCCGAAAGTTACCTACAACTTCCCCGGCGCCACCTGCATCAGCATTTTCCCGGCGATCGCCCACGGCATCCCGAACCAGCAGGTTCTCAAGGCTGGCCAGCTCATCAACATCGACGTCTCGGCAGAAAAGAACGGCTACTTCGCCGACACCGGCGCGAGCTTCGTGCTCAATGGCGGCGAGAAGCGCCTCGAAATTCTCTGCCGCGATGGCAAGCGCGCCCTCTGGACCGGCATCAACGAGGTGAAGCTCGGCGCGCGCCTCAACGGCCCCGGTATCGCGATCGAGGAATTCGCGCGCAAGCATCGCTACACGCTGATCCGCAATCTCGCGAGCCACGGCGTCGGCGGCGCCCTCCACGAAGATCCAGGCGAGATCCCCACCTGGAAGGATCTTTCCGAGCGCCGCCGAATCAACGAAGGCCTCGTCTTCACCCTTGAGCCCTTCCTCTCCCTCGGCGCGAGTTGGGCCATCGACGGCCACGACGGCTGGACCCTATACGCCGACAAGCAGAACGCCCCTACGGTCCAGTACGAGCACACGCTGGTCGCCACCAAGAACGGCCCGGTGATCACGACGCTGGCGGCCTAGAGCACTCGCCCCGGGTTCATCCGCCCATCGGGATCGAGCGCCTTCTTCACCGCGCGCATCATGTCCATCTCGACCTGCGACTTGCGCCACGCCAGCTCATCGCGTTTAAGCCGCCCGATGCCATGCTCGGCAGAGATCGAGCCATTCAAGCTCGCGATCAGATCGTGGATCGCCTCGGACACCGGCAGTCCATCCTTCGAGACGAACGCATCCTGATCAGCCCCCGGCGGCGGCGTCACGTTGAAGTGGATGTTGCCATCCCCCACATGCCCGAACGCGATGATGTCGACGCCAGGCCGCAGCGACGACGCCAGCGCCGCGCCGCGCTCCATGAACTCCGCCACGCGCGAGACCGGCACCGAGACGTCATGCTTCAGCGCCTTGCCGTGCGCGCGCTCGGCCACCGCGATGTTCTCGCGGATCTTCCAGACCATGGCCTTCTGCGCCTCGTTCTCGCAGATCGCCGCATCGGCAGCTACGCCCTTCTCGATGGCGTCGCCCAAGAGGCTCTCCATCATCTCGCGAGCCCCCTCCTCGCGCGGCAATGATAGCTCGACCAGAACCCGCCAAGGCGCCGTGCTCGGCAGCGGATCGCGCGTGTCAGGGATATGCTTCAGCACCAGCTCAAGCCCCAGCTTCGGCACGATCTCGAACCCCGTCACGGCCCCGCCGCTCGCGGCCTTCGCGATCTGCAGCAACTCCACCGCCTTCGCCGGGCTCTCGACCACGGCCCACGCCGTCTCCTTCACCGCCGGTTTCGGGAACAGCTTCAGGGTCGCCGCCGTCACGATGCCCAGCGTCCCTTCCGCCCCGATGAACAACTGCTTGAGATCGTAACCCGTATTGTCCTTGCGCAGCCCGCGCAGCCCGTTCCAGATCCGCCCATCGGGCAGGACCGCCTCGATGCCCAGAACGAGGTCGCGCATCATCCCATAGCGCAGCACGCCGACGCCGCCCGCATTCGTCGAGATCAGCCCGCCGATCATCGCCACCCCCTGCGCGCCCAGCGCCAGCGGGAAAAGCTTGCCGTGCTCATCCGCAATCTCTTGCGCACGCGTGAGCACGACCCCGGCTTCCAGCGTCATTGAATCGTTCAGCGTATCGACGTCGCGCACCTTGTTCATGCGCTTGAGCGAGATCAGCACTTCGCCCTGGGGGACCGAACCGTTGACCATGCCCGAATTGCCGCCCTGCGGGTTCACCGCAAAGCCATACTCGGCGCACAGCGTCATCGCTTTCGAGACTTCCTCCGTCGTCGCAGGCTTCACCAGAACGGGCGTCGAGCCCTTCCACCGGCCACGCCAGTCGCTGATGTGCGGATCAATCTCCTGAGGATCGGTGGATACGCCCTTCGGCCCCAGCGCCTCGGTGAGGCGGGCGATGAATTCGGTGGTGCGCGTGCCGATGTCGTCAGCCATGGCGAACTCCTAGCCGATCAGGTCGTCGGGGCTGCAAGTCGTGACGCCCTTCACGATCTTCGTCGTGATGAACACGCTGTCGAACTCACCCTCGAACCGGAGACCCTTCTCCGTCTGCTTCGTCGTGTAACAGGACGGGGTTCTATACCCGTCATCCTCATAGGCAAAACAGGCCTGTCCGGTTCCCGAAATGGTCAGCTTGCCGTGCATCACGCCGCCAGGCGTGTAGTACATCGTATCCCCATTGGGCTGGATGCACTCGCGCCAGGAAAACCCGAAGGTCGGCGAGTATCCGCTCATCTCTATGCCGAACAACGCCTCGCGCAGCTTCGTTCCGGCGAGTGCATAGCCGTCCTTCACCACCTGAGCGAAAGCCGGCGCAGCGATGACTGCCGCCACAAACACCGCCAGGAAAAGCCTGCGCATCTGCCAGCTCCGAACCCTGCCCGACCCTGCCATAGCCGGCGGGCGGAACTAAGGCCCGTTCGGCGCCCTGACGATGGCCGCAGAATAGCTTGACGCAGCCGCTGCGCCTTTCATGCTTGGCAAAAATCCGAGGAGACGCCGATGCCCTACGCCCCGTTCAATCTTGAAGGAAAAGTCGCCCTCGTGACCGGGGGTAATCGCGGCATTGGGTTCGGTTTCGCGCAGGCGCTTTACGACGCGGGCGCCGCCGTCGCGATCTGGGGTTCGAACGAGAAGAACAATGCCGAAGCCGTGAAGAAGCTGGGCAGCGGCGCCAAGGCCTGGACCGTCAACGTCGCCGACGAGAAACAGGTCGCCGAGGCCATGCGGGAAGTCGCTGGCCATTTCGGCCGCATCGACAGCGTGTTCGCCAACGCCGGCATCGGCGGCGGCGCCAAATCCTTCGCCGAATTCCCCACTGAAGTTTACCGCCGTGTTCTCTCCGTGAACCTCGACGGCGTCTTCTTTACCCTGCGCGAAGCCGCCAAACACATGGTCGAGCGCGCCAACGCCGGCGACCCCGGCGGCTCGCTGGTCGGCGTCGCCTCGCTGGCGGCGATCGAGGGCGCGGCCCGCAATGAAGCCTACGCCGCCACCAAGGGCGCTGTGATTTCGATGATGAAATCCATCGCCGTCGAACACGCCCGCTATGGCGTCCGCGCGAACTCCGTCCTGCCCGGCTGGATTGCCACCGACATGACACAGGGCGCGCAGGACAACCCCGCCTTCGCCGAGAAAGTCATCCCGCGCGTCCCAGCCCGCCGCTGGGGCGAGCCGAAAGACTTCGGCGGCGTCGCGGTTTATCTGACTTCTGATGCCTCGAGCTATCACTCTGGCGATAGTTTCGTGATCGACGGCGGGTATTCGATTTTCTAGATTCCGGTTTCACAAAAGCAGGGGACGGACTTCATGACCTTCCGGACACTCATTCTGACAGGCGCAACAGCCGCAATCCTTGCGGCCTGCAACGGCGCGACTGGCGGAGCATCAAGCGCAACAACGCCCATTCCGCAGAACGACGCAGAAAAATTGGCGCTGGCGACCGAAATCGCAACATCGATGACCGATCCGAAGACCATCGACCAGATGTTCGACGCCGTCGCCAAGAATTCCATGCCCGACATGAGCGCGATGTGCGGGTCGCTGCCGGCCGACAAGCAGCCCGCCTGCCTCGCCAACGCGGCGCAGAGCCAGACGCGCGCCCAGACGATGATGGGCGAATACATGGTCAAGGTGAAAGCGATGATGCCCGAGCTGATGAAGGAGATGGGCGGCATCATGGCGACCCAGTTCTCCGGCCCGGAACTCGCCAAGATGAAGGACTTCTACGGCTCGCCCGAAGGCCAGGGCATCATGAAGAAGATGCCGGCCGTCATGGCCGAGTACCAGCCCAAGGTCATGGCCAAGCTCCAGCCGCTGATCATGGAGATGGCGCAGAAGGAACTCGGCGGAATGGCCGCGCCAGCCGCGCCGAACTAGCGCGACTGCAAGAGCCGCGCGGGTGCAGCCGGGCGGCCTTCTCGCGGACAAATCTTGACAGTTTCGATACTGACACTAACTGTCAGTACATGGCTGACGATGAGAAGCGCTACACCGCCGAACAGCTCGCGGCGCTTGCGGGCGTCTCGCTCCGCACGGTGCGCTACTACGTGCAGGAAGAGCTGATCGACCGGCCGCTCGCGCGCGGGCCGGGCGCGCATTTCACCGATACACACCTCCGCCAGCTCAAGCGCTGCAAGCTGCTGCAGGACTGGGGCTTCGACCTTGAGACGATCCGCGACAGGTCGAGTTCGTTCCAGTCGCTGCTCGATGGCTACGCGGTCGACAACGACTATCTAAGCCACGGCGCAACCCTGCGCGCCCTGTTCGGCTCGCCGGGCAACGAACCAACCGGCCTCACGGCGAAACAGGCCGAGGCGCTGAAGGCCGCCGTCCAGCGTCTGCGTGGCAAGACCGCGAAGCCCGCGCTGGAGAAGAAGTCGGCAAAGGAAGTCGTCCCCATGGCCGACGGCATCGACCTGGTAATCGACATGACACGCTACGACATCCCCTCGCCCAGGGATCTCGTCGAGATCGCCCTTCTTATCCGCAAATCATTCGATCCGCTGAAACGCAGCGAAGAGAATGACTGATCGAGACACCCGGTTTCGAAGGCGATGCCCGCCGCGTCGCCCCATCTCGAATATCGATAAAAACCTCTCGCCCACGTCAATCGGCCCTGCTAAGCCTCGGCGTCCCGAATTCCAGAGAAGAGACAGAGCCATGATGAAGCTCCGCCTTGCAGCTGCCGCCCTCCTGGCCGGCGTCGCCCTTGCCGCCTGCAACCAGACCAGCGGCCTAGGCGAAGGCTTTGCCGCCTGCGACGCCACCGATGTTCCCGCCAAGGCGCAGACCGGGGGCGGCCTCTCGATCGCCCCGCTCGAGTTCACCTGCAAGAAACTGCCGAACGGCCTGCGCGTTTATGCGATGCCGGACAAGAATACGGCGAACGTCTCGGTCACCGTCTGGTATGACGTCGGCTCGAAGGACGATCCCGCCGGCCGTTCCGGCTTCGCCCACCTCTTCGAACACCTGATGTTCAAATCGACGACAAACCTTCCGCCCGAAGGCTTCGACCGCCTGACGGAAGACGCCGGCGGCTTCAACAACGCCTCCACCTGGAACGACTTCACGAACTACTACGAGACCGTCCCCGCCAACCATCTCGAGCGCGTGCTCTGGGGCGAGGCCGATCGCATGGGCTCGCTCGTCATCGACGACGCCAACTTCAAGTCCGAGCGCGAAGTGGTGAAGGAGGAGCTGCGCCAGTCCTACCTCTCCAATCCGTACGGCAAACTGCTCGGCCTCTATCTCTACCAGTCGGGCTTCTCGGTTCACCCCTATGGCCGCCCCGGCATCGGTTCGATCGAGAACCTCGATGCCGCCACTATCGAAGACGTGCGCGCCTTCCATGCCGCCTACTACCGGCCGGACAACGCCATCCTCGTCGTCTCGGGCAATTTCGACGAGGCGACGCTCGATGGCTATGTGAAGAAATATTTCTCCGGCCTCACGACGCCGAAGCGTGAAATCCCTCGGGTCACTGCCGTCGAACCGGCGCGTACGGAAGCCAAGTCCTACACCGTCTACGAGCCCAACGTGCCGCTACCGGCTGTCCTCGTCTCGTGGCCTTCGCCGGATGCGGCGAGCCCTGACAATGCGGCCCTTACCCTGATGGATGCGATCCTGCTGCGCGGCCAATCCTCGCGCCTCTACCAGTCGCTCATCTATCAACAGCAAGTGGCGGCCGACATCGGCTCCAACTTCGACATCACGGCCCAGCCCGGCCTTTATGCGCTTTACGTGATCCTCTCCGATGGCAAGACCGCCGAACAGGGCCTCGCAGCTCTGAAAGCCGAGATCGCGAGGATGCGCGATACGCTGGTGACGCCGGCCGAGCTGGATGAAGCGCGCAACGAGCTGATCTCGTCGGCGCTTGAGGCCCGCGAAACTTCCGATGGCCGCGCCGATGATCTCGCCCGCAGCGTCATCCTCTATCGCAACGCCAAGGCGTCGGACGAGCTGCTCGCGAAACTCCAGACCGTGACGGCGGAAGACATCCAGCGCGTCGCCAGATCGATTATGGATGATGCGAAGTCGGTCACGATCAACTACCTGCCCGAAGCGATGCAGAAAGGCGCACCCGAGGCGACCTTCGCGGACGCGCCGACGATCCAGACCTCGAAGATCGACATCGCCGCCGCCGACATCCCGGTCTACACCCTCGCCGCCGAAGGCCAGCGCAAGCTGCCGCCGGAGGCCGGCGCGCCGGTCGCCGCCAAGGTTCCGGGCGCGAGCGAGAAGACGCTGGCCAACGGCCTGCGCGTGATCGTCGCCAGCAAGCCTGGCCTGCCGCTGGTCAGCGCCAGCCTGCGCATCTCGGCGGGTAGCGCGTTCGACCCGGCGGGCAAGGCGGGTCTCGCCTCGATGACGGCCGATCTCGCGACGCGCGGCACCAAGACCCGCTCGGCCACGCAGATCGCCAGCGAGATCGAAAGCCTCGGCGCCGCCATCGGAGCGAGCTCCGGTCCCGACGCGACCGACGTCTCGATCTCGACGCGCTCGGACAAGGTGAAACAGGCCTTCGCTATCATGGCCGATGTCGTCCAGAACCCCGTTTTCGCACAGGCCGAACTCGATCGCGCGCGGCAGCAGACGCTCGACAATCTGGATGTGCAACTGACCCAGCCTCGCGCCGTCGGAAGCCTCGCGATCAACCGCGCGATCTTCGGCGCCGGCCCATATGGCGGCACACCCACGAAACGATCGATCAAAAGCCTGACACAACCGGAACTCGTGGCCTTCCACGCGGAGAAATGGCGTCCCGATGCGGCTGTGCTCGTCATCGCCGGAGATGTGACACCCGAGGCCGGCTTCGCGCTGGCGGAGGAAGCTTTCGGCGCATGGACCAAACCCGTGACGCCGCTCGCCGCAGCGCCTGCCGCCGGAGCGCCTGCCGCCCCGCGCGCCGTGACGCTCGACATGCCGCAGATTGGCCAGGCCGCCGTCTTCCTCGGCCGCACCGGCCCTTCGCGCCTGTCGGACGATTATTACGCGACCGCCGTGGCGAACAACGTGCTCGGCGGCGGCTACTCTGCTCGCCTCAACGCGGAGATCCGCATCAAGCGCGGCCTCTCCTACGGCGCCAACGCCTCGCTCGCTGCGCGCAAGCAGCCCGGCCCGATCGTCGCCGCAGCGCAGACGCGCAACGAGGCGGTGCCGCAGGTTGTCGACCTGATGATCTCGGAGTTCACGCGCCTCGGCGCCGAACCGATCCCGGACAAGGAAATCAGCGCCCGCAAGGCCGTGATCATCGGCGGCTTCGGCCGCACCGTTGAAACCACGTCCGGCCTCGCAGGGCAGTACTCCGCCCTCGCCCAGTTCGGCCTGCCGCTCGAGAAGCTGCAGACCTACTCGAACGACATCAACGCCGTCACCGCCGAACAGGCGCAGGCCGCGGCGAAGTCCTACTACGACCCGGCCAAAGCCACGCTGGTTGTCGTGGGCGATGCAGCAAAGTTCTGGGATGACGTCAAAGGCAAGCGGCAAGGCATGGAGCGCCTGCCGGTGTCGAAGCTCAACCTCGACTCGCCGACGCTGAAATAGCGGAAGAGACTGCTGAAAAGGCAAGACGCCCCGGCCAACCGCCGGGGCGTTTCATCTTGATCTCGCGAATTCCTAGGACAGCGACATCCCGCCGAACTTTACGGCTATCGCGATCACCAGCAGGAAGGAGAGCATGATCGCCATCGCGATCAGCACGGTGACCACGCGCGCCCTGGTGAGATCCATGTCGGCGGCCGGATCGAGGAAGTAGCTGCGCATCGTTGGGGGATCGAAACTTTCCCGGAGGAACCACGGCGCCAGCTTTCCCGCCATCCAGAGCGAGAAGAGCGTCAGAACCAGGCTAAGGGAAAACAGCACGACCGCGGGGAACACCATCGCAACTTCAGCGTTCATGGTGATTCAGCCTCCAACAGCACCCTGCTGTGAGAGGTGAATCAACGTGCGCGTTCCGTCAAACGCCTTTGTGGCCGCACGCTGCCTTTGCCGCAGCTTACTTCTTGAGGTTCCCGCAGAAGCGCTGGATGCGGCGGCAGGCCTCTTCCAGCTTCTCCGTTGAAGTCGCGTAGGAAATCCGGAACGCCGGGCCGAGGCCGAAAGCGGAACCGAAGACGACGGCCACTTTTTCTTCTTCCAGCAACGCCGCAGCGAATTCCTCGTCATTGGTCAGCTTCTTGCCGCCCGCCGAGGTCTTGCCCATCGCACGCGAGCAGTCCGGATAGACGTAGAAAGCGCCTTCCGGCGTCGGACAGTGGAGTTCCTCGGTCTGGTTCAGCATGCCGACAACGAGATCGCGGCGCTTCTTGAACAGCTCCTGGTTCGGCTTGATGAAGGCCTGGGTTCCATTGAGCGCCTCGACGGCCGCCCACTGCGAAATCGAGGACGGATTGGACGTTGTCTGGCTCATCACCTTGGCCATGCCCTTGATCAGGGCTTCCGGACCGGCTGCGTAACCAATGCGCCAGCCTGTCATCGAATAGGCTTTGGAAACGCCGTTCATGGTGAGCGTGCGGTCATAAAGGCGCGGCTCGACCTGCGCGATCGTCCAGAACTGGAAGCCGTCGAACACCAGGTGCTCGTACATGTCGTCCGTCAGGATCCAGACATGCGGGTGGCGTAGGAGAACGTCGGCGATCGCGCGCAGCTCGTCCTTCGTGTAGGCGGCGCCCGACGGGTTGGATGGCGAGTTGAGGATCAGCCATTTGGTGCGCGGCGTGATCGCCTTCTCCAACGCTTCCGGCTTGAGCTTGTAGTTGTCGCTGGCCTTGGCTTCGGCAAACACGGGCGTTGCGCCGCAGATCAGCGCCATCTCGGGATAGCTGACCCAGTACGGCGTCGGGATCACGACCTCGTCGCCCACGTTTAGCGTGGCCACGAAAGCGTTGTAGATCACCGGCTTGCCGCCCGGCGACACGTTCACCTGCGAGGGTTTGTATTCGAGGCCATTCTCGCGCTTGAACTTGGCGCAGATCGCCTGCTTCAGCTCCGGAATGCCGTCGACATCGGTGTATTTCGTCTTGCCGTCCTGGATCGCCTTGATGGCGGCCTGCTTGATATTGTCGGGCGTATCAAAGTCAGGCTCGCCTGCGCCGAGGCCGATGACGTTATGGCCGGCCGCCTGCAGCTCGCGCGCCTTCTGCGTCACCGCGATCGTGGCGGACGGCTTGATGCGCTTCAGCGCTTCGGACACAGGGGCGGACATAAGCGTTCCTCCGGCTTTTATGCGCGCGCTGATACGCTGTTCCGGTTAGGGAAAAAAGGGTCGGGACGGCCGCCTGCCCCGCCTGTTGGCAATTTAATTGGGTGGAGGGGCGCGCTCGGGAATTCCCGGAAACCCGGCCGTCTGTAGCGCCGGTTACGGCTCTTGAACCGCGATTCCGTGCGCGATTGTCGCAGAGGGCCTTCCCGGCTGGCTGGAGCGGCCTAGCTGCGATTAAAATCCAGCCACTGCTTTCAATTCGATCAATTTGCAGTGGAGGCCGTTGTCTCGCCCCCGTGAGGCCGGTAATCGCTGCAAAAAAGGGAGTTCTGGCTGATGCGGTTCAACAAGTTCGGCGGCGTGGCGCTTGCTGCGGTCTTCATGGCGACTGCGGTTCCGCAGGCTGTCGCCCAGCAACCGGCGGCCGTGCAGGTCTCGAAGGCGATGGTCGGGCCGATGAACGAGGCGCGCGCCGCGATCGTCGCGAAGGATTTTGCTACGGCCAAGGCCAAGCTCGACCAGGCGGCAGCCCTCGTGAAGATCCCTCAGGAGCGCCTGGCTGTCGAACAGCTGCGCGTGTCCTACGCCGCCAACGCTGGCGACTCTGCCGCTCTTGTCGCCGCCGTTGACGCAATGGTGGCGACCAAGCTGATGACCCCGGCCGACTTGAAACCCTACAAGGCGGCTATCCCTGAGGCCTATGGCAAGCTCGGCGACACGGCGAAGTCGCTCGCTGCATCCAAGGCCTTCCTCGAAGAATATGGCGGCACGCACGAGCAGTATTTCGCTCTGGCGCGCGACTACCTGAAAGCCAACGACTCGGCCTCGGCCATTACCAACGCCAACAAGGCCATCGACATGGCCAAGTCTGGCGGGGCGAAGGCGCCGGAGCCCTACTACAAGCTCCTGATGCTGGCCCACAAATCCGCCAACGACATGGGCAATTACTACGCGACCGAAGAGCGCCTCGTCGCCGAGTATCCGAACGAAGTCTATTGGCGCGAGCTGATCGCGCGCGTCCAGAACATGCCGGGCTATGGCTATGAGACGCGCCTCGACATGTTCCGCACGCTCGACGCCGCCAAGGTGAAGCTCTCTAAGGACGAGAAGAACATTGCCGCTTCCGAGGCGCTGAAGCACGGCCTGCCGAATGAGGCGCTGCAGATCCTCGAGCCCGCGATCGCCAGCGGCGAACTCGCCGGCAACGCGGAAGCCGAGAAGAACCTGAAGGACGCCAAGCAGCTCAGCGCGGAAGACAAGGTCAACCTCGCCAAGGATACGCCGGGCATCGTCTCCAAGGGCACTGCGACGGCTATCGCCAAGACCGGCGAGGCCTATCTCAGCTATGGCGACAACGCCAAGGCGATCGAACTGATCCAGCAGGCGCTGACGAAGGGCCTGACGGGCGAAGAAGCTGAACTCGCCAAGCTCCATCTCGGCATCGCCCAGTTCCGTTCGGGCCAGAAGGAGGCTGCGCAGGCAACCTGGGGCGGCATCAAGGATGGCATCCCGGGCGTCCTCGCCCACAACTGGGTCGCGATCTCTAACCTAAAGTAAGCGGACAATTCGTCCGGCATCATGAGGCGGGCGTCAGACAGACGCCCGCCTCTCATGTTTTCGGCCTCACTCGAGCCCGAGCTGCTGCGCCAGATAGGTGTAGTGCCGCGCCCAGCGCTGGGAGTTCAACAGCGGGTCAGAGTCGTTCGAGTGACCGCCATTGGTCTCTTCATAATAGAGCGCCTGGTAGCCCATCGCCTGCAGCCGCGCTGCGAACTTGCGCGCGTGGCCCGGATGGACACGGTCGTCGTGCGTGTTGGTGGTGATATAGACCTGCGGGTAGCTCTTGTCCTCGCGGACGTTCTGGTAGCCGGAATAAGCCGCGATCCACTTGGCCTCCGCCGGAATGCGCGGGTCGCCGTATTCGCCCATCCACGACGCGCCGGGCGGCAGCTCGTGATAGCGCAGCATGTCGACCAGCGGGCTTTCGATCACGGCGCCGCCGATCAGTTCGGGATGCTGGGTCAGCGTCACTGAGGTCAGCACGCCGCCGTTCGAACGGCCGTAGATGCCAAGATGCCTGGCCGACGTGATTTTGCGGGCCGCGAGGTCCCCCGCCACGGCGGCGAAATCGTCAAACGCGCGCTGGCGGTTGCCCTTCAACGCCGACTGGTGCCAGGCCGGTCCGAACTCGCCGCCGCCACGGATGTTGGCGATGACATAGGCGCCGCCATGCTCCAGCCACAGCTTGCCCAGTTCCGGCTTGTAGACCGGCGGATAGCTGACCTGGAATCCGCCATAACCGAACATCTGGGTCGGCGTTGAACCATTGAGCGCCTTGTCCTTTGGATGAACGACGAAGTACGGGATCTTGGTCCCGTCCTTCGATGTCGCCTCGAACTGTTCGACCACGTCCTTCGACGCATCGAACCGCTCCGGCGCCTTCTTCACGACCTTGGCTTTGAACGCGTTGACGTCGGCAAGGCTTAGCGTCGAGGGCGTCAGGAAGCCTTCGAACGAGTAGAACAGGTCGCCGCTTTCCCGGCTGAACGAGCCGAGATGGATCGCGGAGTTGTCCGGCGACGGCAGGGGCGTCTCAGCCCAGCCGCCGAATTCGCCCTTGTCGGTGAACACGGCCGCACGGCCTTTGACGTTGTCATAGAGCGAGGCGACGACGCGGTCGTCAAATACCGCCACCTCTTCCACCGACTGGCGCGCATTCGGCTCGAAGATCGTGACGTCGGTATTGGTGAGCACCATGTTCACGCCCGGCGGCGGCGGACGCAGCATCGCCATCGGCACCGCCATCAGCGAACCGGCCGGCGCGGTCGATTTGCCGTTCGGCAGCCAGTTTTCCTCGACCGTGAAGACGAGGCGCGGCTGTCCGCTCGAGAGCACGCCGCGCACGTTCACGCGCTGCGGCAGGTCGAGCCGGATCGGCTTGGCGCCTACCAGTTCCCAGGTTTCCTGCCGGAAGGTGTCCAGCGGGCGGGAGATGATCGTCGTGATCACCTGCCCCTTGCTGTTGCGTAGCACATCCGGGCTGACGCCATAGCCGCCATCACGCGGGGATCCGCGGAAGACTTCCGTGGCGTTGCCCAGCTTCTGGCCGCGGTTCAGCGCCTTGACGATGTAGGGATATCCGCTCTCGGTCAGTGTGCCGGGCCCGAAATCCGTGGCGACCAGCAGGGTGTCCGCGTCCATCCAGGCAATGCGGTGCTTGCCCTCCGGCAGGCTGAACCCGCCGGAAACGAACTTCTTCTCGACCGTATCGTATTCCCGGACGACCACGGCGTCCTTGCCGCCGTCCGACAGGCTGACGAGGCAACGGGTTTCTTCCGGCGCCAGGCAATCCGCGCCCTTGAAGATCCAGTTGGCCTTTTCCTTCTTCGCCAGCGCGTCGATGTCCAGGACGGTCTGCCATTTCGGCTTGTCGGTCTGGTAGCTCTCGACCGTCGTGTGCCGCCACACGCCGCGCACCTGCTTGGCGTCCTGCCAGAAATTGTCGATGCCTTCGGCGCGGAAAGTCGGCGCCGGAATGCGGTCCTGCGCCGTCAGGATCGCCAGCGCATCCTTGCGGAAGGTCTCGTAGCGCGGGTCGGCCGTCAGCACGGCTTCCGTCTTCGCGTTCTGCTCCTTCACCCAGTCGAGCGACTTCTTGCTGGTGACGTTCTCCAGCCAGAGGAATTCGTCCGCCGCCTTGACGGTGTCCGGCGCAAGATCCTTCGGCATGAAGGGCGCCGGCGGAAGCTGTGGCGCGGCTTGGGCAGTCTGGGCTGGCTGCTGCGCTTGCTGAACAGGCTTGGCAGGCTTTGTCGGCTCCGCCTGCGCGGGAACGACGACTTCTGTCGTCTCCGGCGTCGCTGCGCAGGCTGCGAGCGCCAGAACGGCAAGCGCGATTCCCGCTGCCGCTTTCTTCTTCATACTGACCAAATCGGTCTCCTTCGAGTGGCGGCGGGATACGCTTCCGTTTCCGGCCGCAGCATCTGACTGGAGGCGCCCAACGCCGCCTCGCCTGTCCTCTTCTTAACGCATCGCATCAGTCCGCCACAATCGCCGCCGCTCCGCCGCAGTCGCCGTCACAACGTCATTGCGCAAGCAAACAGCCGACGACGTCACATTGTTGTGTGTCTCTCCGAAGGGGCTGGGACCCCCTCGATGGAACAGATGATCACCCTCACAACATATGGACTGCGCACGCGCCCGGCTTTGGCAGGCGCGCTGCTGGCTGCTACGTGCCTTGTGCCTGCCGCCCACGCGCAGACACCGCGCGATGGAACGGTGAGCAAAGCCGAAGTCTCCTCCGGCTCTCTCCTTCTCCAGTCGTCGACGCCGGGCCGCTATGTTGAAGCGCCCCTCGTCGCGGCTGACGTGAAGATGGACATCGCGGGACCGGTGATCCGAACGCGCCTCACCCAGCGTTTCACCAACCCGACCGACAAGTGGGTTGAAGGCGTCTATGCCTTCCCCCTGCCGGAAGACGCGGCGGTGGACACGCTGAGGGTCATCATCGGTGACAAGTTCATCGAGGGCGACATCAAGGAGCGCAAGGAAGCCCGCGTGATCTACGAGCAGGCCGCCGCCAGCGGCCAGCGCGCCGGTCTCGTAGAAGAGGAGCGCCCCAATCTGTTCACCACGTCGCTGGCCAATATCGGCCCGGGCGAGACCGTGGCCGTCCAGATCGAATACCAGGACAAGGCCCGGCTGGATAACGGCGTCTGGTCGACCCGTTTCCCGATGGTGATCGGGCCGCGCTACAACCCGCCCGCCACGTTCGGGCTCACGGCGGACAAGAACGGCCGGACGATTTCGGTCAACGATCCGGTTCCCGATCGCGACAGGATCACCCCTCCCGTGCTGCATCCGGCCCTGGAACCTTCCGGCGTTGAAGGCCTGCGCCTGCCTGTCAACTTCGACATCTCGCTCGAGGCAGGCGTGCCGATCGCCAGCATCACGTCGCAGACGCACGACCTGAAAATCTCCAAGACCGACAAGGACAGCGCCATCATTCACCTGAAGGATGGTGAAGTGCCCGCCGACCGCGACTTCGTCCTGTCGTGGACGCCGGAGCCTGCTTCGGCTCCGACGGCCAGCCTGTTCCGGGAGGAACGCAATGGCGAGGAATACCTGCTCGCCGTCGTGAACCCGCCCGTTATCAAGATGGCCAACCAGCGCCGCGACCGCGAGACGATCTTCGTGATCGACAATTCCGGCTCGATGTCCGGCCAGAGCATGGACCAGGCGAAACAGGGCCTCCTGCTTGCCCTCGACCGGCTTGCGCCGACGGACGAGTTCAACGTCATCCGATTCGACGACACGATGGACCAGCTGTTCACCGCGGCCGTCCCGGCCAACGAGCAGAACCTCGCGCGCGCCAAGCGCTTCGTCTCGAACCTGCAGGCCAATGGCGGCACGGAAATGCTGCCTGCCCTGCAGGCCGCGCTTGTCGACAATGATCAAAACAACAAGGAAGAGGTGCGCCAGGTCGTTTTCATCACTGACGGCGCCATCGGCAACGAGGACCAGCTCTTCGCGGCCATCCATGACGGCCTCGGCCGCTCGCGCCTGTTCACGGTCGGCATCGGCTCGGCGCCGAACGCCTACTTCATGACGCGCGCTGCCCGTCAGGGCCGCGGCACGTTCACCTACATGGACGACGTCACCAAGGTTGCCGAGCAGTCCGCGAAACTCTTCGCCGCACTCGAGAACCCGGTGATGACTGACCTTGAAGTGAAACTGCCCATCGGCGCCGCCGACGCCTATCCCTCGCCGCTGCCGGACCTCTACGCCGGCGAGCCGGTGACGATGGTCGCAAGAGCGAAAGACCTGAAGGGGGACCTCACGCTGTCCGGCAAGCTCAACGGCAAGGCCTGGAGCCAGACCTTCTCGCTGGCCAACGCCGCTCAGTCCACAGGCGTCACCCAGCTCTGGGCCCGTGCGAAGATCGCCGGTTTCGAGGAGAGCCGTTACACCGGCATGAGCATGGAGAACGTCGACAAGGGCGTCCTGCAGACCGCGCTCGACTTCCATCTCGTCTCGCGCCTCACCAGCCTCGTCGCCGTCGACAAGACGCCGGCGCGTCCGGAAGGCGAGAAGCTGGATACGCGTCAGATCGCCAGCATGCTGCCCAAAGGCTGGGACTTCGGCCACATCTTCGGCGCTGAAGCCGAAGCGCGTGCGCTGCAGTTCGACCGACTGCCTGACGGCGTGATGGAGAAGATCAACGCCCGCCCGACCCAGGAGAAGGCCAATGAAGAGCAGGACCTCGCCCTGCCCGGCACGGCCAGCAACTGGGAAATGATGCTCGCCTTCGGACTTTCACTTGTTCTGTTCGGCGCCGCCCTTCTGCGGCGCGGACGTTCCGCCATCGGCCTCCGGGGACGGGCTTCAACAGCCAGTGTCGGCCGAATGGGTTCAACGTCCGCGCGGGAACACGGCTAGCCGGCGGCCCGCCCTGCCGATCTCTCCGGCTCCGGCAGGGCGGGCTCGCAAACTGGAGATGACCATGACGACATGGTTCATGCGCACGGGCGCTTACATGACCACAGACTGTCATCCCGGAAGCCGCGAGGCGGCTATCCGGGACCCAGTCGTCAACGATCAGGCTCTCAGTGAAGTGGGTCCCGGCTCTCCAGCGTCTCGCGCTTCCGGCCGGGATGACAAGCGAGGTGACCGGAAGCCTTTTTCCATCTCCACGCGCTCCCTGTCCGCACTCGCACTCCTGATTGCGGGCGCGCTCATTGCCGCTCAGGCGCTCTACATTCCGGCCAAGGCGCAGGTCGCCCAGGTCCTCATGTCCAGCGCCTGGGAGCGTCAGCTCTCAACCGGCAATCCCGCGCGACCTTGGCCGTGGGCGGATTTCACGCCCACGGCCAAACTCGTTTTCCCGAAGCAGAACCGCAGCGTCCTCGCGCTTACTGACGCGTCGGGAGAAAGCCTCGCCTTCGGCCCGACGCTGATGGCTGCTTCCGTCACACCCGGCGAACGCGGCGTCGCGGTCTTCGCCGCCCATCGCGACACGCACTTCGCCTTCCTCGGCAGTGTGAAACCCGGCGACGAGATCGAAGTTCAGCTTCCCCACGGCAAGGAGACGTTCCGCGTCACCGGCGCGGAAGTCGTCCGCTGGGACGCCTCAGGCATTCAGACCCATGACGGGGGCAAGTCGCGCATCGCACTGGTCACCTGCTGGCCGCTCGACGCAAAGGTCTCCGGCCCGATGCGCTATGTGGTCTGGGCCGAGCGCATTGAACCGCAAGCGCCGGCGACGACCTAGCGGCGGAATACGCCGACCAGTTCATCGATCACCTTGTCCCGCTCTGCGGCGTTGGGTGATTTCATCGCACGATGCACGCAATGCTCGAGGTGCCCCCGCAGGAGGTCACTCTCGATCCGGGCAAGCGCAGCGCGCGCGGCCTCGATCTGCGTGACGATGTCGATGCAGTAGCGGTCTTCCTCGACCATCTTCGAAATCCCGCGAATCTGCCCCGAGACGCGATTCAGCGACTTGAGATTCCGTTCGGCGGCAAGTTTGTCCATATTATACCCCCTACGGGTACTTGAAGATATACCCCCATACGGTATATGCAAAAGACAGGCAAGAGGCCTTCGCAATGTCTCACCCGCATGATCATCACCACCAGCATGACCATTCCCACGCCGCGCCTGCCGCGAAGGATCCCGTCTGCGGCATGACGGTGAAGCCCGACACGGCGCACCGCACTCTCCATGAAGACCACGAGGCTCTGTTCTGCAGCGCCGGCTGCAAGGCGAAGTTCGAGGCAGATCCCGCTCGTTACACGGCCCATGATCACGCAGCGAACCATCACGCAGCGCACCAAGCCGCTGCGCCTTCTTCGCCCCCCGCAGGAAGCAAGTGGACGTGCCCAATGCATCCGGAGATCGTCCGAGACGGTCCGGGCGCATGTCCGATCTGCGGCATGGCGCTTGAGCCCGTGATGCCCGCCGCCGATGCCGGGCCCAACCCCGAGCTGGCAGACATGACGCGCCGCTTCTGGGTTGGCCTGGCGCTCGCCCTGCCGGTCTTCATCCTCGAAATGGGCCAGCACGTATTCGGACTTTCGCTGCTTGCTCCACACGTCAGCGTCTGGGTTCAATTCCTGCTCGCAACACCTGTTGTGCTCTGGGCGGGGCAGCCCTTCTTCCAGCGTGGTCTCGACTCCCTGCGCACGCGCAACCTGAACATGTTCACACTGATCGCGCTCGGAACGGGCGTCTCCTGGCTCTACAGCGTAGTCGCATTGCTGGCGCCTGGGGCGTTTCCGCCCGAGCTCCGGGACATGCACGGACTCGTTCCCGTCTATTTCGAGGCAGCTGCGGTCATCACCGTGCTTGTGCTGCTGGGCCAGGTTCTTGAACTACGGGCGCGTGAAAGCACAGGTGGAGCGATCCGGGCCTTGCTTGACCTCGCGCCTCGCACCGCCCGTCGCGTGCGGCAGGATTCCGAACAGGAAATCCCGATCGAACAGATCATCGTCGGCGACCGGTTGCGAATTCGTCCCGGCGAGAAAACGCCTGTCGATGGCATCGTTCTGGAGGGTCGATCGACCCTCGACGAATCCATGGTCACGGGTGAATCCATGCCCGTGACCCGCGCAGTAGGCGACAGGGTTATAGCCGGAACGATGAACCAGACCGGCGCTCTTCTGATCGAAGCGAAGCATGTCGGCGCCGACACCATGCTGTCGCGCATTGTCCACATGGTGGCCGAAGCGCAACGCAGCCGCGCGCCAATCCAGAGGCTGGCGGACAAGGTGGCCGGATGGTTCGTGCCCGCCGTCGTGCTTGTCGCCATCGCCGCTTTCATCGGTTGGTGGATCTGGGGACCGACGCCGTCATTCACCTACGGACTCATCGCTGCGGTTTCGGTGCTGATCATCGCATGTCCGTGTGCGCTCGGCCTCGCCACACCCATGTCGATCATGGTCGGCGTCGGCCGCGCCGCCCGCATGGGGGTCCTGATCAAGAACGCCGAAGCCCTCGAGCGGATGGAACGTGTGGATACGATCGTGTTCGACAAAACGGGCACGCTCACAGAAGGCCGTCCCGCCCTTGTCGCCATTCGCACGGCAGCCGGCGCCAGCGAGAACGACGTCATGACCATGGCTGCCAGTCTTGAGCAGCAGAGCGAACATCCGCTGGCGCTGGCCATCGTCGCCGCCGCAAAGGAGCGCGGCCTATCCCTCGCAACGCCCTCTGAGTTCGACTCTCCCACGGGCAAGGGGGTGACCGGACGTGTGAACGGCAGGCGCATCGTCGTTGGGGCCGAGCGGTATCTTCGCGAAACCGGCTCTGATCCCTCCGCCCTGCCGGGTGCGGCCGAAGATCTCCGTTCGGAGGGTGTTACAGCAATCTATGTCGCCATCGATGGTGTGACCGTGGCCGTCCTTGGCATAGCGGACCCCATCAAGGCGTCCGCCCAGACCTCGCTCGATGCATTGCGCAGAAGCAGCGTCCGGCTCGTCATGCTCACGGGCGACAACCGTACAACGGCTCTCGCAGTCGGTCGTAGGCTCGG
>JBGAKC010000017.1:0-94478 GCA_044224605.1 Hyphomonadaceae bacterium
GCGGACGCCCACGAGCTTGCCCTTGTTGGCGAAATGGAACGGAGTGCGTGCGTAACCAGCGATGACAGCCCGGGTCATGATTTGACTCCCTGTTTCGGCACTTTATATGATGGTTATCATATTGCGGCGCACAAGAGGGTTTGAGGATTAAATCGTGGGTGCGAACGCCACGGTAAGGTCGCGTTTTGAGGTTATGCTCTTGGCAAGCTTCGGGACTTTGCGGCAGAGGAAACGCCGGGACAGAGGCCGGGACCAGATGCGCCAGCTTGTACTTCTTCGCCACGCCAAGGCCGCGGTCGATTCCGACACCGGCCAGGATCTCGACCGCCCGCTGGCGCCGCGCGGGCGCGAGGAAGCGCCGGTGGTAGGCAAGGCGCTGGCGGATGCGGGCGCGGAGCCGGAACTGGTGCTGGTGTCGGCCGCGCGGCGGACGCGGGAGACGTGGGAACTGGTTTCGGCGGCCTTCCCGGGCGTCGAGGCGCGCTTTCTCGACGAACTCTACGACGCGACGGCCGAAACGCTGTTGCATCTGGTTGAACGCGCGAAGGTCGCGCGGCTGATGATCATCGGCCACAATCCGGGGCTGCAGGAACTGGCGATCCGCCTCGCCCGGCGTAACACGCCGCTGGATGCAGCAGTGCGGGCGAAGTTTCCCACATGCGCAGCCGCGGTTTATTCGCGAAAGGACGACCTGGGCGCGCTGAAGCTGCAGGAATTCATCACGCCGAAGACGGTCAGCGACTGATCAGCTTGGCGCCAACTAGTTCGGCGTATGGGCCGACGGGACGATAATGAGGTCGCCCAGCCCTTCGAACGACCAGTTGTTCACGAGGCCGAACAGGTAGAGTGCGTAGCCCAACAGGAAGACGATCCCTGTGGCGAAACCCACGCGGCGCTTAAGGAAGATTACGAGCACGATCAGCACGGCGGCGGCGGCCATGGCCCAGTTGCTGAAGGCCGTGAATTCCGGGCTGACATGCGCGCGCGGGCCGAGAATGCCCACTACCCCGCCAACTCCGAGAATGTTGAAGATGTTGGCGCCGATGATGTTGCCCATGGCAACATCCGACTGCTTGCGGACAGCTGCGGCAACGGCGGCGCCGAGTTCCGGCAGCGAGGAGCCGAGGGCGAGGACCGTAAGGCCCACGATCCGTTCGGAAATATTCAGCTCGTGGCCGAAGGTGATGCCGCCGTCGACCAGCAGGCGAGAGCCGAGCGGCAGGCCGACGAGACCGATGAGGATCAGGATGACCATGCGCCAGGCTGGCGTGTTCATGATCGCGATTTCTTCCTTGGTGTCCTCGGTGGCGTCTTCTCGCGAGATGAACCACGCCATCACGACATAGATGGCCAGGACGACAAGGAAGGTGATGCCGACGAGTTCGGTAAGGCCGAAGAACATGGTGACGCCGATCCATGCCGCCGTGCAGACCAGCATGAAGAAGGCGGTGATGCGCATGCGGGGCGCATCGGTCGCGATCGGGAAGATCAAGGCAGGCAGCGCCAGCACCAACAGGATGTTGGCGATGTTCGAGCCGATGATGTTGCCGTGCGCGAGGCCGGAATAGCCGTTGGAGGCTGCCTGCACGCCGATCAGGAATTCAGGGAGCGAGGTGCCGAAGCCGACTATCAGGATGCCGACGAGCAGCGGCGAGATGTTGGTCTTGTAGGCGGCGGCGAGCGCGCCGCGCACCAGACAGTCGCCAGCGTAGATCAGGATGGCGAAACCAGCGACCAGGAACACGATCGCGGCAACTGCCGCTGAGGACAACATCTTGTCCGCCTCCCCCTTGAATCACGCCCTCCGACGGGGCCTGTCAGTCGATCCGGCGGTATTCGATGATGTTCAGGAGGCTGAATACAGCCACAACCGCCACGATAGCCCACACTGCAGCCACGATATGCTCCTTCCGACTTGGACCGTGTCCGGTCTATGCCTGTCCTAGACTGTTTCAGGCAAGGCTCCTACCCCCTTGAGAAAACCAACGTTTCGAGACCGGGTCTTTCAAACCTACTGGCGCATGCGGCGGCCGGCGACGCTGGGCGTTCGCGGCGTGGTTGTGGATCAATCGGGACAGGTGCTGCTGCTGAAACATACCTACACGCCCGGCTGGCATTTCCCCGGCGGCGGCGTGGAAAGCCGCGAGACCTGCGCCGACGCTCTGGGCCGTGAGCTGGAGGAAGAGGCAGGGATCAGGGCGGCGCCGGAGGCGTTCGAACTGGTGTCGGTGCACGCCAATCATGCTTTTTTTCCCAACGACCACGTGCTGCTGTACCGCATCGCGTCATGGACGCAGGGAGAGCCGACGCAGCGCGGCGAAATCGCCGAAGTGCGGTTTTTCGACCCGCTTCAACCGCCGGATGACGTTTCGGCAGGCACAAAGCGGCGGCTGGACGAGCTTTTTGGGGGGAAACCCCGCAGCGACCACTGGTAGTCGCGATTGCGACAACGACGATCACGTCCCGGATTTGAGCGCGTGTCGCCATTGATTTGCAGTAATGTTTGGTGATGACTCGGGTCCGATTTGGAGGACGACATGCGCTCTGGTTCGATCTCGCTTTTCGCGTCGGCGGCAGTGTTTGCGCTGGCGGCAGGCGGATGTGGCGAGCCCACACCGGACGCCAACGCATCGGCGCCGCGCACGCTCGAGGGAGACGCCGCGCTGATCGCGTCGGCGCAGAAGCTGAGCGACGTGATCGGCGGATGCACGAAACCGGCGGATGCGGTGCTCGAGTCCAAGGTTGTCGGACTTGAGAAGGACGCGATCATCCTGCTCGGTTGCAGCAAGAGCGAGTTTGCAACCACGGTGCGGCTGTTCCTTTCGCGCGGCACGGATGCACCGGCGATGCTGGCCATTCCGGACTATGATGCGAGTGGCTGGTTCGCAACGGACCAGGCGAGCATGGCGGAGCTCGACGCTGGCACCGGCGTGCTGACGACAATGCGCAAGGGCGCTACGGATGGCGCGTGCGGATCGGAAGGCACGTATCACTGGGACGGCAAGCGCTTCGCCGTGCAGGAAATGCACTGGCAGGCCTGTGGCGAACCGGACGCTAAGGGCCCGCCCTACCCGATCATCTGGCCGACACAGCAGGGCGCGGCTGTGGATCCGAACGGCGCGACGCCGGAGCCGTAGGGCCCGTCTGTTTCAATCAGCCGAGAACGGTGAGCGCGCCGGCAGAAATGAAAAAGGGCGGCTCGATTGAGCCGCCCTTTCTGCATTCTCCGTAGGTCGCCCTACTCTACCGATTCTGGTTCGTTCTTTTCCTTCTGGGTCGGCTTGGGATTCTCGACGAACTTGAACGACAGCTTGTCTGGATCGTTCTTGTCGACGTCGATCTTCACGCCGCCGCCCTTCTGGAGCGAACCGAAGAGGAGTTCGTCGGCCATCGGCTTCTTCACGTGCTCCTGGATCAGGCGGCCCAGCGGGCGGGCGCCGAAGGCTTCATCGTAGCCGCGCGTGGCGAGCCATTTCCGCGCCTTGGGCGTGAGGGCGATCGTGACGTTGCGATCCGCCAGCTGGGTCTCGAGCTGGAGGATGAACTTGTCGACGACCATCTCGATGATCTCTTGGCTGAGACCGGCAAAAGGAATAGTCGCGTCGAGACGATTGCGGAATTCGGGCGTGAAGAGACGCTTGATCGCCTCTTCGTTCTCGTCTTCGCGCTTGCCGCGGCCGAAGCCGATCGACTCTTTGGCGGCGTCGGATGCGCCGGCGTTCGTGGTCATGATGAGGATCACGTTCCTGAAGTCGACTTTCTTGCCGTTCGAGTCCGTCAGCGTGCCGTTGTCCATCACCTGCAGGAGGATGTTGAACAGATCCGGGTGCGCCTTCTCGATCTCGTCGAGCAGGAGCACGCAGTGCGGATGCTGGTCGACGCCGTCGGTCAACAGGCCGCCCTGGTCGAAGCCGACATAACCCGGAGGCGCGCCGATGAGGCGCGAGACCGTGTGGCGCTCCATGTATTCCGACATGTCGAAGCGCAGCATCTCGACGCCGAGAATGGACGAGAGCTGTTTCGCCACTTCCGTCTTGCCGACGCCAGTGGGGCCGGAGAACAGGTAGCAGCCGATCGGCTTGTTCGGTTCGCGCAGGCCGGCACGGGCCAGTTTGATCGCGGTGGCAAGCGCCTTGATGGCGTTGTCCTGGCCGAAGACCACGCGCTTGAGATCCGCCTCGAGCGACTTGAGCTGCTCGGCGTCTGACTTCGAGACCTGCTTGGCCGGGATGCGCGCCATCTTGGAGATGACTACCTCGACCTCACGCGCGCCAATCTGTTTGCGGCGCTTGTTCTCGGGCACGAGCCATTGCGCGGCGCCGGCTTCGTCGATCACGTCGATCGCCTTGTCGGGCAGCTTACGGTCCGTGATGTAGCGTGCCGAGAGGTCAACCGCGGTGCGGATGGCCTCGTTCGTGTATTTCAGGCCATGGAATTCCTCGAAGTATGGCTTGAGGCCCATCACGATCTTGATCGTGTCCTCGATGGTCGGCTCGACCACGTCGATCTTCTGGAAGCGGCGGGCGAGCGCCCGGTCCTTCTCGAAGTGCTGGCGATATTCCTTGTAGGTCGTGGAACCCATGCAGCGGAGCTGGCCCGACTGAAGCGCGGGCTTCAGCAGGTTCGACGCATCCATCGCGCCGCCGGAGGTCGCGCCTGCGCCGATGACGGTGTGGATCTCGTCGATGAAGAGGACGGCCTTCGGCTGTTCCTCAAGCTCTTTCACGACGGCTTTCAGACGCTCCTCGAAGTCACCGCGATAGCGGGTGCCGGCAAGCAGCGCGCCCATATCGAGCGAGTAGATGACGGCGTCCGCAAGAATGGCGGGCGCTTCACCATCGACAATCTTCTTGGCGAGACCTTCGGCGATCGCCGTCTTGCCCACGCCCGGATCACCCACGAGCAAAGGATTGTTCTTGCGGCGACGGCAGAGGACCTGAATCGCGCGCTCGACTTCCTGATGGCGACCAATAAGCGGGTCCGTCTTGCCTTCGCGGGCCTTCTGGTTGAGGTCGATGCAGTAGGCGCCGAGCGCCTCGCCGACCGGCTTGGCGGTTTCGTCGTCCTTCTCGGCCGCGCCTTCGACAGGCTTCGGCTTCGACATGCCCGGCTTCTTGGCGACGCCGTGCGAGATGTAGTTCACTGCATCATAGCGCGTCATGTCCTGCTCCTGCAGGAAGTACGCGGCATGGCTGTCACGCTCGGCGAAGATCGAGACCAGCACGTTGGCGCCGGTGACTTCGTCCTTCGAGGACGATTCAACGTGCAGCACGGCGCGCTGGACGACGCGCTGAAAAGCAGCCGTCGGGTGCACCTGCCCGCCGTCTTCCACGACGAAGGAGGCGCAGTCGTTGTCGAGATAGTTGGCGAGATCACGGCGAAGTTTTTCGATATCTAGCTTGCAAGCCGTCATCACCTCGGCCGCGTCCTCATCTTCCGTGAGGGCGAGAAGCAGGTGTTCGAGGGTGGCGTATTCGTGCTTCCGCTCTGCGGCCAGTGACAGGGCGCGTTCGAGAGCACGTTCGAGGCTGGGAGTGAGTGAGGGCATTAAGTGTGCCTAGTCCTCGCGTTCTTTAGTGCATTGAAGAGGGTGTTCGTTCCGGCGCGCGAGGTCCATGACCTGCGCCACCTTGGTTTCGGCGACTTCGAGAGGGAATACGCCGCAGACACCCACCCCGTGATTGTGCACATGGAGCATGATCCGAGTCGCTTCCTCCCGCGACTTGTTGAAAAAGTGCTCGAGCACCAGAACGACGAACTCCATGGGAGTGTAGTCGTCGTTGAGGAGCAGCACCCGGTACATGGACGGCTTCTTGGGTTTCGGCTTGGTCCGCGTGGCGGTGCCGACTTCCTTGGCCGTGCCTGGGGTTAAGCGCTTGTCGGTCATGGTTCCTGGCCGGGTCCCTTTCGGGACAGATTAGCCTGATTGGGGTGGGTTAACAGCTATGCGCTGACCATTAGATATTGATCGCGTGGCGTTGGGAAAAGGGCCTGGCCCGAGACAGGTGCGGCATGCCGTCCTGCAGGGTTAATTCTGCATCACCCGCCGCGGTTTTCACAAATTCCGCAATCATGGTTACCACTTCCGCGGTACCGGAACCCCACTGCGACAACCTTGCATGGTTCATGCAGAGTTAAGCGGCGCGCCCCCCTAATGGAGAGGCAGCAGACCCAAAGATGGGCAGCCGGGAAGAAAATCGTGCCAGCCTGCATTACAGGGGTGACGTGACTTAAAGATTGGGTAAGGTCGCCATTGGACCCTCATCTCGTCTTTGTATGTGCTTCTGATAGAGGATTCCGTCGCGTATGAAGACGATCCCCCCGATCGCCTGGCTCCGTAAGGTGGCCGTCCTGCTTGCGGCCGTGTTCCTGGCTGCGAGCCCGGCCTGGGCTGGCGGCAAGTATGCTTCCATCGTCATCGACCTGGAAACGCACCAGGTTCTGCATGATCGCGACGCCGACGAGATCCGTCATCCGGCCTCGCTAACCAAGGTCATGACGCTTTACCTTGTTTTCGACGCCCTCGATTCCGGCAAGCTGAAGCTGACCGAGCGGATGAAGGTGTCCAAGCTCGCCTCCAGGCAGCAACCTTCGAAGCTGGGCCTTAAGGCCGGATCGACCATCAAGGTCGAGGATGCGATTCGCGCCCTGGTCACCAAGTCGGCCAATGACGTAGCCGTTGTGATCGCGGAACGTCTGGGCGGCACGGAAGCCAAATTCGTTGCGAAGATGAACGCCAAGGCCAAGGAACTCGGCATGGCGTCGACCACTTTCCGGAACGCGTCCGGCCTGCCCGACAAGAAGCAGGTGACGACCGCCCGCGACATGGCGAAGCTCGCCGAGGCCGTCTATGATGACCATAAGGATCGGTACAATTATTTCTCCCTGCCCTCGTTCAGGTGGAACAAGCGGGTTTACGCCAACCACAACGAGCTGCTGCGCCGCGTGGATGGCGTGGATGGCATCAAGACCGGCTTCACCAACGCCTCCGGCTACAACCTGATGGCCTCGGCTCAGCGCGATGGTCGCCGCGTGATCGCCGTGATGCTGGGCGGTTCGACCGGCAAATCGCGCGACGCCCACGTCGCGGATCTGCTCGAAGCGGCCTTCCTTGAGATCAAGGGCGTACCGGCCGGTGACGACCTGCGCACCCGCATCGCCTTCGGTGAGAAGAACCTGACCGCCGCGGACCAGCTTGCCATGGCCCAGCTGCGCAAAATGTCTGACGCTGCGCTGACTTCGTCCACGGATCCGACGCTCGTTGCGGCCGCGGAAGATGAAGCCGGCACGACTGAGGAAGGCGAAGACGCCTTCGAAGCAGTCGCCGAGGGCGACGCGGCAGATGCTGCCGACCCGGCTGACGATCCGATCGGCGCGCTGATCGAGGCTACGCCGGGCTCCAATCCGATCGCTTCGACGGAAGTGGTGCTGCCCGCCTCGCAGGCCATCCTGATCACCAGCCAAGTCGCTGCGGGCTCGTCCCCGACCGCAACCTCGCTGGACCAGCTGGCCCAGCCGGTGACGGCGCACTAGGCCTTAGCTTCCAACCCGTTCTGAGCTTTTTCACCGCAGCGGCTTGCCGCCGCCGTGCATGACCTCGGCGCCCTAGAAGCTGATTTCCTTGCCTTCGAGGCCGGGCAGCTTGAGGACGATCATCAGGTCGCGGATCTCCTGGCGGGCAGCGACGTGGCTCATCGTGAAGGCGACGCCGGAGCCGGCGTCCGTCAGGTCGAGCAGCGAGAGGCCCATCGGGAAGAGTTCGCGGTAGATCACACGCTCCGACAGGCCCGGGGCGATGCGGAAGCCGACGCGGCGGGAGAGGTTGTCGAGGGCTTCGCCCACGCGCTGCTTGTTGCGGGCGTCGAGCGGCGACATGCGGTTGCGCATGACAATCCAGTCGATCGGGCGGCGGGTCGTCTGCGCCTTCTGTTTCCGGCATTCCCAGACCAGTTCGGCGTAGAAGCTGGGGCGGGCGACTTCGAGCGTCTGCGGATCGACATCACCCAGCAGGTCGAAATCGACGAACGAGTCGTTGAGCGGCGTGATCAACGTATCGGCGGCGGAATGGGCGATGCGCGACAGGAACGTATCGCCGCCCGGCGCGTCGATGATGATGAAGTTGCACTTTTCCGACAGGCGCTTGAGGCTTTCCTCGAAGTGCTTGGCCTCTTCCGCCTCGGCGGCGTCAAGGTCGCGGGCCTGGCTGGCGTCGATGCGAGCGACTTCCGGCATGGGGAGCGGTGCGCCCGTGTTGCGGATCCAGCGGGAGCGGTTCTCGATATAGCGGGCGAGCGAGCGCTGGCGGACATCGAGGTCCATGACGCCGACCGTCATGCCCATGCGCAGGAGGCCAACACACAGGTGCATGGCGACGGTGGATTTGCCGGCTCCGCCCTTTTCGTTGCCGATGACGATCGTGTGCGCCAGCCGGCTCTGGCCGGAGGCGTCACGTTCTGTCGTGGCGTTGGGGGCTGTCATCACTGTCGTCGCCATGGCTTCAGTACGCCCTTATGGGCGCAACTCCCCGGCAAGGGCCAGCCAGTGCGGACAGTTCCACACAGAGAGCATCAACGGCGGCTGCAGAAACCAGCGGGCCGGCGGTCAGGCGGATTTCCGTGCCGACGGCGGCATAACGGGGCTCGACCCCGGCGAGACGGTTGCTGGCGACAAGCTTCTTCCACTGGGCCTCGGCAGCGGCCTTGGTGGCGAATGAGCCGAGTTCCGCCTCGTAGAACAGCGAGCTGGCCTGGGCAAGTTTCGGGGCCGGGGCGTAGAGCTGGGCCAGTCTGGCGGCGGCTTCATCCTGCGGGTAGGACGGCAGATCGCCCGTGATGGCGGACTGGGCGATGGGGATGAACATACCGGGCTGGTCCGGCAGCGGACCGAGCACATCCAGCGCCTTGCGCAGCTGGGAGATCTCAGCGTCGAGCTTGCTGACCTGGGCTTCGAGCGCGGCGATGCGGTCTTCGTCGGTCTGGGCGGCAGGAGCGGTGATCTGGCCGGTTTCGGGCGGGTCGCCGAACAGGGGTTCGGCCGCGCTCGTGGCGGCTTGCGCCGGGGCGATCTTCATGCAGGCGGCGATGACCAGCGCGACGGCGCTGAAACCTATAAATCTCAGATAACTGGCAAGCCTGTCCCGCATCCGCGGAGGATCGGACCTGCCGGTTAACGACCCATAAAACCTGCGGCAGGACGGGTGATTGATCCACTTGTGGAACGGGCCTAGAAGCGCCCGCCGGATTGGCCGCCCCTGCGCGGTTCCGCGTGGATTGAGAGGCTCGAGCTTGCCCAAGCGCAACGGTCTTGTGGTTGCCCGCACCCGTGCGGAAGCGCGGGACTGGCATCGCGCCATGAGGGTCCAGGGCAAGCGGATCGCCTTCGCGCCGACCATGGGCGCCCTCCACGACGGGCATGTCAGCCTGATCAGGATCGGCCTGGAGAAGGCAGACGTCGCCGCGTCATCGATCTTCGTCAATCCGACCCAGTTCGCCGCCCATGAGGACCTCGCTACCTATCCGCGCACCGAGGAGAGCGATCTCCAGAAGCTGGAAGCGGCGGGATGCTCGTTCTGCTACTGCCCCTTGCCGTCCGAGATGTACCCGCCGGGGGACTCGACGCGCGTGTCGGTGAAGGACCTGTCTCACATTCTCGAAGGCGAGGTGCGGCCGCACTTCTTCGAGGGCGTCGCGAGCGTGGTGAGCCGCCTGTTCCTGCACGTCGCGCCGGACGTCGCCGTGTTCGGCGAGAAGGATTACCAGCAGCTGCTCGTCATCAAGCGGATGACGCAGGATCTGGGCTTCGGCATCGAGATCTGCGGCGGGCCGACCCTGCGCGAAGCGGACGGCCTCGCGATGTCGTCACGCAACGCGTATCTCAGTGCGGATGAACGCGCACGAGCGGTGGCGGTCTATCAGGCGATGACGGCGGCGGTGGGGCGGGTCGAGGCCGGCGACCGCATCAGTGCAGCGGCCGAGGAGGCGCAGCAGACGCTGATCAGCGCCGGCTTCACGTCGGTGGACTATGTGGCGGCTCGCAGGGCCGACACGCTGGCGCCTTTCGGCGGCGACACCGCGCCCGCCGGCGTCTCCGGCCGCCTGCTGATCGCCGCGCGCATGGGCAAGACACGGCTGATTGATAATACCGGGTTCGTGCGGAAGTAGCCGCGATCGCGTCGGCGAATTTGGGTTGGCGATCGCTGGTCACAATGCGGCGTCGACGATCTGGTGCGATCTGCGGCCGTTCAAAAGCGGGCAGGTCCTCAATGCCAAAACTCGGCAAGTCCTCGCCAAGTCTATGAGCGGCGCGCTTCGGGAGTTCTCATGTTGGATCGCCAACGAAACCGTTGGGTATCCGCTGCTTGAGACTGTTGAATATGGGATGCTGCTGCAAGAAGAGCCCGGCGCGCTCGTAATGGTCTACGCCATTTGCGCAAATGTCCTTGAACTGGATGATCAAGGAAATGTTCTAAACGCAAGGCAGCCGGAGCACCCGGCGGCGCAAATCATCCCGCAATACAAGTCGGGAAAGTCGGCAGAGCCTCCCTTTGAGGTCTGGGAGATGGAGCTGCACTTAACGTACGGAGTGCAGCGTCTTACCAGGCCAGCGCTTCCTTCAGCGCCGCCTCAAGGTCGGCTGACAGCGCGGGGCCCTTTCCATCCAGATCAGCAGGGGCATCGCCAGGCTCGAGATAGCGCCAGCCCTGGAAGGGGCGCTTCTTGCGCGGTTTGGTGCGGATGAGTTCGGGATCGAGGTGGATGCGGCACATCGACTTGCCGTCCTTGTCCTTCACTTCCTCGAAGCCGAGGATGCGCTGACGCACGATGATGTAGTGCTTGATCACCCAGTAGAGCGAGCCGCCAGCCAGCATCTCCTCAGCGCGCTTGGGCGTCATGCGGGTGTCGTGGAAGGGGTTGGGTGACTTGCCCTTCTTTTCACGTTCCTTCGCGCGCTTGACCTGCCATTCCTGCAGGTCCTCAACGTTCTGGACGCCGACGCACAGCTTGATCATGTGAAGAGCCATGCGCCGAAAGTAACGGCGCGCGCCCTGCCCGCAACCCTTTACTGGAGCTTGGCTGTGAGCGGTGCGTAAGGCGATGGTTTTGAAGCGAGATCCTGCTCGCTGTCGCCCGCCAGGCCGAAGGCGATGTCGGTCAGCTCGACCTTGACCGACCGCTCTTCCGACAGGCCCCACTGGCCGCCGCGGGCGGTCAGCTCATAGCCTGTTACATAGGAGACGCCCCAGCGCTCTGAATATCCGAAATGGTAGGTCTGCTGGTAGAGGTCGATGGTCTTGCCATCGTCGAGCTTCACCGGGCGGTCGATGTTGTACTGGATCTCGGACAGGTATCCCGTGGCGACGTCCAGCTGCAGCTTGCCGACCATGTTGGCGGAGAATTCCTGGTCCACCGGGCCGTCATTGTTCGACATGCGATGGCGGAAGCTGACCATCATGGCGTTGGGATCGCCGGCGATACGGGCCTCAGCAAGGCTGGCGCGCAAGTCGTCGGCGAATAGGCGGCTGTCTGCCTGGCCTTCGGCTTTCCAGCCTTCCACGACGGCGTCGAGCTCGTCATTGCTGCCGTAAGAATAGGTGAGCTTGAACTTTTCGCCCTCGGCATAGGGATCGTACTCGACGCGGCGGACGGCGTTGCCGGCGGTGAGCGTGGCGTGGAAGGCGGCGCGCATGGCGGGCGGCGGCTCGGCGGCGTCGAGCGCGCGCTCCAGCGCCTGTTCCGGGGCCATTCCCGCCCACGTCACGGCGAACAAGAGGAATGAGGGCATGGCTCGCTATCCGTCCCGCGCGGGGAGCTCGTTGTCCTGTCCAGCCGGACCGTCGCGACGGAATGTGGCTGGATTGGGCCGCCGAACATGAATTCGGACCGGCGACTGCTTATGGGACAGTGTGTGGGCGGCTTGATGAACAATTCCCGAATCCGGCGAGGCGGGAATCAGGCGGCGCCGGGGTCGTTTCAGGCGACCGCGCTGCAGGCGAAACGATTCAGGGCGGCACTGCTCAGGTTTTGCGGATGATGGATGCTGGCGTGATTTCCTTCACGGTCCGGGCGCCGACGCCAGCCATCGCCAACCGCAGCTCGTTGTTGAGGAGATCGAGCACGCGCTCGACGCCGGACTGGCCAAAGGCGCCGAGGCCCCAGATGTAGGGCCGACCGATGCCGACCGCCGCGGCGCCAAGAGCGAGCGCTTTCAGCACGTCCGTTCCGCGCCGGACGCCGCCATCGACCAGCACCGGAATCTTGCCGTTCACGGCTTTGACGACATCAGGCAGGCATTCGAGCGTGCCGCGGCCCGTCTCGGTGGCGCGGCCGCCATGGTTCGAGACGATGATCCCGTCAGCGCCGTTCCTGACGGCGAGCAGTGCGTCCTCGCGCGTCTCCAGCCCCTTGATGAGGACCTTCATCTTCGTCACGCCCTTCAGTCGCTTGATGAAGTCCCAGGTCAGCGACGCCGAATTCAGCGAGACGCCCTTCATGTCGAGACCCGCAAACATCGCGCGTGTCCGGGGATCGGGCCCCCCATCCGCATGGCAGGATGTGCAGGTGCGCGTGTCGGTGCGGATGTAGCGGGCGACCGTTTCGGTGTTGCGGCCAGCCGGAAGATCGACCGTGACCGCCACGACAGGGCATCCAGCTGCTTCTGCGCGTTGCACCAGCTTCACAGTGATGTCCCAGTTGCTCGTCGTGTAGAGTTGGAACCAGATGGGCCCGCCATGCGCCGCGACGACATCCTCGACCGAGGTCGAGGATACGGTGGAGAGAATTTGCAGCTGCCCCTTGGCTCGCGCCGCTTTGGCGGAAGCGATCTCGCCTTCCGCATTGAAAGCCCTCTGCGCGCCGAGAGGCGACAGGAAGACCGGGCTGTTGAACTTCGTGCCGAACAACTCGACGCTCATGTCCATCTTGCTGACATCGACGAAGCGGCGCGTTTGCAGCTGGTAACGAGCGAAAGCCTCGCGGTTCGCGCGGATGGTGTCCTCGCCATCGACGCCGGTTGCGAGATAGCCCCAGTGCGCGGGCGGGATTGTCTTGCGCGCCACGGCTTCGAGATCGAACACGTCGAGCGCTTCCGCTGCGGTTCTGATCAGGTCGTCGAGCGCCCGTGGCGAAGGCGCCTGGGCCAGAGCCTGGGTGAGCGAAGGAATGCCGGCGAGCAACGGGCTGGCGGCGATGAGACCTAGAAACCGCCGCCTGTCGCTCATTCCGGTACGGGCTCCAGCTTCACCAGCACGACGCCCTCGGCGGTCTGCGCGCCCGCGACAGCGCCGACATCGGCGACCTTCCCATCGCGCGGGGCCGTTAGTGTGTGCTCCATCTTCATGGCTTCCATGACGACGAGCGCGTCGCCGCGCTTCACCGCCTGACCCGGCTTGGCCTTCACTTCCAGCACCTTGCCCGGCATCGGCGCGCGGATGTCATCGCCGGCGGCAAGACCTTCGACGGCATGGCTGTAGTCAGGGCGACTTAGAGCGACCGCGCGGCCGCGCAGGAACAGCACAGGCCCATCCTCCAGCGAACGCACGACGCCGAAAGCGTCGGAGCCGTCGATCGTGCCGGAGAGTATGACGCCATCTGCGATCGGCGCGACGTCGATATCGATCTCGAAAGCGTCGCCAAAGACATGGGCCTTGTCGGTTCCGTGAAGGCCGCTCTCGAGCTTCACGGTGCGCGTCTCGCCGCCGATCTCGAAAAGGAAGGTCGCGCGCTCGGCGCTGTTGATACGGAAGCCATCAGCAAGATCCCACGGGTCGTGCGTTACGCGTGCGACGAGACCACGGAGACCAGCTGCTCCGAGGATCAACGTGTCTGCGAGTTCGGCGTCATCAGGAACTGCGACCTCGTTAAGGTCGGCTTCGACGAGATTGGTGGTGGCCTTTCCATCGCGAAATTCCGGGTGGTCAACGAGGTTGGCCAGCATCGCGGCGTTGGTGGTGACGGGCCAGACTTCCGCCTCGCGCAGGGCATGGCCGAGCGCATCGAGCGCATCGTCCCGCGTGGGGCCGTGAGCGATCGCCTTGGCGATCATGCTGTCATAAGCAGCGGGGACGACGTCGCCCTCCTCCACCGCGCTGTCGAGGCGGAGCGAGACGCCGCCGGGAGCTTCGTCCTGGAAGGCGGAAAGATCGAAGACTTCAAGACGGCCTGACGACGGCAGGAAGCCGCGCGACGGATCCTCGGCGCAGAGACGCGCCTCGGCGGCGTGGCCGTTTAGCTGGATCTCGGACTGTGCGGGCAGCTTGCCGCCCGAGGCGACGTGCAGCTGCAGTTCGACGAGGTCGAGGCCGGTGACCAGTTCTGTGACGGGATGTTCGACCTGCAGCCGCGTGTTCATCTCCATGAACCAGAAGCCGTCAGGGCGCAGCACTCCGGAACCATCGACGATGAACTCGATCGTGCCGGCATTGCGATAGCCGACGGCCTTCGCAGCCATGAGGGCAGCGTCTGTCATCGCCTTGCGGACTTCGGTCGTCATGCCGGGGGCCGGGGCTTCCTCGACAACCTTCTGGCGGCGGCGTTGCAGCGAGCAATCGCGTTCGAAGAGATGGATATAGTTGTTGTGGCTATCGCCGAAGACCTGCACTTCGATGTGGCGCGGGCTCTCGATGAACTTCTCGACCAGCACGCGATCATCGCCGAAGCTCGCCTTGGCTTCGCGTTGCGCGCTGGCGAGTGCTGCGTCGAAATCCTTCTCGGCGTCGACGCGGCGCATGCCGCGACCGCCGCCGCCCGCGACGGCCTTGATGAGAACCGGATAGCCGATCTTCTTGGCAGCCGCCTTCAGCGTCTTCGCGCTCTGATCGTCGCCGTGATAGCCAGGCGTCACAGGAACGCCGTGCTTTTCCATCAACGCCTTGGCGGCGTCCTTCAGACCCATCGCGCGGATGGCTTCGGGCGGCGGACCGATCCAGGTGAGCCCAGCCTTGCCAACCGCTTCGGCGAAGCCCGCATTCTCCGACAGGAAGCCGTAGCCTGGATGAATTGCCTGCGCGCCGGTGTCGAGCGCGGCCTCGATGATACGATCGCCCTTGAGATAGCTTTCGGCCGCAGCGGCCGTGCCGATCCACACGGCCTCGTCCGCCTCGCGGACGAAGGCAGCTTCCGTGTCGGCATCGGAATAGACAGCGACCGTCCGCATGCCGAGCTTTCGGGCGGTGCGCATGATGCGTCGGGAGATTTCGCCGCGGTTGGCGATCAGGATCGAAGAGAACATGGCCGGCAAGTTAGAATGCAGACTGCAACGATGGAAGCCATGCAAAACGATTTCGAAAGCGCTGGCGACTGATTTTCCACTGCGATAGAGACCGAATCAGCAAAGTCTCTACGGCCCCGGGGGCGATGGAGCATCTCATGAAGAAGACAATCCTGCTGGGGCTGGGCGTCCTTGCCGTGCCTGTCGCGGCCGCCGGAACCGCCGAGGCCCAGAAGAAACCGGCCGCGCCGCCACCGGCGCCCGCAGAGGCGCCCGAGCCGACGAGCTATGTTTCCCTCTCGGTCTCGACGATCAGCGGCGACAAGTATTCCTACATGGTCGAAGACATCTTCCGCGTCGATGGCGAGATCGGCGATGGCTACCTGATCGAAGCCGCGTACGGCATGAAACTCGCGCCGGACTGGCGCGGCGAGCTCGCAGTGTCCTGGCGCGACCACAACAATGCGACGACAAACTGGGTGTTCGGCGCCAACCAGACAGGGCCGGGAATGTCCGCCTATACGCTGGACGTGATTGCGTATCGCGACTTCGCGATCAACTCGCGCGCCAACTTCTATCTCGGCGGCGGCGTCGGCCTCGCCAACGCGACGCTGGATGACGGCGTGGTGACGGACTCGACCGCATCAGGCCTGCAGCTGCAGGCGATTGCGGGCGTTGATGCAAGACTGAACGGCAATGTGAAAGTGTTCGCGGAGGCGCGACTGCGTTCGATGCACCCCAATGTGGAGGACGGTTCGGCCGGCGTGGCTGGAGCCGTTCACGACGATTTTGAAATCACGTCGACCACGATCGGCGCCGGCGTGAGGTTCATGTTCTAGGTCAACCGACCAGACCTACCGCCAGGATCGCCAGCAGGAAGAGGAGCAATCCGATCCCGGCGAAGATCATCAGCACGGGCGTGCGCCACAGCGCCGAGAACCAGCCGAGACTGTAACCGCCCTTCATCTGGAAGAAGGCGTGCACCGGGATCGTAAGCAACAGCAGCGGCGCAAACTCCGCCAGAGGCGGCCAGTTCGCCATCAGCGATGTAACGATGAACAGCAGCGAGACGAACGACAGAGAATAGAGAATGTAAACGGTGTGGTCGAACAGGGTGAGGCCGCGCTTCCAGAAGAACAGCAGCCACACGAAGGGCAGCGAGATCGGCGCCAGAAGGAAGGCGAACTTGTAGGCCGCGTTCTGGAATTTGTAGACAGCCAGCTCGGGATTCTCGAGCTTGTGCCTGACCTTCTTGTCAAAGTCGGCCCAGCCCGTGTTTACGACAAAATCGCCGTCGCGCGCGGCCTTGGAGATCGCCTCGTACATGGACTCAGGATCGCCCTCAACTTTCGCGGCCTGCTTGTTGAACGCGACTACGGGCGCGTTCTTGTCGGCCTCGACGAAGCCGGCCTGCCCGCCTGCGAAAGCGAACACCACGAACATCGTGAAGACCGCAAGCAGGAAGATCGCCAGCGGCGAGATATAGCGCGCGCGTTTGCCGTGGATGTAGTCGCGCGTGAGCGCGCCCGGGCGGAAGACGAGCATAGGCAGCGTGCGCCAGGCGCGCGTGTCGAAATGCAGGAGGCCGTGGAGAAATTCTTCCACCATGTGACCGAGCGTACGATGCACATGCGCCGGCTGGCCGCAGGTCGAGCAATAGGCGCCGGTGATCTCGGCGCCGCAATTGGCGCAGGCGCCGTGCGCAGCCGCCCCGCGCGGCTTCTTGCCATCGATCACGCTGGCGGCCAGCCCCGCAGTGACGGCGGCGCCGACAGCCTCGACCTCCGTGCTCATGATCCCTGCCCGTTGCTGGACGCCGGTTTCCCGTGGACTGCCGCAACTAGCACGAAACTGATGATCATCAGCAAGTACCACGAGCCCAGCTTGTCGACGGAAACAGGATGCCAGCCGGCGCTCTGGCTGGGATAGACCCAGGCGCGGGCGAATGTGCCGAGGTTTTCGGCAAACCAGATGAACAGCGCGACCAGCATGAGACCGATGACCAGCGGCATCGGCCGCTCCTTCACGTCAGGCCGGTAGTAGAGCATGCACGGGCCATAGATCGCCGCGCTGGCGAAGAAGAGCGCAAGGCGGATGTCGGGAAGATAATGGTGCGCGAAGAAGTTGGCGTAGATGCCGACAGCCAATAGAGCCTGCACCCAGATCGGCGGGAAACGCACGAAGCGGAACGAGAAGATGCGCCAGCAGCGGGCGATGTAGCTGCCGACGGATGCATACATGAAGCCCGAGAACAGCGGCACGCCGGCGATGCGCAGGAAGGACGGCTCGGGATAGATCCACGAGCCGACGCCGGTCTTGAAGATCTCCATCACCGTGCCGACAACGTGGAACGCGAAGATGACGCGCGCCTCCTCCCATGTCTCCAGCTTCGTCGCCAACATCGCGGCCTGGATGCCGAGCGCCGCCAGCGTCACGAAGTCATAGCGCGGGAATGGCGCATCGGCTGGATAGAGCATGAAGCTGACAACCAGCAGCGCCAGCATCAGGCCGCCGAACAGGCAGGCCCAGCCCTGCTTGATGCCGAACGACACGAACTCGAAGATGAACCTCGTCCACGGTCCTCGCACGAAGGCGGAGCGCCACGCCTCACGGCGCGCATGCAGCCACGCTTCGAGCTTGAGGCGGCGCGACATCGTTCCCCCCGTCGCTCGGCGCCCCTATCGCGCCCAGTTCGGCTTGCGTTTCTCGAGGAAGGCGGCGAGCCCCTCCTTGCCCTGGTCGCTGACACGGCGGTGCGCCAGGCGCTTGGCGGTCATGCGGCCGAGGCTGGCGTCGATGACCTCGCCGGTCACGTCGGCGACCAGCGCCTTGGTGTCCGCGATGGCTGCGGGGGATGCCGCGTAGACGAGGTCGGCATAGTGCTCGACCAGCTTCTCCATCGCCGTCTCGTCCTCGACCTCGTGGTTGATGAGGCCGATCTTGGCGGCAACATCCGCCTCGAAGCGTTCCGCCGTGACGAAAAGCGTGCGCGCCCAGCGCGGGCCGATGGCGTTGACGATGTAGGGCGAGATAGTGGCCGGCAGGATGCCCAGCTTCACTTCGGAGAAGGAGAAGATTGTGCCCTTGCGCGCAATCGCGATGTCGCAGGCGGCGGCAATGCCGCACGCGCCGGCCATGGCGGCCCCGTGCAGGACGGCGATGGTCGCCTGCGGCAGTTCGAACAGGCGGCGCAGCATCTCGGCCATGCCGAGCGCGTCCTCCTCGTTCTCACTGGTCGAATAGTGCTGGGCGGCGCGCATCCATTCGAGGTCGGCGCCAGCGGAGAATACCGGCCCATTCCCCCGGATCAGGACAAGCCTGCATTCCGGGTTCTTCGACAGCGTCTCGAAGGCGTCAGTCATTTCAGCGATAACCTCGGCATTGAAGGCGTTGCGCTTCTGCGGCCGGTTGAGCGTCAGGACTGCGGTGCCTTCCGGCGACACGTCGAGCAGGATGTTTTCATACGCCATGGGAAACTCCGTTTTAAGGTGATGTAGCCCTGAGACAGGCTCACGTCACGCGCCGATGCGCTTGACTTCGGTCACATTGCGCCGTGTGTCGAGCTGGACCTCGACATCCGCCCGGCGCGCCCCCTCCATCATGTGCCGGGTGATGCGCTCATAGTGCTGGATGAAATGGCCGATGCGGTCGCGGTCGGCGGCCGTGAGGGCGCGGCCGAGCAGGCCCTCCTCCTGCTGGCAGCGCCATTCGTGGATGATGTCGAAGCCGGGGGCGCGCAGGTGCAGGATGGCGTCGATGCGGGCGAACGCGATGCGGTAATCCCAGTCGAGCTGCGCGTTGGCGTGCCGGCGCCAGGTTCCGGCGATATCCTCGTTCATCTCGAGCTTGTTGACGGGCTTGTTCAGCGCCTCGACGCTCTGCGCGATCGCGCCAATGCACCAGCCATCGACGAGGATCACATCCGGCCGGCCCCGAAACACCGGCCAGCGTTCGCCGGGAATGCGGTCGTCGGAGACCTTGTCGAAGGCGGGCAGCGCCACCTGCCAGTCCGGCTGGGCGCTCTCAAGCGCGGTGAGCGTTTCGTTGAGCAGCTGGATGTCATGTGTGCCGGGCGGCCCGCGCGTGGCGAACAACGGATGGACTTCGTGGGCCAGCTTCTGCCGGTCGCGTTTCTTCAGATAGACGTCATCGAGCGAGAAGTGCGCTACGCCGGGATGGGCGGAGACACAGGCGCGCACCAGTGTCGTCTTGCCCGATCCCTGCGGCCCCGCCACGCCGACAATCGCAACCGCTCCCCGCTTGCGTTCCCGCGCGATCGCAACGGTCTGGTCGAGCGCGTTGAGGGCGTCGCGGTTCATGACGCTGCCCACCTGACCCATCCGCCGGTGAGCACGCCCTCGCGCTTCGAGACGATTGTCGCTTCGCGCCAATCCCTCAGCATGAGGGCTACTCCACCGTCTGCAGTTAAACCCCCATCCCGAGGGATCGCGAGCACATCGGATGAACTGCGGAACTCCCGCGTGGCGATCGTCTCGAAGGACGAGGGCGTGCTTTCCACCTGACCTACATCCTGAACACGCCAAACGCCGGATCACGATCCGCCGGGCGACCGTGAGGTGCGTTGAGCGAGGCCGACAGGGCTAGGCTCAGGACGCGGCGCGTGTCGCTCGGGGCGATGACGCCATCGTCCCACAGGCGGGCGGTGGAAAAATACGGCGAGCCTTCGCGTTCGTAGAGGTCGCGGATCGGCGCCTTGAACCTGGCTTCGGCTTCCGCCGCCCAGGTCTCGCCCTTCGCTTCCATCGCATCGCGCTTCACCGTCGCCAGCACGCTGGCCGCCTGTTCACCGCCCATGACGGAGATGCGGGCGTTGGGCCACATGAAGAGGAAACGCGGCGAATAGGCCCGGCCGCACATGCCGTAATTGCCCGCGCCATAGCTGCCGCCGATGACGATGGTGAACTTCGGCACGCGCGCGGTAGCCACCGCCGTCACCATTTTCGCGCCATCCTTGGCGATACCGCCGGCCTCGTATTTCGAGCCGACCATGAAGCCGGTGATGTTCTGCAGGAACACCAGCGGAATGCCCCGCTGATCGCACAGCTGGATGAAGTGGGCTGCCTTCTGGGCGCTCTCGGAGAACAGGATGCCGTTGTTGGCAAGGATGCCGATCGGCAGGCCGTTGAGGTGGGCGAAGCCCGTGACCAGCGTTTCGCCATAGAGCTTCTTGAACTCGTCGAAGTCCGATCCGTCGACGAGGCGTGCGATCACTTCGCGCACATCGTAAGGCTCGCGCACATCGGTCGGGATCACGCCATCGAGTTCGGAAGGGTCATACGCCGGATCGCGCGGTGCGATGGCGTCGAGCATCAAACGCTTCGGCCGATTGAAGTTCCTGACGATGTCGCGGACCATCTGGAGCGCATGGGCATCGTTGGCGGCATAGTGGTCCGCCACGCCGGAGCGGCGGGCGTGAACGTCTGCGCCGCCCAGGTCTTCGGCCGAAATGATCTCGCCCGTCGCCGCCTTCACCAGCGGCGGACCGCCGAGGAAGATGGTGCCCTGCTTGCGGACAATCACCGTCTCATCTGACATCGCCGGAACGTAAGCGCCGCCCGCCGTGCACGAGCCCATGACAGCCGCGACCTGCGGGATGCCCCGCGCGCTCATGTTGGCCTGGTTGTAGAAGATGCGGCCGAAGTGCTCGCGGTCCGGAAACACCTCCGACTGGTGCGGCAGGTTCGCGCCGCCACTGTCGACGAGATAGACGCACGGCAGGTTGTTCTCGATCGCCACTTCCTGCGCGCGCAGGTGCTTCTTCACGGTGATCGGAAAATAAGCACCGCCCTTCACCGTGGCGTCGTTGCAGACGATGACACATTCGCGACCGGACACCCGGCCGATGCCGGTGATGACGCCCGCCGCCGGGGCCTCGCCGTCATACATCCCGTCCGCTGCCAGCGGCGAAAGCTCCAGGAAGGGCGATGCCGGATCGACCAGCTGCTCCACCCGTTCGCGCGGCAGGAGCTTTCCGCGCGCCGCATGCCGCGTCCGCGAACTTTCCGGACCGCCATGTGCAGCCTTTGCAGTCTTCTCCCGAAGCTCGTTCACAAGCCGCTGCATTGCAGCAGCATTGCCTTGAAAGCGCTCGGATGAAGAACTTACCTGAGTATGAAGTCGCGCCATTGCGCCCCGCCGTGCCTGATGATTCTCGGCATTAAGGTCAGCACGGGGGTGGGTGGCAAGACAGCCGGACCGACTCGGACAGCCTGTTCGAACCTTTCTTTCAGGGTTGTGCGTTACTGTTGGGGTCGGAGCGGGATAACTTGTCGGGCCGTGTTGAACCCATGGGCTTGAGGACGAAAGACAAAGTGGTGGACCTGCCGCCGCTGCTTCCGACGCTGAAGTCGGTGCCCTTCCTTAGGGACGCGCCGCCGCGCGCCCTGAAAGCCGCTGAGAAAGAGACGAAATACTTCGGCCTTCCGGGTGGCTGGCAGCTGTTCGGGCCGGGTGAGCCGTCCGACCAGATCTATTTCGTCCTATCCGGATCGCTGGGCGCCTTCCGCGTCGGGCAGTCCGGCAACATGGAACTGTTGGGACATATCCGCGCCGGGGAGCCGGTTGGCGAGATGTCCATGATCGCCGGCGAGCCGCACGAGAATGCGGTCTATGCCCTGCGCGACACCGAACTCCTGTCGATGTCCCGCACCGGCTTCATGCAGCTGGTGAAGTCCGACCCGCTCATCCTCGAGCGCCTCACTCGCCTCATCATGATCCGCATGCGGCAGGCGCGGAAGAAGACCAATCGGTCCGAGCCGCGCATGTTCGGACTGCTGGCGACCTCGCCGACCATCGACCTCAAGCTGCGCGCCAAGGCGCTGTCTTCCGCACTGCAGGCGATGGGCCTGCGCGTCGCCATCGTCGGCGAGGAAGCCGTGGGCATGCCGGCGAGCTATTTCGACGAGCTCGAGACACGCAATGACATCGTCATGCTGCTCGCAACCATCGGCGACACGCCTTGGTTCAAGCTGACCCAGCGCCATTCGGACCGCATCTGGCTGTTCGCGCGTCAGGACGCACGGCCTTCGCGCCCGCTGCTGCCGGATGAATCCTCCGTCGCGCGCCAGTTCCGCCTTGTTGACCTTGTGCTCCTCAGCCACGGCGCCGATCGCCCGGCGACGACAACCGCGGACTGGATGCAGGCCGCCGAAGCAACCCGCGTTTTCCACTGGCGCGGCGTCGACGAGGAAGACACCCGCCGCCTCGCCCGCACCATGGCCGGCAGGTCGGTCGGTCTTGTTCTCTCGGGCGGAGGCGCGCGCGCCTATGCTCATATTGGCGTCATCCGCGCCCTGCGCGAAGCGAACTGCCCGATCGACTTCATCGGCGGCGCCTCGATGGGTGCGATCGTCGGCGCCGGGCTCGCGCTCGGCTGGAGCGACGATGAGCTCGACCGCCGCATCCGCAAGGCCTTCGTGGAAACCAACCCGCTGTCGGACTATCGCCTGCCCGTCGTCGGCCTCGTGAAAGGCCACAAGGTGGACGCCCGCCTGAAGGAACATTTCGACGACTTCCTGATCGAGGACCTTCACACCCCGTTCTTCGCGGTATCGACCAACCTCACGCAGGGCACGTTCCAGGTTCACACGCAGGGCCTGCTGCGCGACGCCTTGCGCGCGACGATCTCGCTCCCCGGCATCCTGCCGCCCGTGGTCTCGGACCGTCAGGTGCTGGTCGACGGCGCGGTGCTGAACAATTTTCCGGTCGACGTGATGCGCGAAGTCCATCGCGGACGCATCATCGGCGTCGATGTCGCCGCTGCCCCGGAAGGCCTTTCGGCTGACGATTTCATCAATCCGCCGGGCTTCTTCGGCTGGACGATGAAGCACGGCCTCAAGAACGCGCCCCCCATCGCCAACCTGCTGATGCGCGCAGCCACCGTGTCGATCAACCCGAACCAGCACCGCAGCATCACTGACATCCTGATCGCGCCAGAGCTCAACGGCGTCGAACTGCGCGACTGGAAGAAATACGACGCCACGGTCGAAGAAGGCTATGAGTCGATGAAGCAGGCCCTCGCCGACGTACGCGGCCCGCTCGCCCAGATCATCCAGCGCAACGTCATCGCGACGGCGGACTGACGCTCAGGCCTGCGGCGCGCCCTCTGAACGCTTGAACTCCTTCCAACCGCCGCCGCGCTCCTGCTGGAAGTAGCGGGCTGCGACGCCCGCATCCGTCGCTGACTTGTATTGCTGTCGCGCCTTGCCGCGCGCGGTTTCGTCCCCGCCGTCGAACACCACCATCACGCGCTCGAATTCCTCGGACGCAGTATCTGAACCGTCCAGCAGCAGCGCGACCTTTGCGCCATTGGTGGCCACGGCTTCGGTCGAGAGAAGCACGGGTTGCTTCGCCGCATCCGTGCGGGCGCGGCCATGCGGGAGGAACGAATCCTCCCGGAACGTCCACAATCCCTTGTTCAGGCGTTCGAGCGTCTCTTCGTGGCCGACGACGACCACGCGCCATTTACGCTCGAGGCATTTCTCGATCAGCGGGGCGATTGCCGCGTCGAGCGAGGTGTGCTGGATGTGGTAGAACCACCACTCCGCGGCCGCCATCCCTTAATCCTCGTAATTGTCGGCGATCAGCCGGTCGAGGATGCGCACGCCCCAGCCGGTCGCCCAGGTCGGCTCCAGCGGGTTATCATTGCCCGGCTTCCACGCTGTGCCGGCGATGTCGAGGTGCGCCCAGGCGCGGCCATCGTCGATGAAGCGCTGCAGGAACTGCGCGGCCGTGATCGAGCCGGCATTGCCCGCATTGCCGATGTTGCGCATGTCAGCGAATTCGCTGTCGATCTGCTTATCGTAGCCCGGTCCGAGCGGCAGGCGCCAAATCGGCTCGCCCTCGGCCTTGCCTGCGGCGGTGAGCTTGGCGACGAGATCGTCGCTGTTCGAGAACACGCCCGCATGTTCGTTGCCGAGCGAGATGATGATCGCGCCCGTCAGGGTGGCGAGGTCCACCATCGCCGTCGGATTGAACTTCTTCTGCGCGTACCAGAGCACATCGCACAGCACGAGGCGGCCTTCGGCGTCGGTATTCTGGATCTCGATCGTTTTGCCGGCGGCCGAGCGCACAATGTCGCCGGGGCGTTGTGCGTTACCGTCGGGCATGTTCTCAACGAGGCCGACGAGGCCGACGACGTTCGCCTTCGCCTTGCGCTTGGCGATCGCCATCATCGCGCCGACGACGGCGGCCGAACCGCCCATATCGCCCTTCATGTCCTGCATGCCCGGTCCCGGCTTCAGCGAGATGCCGCCCGTATCGAACGTCACGCCCTTGCCGATAAACGCGACCGGCGCAGCTTTCTTGTCCTTGCCGCCCATCCATTTCAGCACGACGAGGCGCGAGCCGTGCACCGAGCCCTGGCCAACGCCGAGCAGCGAGCCCATGCCGAGCTTCGTCATCGCCGCAACATCGAGCACCTCGATCTCGAGGCCGAGCTCGGCGAGTTCCTGGACGCGATCAGCATAGCTTTCCGGGTGCAGCACGTTCGGCGGCTCGGAGACAAGATTGCGAGCCAGCTCGATGCCTTCCGCTTTTGCAGCCAGCGGCGCGTAGTCGGAGCGCGCGCCGGCAGCGCTGTCCGTCACGACAGATACGCTGGTCAGCGTCGGTTTCTTTTCACTCTTGAGGTTCGGCCGGTACTGGTCGAACCGGTAGGCCGCCAGACGGGCGCCGAAGGCGAGATTCGCAGCAACGCCCCGGTCAGCCGCGCCGACGATGGCGAGCGACTTCGCCCCGCCTGTCAGCAGGCGCTTCACCAGAGTTGCGGCAGCTTTCTGCCAGCCAAGCTCGTTCACAGCCGATTTCTTGCCGACGCCGACGACCAGGATCCGGGTCGCATCGGAGAAGTCTGGCGCCAGGATCTCGATCACCTGCCCAGCCCCGCCCTTGAACGGGCCGGCGGAAATCGCGCGGCGAATGGCGGTGTCGGACGCCTTGTCGAGGTCGGATGCGAACTCCACACCCTTGTCGCCCTCGTAGGCGAGGTAGGCGACGGCGTCGCCAGTGGGTTCCGCTGAAAACTTGATCTGCATGGGGATAAACAGTCCTGACTATTGCCTACACATGGACATCGACGTACGCCCCGGACACCGCTAGCACTGGGCTGGGCCTTGCGGCCCCGCGTCGCGCGACGTGCGCTGTCTTCGGGTTCGCTAATGTCAGGGTTTCAGCGTTATCTCTTTCGGAACGTGTTGAGAACCCTGCTGGCGATCGTCGGCGGTCTTGCGCTTGTTGCCGTGCTGACGCAAGGCCTCAGTCAGGACCGGCTGGACCTGATCATCGAGAATCGCCAGTCGGTGCTGGTCTATCTGTGGGCCACCGTTCTGGCGACGCCCCAGATCATCTCCCTTCTCATGCCCATCGCACTCTTTATCGCCACGGCGGCGGCCCTTAACGTCGCCCATCGCGAGAACGAGATCGTGGTCGCGCAAGCCTCTGGAATGTCGAACTGGCAGGTGGCCTCGCCCGTGCTGCGTCTCGCCACGCTGGCGGCCATCCTCCACCTTGGTCTCAACCTGTGGATACAGCCGTCCGCCTCCCGGGAACTCCGCCAGACCGTAACGGAAGCTTCCACCGATCTTGCTTCGTCCCTCGTGCGCGAGGGGATGTTCATGTCCCATGGCGATGGCCTCACCACATTCGCGGGGAAGGTTGAAGGATCAGAGATCACCTTTCTCGTGGCGGACGACGGACGGAATCCGGCGAACGAAGCGACCTACATCGCCAAGACCGCCTTCATCTCCGAGATCGAAGGCAAGCCCGCGCTAATCCTTCAGAATGGCCAGCGCCAGACCCTCCGCAACAATGGAGCACTCGAGTCTTTCACCTTCCAGCAGTCGCCGCTGGAACTTGCCGCCTTCGTAAATGACCAGAAGGCAATTGTGCTCGAAGAGTCCGATCGCTACCTGCCCGAACTCTTCTATCCGGACCTCACGAATTACTATGACCATAAGAACGTCGACATGTTCCTTGCAGAAGGCCATGCGCGCATGGCGGCGCCGCTGCTGAACTTCGCGATGGCGATGCTGGCGCTCTATGCGGTGCTTGGCGGCGACTTCAACAGGCGTGGCTATGCGCGGCGGATCGCTGTGGCGTCGGGCGCGGCGGTGATGCTGCGGCTGGCGGCATTCACGGCGACATCGGCGGCCAGCGACAATTCCCAGCTTAACATCGTTCAGTACGGACTGCCGATCTTCATCATTGCGCTGATCTCGTTCTTCTATTTCGCCGTACCGATCTTCAAGCGTCAGCGACTCCGCGCGCCGGCCGGCGCCGCCAGGCTGAAGGCGGCCTGAGCATGGTGATCGCGGGGCGCATCCAACGATACATCTTCCGGCAATGCTTGATGTCGCTCGGGCTGACGCTGGGGATCATCTTGCTGGCGATCGTGCTGGTCGACGTTGTCGAACAGATGCGCACGATCGGCAGCCGCACGCAGATCGGCCTGCAAACCGCCTTCCAGCTGACGCTGATGAAGACGCCTGGACTCATCATGGACACGCTGCCCTTCGCCATGCTGGTGGGCTCGATCCTCGCCTACTCGCAGCTGAACCGTCGCAGCGAAATTCCCGCCGTGCGCGCAGCTGGCGTATCGGCCTGGCGGTTCCTCGGACCTGTCATGGTGCTCGCTGGCCTCATGGGCATCCTGATGGTCACCGTGATCGACCCGCTGGCGACGCGCCTTAACGACAGCTTCAACAACGAACGCGCCCGCTTGCTCGGCGAGGCGCAGACCGAGATCGACGGCGTGTGGCTGAGCCAGGGCGACCTGCAAGCGGGTGGCGCGGGTGATGCCGGCCCGACCGCCGACGGCGACAATCCCAACGGCCAGGCCATCATCCATGCCCGCCACGTCGTCGGCCGCGGCCAGTCGCTGGAGAATGTGACCTTCTGGTATTTCCGGCCCGGCCCCGGCGGTACGTCTGACCGCGAGTTCACCCATCGCATCGACGCCGAACGCGCCCAGCTCACGCCCGGCTTCTGGCAGCTCACGGGCGTGGTCGAGAACCGCGTCGGCGGCGGCGTGAAGCGAGAACCGAACCTCGCCCTTCCGACCAATCTCAGCGGCGACACGCTCCTGTCCCGCTTCGCCTCGGCCAAGACCATTCCATTCTGGGAGCTTCCCGGCTTTATCGACTCCGGCCGCGCCGCGGGCATGGAGGTAGACGCCTACGTCCTCAAATTCCATTCCCTGCTGGCCATGCCCTTCTTCATGCTGGCGATGGCCCTTATCGGCGCGGTCGTCTGCCTGCGGCTGGCGCGATCGGGCGGCCTGTCGCGCCTCATCGGAGCGGGCGCACTGGCGGGTTTCGTGCTGTTCTTCGCAAACCGGCTGGCCGCGGGCATGTCGGCCTCCGGCGCGACGCCCCCGGAAGCAGCCGCCTGGTGCCCGCCCCTGTTCGCACTGTTTGCAGTCCTGACCCTTCTGGCCCACGCCGAAGACGGCTGATCCGGCAACATTACCATCCAGGAACCATCGGCTTTCCGAGGCGTAATGCGCCTGCGCGGCGTTTGCTGTTGCGCCGGCGCCGCGCTGCTCTAGGGACTGGCTGAAAACCGCTGACCGACTGGACGCCCCCCCGGCCTTTGCGTATCGGTTCGGGGCTGGGAGTCGCTCGCAATCAGTCGCGAGGGGAGAGTGATGGTGTTGCGGCTTACCTGCCTCGCGTCAGTCGCTGCTGTCGCCCTCACGACGGGCGGCGTCGCATATGCGCAGACGCCGCCACCGGCGCCTCCGACCCCCGCCACGCCCGCAACCACGCCCGAGGACGAAGACATCGTCCTGCAGGCCGACAGCTTCGAGGAAGATCGCAACACAGGCGTGGTCACGGCCTCCGGCAATGTTCAGGTCCGCGTCGGCGACCGCACGCTCCTGGCCGACCGCATAATCTACGACCGCAACAACGAGACCCTGCGCGCACAGGGCCACGTCCAGATTTCGGACGCGACCGGCCAGGTGGAATTCGCAGACGAGATCGAGGCCGACAAGGATTTCCGCAACGGCTTCGCCACTCGTTTCTCTGCCCGCCTGAGCCAGAACGGACTCCTCACCTCGTCTTCCGCCATCCGCACCGACGGCACAAAGAACGCCATGGAGCAGGTGGTCTACACCAACTGCCCGGTCTGCGAGGAGAAGGGCATCAACCCGACCTGGGCGCTCCGCGCCCGCCGTGCGGTGCTCGATCAGAACGACCAGATGATTTCCTACCAGGACGCCGTGCTCGAAGTTGCCGGCATACCTGTGCTCTACGTGCCGTGGTTTGCCCATCCCGATCCGAATTCGGAACGCCGCTCAGGCCTGTTGACGCCGGAAGTCGGCATCGACGGAAAAATCGGCGTGTTCTACGAGCAGCCATATTATTTCGTCGTTTCGCCGTCCGAGGACGTGACGGTGGCCCCGATGATCTCGTCCGAAGTCAACCCGCTGATCAAGGTCAACTGGCGCAAGCGTTTCTTCTCCGGCTTCATCCAGGCCGACGGCAGCTTCACTCACGAACAGGACTTCAACTCCGACGGCGACAAGTTCGGCGACGACACCTGGCGCAGCCATCTCTATGCAAACGGCAAGTTCGCGATCAACAAGGACTGGAACTGGGGCTTCGGCATCGAGCGCCAGACGGACGACCTTTACGACCAGCGCTACGACATCGACGGCGAGGACGATCTGCGCGGCCTGATCGCCTCGCAACCGCGCCAGCTGCTGACCCAGGCCTATGTCACCGGACAGGAGCCAGACTTCTATTTCGAGGCCGGGACCTTCTTCTTCCAGGGCCTGCGGGCCGGTGACATTGACGCCAAAATCCCGAAAGTTGCGCCCTCGCTCTTCGTCGAGAAGGTTTTCGACTTCGGCCAGACCGGCGGCCAGCTCGCCGCGAATTTCAGCGCCGTAGGCTTGTTCCGGGATGAAATCGCGACGCTGCCGAACGGCCAGCTGACGCTCGACACGGCCCGCGCCACGGCCAGCGCCGACTGGCGCACGCAATACGTTGTCGGCCCGGGTTTCGTCGTTGAACCCTTCGCCACCGGCCGAGGCGACGTTTATCGCATCGATGACGGCAGCGCCTCAGGCGCCCGCGACGTCTCGCGCGTGCTTGGCGTGGCCGGGGCGCAGGTCAGCTACCCGCTGATCAGTCGCAACGAGGGCGTCGACATCATCGTCGAGCCGATTGCGATGATCGCCTACGGCACGCCCGACGCGAACGACGACGGCATCCCCAACGAGGACTCGCTGGTTTTCGAGGCGGACGAGACCAACCTGTTCAAGCCCAACGCCGTCAGCAACTATGATCTCTGGGAAGGCGGCGCCCGCGCCTCGGTCGGCATCAGCGCCACGGCTCTGATCGGCAAGGACATCGAACTCTCCACTCTCGTCGGAAAGCGCTGGCGGGAAGACGCCGATCCGGCCTTCAACGATCTCTCGAACCTCGCCGGCGAGGAATCCGATTACGTCGCTTCTGTCCGCGCCGACTTCGGCAAGATCGTCGACGTCGGCGCCCGTTTCCGGGTCGACGAGAATTTCGAGGTCAAACGGATGGACGTCGACGCCCGCGCCAATTTCTGGCGACTGAGCGGCGCGGCGCGCTATTTCAAGGTTGCCGAAAACGCCGCGGGCGTGGAGGACGAGGGCCTTGCCCTGAACGGCCAGTTCAAGGTCGATGATCGCTGGGCAGCCGTTATTCAGCAGACCCGGAACATCACCCAGAAACAGGACATCCGCCTGTCGCTGGGCGTTAAATACCAGGATGACTGCTCGTTCTTCATGATCGCCTATGAGCGCTCCGGCGGCCGCGACCGCACGCTGGGCCCGTCCGATTCGATACGGTTTACCTTCGCCCTCACCGGACTGGGCGGCGGAGACACGGATTAACCGCCATTTTTGCTCCTGCGGGGCGAATTGCCCCGGCTGCGCCGGATGTCTCGCGTTTGGCGGCGGCAGCCGGTATATCCGCCATGTTTTCGCCTTTCACCGACCCCAGGGTTGGAGGGGCTATAGGGTGTCCTTATGAAACGTATTCTCGCGATCTCACTGGCCGCCATGGCTGTTTCTGCAGGGCTTGCCGCGCTGGCCCAGCAATCGCCGCAGCAGGTTTCAGCACGCACGATCGACGGCGTGGTGGCGACCGTGAACGATCAGGTCATCTCGCAATCCGACGTGCGCAGCCGGATGCGCTGGATGCTCCTGCGCTTCCAGGAGCAACCCGACGAACAGATCATGAAGCAGATCCAGGATCAGGCTATCGAGGACCTGATCGACGAGAAGATTCAGCTCCAGCAGTTCTACAAGCTGGTGAAGGACGAGAAGATCAAGCCGGAAGAGATCGATGAGAGCATCTCGGACCTCGCCCGCCAGTACAAGATGACTAAAGACCAGTTCATTGGCGCCGTGACGCAGGCGGGCATCCCGATCCAGTCGCTGCGCGACATGGAAGAAGCCAAGATCGCCTGGGGCGCCCTGATCCGCGGCCGCTACTACAAGAACGTGCGCGTCTCGGAGCTTCGCATCGACGATATGCTCCACCGTATCCAGAACAGCCTCAACAAACCACAATATCACCTCGCGGAGATCTTCCTCTACGCACCCGACCAGGCCTCGCGGAACAACGCCCGCACGCGCGCCGAGGCGATCATCAAGAACGTGAATCAGGGCGCCGACTTCACAGCTCTCGCCCAGCAGTTCTCGGCCGCTCCGTCTGCCTCGGCCGGCGGCGATCTCAACTGGCTTTCCCCTGGCGACATGCGCCCCGAGATCGAGGAAGCCGTCGCCAAGGCTGACAAGGTCCCGACGATCCTGCCGCCGATCGACAGCGAGGGCGGCATTTACATCATTGCTCTCACCGGTAAGCGCGAGCCGACCGACCCGAGCAAATCCATAATCTTCAACCTTGAGCAGGTCATCGCCCGCGGCGAAGGCGCCTCCGGTAAACTAGAGGCGCTGAAGGCCAAGGCGTCTAAGTGCGCAGACATCAACAAGGCGCTTGAAGGCGTCGACGGCGTCACGCACACCCCGATGAAGGATGTCGGCCTGATGCAGATCTCGCCGGTCTACCGCACGCCGCTCGAAACACTCGAAGCCGACCAGTCAACCGGAATTCTCGATGTGTCGGACGGCGCGAAGATGATGTTCTTCGTTTGCGAGAAGAGGTCGGGCGATCCTGACCTTCCTTCGCGCGACGAGATCAAGGACCGGCTGTTCAACCAGGAGCTCTCCTTGGTCGCCGAACGCTATCTGCGCGATCTCAAGCGCGAGGCCACGATCGTCCGGCGCTAGGCCATGGCGGCGTCTGATCTTCCGCTAGTCATGACGATGGGCGACCCCGCCGGGGTCGGCCCTGTCATCGCGTGGAAAGCCTGGCTCGCGCGCAAGCCCGGTCAGCGGCCGTTCTTTCTCATCGCAACGCGCGACGCCGTCGAGCAGGGGCTGCAAGCCCTGTCGCGTGACGCCCCCGCAGGCAAGGCGGCCTTCATCGAAGATCCGTCCGAGGCCGTCGCTGCCTTCCCGGACGCGTTTCCCGTTCTTGAAATCCCCGGCGCCGGCGCCCGTTCAGGCAAGCCGGATCCCTCCAACGCGCCAGCGATCATCGAGTCGATCCGGCTCGCCGTCGAACACACGCGCGCCGGCAAGGCGGCCGCCGTAGTCACCAATCCGATCGCCAAGGCGCTGCTCTATCGCGCGGGCTTCAAGCATCCGGGGCATACCGAATACCTCGCCGAGCTCGCCGCCGTGAAAGGAAAGGCGCCGCGCGCGGTGATGATGCTCGTGGGCGGCGGCCTGCGCGTGGCGCTAGTCACGATCCACCAGCCGCTGGCGAAAGTGGTCAAGTCGCTCTCGACCAACCTGATCGCGGAAGTCGGCGTCATTGTACATAACGACCTCGTCCACGCCTTTGGCATGAAGGCTCCGCGCATCGGCCTTTGCGGCGTCAACCCGCACGCGGGCGAGGATGGCGAGATCGGCCGGGAGGAAATCGAAATCATCAACCCGGCCGCCGTAAAGCTGCGCGCCAAGGGCATCAATATCAGCGATGCACGCCCCGGCGACACGGTGTTCCACGAGGCTCGCGCCGGCCGTTTCGACGCGGTCATCGCGATGTATCACGATCAGGGTCTGATCCCCGTGAAGACGCTGGACATGTGGGGCGGCGTCAATGTCACGCTCGGCCTGCCCTTCATCCGCACATCGCCCGACCACGGCGTCGCCTACGACATCGCCGCCTCGGGCGAAGCGAAACCCGAAAGCCTGATCGCTGCCCTCGCCCTCGCCGACCAGATGGCGCGCGACCGCGACGTCGCGCAATGAGCACGCCGCTTACGCCCGGCGCGGCGAAGAAATCCCTCGGCCAGCACTTTCTGTTCGATCCCTCGGTGCTCCGGCGTGTCGCCACCGCCGGCGGCAGCCTCGAAGGCAAGACCGTCATCGAAGTCGGCCCCGGCCCCGGCGGCCTCACCCGCGCACTGCTGGAATCCGGCGCTGCAAAACTCATCGCTATCGAACTCGACGACCGCTTTGCCGAAGGCCTGCTCGCCTGGCCGGAGGCCCGCGCAGGTCGCCTCCACGTCCACAAGGGCGACGCCCGCGCCGCCGACATGGAAGCGCTGGTTGCAAACGCGGGCGGCACGCTTCCTGCGACGATCGTCGCCAACCTGCCCTACAATGTCGGCACGCCCCTGCTGGTCAACTGGCTGAAGTCGGGAAGCTGGCGCGGCAGGATGGTGCTGATGTTCCAGAAGGAAGTCGCCCTCCGTATCTGCGCCGCGCCGGACGAAGACCATTACGGCCGCCTCGCCGTCCTCGCCCAGGCCGTCACCCGCCCCCGCATCGCGATCACGCTCCCGCCTGGCGCTTTCCGCCCCCCGCCCAAGGTCGACAGCGCCGTCGTCGTCCTCGACCCGCTCCCAGCGGATCATGCCTTTGCCAATCTCGACGCGCTTGAAGTCGTCGCCGCCGCCGCCTTCGGCCGGCGCCGCAAGATGCTGAGGGCTGCACTGAAGTCGCTGAACGGCGGTGTGGAAGCCCTGGAAGCCTCGGGCATCGATCCAACCCGCCGCGCCGAGACGCTAACCCAAGCCGAGTTCCGGAAGCTGGCGACGGCCTGGCGCGCGGCGCGTTAGCCGCTCTCGCCCGTCGCGCTGCCGCTCTGCGTCTTGGTGGCGAGCCGCGCATCCTTCAGCAGCGTGTCCACCATGATGCCCAGCGAGGCTCGTACGCGCTTGTTGCGTTCGGTGATCAGGATCGACTTCAGCTCGGTGAACGCCGTATCGAGATTGTCGTTGACGATCGCGTAGTCGTATTCTCCCCAGCGCAGGATATCCTGCCCGGCGCCGTCCAGTCTCGACTGCACAGACTTCGCATCCGCCCCCGGGCGCCCTTCCAGCCGCTGCTTCAGCTGCGCGAGCGACGGCGGCAGGATGAAGACCGAGACCACGTCGCCCGGCCGGATCGTCTTCAGCGCCCGCGCGCCCTGCCAGTCGACGTCGAACACCACGTCCATGCCGGACACCAGCCGCGCCTCCACTTCGCTGCGCGGCGTGCCGTAGAAGTTCTTGAACACCTTCGCCCACTCCAGGAACTCGTCCCGGTCAATCATGTCATGGAACTGGTCGTTCGAGCGGAAGTGATAGTCGACGCCATCTTTCTCGCCCGGGCGCGGCTCGCGCGTCGTCGCCGAGATCGACAGCTCCACGCCCGGTATCTCCGAGATCACACGCCGACACAGCGTCGTCTTGCCCGCGCCAGACGGGCTCGAGATGACGAGCATGATCCCGCGCCGCGGCCGCACGCGCTGGGCGGGGGTGGCCTGGTCACTCGACATTCTGAACCTGCTCCCGGAACTGGTCGATCACGGACTTTAGCGCCAATCCCGCATTCGTCAGCTCCAGGCTGGCGGATTTGGAACACAGCGTATTGGCCTCCCGGTTAAGCTCCTGACAGAGAAAGTCCAGCTTCCGACCGGCAGCCTCGCCTGCAGCCAGGATGCTGCGGGCCGTTCCGATGTGGGCGGACAGCCGGTCCAGCTCCTCCCGCACGTCGGCGCGTGTGGCCATGACCAGCACTTCCTGGGCGATGCGGTCGGCATCCACCGAGGCGTCCTTGGCCAGATCATTGAGCCGCGCCCGGAACCGCTCCCGCACCAGTTCTGGCTGCCTCGCTGCGAACTCGCCCGACTGCGCCACCAGCTGCTCGATCTGCGCCAGCATCGCGGTGAATAGATGCAGGAGGCTCTCCCCCTCCTTGCCGCGCGCCGCCGCCAGCATGTCGAGCGCGATCTCCAGCCCCGCCAGCAGATCCTTCGCTACCGTCTCATCAACTGACCCGCCAGTGCGTGAGATGCTCTTCATCACGCTCGGCGAGTTGATCAGCCCATCGAACCGCGCCGGTTGCACGCCGCCGCCCGCCCGCGCCCAGTGTCGCGACAGCCGCGCAAGCCGGGCCAGTTCGCGCGCATCGATCGCACTGGCGCCCGCATCCCTGGTCCAGTCGATCTTCAGCTGGATCTGGAACGAGCCTCGCGAGAACCGTTCCTTCACGCGCCGCCGCGCCTCGAAGTCCACCGCCTCGCAGCCGGGCGGGAAGTTGGTGCGCAGGTCCACGGCCTTGCCGTTGACCGACCGCGCCTCCCACGCCCACGCGCCCCACGGCGCCTGTCCGTGCGCGCGTCCGAACCCCGTCATGCCCCGGATCATGCCCCGCCCCCCCGTCATCTTGGCAAGAGAGCGCTCATGGCTTCGGCTTGGCGCCGGCAGGAACAGGAGCCGGCTCCTTCGCGTCCCGCTGCTTCTCGATCTGCCGCCACCGCGTGACGTTGGCGTTGTGCTCGCCCAGCGTGGACGCGAACGCGTGCCCGCCCGTGCCGTCGGCGACGAAATAGATGTAGTCCGTCACCGCCGGCTGCAGCACGGCCTTGATGGACTCCTTGCCCGGATTGCAGATCGGCGTCTTGGGCAGGCCATCGATCTGGTAGGTGTTCCACTCGGTCTTGTTGGCGATCTCGCTGACGCGGAGCCCGTGGCCCAGCGGCACGCCGCGCGTGATGCCATAGACGATCGTAGGATCGCTCTGCAGGCGCATGCCCTTGTTCAGCCGGTTGATGAACAGCGAAGCCACCTGCGGCCGCTCATGTGGCACGCCTGTCTCGTTCTCCACGATGGAAGCAAGGTTCACCGCCTCTTCCTTCGTCTTGAACGGCAGGCCCGATTGCCGGTTCGGCCACAGCTCGGCCAGCAGGTCCTGCTGCGCCTTGATCATCCGGTCGATGACGGACTCGATCGTGTCGCCAGGCTGGACGGCGTAGTCGCCCGGCAGAAGCACGCCTTCCGCAGGCAAGGCCGGCGTTGGCCCCGCCAGCTTGATCGTGCGGCCCCATTTCGCGCGGAACTTCAGGCCTGCACGCTCGCCCGCGGGCAGCGCGTTGAAGGCGGCCTTTTGCGCGGCGATTTCCTCTTCGCTCGGGCGCCAGGCGGGATTGGTCGTATTCCATTCCGATGACTGGAGCAGGTTGAGGATCATCGCGCTGGTAAGTCCTTCCGGCACGACGACCACATAGTTCGTCGCTTTGCCCGACGAGAGCAGGTCGACGATCTGCTTCATGCTTGCGCCGGAGGGGATGTCGTATTCACCTGCCTTGAGCACCAGCTTCTTGGCGCCCGGCACAAATTCCATAGCACGAACGGCAAGACGGAACTGGCCATCGTCGGCGATGGCGCCTGCCGCCTTGAGTTTTGCCGCGATAGTCTGTGCTGTCCCGCCTTTGGCGACGATCACGGCGCGCGGTTTGCCGTCAGCCGTCGTGGGCCCGTCTGCCGTGTAGACGCCGTTGAGCCAAAACCAGCCGCCCGCGACGGCGGCGGCAGCGATGACGATGAGCGCAACGAGAACGCCGACAAGCTTGCCCAAGCACAAACTCCTAAGACCGCCCGCCCAGTCTTACGCTGCTTCGCCAGACTACAGTGTATTAGATGGCTAGTCCGCAGCCTTCATCACAAGTGCGGCGTTTGTGCCGCCGAACCCGAAGGAATTCGACAGTGCGGCCCGCACCTTCTTCTTCACCGCCTTGTGAGGCGTGAGGTCGATGGGGCTGTCGAACGACGGATTGTCGAGGTTCAACGTCGGCGGGATCACGCCGTCCCGAATGGCCAGCACGGAGAAGATCGCCTCGACCGAACCGGCCGCTCCGAGCAGGTGGCCGGTCGCGGACTTGGTTGACGACAGGTGCGTGGTCGACGCCGCATTGCCCAGCACGCGCGCCACGGCCCGCACTTCGATCTCGTCGCCCGCCGGCGTCGAGGTGCCGTGCGCGTTGACGTAATCGATCTCGGAGGCGTCGAGGCCCGAACGCTGCAGCGCCGTGCGCATCGCGCGCTCACCGCCATCGCCCGTCTCGTCCGGCGAGGTGATGTGGAACGCATCGCCCGTCAGGCCATAGCCCACGACTTCGGCGTAAATCTTCGCGCCGCGCTTCTTGGCGTGCTCATACTCTTCCAGCACAACCACGCCCGCGCCTTCGCCCATCACGAAGCCATCGCGGTCCTTGTCGTACGGTCGCGAAGCCTTGGTCGGCGTATCGTTGAAGCCCGTCGACATGGCGCGGCAGGCGATGAAGCCGGCATAGCCGATGCGGCAGATCGAGGCCTCCGCCCCGCCCGCCACCATCACGTCGGCATCGCCCCACTGGATCAGGCGCGCGCTGTCGCCGATCGCGTGCGCGCCCGTGGCGCAGGCCGTGACCACCGCATGGTTGGGCCCCTTCAAACCGTACTTGATGGAAATCTGTCCCGACGCGAGGTTGATCAGCGCGCTGGGAATGAAGAACGGCGACACGCGCCGCGGTCCCTTCTCATGCAGCTCGACAGCAGTATCCGCGATCGACTTGAGACCGCCGATGCCCGAACCGATCAGCACGCCGGTGCGGATCTTGTCTTCGTAGCTTTCCGGCTTCCAGCCCGAGTCCTCGATCGCCTCGTCAGCAGCGGCCATCCCGTACAGGATGAACTCATCGACGCGCCGCTGCTCTTTCGGCGACATCGTCTTTTCGGGATTGAAGCTGTCCGGGTCATCGGCCTTGCCGCCGCCGCGTCCGCTGATCCAGGGAACCTGCCCGCCGATCTTGCAGGCGAGGTCCGAGGTGTCGAAAAGGTCAACGGACTTGAGGCCGGACTCGCCAGCGATCAGCTTCTTCCACGATGCCTCACGGCCATTGGCCAGAGGCGTCACGAGTCCCATGCCGGTGATGACGACGCGCCGCATGTGAGGAACTCCGGCCCGAAGGCGCGCCGGTTAGACGCGTTCCTTGATGAAGCGGACAGCGTCCCCGACCGTGCCGATCTGCTCTTGCACGTCGTCCGGGATCTCGATGCCGAACTCTTCCTCGAAGGCCATGACCAGCTCGACCAGGTCGAGCGAGTCGGCGCCGAGATCGTCGATGAAGCTGGCCTTCTCGTTGACTTTGTCGGCGTCAACTTCCAGGCGCTCGACCACGATTTTCTTCACGCGCTCGATGACGTCGGACATCTGTATCCCTTCCAGTATCAGGGCCCTGCGGCCCAAAGAAACCTGCGTTGCGGCGCGGTAACACGCCTGTATTTGGTTGACCATAGCCCGCCGGAAAGGCCGGGCCTAGATCATGGCCATACCGCCATTAACGTGCAGGGTTTGGCCTGTCACGTAAGCGGATTCATCCGATGCGAGATAGAGCGCAGCGGCGGCAATGTCAGCCCCCGATCCCAGCCTTCCCGCCGGAATCCCCTTGAGAAGCGCCTCTTTCTGGTCGTCCTTGAGCACATCCGTCATCGGGGTCGCGATGAACCCCGGGGCGATGCAGTTCACGGTGATGTTCCGGCTGGCCACTTCCTGGGCGAGCGACTTGGTGAAGCCGATCATTCCGGCCTTGGACGCAGCATAATTCGTCTGGCCGGCGTTCCCGGTCACGCCCACCACTGAGGTGATTCCGATGATCCGGCCGTGGCGGCGCTTCATCATCCCCCGCATCGCCGCCCGGGAAAGCCGCATATAGGCGCCCAGGTTGACGTTGAGGACGGCATCCCAGTCCTCGTCCTTCATCCGCATCAGCAGACCATCCTTGGTGAGGCCGGCATTCGAGATGATGATGTCCAGCCCGCCGAGCGCCTCCTCGGCCTTGCCGACCAGCTCACCCGTCGCCACCGGGTCCGACAGGTTGCACGGCAGGATCACCGGCGAGCCGCCGATGTCCGCCGCCGCCTTCTCCAGCGCTTCGACCCGCGTGCCCGAAAGCGCGACTTTCGCGCCCGCATCGCTGAGCGCCTTCGCGATCGCCCCGCCGATCCCGCCCGAAGCGCCGGTCACCAGCGCGAACCGTCCCGTGAGATTGAACATCGTCTTTTCCTAGCTGAGAGATTTCGCGAACGCTTCGAGATCCGCTGGCGTATTCAGCGCCACCGTCGCCGCCGCAGGCGCATTCCGCTTCACCATGCCCGAGAGCTGCTTGCCCGCGCCGGTCTCGACGAACGTCGTCACGCCGCCGCCACCTTGATCAAGACCGGTCGCCATCCACTGTACGCACTCGCGCCAGCGCACGCGCCCCGTCACCTGCTCGACCAGTAGCTTGCGAATCTCCGCCGGATCGCTCACCGGCCGCGCCGTCACGTTCGCCACCACCGGCACAACGGGCTTATTTATCTTCGCCCCCGCCAGCGCCGCTTGCATCGCTGTCGCAGCAGGCGCCATCAGCGGCGAGTGGAACGGCGCCGACACTGGCAGCGAGATCGCTTTCACGCCTTTCGTCTTTGCCGCCGCAATTGCCGCCTCGACCCCGGCCTTCGCGCCGGAGATCACCACGTTGCCGACATTGTTGTCGTTCGCGACCACCACGACGCCTGCCGCCGAACCCTCGGCCGCAATGGCTTCCGCCACCTCGACATCCACCTTGCCGATCAGCGCCGCCATCGCGCCCTGGCCGACAGGCACGGCCGCCTGCATCGCCTCGCCGCGCTTGCGCAGCAGCTTCGCTGCATCCGTCACTGACAGCGCCCCCGCCGCCGCCAGCGCCGAATACTCGCCCAGCGAATGCCCCGCCACGAACCTGGCCTGCGCAACCTTCACGCCGAACCCCGCCTCAAGCGCCCGCGCCGCCGCGAGGCTCACCGCCATCAGCGCCGGCTGCGCATTCGCCGTCAGGGTCAATGTCTCGATCGGCCCGCCCCAGATCAGGTCCGACAGCTTCTCGCCCAGCGCTGCGTCCACTTCATCGAACACGGCCTTCGCCGCCGGATACGCATCCGCCAGCTCCTTGCCCATGCCCACTGCCTGCGAGCCCTGGCCGGGGAAGATGAAAGAAAAAGACATCGGAAGCCCCGAGAATCGAACGATCAGGCTTCCTAGGAACTAGCCCCTAGTGAAGCAAGTGACAGTGTCCGGCCCCTACAGCTCCGGAATAAAGTTCAGCGCATAGTAGGTGAACCCGGCATACGCCGTCACGAGTGCGCCGATCTGGACAAAACGGTGCTTCCAGATCAGACCGACAATGAAGAAACTGGCGAACAGCGGCGTCAGCAGGTTCGCCAGCTCCATCGTCGGCGTATAGCCGTTGACCACCGCGCCGCCGACCACCCAAGCCAGCAATCCGCCTAGGTACTTCCGCCGGTTGGCCTCGGCGTGCGCGACGAAATCCATCGTTCCGTCCGCGTCGACGTCAGGCACCACCAGCCATGCCGTGATGTAGGTGATCGCCGCCAGCACCAGCCAGGTCAGCACAAACCCCAGCGTCCAGACCGGGGCATCCCGCAACCGCCACACGCTGAACCAGTAGTCCACGCACAGCATGAAGACGAACAGCCACCACCCCGCAAGCACCCAGTGGAACCGGACCTTCTTCGCCTTGATGGCCTGAGCCACTCCGGTCAGCAGGTGCGCAATTGCCAGCGAAATGACGATCGAGAGCAGCACGCTCACGAACTCGAATGTCGACATGCCCGCTCTCCGTCCGCCCGCGAGTTTCCTGCTAAATCCATGATCCGCAAGGATTTTCTGAAGATATTCGCCTTTCAGGGGATTTCGCTGTCCGGCAGCCAAGCCTCGACAACCCGCCCAGCCGGACCTGAAATGGCGTTTCAGCTTGATTCCCGCCTGCTTTCGCGTATAGCCCGCCGCTTCCAATGAGAGGCGGTCCCCGGGCATTTGCCCATCCGGGATCCATCGTCGGCTGTCCGCCCTTCGGCCAGCAGGCGCCGCCCCTCGCAGAAGGGATAAAAAATGGCACTCTACGAACACGTGGTCGTCACGCGACCCGATATCTCCCCACAACAAGTCGACGCCCTGGTGGAAGACATCACCAAGATCGTCACCGAAGGCAAAGGCAAGGTCGGCAAGACCGAGTACTGGGGCCTTCGCAACCTCGCCTACCCGATCAAGAAATCCCGCAAGGCGCACTACTCGCTGCTGAACATCGACGCCCCCGGCCCGGTGATCCACGAGATCGAGCGCCGTCACCGCATCAACGAAGATGTCCTGCGCTTCCTCACCGTGAAGGTGGACGAGTTGCAAACCGAGCCTTCGCCCGTCATCGCTCGCAAGGACCGCGACGAGCGCAAGCGCGACCGTGATGATTTCGGCGGCGGCTTCGGCGGCGGCGGCTTTGGCGATCGTCCGCCCCGCGGCGACCGTCCCCCCCGCGATTTCGGCGACCGTCCGCCCCGCGAGGACCGTGGCGATCGTCCGCCCCGTCCGCCCCGTGGCGACCGCTGATCGGTAGGAGCAGAAAACAATGGCTCAACAGAAGATCAACATCGCCAACCTGCCGTCGCGTCGCCCGTTCGGCCGCCGGCGCAAGGTGTGCCCGTTCTCTGGCGCTGACGCCCCAGCGATCGACTACAAGGACGTGAAACTTCTCCAGCGCTACGTCTCGGAGAAGGGCAAGATCGTCCCGGCCCGCATCACCGCCGTCTCGGCGAAGAAACAGCGCCTCCTGTCGCAAGCGATCAAACGCGCGCGCCACCTGTCGCTGCTTCCGTACCTCGTGAAGTAGGAGGGAACATCCCATGGAAGTCATCCTCCTCGAACGCGTCGAAAAGCTCGGCGCCATCGGCGACGTGGTGAAGGTCAAGAACGGCTTTGCCCGTAACTACCTTCTCCCGCAGCACAAGGCTCTCCTCGCCACCGACGCCAACAAGGCCCGGTTCGAGCGTGAGCGCGCCGCCATCGAAGCCCGCAACGAGAAAGCCCGCGCGGCTGCTCAGGCTGAGGGCCAGTCGCTCGACGGCACGACCTATGTGCTGATCCGTCAAGCCGGCGAAACCGGCCAGCTGTACGGTTCGGTTGCGGCCCGCGACATCGCGGAAGCGATCAACGCCGCCGGACACAAGGTCGAGCGCAAGCACGTTGCCATTCAGCAGCCGATCAAGACGATCGGCATGCACAACGTGTCGATCCGCCTGCACCCGGAAGTCGCCCTCAAGGTCACGCTCAACGTCGCCCGCTCGCCGGACGAAGCTGAACGTCAGGCCAAGGGTGAGAACGTGATCGCCGCCGCTCAGGCAGCCGACAAGGCTGCCGACGACGAAGCCGCTCGCGAAATCGCAGCGGCCGCCGCCGCCGCCAACGCGGAACGCGGCCCATCGGAGTGATCCGGCAGACCTGACCCAACGAAGAAAGGCCCGGTGGAAACACCGGGCCTTTTGCTTTGGGGACCAGTTGCACGCTGAATGCCCGAATCAAGGCATCCTCCACACCCATGGCCAACCGCCCCACCTTCCTTGAATTCTTCGCTGGCGGCGGCATGGCGCGCGTGGGGCTCTCGGGCCGCTTCGACTGCGCCTTCGCCAACGACATCGACCCGATGAAGTGCGCCGCCTACCGCGCCAACTTCCCCGAAGACGAGATCGTGCAGGGCGACATCTGGGACCTCGACCCGAAGAAGGTGCCCGCCGCCCAGCTCGCCTGGGCCAGTTTCCCCTGCCAGGACCTGTCCCTGGCCGGCAACCGCCGCGGCCTCAACGCCCCGCGCTCCGGCGCCTTCTGGGGGTTCTGGAACACGATCGAGAACCTGCGCGACCGCGCGCCCAAGACCATCGTCATCGAGAACGTCGCTGGCCTGCTCTCCTCTCACCGCGGCCGCGACTTCGCTACGCTGCTGACGACGCTAGCCGACGCCGGCTACCGCGTCGGCGCCATGCAGATCGACGCTGCGCTGTTCTCGCCGCAGTCGCGCCAGCGTCTCTTCATCGTCGCGCACAAGGGCAAGCTGCCATCGACGCTGATCGCCGACGAACCCGATCCCACATATCACCCGCCGGGCCTGCGCGCCGCCGTCGAAGCCCTGCCCGACACCACGCACATGGCCTGGGTCTGGTGGCGCCTGCCGCATCCGCCGCGACGCAATGCCGACCTCGCCTCGTTGCTCGAACGCAACCCGCCCGAGCACATGTGGCGCTCCGACGCGGCCGCAAAGCACTTGCTCGCGCAGATGGCCCCGCTGCATCGCCAGCGTGTCGAGGCCGCGCTCGCTGATCCGAAATGGCAGGCCGGCGCCGTCTTCCGCCGTATCCGCGTGGAGAAGGGGACACGCGTCCAGCGCGCCGAGATTCGCTATGACGGCATGGCCGGCTGCCTGCGCACGCCTGCCGGCGGTTCGTCGAAACAGCTGCTGCTCGTCACCGAGAATGGCCGCGTCCGCCTGCGCCCGATGCTCGCGCGCGAAGCTGCCCGTCTGATGGGCCTGGAAGATTCCTATCGCCTCCCGACCGGAGAAACCGCAGCGCTGAAAGTCTCAGGCGACGGCGTCTCCGTTCCGGTCGTGCGCTGGCTGGGCGAACATCTGCTTGCCCCGCTCGCCGGCGGCGCACCCGCAAAGGCGGCCGCCTGATCGTTACTTCTTCGCCCGCGCCTTCTTGGCGGGAGCTTTCTTGGCCGGGGCCTTCTTGGCCGCCTTCTTGGCAGCCTTCTTCGCTGCCGTCTCGGCCTTGCTCACGCGCTTCACGTCCTGCCCGTGGGCGCGCTTGTAGGTCTGGATGTCCTTGAACTGCCCTTCGGCGTCCCGCACGGCGTAAAGCTTCGTGCCCTTGGTGCTGCGATGGGTGGTGCGCGCCATGACGTTCCTCACTCTTGTTTAGAATCGAGCCTTACTCTTGCGCCTCAAAACCCGCGACACAACCTCCACATTCCGTGGACAGTCGTTTCGTCCTAGTCTGTCCTGACACCCACCCGGGAGCCGCCAATGGACGACCGTCAACGCGACCTCGACCGCCGCATCCGCGCGGCCCAGCGAAAGGAGTTTCTCCGCCAGCTTTCCGAGGCGAAGCTGCTCATCGTGATCGGCATCGTGCTGCTCGTCGTGGTCGTCGGCGGCGCCGTCTTCTCTTCGATGCCAACGAAGCTGCAGGCCACCGTCACGGGCCGCACCCTCAACGAAGCGACCGCCCGCGCCAGCAAGCAGGGTGAGGCCGTCCGCCTCGAAGTCGTCCAGCTCGACGGCGGCGGCGTCATCGACCTGAACATCAGCTCCGACCACCCCGTCCCGTCGGGTACTGCCGTCAAGGTCGAGGTCTACGAAAAGGACTTCGGCCCCCTCCACCAGATGTCCTACCGCTTCGCCGGCTACGCGGACGCGACGCCAGCATCGTGATGCTGAGAGATTGGGGAAGTGAACGAGCACGAGTTTGATCGCCAACTGAGCAAAGCGCGCCGTCGGGCGTTCTTTGCCGAACTGCGTCATGCGTGGTGGGGCAACCTGATTGCGGCAGTGTTGGTGGTTGCGGTCTTGGGCGCATTCGCGTTGGGATCGTCTCCACCGCGATTCCGGGGTTTCGTTTTCGGCCGGTGGGTGGGCGAATTTATCACGCCGTCAAAGACATTCCCACAGACTTTGCTTGTCACGGTGAAACTGGAAAACGGAGGCGCCCTCAGCCTGACCCTGCCGAAAGGAACCATGGCTCGCCCCGGCGGACGCATGAAGATCGCCATCTATGAGCGCGGCTTCGGCCCCCTCCATCAGGAGATGGCGAAGTTCGACAGCTACGTCGAACCGGCGAGCGGAAACTGACCCAGATGGCCGACGTCTTCGACCCGGAAAAACGCTCAGCCGTCATGCGCGCTGTCAAATCGCGCGACACGGCGCCGGAGCTGAACGTCCGCAAGGCCGCTCACGCGCTCGGCCTCCGCTTCCGCCTCAACCGCGCCGATCTCCCCGGAAAACCCGACGTCGTTTTTCCCGCGAAACGAACAGCCCTCTTCGTCCATGGCTGCTTCTGGCACGGCCATAACTGCCCGCGCGGCGCCCGCATGCCGCAGAACAACCGCGCCTACTGGCAGGCCAAGATTTCCCGCAACATCGCGCGTGACAAGGCGAACCTCGCAGCCCTGAAGAAGCTGGGCTGGACGCCGCGCGTCATCTGGGAATGCCAGACACGCGATCCTGCTGCGCTTGCACGCCTTATCCGGCGCCAGATCGGGACACGCGGGAAAACTTGACCGGCCCGCTGCCGCCTCCCATGGTTGAGGCTCGGGACACGGGACGACGCTGATGCTTCACGCCTCGACGCAGCAACTGATCCGGAAGCTCTGCGAGCTCACCGAGGACGGCGCCATCGCCTGGAAGGAGGGCGATGACGGCCACTCCACCTTCGAGACGGAAGGTTACATCGTCGAGATCGCCGGCGAACCTCCAACCGTGCGCCTGCTCCGCCTCGATGGCCGCGAACTGGAACACGCCGACGCGTCAGATCTCGCTCTCGCCTGGCCCGGCGGCGAAGGCACCTACGCCGCCCACGTCGCCGATATGGCGCGCAATGCCAGCCGGCATGCTCGTGGCGCCGAGACAGCGATCGCGAAAATCCTGTCCTCGCTCTCCGCCCCGCCGAAGAAGGCTGTCGAACTGGAGCCTGAACCCGCTGCGCTCGCCTTCGCCGATATTCCCCATCCCGCGACGGAGCGCGTCACCGCGCTCGCCGCAGTCAACGCCGGTCTCGACAGCCGCAAGGCCGCCGAAGACCCGCCCGTCTCGCACAGCCTGCCTGAGCCTGCGCCGCCCATCGAGACACCGCCCGAGACGGAAACCGCGATCGACCGCGTGCTTGCGGTCCAGCCCGCGCCGCAACCCGCGCCGGTCATCGTTGAAGCCGAACCGCCGCCCGTGGTCGAAGCTGCCGCTCCTGAGCCGGAGCCCGAACCCGAGATCGAGCCAGCCTCGAGGATCCCGCCCATCCTCATCGAAGAACCGGAGCCCGTCCTCGCAGCGCCTGAGCCGGTCGTCGTCACCGCGCCGGAACCCGAACCCATCGTCATCGAAACTCCGCAGCCTGAACCGCCGCCCACGCCTCGGCCCGAGCCCGTTGCGGCTGTTGCCGCGAAGCCCGGCTTCGGTGCAACCAGCAGCTTCGCCCGCACTCCACAGCCCCCGACGCCTCAGCCCCCGACGCCTCAGCCCGAGGCGACGAAAGTCACCTCTACCGGCCTGCTGATGCGCGGCTTCAGCGCGCGTACGCTTCAAACGGCAGAGCCTGCGATGGCGAAAGACATCTTCCGCCCCGCGCCCAAACCCGCTCCGGTTCCGGAAAGGCAACTGGAGCCTGCAGCCGCGACAGGCGCGGACATCTATAAGCCATGGGCTTGAGGACGGGCTGACCTAGAACTTGCAGCCCTTGGCGAGCAGCTTGCCGACCACCTTGTCGTCAGCACGCACCTCTTCCGCCGTGGGGCACGTCGCCGTCGTGGTCACCGTCGAGCGCAGGAAGCGCATGCGCGACATCCATGACTCCTCGGCGCCCCGTTCGATCGGATCGAGGTAGGCGACAGAGGCGCCCGCCGCATCCGTGGCGCATTCGTAGAGCTGGCCCGTGCGCGCCCGCAGCGCAACCGCTTTCTGCTCGCCATCCTGCCGCGGATAGATCGCCGTTACGACAGCCGGCTGGCCCAGCTTGGCAAGGCACGCATCTATCGACGGCAGCGCATCCGTCACCGTCCCGGCTTCCTGCGAGGCCGCCACCTGACCGCCGAACGCGCAGCCGTCAAAGTCGATGCTGTCGAACGTCACGCTCGCCGAGTAGTCGCCCTTGCCGCCCTGGTCCATTTCGCACGCTTCACGCTTGATCGTGACTTTCAGCGCGCCTGTCGCGAAGACGTCCGCCCCATTCACGCGGGTCGGCTGCACCATAGGTTCCTCAATGGCCTTCAGGCCGGAGCGGCGAAACGCAAACCAGCCGTCGGAAATATCGAGACGCCAGAACGGTTCGTCGCCCGCGGCGTAGAAGGGCGGCGCCAGAACCCACGTCGCCGTGTCCAGCGGCTGCACCGGTCCCTGCTGCACCGAGCCGGGCTGAACCGCTGCCTGTTGACGCTCAGGTCCAACACCGGGGCTGCCCGTGGTGGTAACACTGGAGGCGCCGGGCGCCGCGGCAGGACCTGCCGGCGGCTTGGCGCCATCGCACGCAGCGAGGCCAAGGACGAGGACCGCCACTGCGAATCGCGCCGCGCCTGTCATCCGTGCAGTGTTTCGCGTCGCGAAACTCGGCATGCCTCAAACCCCGATTGAACCTGTGCTGCGTCGCCGTCTGGCCCGCAAGACTCGCGAACCCTAGCACTTCCCGGCGCCATGAGGAGCCCTTCTCCAGCACGCATGTGAATAAGCGATCTGGTTGAAGACCTGCCGGTATCGCTCTGATTTCCATGATGTTTCGACTATGGATCGATTTGCGGGCCGTGCTCAGGCCATCACAAGCCGATAATCGCGCCGCTCGATCCGTGCCGGAAGCTCGAGTTCGGCGAATCTTCTGCCGCCTACCGCATCAAGCAACGCATCCGCTCGCGCACGATCTGCTGCCGCCAGCGAACGGTAGTGATCCTGCACGCGCTGCAGCCGCCACAGCTGGACGGACAGGATGCTGCGCGTCCCGCGCCGTCCGCCGATCATGAACTCGTGCGTGCCCAGCGACCGCTTGATCCGCGCGCCCTTGGGCTGCGCCTTCATCCATTCCTGCAGCGACCGCGCCGCATCCTCCAGCACAGGCAACTGCTCGCTCATCTGCCGTTTCAGGATCGGATAAAGCGTCGGCGGCACGGCGTCGTCCGTCGCCAGCGTCTGCGCCCCGGCCTTCACCGTCTGCATCCGCTCGATCCAGTCAACCACCGGCGGCGCCAGCTTCCGCATCCGGTCGCCCGCCCACGGATGGCGATGGATAGGGCCGTAGAGCGCGCCGAATACGGCAAAATCTCCCAGCGACGGCCTGTCGCCCAGCGTGAACGGATAGCGGCGCAGATGGGCCGAACAGTCGGCGAGGAAGCCCTCGAAGTGCACCTCGATGCCAGATGCAGTCTCTTCGCTGACGCCATACCATGGAAGCGACTCGCGGATCGGCTTGGCGATCACCTCCCCGATCTCCTGCTGTTCCACTGCAGACGCCGAAGGCGCCGCGATACGCCCAAACTCCTGCACCACCCAGCCATCGTCATGGCTCCAGCGATAGTGCATCGCGGGAATGATCAGCCATTCATCAGCATAGAGTTCGAGAAGGAGCGAGACAAACTCCTGCACCGGTCCCGACGGATGCGCCGATGGCGGTGGCGTCGCGTGATCGATGAAGTCAATGATCTCCGCGCTGTCCTGTATCGCCTGACCGTCATCGGTCAGCAGAACCGGGATGACCGGATAGCCGATCTTCGGCTCGATCGTGTCGCGATAGACTTCGGGCGTCGCGGTCGTCTCGGAGAAAGCCACGCCCTTCCAGCGCAGGAAGGCTCGCACCTTTCCCGAGAACTGGCTGGCCTCAGTTCCGATGAGAACGTATCCCATCCACCCGCTCGCGTGTGATGCGACCCGTCCCAGCCAAACCCTGGACCGCTTTGAGATGACTGTGCCCGAAAAGCCGCACCCGGGGAATCTGGAGCAGCGTGAATTTATTGTTGCTCCACAGGTACCGCAGGGTTTCCCTGGATCTTGCCGGCATTCTGAACTCGAAATGAACCAAACAAGGCGCAACCGGTTGTATCGAACCGCGTTTATGCCCTTATCGTCGCTGATCTAGTCAGCGCGAACCGGCGTGCTTGTCGATTCGGATTTAAAGGGAGATTTCGATGAAGCGTACTCTTGTGTTCATGATGTCCGCGCTTGCGCTTGGCGCCTGCGCAACTGATCCGGTCACCGGCGAAGCCATCTGGGGCAATACCGGCAAGGGCGCCGCGATTGGCGCGATCGCCGGCGGCATCGGCGGCGTGTTCGCTGGCGGCAATGACGGACGCAACATCGCCGTCGGCGCTGCGGTCGGCGCGCTCACCGGCGCGGCTGTCGGCCGCTACATGGACGGCCAGGAAGAAGACATGCGCCGCAAGGTCGCCGCGAGCGGCATCGGCGTTCAGCGCATGCCCGACGGCAGCATCCAGCTCGTGATGCCGTCCGACGTTACCTTCTCGAAAGGCTCGGCCACGCTTGACCCAACCTTCATGCCGACGCTCGACAAGGTCGCGCAGTCGCTGAACCTCTATCCAAAGACCACGATCGATATCGTCGGCCATGCCTCGACCGAAGGCTCCGACCAGACGAACCTCGATCTCTCCTACGCCCGCGCCGAGTCCGTGCGCGTCTATCTGCAAGGTAAGGGCGTGCTCGGCCAGCGCATCGCCACGGGCGGCATGGGCGAGAAGCAACCGCTCGTCTACCCGGACGACACGGAAGCCAAGCGCTCGCAGAACCGGCGCGTGGTGGTCACGCTGCGGCCTGTGACGCAGGGTTGATCTGACTGATAATGGAAGTGAAAGGAAAGGGCGCTCCCAAGGAGCGCCCTTTCTGTTTCTACTCACCGCTGGCGTAACGCTTGACCTGCTCCGTCAGCACCTGGTTGACGATGTCGGCGAGCTTGTCGAGGCCGGACAGCGAGGAACCGCTGACCTGATAGTCCACTGTGATAGCCGTCTTCGAGGCCGTGGCGCCATCAGCCAGCGTGATGGTCAGCGCACCAACGACGCCCATCTGCTGCAGCGGCCCAAGCGCTGTATCGAACCGGATCGACTGCTTGGGCATTACCATCACAACACGGCCATGCTCGACCTCGCCGCCAATCCAGAGCTCACACCAGCAGCCGCCGGCCACCGCATCGACGCTCATCGATTTTGCCGACCCGGAGTAAGTGTGTTCACCGGACCACCAGCTCGAAATGTCCAACAGCCGCGCCCAGGCATCGTCGCGGTCAAGCGCGACCTCGGCTGTGATCTGGATGCTCATCCCGTCCGGCGCCTTCGCCTTCACGTCGGCGCCCGCCGGCGCACCACACATCGCGGCTGCCAGGGCCGCGGCGACAAGATTTCTTCTCATATTCATACCCCACTCCACTGCGCTCACGTTCGCGCCTGCTACGGAAAGCGTCAATGCCGCGAAGGGGGTTCACTTGCAGCGCGGTTGAGCTAGCGTGGACCTGCACGCACCAGAAGGGGACGCTGATGCTGAAACGCCTGACTCTTGCAATCGCCTGCCTGACAACCGCCGTCATGTCCGGCTCGGCCGGAGCGAAGCCGCCGCTTGAAGCGTTCGGCGATGCGCCGACCATCCGCTCCGCCAAGATATCACCCGACGGCAAGGTGATCGTCTACATCAACCGCATCAACGGCGTCGATTTTCTTGCGAAGTTCGACATCGCGACCGGCAAGAACGAAGCGCTGATCAAGATCCCCGACATCAAGGCCGGCGGTGTCAGCTTCGCGGGGCCGAACTACGTTATCCTGCGCGCCTCGATCATGACGGCGAATGGCGGCCTGACGAAGAAGTATGAGGATACGGCAGCATTCGCCTACAACCTGACGACGAAGAAGATCGTGCAGCTTCTGGTCGGCACGCAAGGCCTCTACTCATACCAGTCAGGCCTCGGCCAGATCGCGGGCATCTCGCCCGATGGCCAGTTCGCTTACATGCCCGGCTACATGGAAAAGCAGGGCTCGGACCCGACCTATGACCTGCTCAAGGTGAACCTCGACACCGGCCGCGGCGCGCGCGTTTCCGGATGGGACGGTACAAGCAACACCAATGGCTGGATCTTGAACGACGAAGGCAAGGTGGTCGCCCGCGTCGACTACAGCGAGAAGCGCAAGCTCTACGAGATCCGCGCCTACGACAAATCAGGCGGACAGCGCGTGATCTACTCCGAGACCACGACGGATCCCTCCCTCAGCATCGTCGGTTTCTCTGAAAAGGCAGGCACGCTGATCGCGACGCACAACCAGGATTCCGATTTCCTGCAGATGTACGAGATGTCGCTGGCCGACGGGAAACTCACCGGCCCGCTCCGATCGCGCGGGAATGCCGAGATCGAGGGCATCATTCGCGACGAGAACAAGGTCGTCGTGGGGGTCTCCTATTCCGGCCTCTATCCCAGCTACGACATCTTTGACGAAGACCTGAACAAGAGTCTCAAGGCTGCGATCAACGCGCTGCCTGACGCAGCCGTGTCGCTGTCGTCATGGTCGGACGACTGGTCGAAAATCCTGCTCTATGCCGAGGGCGGCAAGCAGCCGGGCCGCTACATGCTGTTCGATCGCACGGCGAAGAAGCTGTCGCAGATCGCCCGCTCCCGCCCCGAGATCAAGGGGGAGGAAGTGGGTGAGGTGGTCACGATCGAATACAAGGCGCGCGACGGCCTCCCGATCCCCGCTCTTGTCACCTGGCCTGCCGGCGTGCCCGCAGACCAACGCAAGAACCTGCCGATGATCGTGATGCCGCATGGCGGCCCAGAGGCCTACGACAGCGTCGGCTTTGACTGGCTAGCGCAATTCCTCGCCAACGAGGGCTATGTCGTCCTCCAGCCCAACTTTCGCGGTTCCGGCGGCTTCGGCGCGACCTTTGCGCAGGCCGGTTACAGGCAGTGGGGCCGCAAGATGCAGGACGACGTCACCGACGGCGCCAAGGCCCTTATGACGATGGGCTGGGCCGACCCCAACCGCACCTGCATCCTCGGCTGGAGCTATGGCGGCTATGCCGCGCTCGCCGGCGGCGCTCTGACGCCTGATGTCTACAAGTGCGTGGTGGCCATCGCCGGCGTGTCGGACCTGCGCAGCATGCTGGGCTGGGAAAAACGCGAACGTGGCGCGGAATCGACGGCGTTCGCCTACTGGACCAGTGTCATCGGCGACATCGACCAGGACGCCGAGGCCATCGAGGCTGTCTCGCCCTATCGCCTCGCCAAGAACTTCAAGGCGCCGGTCCTGCTGATCCACGGCGGGGACGATCTCACCGTGCCGGAACGCCAGAGCGACATGATGGAGCAGGCGCTCAAGGCGGCTGGCAAGCCCGTCACATACATGCGGATCGGCAAGGACGACCACAGCCTCGTCGCCACCGACAGCCGCAACAAGGCTCTGACCGCCATCGGCGACTTCCTGAAGGCGAATATCGGGAAATAGAGAAGGCCGGGTGATTGATCACCCGGCCTTCCTGTCTTCATCGGAATATCAGATCAGGCCGCTGCCTTCTGATCCTTAGGCGGGAAGCGCGAGTAGAAGGTCTGGCCCTTGGCCGCCATATCGCGCAGGAGCGCGTTGGGGCGGAAGCGTTCGCCATATTGTTCGGCCAGCCTGTCGCACTCGGCAACGAACTTCTTCACGCCGATCTTGAGGTCCATGTAGGAGCAAACACCCCCAGAATACGGGGCGAAGCCCCATGCGAGGATCGAGCCGATGTCGGCGTCGCGCGCGTCGGTGATGACCCCTTCCTCGAAGCAGCGGGCGACTTCCACGCACTGCCGGAACAGCAGCCGCTTGGTCAGCTCCTCCTTCAGCGCCGGCGGGCACTCGTTCACCTTGACCTCGATCTTCTTGCCGAGATCGGGATAGAGGCGCGAGGGTTTTCCCTGTTCGTTGTAGTCGTAGAACCCCTTGCCCGCCTTGCGCCCGACGCGGTTCTGGCTGTCGACGATCCAGGCGACGACGTCGCCCGTCGGGTTCTGCTCGTAGGAGCGGCCCGTCGCCTTGGCGCTCTCGCGGCCGATCTTCAGCATAGTGTCGATGCCGACGCTGTCGGACACTTCAAGCGGCCCCATCGGCATGCCCGCCATGCGGCCAACATTCTCGATGATCGCGGGCGCAATTCCCTCGGCCAGCATGGTTAGGCCTTCTTCCGGATAGGTGCCGAACACGCGGCTCGTGTAGAAGCCGCGGAAGTCGTTCACTGCCACCGGCGTCTTCTTGATCTTCAGGACATAGTCCATTGTCTTGGCGAGCGTCTCTTCGGACGTCTCCTTGCCCTTGATGATCTCGACCAGACCCATCCGCTCGACCGGCGAGAAGAAGTGGATGCCGATGAAGTTGGCCGGTCGGTTCGACGCCTTGGCGAGGCCCGTAATCGGCAGCGTCGACGTATTGGTGCCCATCACGGCCGTGTCGCCGAGATGCTCCTCGATCTGCGCCGTGACTTTTGCTTTCAGTTCCGAGTTCTCGAACACCGCCTCGACGACGATGTCCGCGCCCTTTACCAAAGAATAGTCGGTCGACGGCGTGATGAGCGCGAGCAGGGCCTCGCCCTTCTCCTTGCTCAGCTTGCCGCGCGAGACGTCCTTGTCGACGATGCGCTGTGAGTAGGCCTTGCCCTTGTCGGCTGCCTCCTGGCTAACATCGAGCAGGATGGTGGGGATGCCGGCCTTGGCCTGCACATAGGCGATCCCCGCGCCCATGAGGCCCGCGCCGACAACGACGGCCTTCTTGATCTCGTAGGTCGGATAGCCGGAGGGACGCGAGGCGCCCTTCGACAGGTCCTGCATCGACAGGAAGAGCGAGCGGATCATGCCCTTCGCTTCCGGCGTCATCAGCGTCTTCACGAAATAACGGCTCTCGATGCGCAGGCCCGCGTCGATCGGAACCGACAGGCCTTCATAGACGGCCGAAAGAATGTGCTTCTGGGCCGGATAGTTGCCCCAGCTCTGCTTGGCCAGCATGGCCGAACCGAAGGTGAACACCGTCGAGCCCTGCTGCGAGTTCGGCAGGCCGCCCGGGATCTTGAACTTCGGATCGTCCCACGGCGCCTTGGCGTTCGGGTTCGCCTTCACCCACTCCTTCGCGCGGCCGACCAGCTGCGCCGTCGGCGCAAGTTCGTGCACGACGCCGAGGCCCTTGGCCTGCTCGGCCGTCATGCTCTCGCCCTGCAATAGGAACGGCGCTGCAGCCTGCGCGCCGATCAGGCGCGGAAGACGCTGTGTGCCGCCGCCGCCCGGCATCAGGCCGACCTTCGCTTCCGGCAGGCCCAGCTGCAGCTTCGGATTGTCGTTCGCCGCGATGCGATAGTGGCAGCCGAGAACGACTTCGAGGCCGCCGCCGAGGGCGAGACCGTTGATCGCCGCTGCGACCGGCTTCTTGCAGGTCTCGAGGTTGCGCAGGATCTTGTTCATCTGGAACGAGCGATCGAACGCAGCCTTCAGCTGCGCTTCCGGATCGCCCTTGTCGCCGCCACCGCCGCCCGAGCCGCCGCCAAGCTCGCCGAGGTCTGCGCCTGCACAGAAGCCGCTGGTCTTGCCTGACGTGATCACCAGGCCCTTGATCATGGCGTTGGAGCCGACCTCGTCCGCGATCGCAGCGAGATCCTGGATCGCCCGCGCCGTGAGCGTGTTCATGGAGCGGCCGGGAACGTCGAATGTCGCAACCGCTATGCCGTCCGCGTCGATGTCGAGGCTGAAGGTTTCGAGTTTCATCTTACTTGCCTTCGTTGACTTGTTTTGCCTGCGGCTCCTTGCCGCCTTTCTTGATATTGTCGGAGGCGAACACGAACAGCACCGCCCCCATCACCAGCGTCGCGGGAACCGAGATCGACAGCGCGAAACCCATGTCCCTCAGCGCTGTGTTGAGCATGAAAGTGAGGCCGATCCCCGTCAGGATGGATACAGCAATCGCGCTGATCCTGGCCTCGCCGATCTGCATCAGACACGCTCCCTAGACACGTTCAATGACCGTGGCCGTACCCATGCCGGCGCCGACGCAGAGCGTGATAAGGCCGGTTTCCTTGTCCGAACGCTCCAACTCGTCGAGCATCGTGCCGAGGATCATGCCGCCTGTAGCCCCAAGAGGGTGGCCCATGGCGATGGCGCCGCCATTCACGTTCATTTTCTCGTGCGGGATGTTCAGCGCCTGCATCATGCGCAGGACAACCGAAGCAAAGGCTTCGTTGAGTTCATAGAGATCGATGTCTTCCGGCGTCATGCCGAGCTTGCCCAGCAGCTTCTGCGTCACCAGCGACGGGCCGGTGAGCATGATGGAAGGCTCCGAACCGATCGAGGCGAAGCCCTTGATGCGGGCGCGCGGCTTGAGGCCCAGCGCATCGCCCACTTCCTTGTTGCCGATCAGCACAGCTGAAGCGCCATCCACGATGCCCGACGAGTTGCCGGCGTGGTGCACGTGGTTGATCTTCTCGACTTCCGGATAGCGCTGCTTCACGACGTCATCGAACGCCATCACGCCCATCTGCTCAAACGAGGGTGAGAGCGCCGCCAGCGTCTGCATCGTCGTATCGCCGCGCACCGTCTCGTCGTGGGCGAGTATCGTCACGCCGAGCTGGTCCTTCACCGGAATGACAGACTTCTTGAAACGCCCTTCCTTCCAGGCGCGCGCCGCGCGCTTCTGGCTTTCGACCGCGTAAGCGTCCACGTCATCGCGCGAAAAGCCGTATTTGGTGGCGATCAGGTCCGCGCCGATGCCCTGCGGGGCAAAATAGGATTTCATCGCGATCTCAGGGTTCGACGCCCAGGCGCCGCCGTTCGATCCCATCGGCACGCGGCTCATGGCTTCGACGCCGCCGCCAATCGCCATGTCGGCCTCGCCGGTCATGACCTTCGCCGCCGCGATGTTGCAGGCTTCGAGACCCGAGGCGCAGAACCGATCGACCTGCACGCCCGCCGTGGTTTCCGAATAGTCGGCGTTCAGCACCGCGATACGCGCGATGTCCGAGCCCTGCTCGCCGATCGGCGTCACGCAGCCGAGGATCACGTCATCGATCTTGTCCGTGTTGGCGAGGCCGTTGCGATCCTTGATTGCCCTCAGCGCCTGCGTCGCCAGCTGCAGCGAGGTGATCTCGTGCAGGCTGCCGGTGTTCTTGCCCTTGCCGCGCGGGGTGCGGACTGCGTCATAAATGTAGGCTTCGGCCATCGCGGCCTCCTCTTGAAATTCCGCCCCTGGGGAGAGGCAAGAAGGGGCGGGCGCCGAAGGTCCGGCAACCCGTCAGAAAGCGTCGGCAGGCAGCGCCATCACGGGCGCAGCGCCTGTCTTTACCTTTGCGAGATGTGACGTAGCGTCAGGCAAGACCCTGTCAAAGAAATACCGGGCAGTAGCAAGTTTATCCGTATAGAAGCGGTCGCCACTGCCTTCCTTGGCAAGAGCTGCCCTGGCCATCTTCGCCCACATCAGCGCGAACGCAGTGAGACCAAACAACTGCAGGTAGTCGTGGCTGGACGCGCCGGCATTGTCGAAATTCGACATGCCATTCTGCATCAGCCACATCGTGGCCTCCTTCAGCTGCGCCGTCGCAGTGCGCACGCCCTCAACATAGGGCTTCATCTTGTCGTTCGCCTCGTTCTCGGAAACGAATTCCTCAAGGTCCGAGAAGAAGCCGAACACCGCCCGCCCGCCATTGGCTGCCAGCTTCCGGCCGACAAGATCAAGCGCCTGGATGCCGTTGGTGCCTTCATAGATCAGCGCGATCCGCGCATCGCGCACGAACTGCTCCACGCCCTGTTCGCGCGTGTAGCCCGTGCCGCCATGGAGCTGCAGCGCGTCCGACGCGCACTTGAACCCGCGATCGGTGAGGAAGCCCTTGATCACCGGCGTCAGCAACGCCATCCGGTCTTCCGCCTTCTCGCGCACGTGCGCATCGGGCGAGACTTTCTCCAGGTCGCCTTGCAGCGCCGTCCAGTAGCAGAACGCACGCCCGCCTTCGGTGAACGCCTTCATGTCCATCAGCATGCGCCGCACGTCGGGGTGCACAATGATTGGATCAGCCGGCTTGTCCGGCGACTTGGCGCCCGTGATCGACCGGCCCTGCAGACGCTCGCGCGCAAAGTCGGCCGCGTTCTGGAACGCCACTTCGGCTTGCGCGAGCCCTTGCATGCCGACGCCAAGCCGCGCTTCGTTCATCATCACAAACATGGTGCGCATGCCCTTGTGGGGCTCGCCGACAAGATAACCTGTGGCGCCTTCATAATTCATGACGCACGTCGCGTTGCCGTGGATGCCCATCTTCTCTTCCAGGCCGCCGCACTGGAACGCGTTTCGCGCGCCCAGCGAGCCATCCGCGTTCACGAAGAACTTCGGCACGATGAAGAGCGAGATACCCTTGATGCCCTCCGGCCCGCCCTCGATGCGAGCGAGCACAAGTTGGATGATGTTCTCGGCCAGATCCTGCTCGCCGCCCGAGATCCAGATCTTCTGCCCGGTGATCTTGTAGCTGCCGTCCGGTTGCGGAACCGCCTTGGTGCGGATCAGACCCAGATCGGTGCCGCACTGCGGCTCGGTCAGGTTCATCGTGCCAGACCATTTGCCCGTCATCATGTTGGGCAGATACGTCTTCTTCTGTTCGTCGGAACCGCCTGTTTCAATGGCTTCAGCGGCGCCGCGCGTCAGGCCCGGATACATCGAGAAAGCCATATTGGCAGACGAACACATCTCCAGCACGGGGATCGCCACCACGCGCGGCAGACCCTGTCCGCCCCATTGCTGATCGGCCGACATCGCGATCCAGCCGTCGTTCGACATCTGCTGGTAGGCTTCGCGGAACCCCTTCGGCGTCGTCACCGAACCGTCCGGGTTCCGCCTGCAACCTTGCTTGTCGCCGATCGCATTGAGCGGCTGGAGAACTTCGGTCGCGAACGCCGCGCCGCCATCGAGAACAGCATCAACGATATCTGGCGGGGCATCCGAGAACCGCGGCAGATTCGCGTATGTCCCTATCTCAAGCACTTCATTGAGCAGGAACTTCATGTCCCTGAGCGGCGCCTGATATCTGGGCATATATCCTCACCTTCCCGTCATGCCGTGGCGACACGAGCCGAGGGCTCCGAAAGCTGAACGCCTCGGCCTAATATCACCACGACGATTGCCGTCGAGCCTGACTTTGCGTCAGGAGTCCAGATGCGCTGCGTCGCCGTCGAGTCCAGCGCGGGCGACGCGCTCGTAAGCACGCGCGGACTGTTCGACTTCAGCGCCGGGCCCGAGTTCCTGAAGCTTCTCTTCGGTCCACTTGACGCCCTTGTTCAGCGTCTCGAGCGCCGCCTCGATGTCCTCACGCTGCTTCTCCAGATTCTTGATCTGCTCGCGGGACTTCTTGAGCGACAGCTTCAGCTGCGCGCGGTGGCCTTCGAGGGTGTAGAGGTCGAGGATTTCGCGGATATCAGACAGCGAGAATCCGACGCTCTTGCCCTGCAGGATAAGCTTCAACCGTGCGCGGTCCCGCGTCGAGTAGACGCGGTTCAGCCCGTCACGCGTGGGCGAAAGCAGTCCCTTGTCCTCGTAAAAGCGAAGCGCGCGCGGCGTCACCTGAAATTCTCGCGCAAGCTCGCTGATGGTGTAGTGTTTCAATCTCTGCCTCCCGTTGCATTTTTTATCTGCTCTGTGGGGGAGCACAGGCTGCGTCATTCAATTAACGCTCAGTAACACGTAACGTCAGCTGCCCCTTAGGTCAATCTGGGGCACATACCGTCTTTCGGAAGACGGGAAGCAACCAACGTTTAACCACCGTTAACCGTATCCCGGCCAACTGGCCGTTGGTGCGGGTTTGCAGCAGGTTTTGCAGCCCGATTCGGAGCTGGAGATGACTCAGGGACCCTGGAGTGTGAAGGGGATCGACCCGAAAGCGAGGTCGGTCGCCCGTGAACGCGCCCAGCGGCAGGGCGTGACCCTTGGCCAGTACCTGAACTCTCTCCTGCTCGAGGGGGGCGATGAAGGAATTTTCGAAGAGGTCGACCTCGCCGAACCGCTTCCGCGCGCCGCCGACAATTCCGACTACCGCCGCATGTCGCAGGAAATCGATATGCTGGCCCAGCGCCTCGAAGCCTCGACCGCGCGCTCCTCCCGCGCCGTGTCCGGCATCGACAAGTCCATCCTCGGCCTCATGGGCAAGGTGGATGCGTCGGGCAAGGCGCAGCTTCAGGCGCTCGAACGCGTCACCCGCGCAATGGGCGAGATCGAAACCACCCAATCCGCACTCCGCGCCCGCATCGACACGCTGGAAGCCAGCCGTGGCGACGGCAATGTCGAAGGCCTGAAGTCGCTGGAAGCGGCGCTTGGCCGTCTCGCCGACACTGTCTCCACGCAGATGCGCGATGCGCAGCGTGATCAGGATCAGTTCCGCACGCTGTTTGACGACAAGGTCAGCCAGGTTTCGAACAAGGTCGACGATGTCGCCCGTTCGGTCGACAGCGTCGTCAACAACGCCGTGCGTTCCACCAGCGCCAGCCTCACCGGACGCATCGATCAGGTCGAGGAAAAGATGTCCTCGGTCGAGCGTCGCATCGAGGCCGGCCTAAACAAGATCACCGACGCCGCCTCGCGTTTCGAGAATTTCGAGGCGAAAGCAGAGCGCGCCGTGGGCGACACGACCTGGCGCATGGAGCGCGCCCTCGAGTCCAGCCTCACGCACTCGCGCGAGATGTCGAAGCAGGTGCTCGAGCGCGTCGACGGCATCGAGGAGAAGAACCGCGAGGCGATCAATTCGCTGGGCGAGGCTGTCTCGCGCATCACCGAACGCCTCAACCGCGCCGAGCGCAAGTCAGACAACGCCGTCGGCGTCCTTGAGCGCGCCATCTCCGAAATTGACGAGCGCACGCAGCGTGGCGGACGTCAGGCCGACGACTTCACGCAGCTGCAGGCCAGCTTCCAGAAGCGCCTCGACACCTTCGCCGAGGACATGGCTCGCCCGATCCACGCCATTCGCGCCGACGTCGAGCGCCGCCTTGAAGAGGCGATGCGCAGCGGCAGTCCGGAAAAGGTCGAGCGCCTCGAAACGACGATCCGCCAGCTACAGGAACAGATCCGCGTCTCCGAAGCCCGCCAGGCTGACGCCGTCGAGGCGATGAGCGCACAGGTCGACCGCCTGTCACGCGCGGTCGATGAACGCCTGCGCACCGTGGAAGCCCGCGGCGACAACCACTCGATCGACGATGTCCGCCGCGAGATGGCGCGCCTCGCCGACACGATTGACGCCCGGCTCGGCGGTGTCGAAACCTCGACCCGGGCCGACATCGGCCGCCTCAACACCGCTGTCGACGACAAGTTGCAGGCGCTCGAGAAGCGCAGCGCCGGCGCGATCGACGCCGTGGGCGAGCAGGTCGCTCTCGTCGCGGAGCGCCTCCAGAAACGTCACGACGAAAGCGTCCAGCGCCTCTCCGACCGCATCGCCGAAACCGCCTCCGCCAGCCGTCCGATCGATGACGCGGAAATCGACCGTCTTGCCGACCGCCTTGACGAGCGCGTGAAGGAAAGCGAACGCCGCTCGGCCGAAGCCATTGGCCAGATCGGCGAACAGGTCGCCCGCGTCGCCGATCGTCTGCAGGGCCAGCACATCGAGGCGCTGCGCTCGTTCGAACACCGTCTCGAAGAGTCCGGCCGCACCTATGAGAGCCGCCTTGCCGACGTCATGTTGGAACTTCAGGGCCGGATGCAGGACCTGAGCGACCAGTCCGCCAACGCGCTGGCGCCGATGCAGAAGACGGTCACGTCGATCGCCCGCCGCATCGAAAGCCTTGAAGACGGCCGCCGCGGCGACGGCCACGCGCCGGCTGTCACACGCGACATTCCGGTCGTGCATGACGAATACATCGTCCTCGACGATGATCCCGCCGAGGAAATTCTCGAACCGAAAATCGCGCCCGCCGCCATGGCCGCCGTCGCCAAGGCGGATGACGGCGTCGAGACCGACAACATTGTCGGCGTCGAACCGCCGCCCTTCGATCGCAAGACCGACCCGCGCGATGCCCACCTTTTCGCCGAAGAAAAGCCCGCTGATAAGGCAACGCCGTCCGCCGAAGCCGCCAGCAAGATCGACGACCTGCTCGAAGCCGACGCTGACATCTTCTCTGGCCCCGCGCCTGCCGGCGAATTCGTCGCCGACCTCCCGGCCGACGACAGCCGCGAGAAACTCTCAGCCAGCTATCTGGAAGAAGCCCGCCGCGCGGCCCGCGAGGGCCGCCGCTTCACGCCGGTCGCCGCGAAGAAAGGCATCGGCAAGGGCCCGCTGATCGCCTCCGGCATGCTCGCCGTCGCCGTCGCCGGCGGCGCCGCCTTCACCGTCATGCGCGGTAAGCAGGAAGCCAAGCCGGACGACTTCGCGAAGCTCGATCCGTCAGCCCCCGCGCCCGCCGCCGCCGTTCCGGGCGCTGCCGATTCGGTCCTCTTCAGCGAACATACCAGCGACGCCACGGCCCCCGCTGCCGGTGCAGCTGACCTCTTCGACGAACCCGCCAAGCTCGGCGCCGCGCCCGCCGCTGCTGCACCTTCGCCCGCCGCTTCCGCCGGCGTCACGATCGAGGAAGCCGTGCGCAACGGCGATCCGGTCGCCCTGCACGACTATGCGCTCGAACTCCTGCAGGCCGGCGAGAAACAGAAAGCCGTCGGCATGCTAAAGGACGCGGCTGGCCGTGGCCTCGTCATGGCCGAATACCGCCTCGCCAAGCTCTACGAGAAGGGTGAGGGCGTCCCGCGCGACATGGCCGCCTCCCGTTCGTGGACCGAGAAAGCCGCGATCGGCGGCAATGTGAAGGCCATGCACGACCTCGCCGTGTTCTATGCCGAGGGCGATGCGGGTCCGCAAAGCTATGCCGCAGCCGTCGAATGGTTCCGCCAGGCCTCTGACCTCGGCCTCGTCGACAGCCAGTACAACCTCGCCGTCCTCTACGAACAGGGCCTCGGCCTCAGCCAGGACAAGGCCGAAGCCGCCTACTGGTTCGAGATCGCCGGCCGCGCCGGAGATCAGGACGCCGGCCGCCGCGCCCGCGCCCTGTTCGGCGAGATGCAACCCACGCAGGCCGAAGCCATCAAGCGCAAGGCCCGCTCCTTCATCCCGAAGCCTGCCATCCCGCGCGCCAATGGCGAGTTCGGCAAGCGCCCATGGGACATCGCAACGCCCGCCCAGATCCAGGAAGCCCAGCGCCTCCTTCAACGCCTTGGCTACAACCCTGGCGCCGTCGACGGCAAGATGAGCGTCCGCACGACTGACGCCATCCGCAACTTCCAGCGCGAGAACGACCTGGCGGTAACAGGCGAGGCCACTGTCTCGCTCCTCGGCCAGCTCCGCTCCGCCACGCTAGACGCCACGCGATAATCCTCAACGCACAAGGCCGCTGCAACAGGCCTCATCGCCCGCTGCAGCGGCCCCGCTCTGACAGGAGACGTCCTGCCTCACGCCACCTAGGTGTGCGAGGATTTCGTATCCTGGCGTTCCGGCATCACTTTCGGGATCAGCATCGGCGTGCTCTTCCGATAACGCACGTACTTGTCGCCGAACGCATCGACGAGGTCCCGCTCCTCGAATTGGATCGCCACCAGGATATAGGCCGTCGTCACCGCGGCGAACACGAGGTGCGCAATCGTCATCGTCGGCGCGAACCAGAAGATCATCAGCCAGCCGATATAGAGCGGATGCCGCACGAGCTTGTAGAGGCTCGGCGTGTGGAATTGCGGCGGCACATAAGGCTTGGCCAGCAGCGCCCGCCACACCTGCTTCAGACCGAACAGGTCGAAATGGTCGATCAGGAAGGTGGTGTAGAGCAGAAGCGCCCAGCCGAGCATGTAGAACACGGTGATGGTGGTGCGCACCACGCCTTCCGGCGCGTCCCAAACCACGCCGCCGACCGGCTGCCACATGATGAACAGTCCCACCAGCAGCAGCGAGGTCGCCAGCACATAGGTCGAACGCTCGGCCGCTTCCGGCACGAACTTGGTGAACCAGCGCTTGAACGCCGGTCGGGCCATGCCGGAGTGCTGGACCGCGAACAGGGTGAGGAGACCGAGGTCGATGGCCAGCGCCATGCCCACCGGCATGGTGGGGGCGCCATCAAGCATGGTCGGCGTCATGAAGCCGCCGATGAAGCCGAGGGCGTACAAGAACACGCCAAGAAATACGGCGTAGGAGAGGAGGCCGTAGGTGAATATTCCGAAGCGCGACATTTATTTTATCCTTTTCTTTTCGCAGTTCAGAGGCCTGCTAGATGCGCCCGGCCAGTCGCGCGCGCAGGTGGCGATTCCGCCAAAGAGCAGAAAAGGACCCTCCGCTTTTGGAATGGGGGCCATGACGAAAACGAATGCGCGACCGGAGACTCGCGGCTCGGATTTTCCGCCCAGCAGGCGAGAAGCGGGGCGCCCGCGCCAATTACCCCCGTCATATTCGGGCATTAGCAACAAGGCGGGACGTCTGGACGCCTTCCGGTGCGCGTTCCACGCGCGTAGAACAACCCAATGTTGATTCACCTGCCCATCGCCCAGATCGCGGTTGATCCGCTGATTCTCGTGGTGATCGGCATGCTGGTCGGCTTCCTGTCCGGCCTGTTCGGCGTCGGCGGCGGTTTCCTGCTCACGCCTCTCCTCATTTTCTACGGCGTTCCTGCCGCGGTCGCCGTGTCCACGCAGGCCAACCAGGTCCTCGCCACCTCCATCGCCGGCGTGTCCGCCCACTGGCGCGAGCGCCAGGTCGACACGCGCCTCGGCACGCTGATGCTGATGGGAGGCCTGGCGGGATCGACCATCGGCGTCGCCGTCTTCAGCCTGCTCAAGTATTTCGGCGTCGTCGATGCAACGATCTCCGTTCTCTACATCGTCTTCCTCGGCGTGATCGGCGGCCTGATGGCGTGGGAGAGCGTCGGCGCGCTCGGCAAGTCCGGCGGCGACCCGGGCCGGCGCACGCGCCTGCGCCTCTGGATGCGCGGCCTGCCGATGAAGCGTCGCTTCCCGCGCTCCGGCCTCTACATCTCGATCATCCCACCGCTGGGCATCGGCTTCTTCGTCGGCATGCTCGCCGCCATCCTCGGCGTCGGCGGCGGCTTCATCCTCGCGCCGGCGATGGTCTACCTGCTCGGCGTCCCCACGCGCGTGATGGTCGGAACCTCGCTGTTCCAGATCATCTTCCTCACCGCCTACGTCACCTTCCTCCAGGCAACCTTCAACGGCACGGTCGATATCGTCCTGGCCGCCGTGCTGATGATCGGCGGCGTCATCGGCGCGCGCTGGGGCACGATGACCGGCCGCCGTCTCAAGGCCGCGCAGCTCCGCCTGCTCCTCGCGCTCCTCGTCCTCGGCATCGCAGGACGTCTCGTCTACGAGCTCTACGTCGCGCCGAAGCCCGAATACAGGCTGGAGGATGCCGCCTGATGCGTCGCCTCGCCCTGATCCTCGCCCTTCTCGCGGCGCCTGCCGCAACAGCCCAGCGCGTCGAGGGACCGGATCGCCCCTTCATGGCGGCTGGTCTCGCGGAAGACATTGTCGAACTGAAGGTGAACTACACCGACAGCCGCATCGTTCTCTTCGCCACAGCGCCCCAGCCCGAGAACAGTACGTCCGGCATGGCCGTCGCTCTCATCGGTCCGATGGCTCCGCAGAAGATGATCCGCCGCACGGCTGCCGGCGACCAGACCATCGAATTCGTCGCCGCTCCGCAGGTCTTCATCGTCGGCGCCGAACCGCAGGTCACCGCCAGCGTCCAGTCCGACGTCATGGCCGAGCAGGGCCTCAACGCACAGGCCTTCGCGATGCCGCGCTCCGACCAGCTGATGTCCCCCGATCTCGACGCCTGGCGCGCCGCCTTCGTGAACCTGAAGATGGACGAAGGCCTCTACGCTTTCGGCAAGGTCTCCATTGAACGTCTCGACGGCGGCCTTCGCCGCGCTAAGATCACGCTCCCCACCAACGCTCCGCCTGGCGACTATCGCGTCCGCGCCGTCGCCTTCCGCAACGGCCAACCCGTCGGCGAAACCCAGCAGACCCTCAGCATCGTCCGCAGCGGCCTCGACGCTACCCTGTTTGACCTCTCCCGCCAGCACGGCTTCATCTACGCCTTCGTCGCCGTCCTCCTCGGCAGCCTCGTCGGCGCCGCCGCCGCCTGGTTCGGCCGGAAGTAGCGTCAGTCCCGGAACGCCGCGACCTGCTCGCTGGTCGCCAGCAATTTTCCTGCACGGCTCCACAGCTTCAGCTCGTGATCAAAGTAGCCGCCCTCGCAACGCCGGCAGTGCACTTCGCTCAGGATCCAGCCGCCGCCCGCCTCGGCCAGTTCCTCCGGCGTCGCATGGAAGTGCGTCGTCATCGACACGGTCGACGATCCGCTGATCATTTCGCGCTTCCAGATTACCCGCGGCGGCGCAAGGTCCGCCATCGCCGCCAGCTGCAGCACATCGACCGGCCGTGCATCGCGATCGCGCACCCACACCAGCGAACTCGCCGGCATCTTAGGATCGGCTTTCGGAGATCGCGGCGGCGGCGTGATCCAGCGCATCTGATATTGCGCGCCGAAGCCCGAAGGCGGCGCCCACTGGAACAGCCCTTCTGCATCCGGCGCCGGCGGCGCCGGCATAATCGCATCGGTGAACCGCGTCGTCTCGCGACGCACCCCGAACGTCGCCTGCGCATGGGCGCAAACCTTGTCGCGCTGAACCAGCTCCGAACGCCAGAACTGCAGCCGTGCGCCCGAGCGCAACAGCCGCGTCGAAACCTGGAACGGCCCTTCGCCCACCGCCTCGATAAACAGCACGCTGAGCGACAGGGGATCACCATTGACGCCCGGCTCAAGCATCGCCGCCTTCAGCAGCGCCGCGCCGGTCCATCCGCCGAACTGGCTACCGAACCCGCGATACGCAGGATCAACCTGCCCGTCCCACAGGTTCTCGCCAGCCGGCAGCAACAGGATGGAATCTTCGAACGATGTCATGCGATCACCCATGGCGGCGCAAGTCCGCCCGGGTCAACCGTCGATCACTATAAGCGTCGTTCAGCCCGGCTTATCGCCCCGCTTGTCGCTCTTGTCGCGGTCACGATGCGGCACGATGACAAGCCAGAACACCGTACTGAACAGTACCCCGGCAATCAGCACCACCACCGCAAGCCACGGCCAGTATTGCTGCCGCAGCGCGCTCGTCGGCTCCAGTGTCAGAAGCCCAGCCGAAACCGCAATCGCCGGAATGACGCCCGTCATCGCCATGACCCGCCGCATTCGCGCGGTGTGGCGCACTACCACCACCGCGCCGGCCGCGCCTTGAACGCCGCCGCGCTCTCGATCGCTGCACCGACCTTGAAGCACGCCTCTTCGTCGAGCGCCTTGCCGATCACCTGCAGCCCCAGCGGCAGGCCCTGGCTGTCCACCCCCGCCGGCACCGCGATCGCGGGAAGCCCCGCGAGGTTCGCCGTCACCGTGAAGATGTCGTTGAGGTACATTGCGACCGGATCATCGCCCTTCTCGCCATACCCGAATGCAGCGCTTGGCGTGGCGGGCGTCAGCAGCGCATCGCATTGTCTGAACGCCTCCTCAAAGTCGTTGAGGATCTTCGTCCGCACCTTCTGGGCCCGGAGGTAATATGCGTCGTAATATCCTGCGCTCAGCACGTAAGTCCCGATCAGCAGGCGGCGCTGAACTTCCGCGCCAAACCCCTTCGCGCGTGTCGTCTCGTAGGTCGACGTCAGCGACCCGTCGCCAGACTGCCGCGCGCCATAGCGGATGCCGTCATAGCGCGCGAGGTTCGAGGAAGCCTCGGCCGGCGCCACGATATAATAGGCCGGCAGCGCGTACTTCGTGTGCGGCAGCGACACATCGACAATCGTCGCGCCCGCCGCCTTCGCCCACGCGATGCCCTGTTGCCAGAGCTTCTCGATCTCCTCCGGCATGCCGTCGACGCGGTATTCCTTCGGCACGCCGATCTTCATGCCCTTGATCGATGCGCCCACCGATTTCGTCCACTGCGGCACGGGCAGGTGCAGCGACGTCGAATCCTTCTTGTCGCCCGAGCACATCACCTCGAGCATAAGCGCCGCGTCCTTCACGGACTTGGCGAGTGGTCCCGCCTGGTCGAGCGAGGAGGCGAACGCCACCATCCCGTACCGGCTCGCGCGCCCGTAGGTCGGCTTGATGCCTACCGTTCCCGTGAACGCCGCAGGTTGCCGGATCGAACCGCCCGTGTCCGACGCCGTCGCCGCGAGGCAGAGATCCGCCGAAACCGCCGTCGCCGAACCGCCGGACGAACCACCGGCCGTGAGCTTCACATTCGACCCGGCACGACGCCACGGCGAAGCCGGAGGGCCGAAGCGCGACGTCTCGTTGGCCGAGCCCATGGCGAACTCGTCCATGTTCAATTTGCCGAGCATCACGGCGCCCTGGTCCCACAGGTTCTGCGTGACCGTGCTCTCATATGTCGGCGTGAACTCGCCGAGGATGTTGGAGCACGCGGTCGTGCGCACGCCCGCGGTGCAGAACAGGTCCTTGATGCCGAGCGGCGCGCCTTCCAGCTTCCCGCCCTTGCCGGCCTTCAGCTTCGCATCGGAAGCTTCCGCCATCTTCAGCGCCTTGTCCGCCGTCACGACGACATATGCGTTGAGATGCGGGTTCGACTTGTCGATCTCCGTCAGGAACGCCTGCGTGATCTCCTTCGACGAAAACGTCTTCGCCTTCAGGCCATCGACCGCGTCGCAGAGCGTGAGTTGAGTGAGGTTGGTCATCTACAGAAGCTTCTCGAAGTAAATGCTCAGCGGGTGATCGACGTTCTTGCCGTAGGCGCTGCGCTGCGAGTACCCGCATGACTCGTAGAGACGCAGCGCCTCGGGTTGTCGCGGCCCGCACATCAGGACCAGCTTCTGCGCGCCACGCTCGCGCGCGATGGCTTCCAGCCGGCGCAGCACGAGCTTCGAAATCCCGCGCCCGCGGAATTGCGGCCGCACCAGCATGCGTTTCACTTCCTGTGCGCGCAACCCGTCCACCGGCTCATGCGCCATCAGCGCGCCAGACCCGGCCGCCGAGCCGCCCACGCGCGCAATCACCAGAACGCCATTCGCCGCCAGTTCTTCCGTGGTCGTCGGAACGATGCCGTTCTCCGCGTCCTCCGGATAGGTCGCCAGCACGAATGCGGACATGTCGTCGAACAGCGCAAGGCTGTCGGCCGCCCGCGGGTCTTCCACCGCCAGCGTCACCTGATCCCGTATGACGGGAGCAGTCGCCATCTATTCCACCACCTTCGGCACAACGAAGAACCCGTCTTCAGACTTCGGAGCGTTGGCGAGCACCTGGTCGCGGATATTGCCGTCCGAGATCACGTCCTCGCGCATCGGCAGCTTCATTTCGACCGGCGTGGTCATCGCCTCGACGCCGTCGACATCGACTTCGTTCAGCTGCTCGATCCACGCCAGGATGCCGTTCAGCTCCCTGGCCATCGGCTCCAGCCGCTCCTCGGGAACCGCAATCCGCGCCAGCCGCGCCACCTTGCGAACCGTGTTCTTGTCGACGCTCACGTTCTTATCCTCTTGGGGGAAAAATCACCCCGGTCGCCTGCCCTAGACGCCTCCGCCTTCCGCATCAAGCGGCAACCGGCTAAACCCTCGTCATGCCGCTGGTTTCGCTTGAAGACCTGCCGCCGAAAGGCGCGCTTCTAGGCCTCGATCCGGGGTCGAAGACGATCGGCGTGGCAGGCTGCGATCCAGGCCGGATTATCGCCAGCGCCGTTGAAACGATCGTCCGCGGCAAGAAACTCGCCCCCTCGCTCGACCGCCTGTTCCAGATCTACGACCAGCGCAAGTCGGTCGGCATCGTCATGGGCCTGCCGATCAACATGGACGGAACAGAGGGCCCTCGCGCCCAGTCCGCCCGGTCCCTGGTCCAGAACATCCTCGCCCGCCGGGACGTCCCGCTCGCTTTCTGGGACGAGCGGCTATCCACAGCCGGCGCCGAGCGCGCCCTGCTGGAAGCCGACGCCAGCCGCGCCCGCCGCGAGGAAGTCATCGATAAACTGGCTGCCGCCTGGATCCTCCAGGGCGCTGTCGACAGGCTTAACGACCGCCCCAAAGCCTAGCATATCGACCGAGGGTTGCCTGCCCGCGACTCCCTCGCTATCACCCACCAAATCGCGGAACATTTACATGGCGGACTACGCCTTTCCCCATCGACACCTTCTGGGTATCGAGGGCCTGAACCGGCTCGACATCGAGACATTGCTGGAGCTGGGCAATCGATACGTTGAGCTCAACCGGACGCGCGTGAAGCACGCCAACGTCCTCGCCGGCCAAACGCTGGTGAACCTCTTCTTCGAGAACTCGACCCGTACACAGGGGTCGTTCGAGATCGCCGGCCGCCGCCTAGGCGCCGATGTGGTGACGATGCCGATCGCCACCTCCTCGGTGAAGAAGGGCGAAACGCTGATCGACACCGCCATGACGCTCAACGCCATGCGCCCCGACCTGCTGGTCATCCGCCACGGCTCATCCGGCGCCGTGAAGCTGCTCTCCCGAAAAGTCGACTGCGCTGTCATCAACGCCGGCGACGGCACGCACGAACATCCAACACAGGCCCTGCTTGACGCGCTTACCATCCGCCGCCGCGTCGGCGACATTGGCGGCCTCAAGATCGCGATCTGCGGCGATATCCTGCACAGCCGCGTCGCCCGCTCGAACGTCGCCTGCCTCAACCTGCTTGGCGCTGAAGTCCGGCTCATCGCCCCGCGCACGCTGACGCCGCCCGGCGCCGCCGACTGGGGCGCGAAAATCTACACCGACATGCGCGAAGGCCTTAAAGGCTGCGACGTCGTCATGATGCTCCGCCTGCAACAGGAGCGCATGGACGGCGCCTACCTGCCCTCCGCCCGCGAGTTCTTCCACTTCTGGGGGCTGGACGAGGACAAACTCAGCCACGCCAAGCCTGACGCCTTCATCATGCACCCCGGTCCGATGAACCGTGGCGTCGAGATCGAGAGCGGCATCGCCGACCACAAGACACGCTCGCTGATCACCGAACAGGTCGAGATGGGCGTCGCCATCCGCATGGCTGTGCTGGAAACGCTGTCGAAGAACGTGCACGCCGGAGCAAAGAAATGACCGGCCGAACAGCGATCTACAACGCCCGCCTGCTCGACCCCGCCTCAGGGCTCGACGAAAAAGGCGGTATCTTCATCGAGAACGGCGTCATCGCCGACATCGGCGCCGGCATCACCAAGGCGACCACCGCCGACGTGAAGATCGACGCCAAGGGCAAGGCGCTCGCCCCGGGCCTCATCGACCTCCGTGTAAAAACTGGCGAACCCGGCGCGGAGAATAAAGAGACGCTCGAAACCGCAGGCGATGCGGCCGCAGCGGGCGGTGTCACCACCTTCGTCGTGATGCCCGACACCGATCCGGTGATCGATAGCGTCGCCCTCGTCGACTTCATCCAGCGCCGCGCGGAAGGCGTCGCCAAGGTGAAAGTGCTTCCGACCGGCGGCCTCACCATCGGTCTCGACGGCGCCAAGATGGCCGAGATCGGCCTCATCAAGCAGGCCGGGGCCGCCTTCTTCACCAATGGCGACAAGCCGGTGGAAGACGCAGGCGTGCTGCGTCGAGCGATGTCCTATGCCGCCAGCTTCGATGCGCTGGTTGCCTCGCGCCCCGATACGCCCGCGCTCTCGAAGAACACCGTCATGAACGCCGGCGCCTTCGCAGCTCGTCTCGGCCTGCGCGGCACGCCGCCGGAAGCGGAATGGATCGCTCTCGCGCGTGACCTGATGCTTGCCGAAACCACGGGCGTCCGCCTGCTCGCCGATTGCATCTCGACCGAACGTTCCCTTGGCGCTGTCGACCGCGCCCGCAAGAACGGCGTAAAAGTCGCGTGCTCTGTCGCCGCCTACTCACTGTTCTTCAACGAGCTAGATGTCGGTGACTACCTCACCTACTGCAAGGTCCAGCCGCCCTTTCGCAAGGAAGAGGATCGCATGGCCCTGATCGCAGGCCTCAAGCGCGGCGATATCGATGCCGTCGTCTCCGCCCACGACCCGCAGCCCACCGAAGACAAGCGCCTCCCTATCGGCGAAGCCGCCTACGGCGCCGTCGGCCTCGAAACACTGCTGCCCTGCCTGCTCTCGATCGCCGTGCGCGAAGATATCCCGCTGCTTGCGGCCCTGAAACCCGTCACATCTGGCCCGGCAGACCTGCTCGGCCTGCCCCAAGGCCGCCTCGCCAAGGGCGCGCCGGCCGACCTCGTTCTCTTCGACCCCACCGCTCCGTGGGCCTGCGACCGCGACGATCTTTCGTCCCGCTCCAAGAACTCTCCCTTCGACGGCCGCAAGCTCGAAGGCAGGGTCTTGCGCACATGGGTCAATGGCGCGACCGTGTTCGAGCGCGGCTGAACCCGGGGGCGCACAGATGGACTTCTCACACATTGGCGTCTTCATCGTCGTGTGCGGCCCGCCAATCGTGCTGGGCTACCTGCTCGGCTCGATCCCGTTTGGCCTGGTGATCACGAAGCTCGCCGGTCTCGGCGACATCCGCGCCATCGGCTCCGGCAACATTGGCGCAACCAACGTGCTGCGCACCGGCCGCAGGGATCTCGCGCTAGCCACGCTGCTGCTCGACGCGGGCAAGGCCGGCCTCGCCTACTTCCTCTGCGTCTGGGGCATGGCGCTATTCTATGACAGCGAACTGGATTTTCACAGCTTCGGCCTGATCGCAGGCGCCGCCGCCTTCGTGGGTCACTGCTACCCTGTCTGGCTGAACTTCAAGGGCGGCAAGGGCGTCGCCACCTATGTCGGCCTTCTGTTCGCCGCGATGTGGCAGGCCGGGCTGATCTTCGGCGTCGTCTGGCTGCTCACGGCAGCAGTCTTCCGCATGTCGTCGTTTGCGGCGCTGGTCGCGACACTCGTCGTTCCGATCTTCGCCTGGTGGCTCAATCCGCTGGGCGATGACTGGATCGTCTTCGGCGTCCTCGGCGTCTTGATCTACTGGCGTCACCGCGCCAATATACAGCGCCTCCTCAACGGCACGGAACCGAAGATCGGCTCGAAGAAGAAGGCGGAAGCTGAGGCCGCTGCTCCACCAGGGCCACCTGCATGAAAGGTCGCCTGCTTACGGGAGGGAGAGCGGGCGGACTGGCTGAGGCTCTCGCGGACACGCGGGATCGGCCCGATCACATTCTTTCAACTGCTCGAACGCAATGGCGACGCCGCAGCGGCGCTTGATGATTTGCCCTCGCTGGCAAAGAAGGCCGGTGGGAAGTCAGACATCCGGGCGCCCGACATATCCGACATCCAGCGCGAGATCGAAGCCACGGCGACGCTTGGCGCAACGCACCTCGCCGCCTGCGAGCCCGACTATTCCAACTGCCTTGCTGCAATCGATGCGCCCCCACCGGTCATCGCCATTCGCGGCAACCGCACGCGCCTCAATCGCCTATCCATCGCCATGGTCGGCGCACGCGACGCTTCCGCCGCCGGCCGCCGCATGACGCGCGATCTCGCGCGTGACCTCCGACAGACCGGTTACATCATCGCCTCTGGCATGGCGCGCGGCGTCGATGGCGAATGCCGCGCCGCCTCGCTGGAAACCGGTACCGTCGCAGCCATCGCCGGCGGCATCGACCAGTTCAATCCAACGCAGCACGACCAGCTCAACGCTCAGCCGGCCCAGCACGGCTTCCTCGTCTCTGAAAGCCGGCTCGGCTGTGTCGCTCAGGCGCTCAACTTCCCGAAGCGCAACCGCGTCATCTCAGACCTCTCACTCGCGACCATCATCGTCGAAGCCGCCGTGCGCTCCGGCAGTCTCATCACCGCCCGCTTCGCACTCGGATAGGGCCGCAAGGTCATGGCTGTCCCGGGCTCGCCGCTCGATCCGCGCGCTCGCGGCGCCAATCGTCCGCTGAATCAGGGCGTCGCACTGATCGAGTCCGCCGAGGATGTACTCAACGCGATGCAGGGCAGTTCTCAACCGACTTTCAACGAACCCTTCGCCGAACCCTTCAACACACGAAACGCCGATGTGCTCCCGCCCTTTTCCGCCCGGTGCGCCAAGCACTGTCGCCCACACCCATCCGCAACGACGAAATCGTCCGTGCGGTGGACGCCCCGCAGCGCCTCGTGCTGGCCGCACTGGCCGAGCTGGAACTCGCCGGCAAGACCCAAACCCATGTCGGGGGAACCGCCTCCCGGGCCGTCTAATTCATCGGATGAAAATATTCTCCCCCTACGGGGGAGGGGTGGGACGACACTTTCCCGCGAATTGACATTCCGGACGGCGCCCCCCAACTTCCCGCCGCATCCTCCCCACAATAGCCCTGAAAACACGAGGAAAAATGCAGGTCGTCGTCGTAGAGTCCCCCGGTAAGGTCAAATCCATCAACAAGTACCTGGGCCCCGGGTACAAGGTGATGGCGTCCTACGGGCACATCCGCGACCTGCCTTCCAAGGACGGTTCCGTGAAGCCCGACGAGGACTTCGCGATGACCTGGGACATCGATGGAAAGTCCATCAAGCACGTCAAGGAAATTGCTGACGCGGTGAAGAACGCCGACGGCCTGATCCTCGCCACCGACCCCGATCGCGAAGGCGAAGCGATCTCGTGGCACGTGCTCGAAGCTCTCAACAACCGGAAGGTTCTCAAGGGCAAGACCATCCAGCGCGTCACCTTCAATGCCATCACCAAGAAGGCGGTGACGGAGGCGATCGAACATCCGCGCGAGATCGACCAGCAGCTGGTCGACGCCTATCTTGCGCGCCGTGCGCTCGACTATCTCGTCGGCTTCTCGCTCTCGCCGGTCCTCTGGCGCAAACTTCCGGGCAGCCGTTCGGCCGGCCGCGTGCAGTCCGTGGCGCTGCGCATAATCGTCGACCGCGAAATCGAGATCGAACGCTTCATCACCCAGGAATACTGGCAGGTGCAGACGAAGCTGTCCGTCAATGGCAGCGAGTTCGAAGCCCGCCTGACGGAGCTCGACGGCCAGAAGCTGCAGAAGTTCTCGCTGCCCAATGCCGAAGCCGCCGCGCGCGCCCTCGCCGCCGTGAAGGCCGGCGCCTATCGCGTCGCCTCGGTCGAGGCCAAGCCGGTCAAGCGCAACCCGCCGCCGCCCTTCACCACCTCGACGCTGCAGCAGGAAGCCGCCCGCAAGCTCGGCTTCTCGGCCAGCCGCACGATGCAGGTCGCCCAGCGTCTCTATGAAGGCGTCTCCATCGGCGGCGAGAACACGGGCCTCATCACCTACATGCGTACCGACGGCGTGCAGATGGCCGAAGAAGCCTACGCCGCCGCCCGTTCGTCCATCGCCCGCAACTACGGCAAGGATTACCTACCCGACGGCCCGCGGCGTTATACATCGAAGGCCAAGAACGCTCAGGAAGCCCACGAAGCCGTACGCCCCACCGACTTCGACCGCCGCCCCGGCGACGTGTCGATGGAGCCGGACATGGCGCGGCTCTATGAACTCATCTGGAAGCGCGCCGTCGCCTCGCAGATGGAAGCCGCCTCGCTTGAGCGCACCACAGTCGAGATCCCGTCCAGCGACGGCAAAGCCGTCCTGCGCGCCACGGGCCAGGTCGTGAAATTTGACGGCTTCCTGACGCTTTACCAGGAAGGCCAGGACGAGAAGGACGACGAGGAAGGCGGTCGCCTGCCAGCGCTCAAGATCGGCGATGCGCCGAAGCTCGTCGACGCCACGCACACGCAGCACTTCACCGAGCCGCCGCCGCGCTTCTCCGAAGCTTCGCTGGTCAAGCGCCTCGAGGAACTCGGCATCGGCCGCCCGTCGACCTACGCCTCGATCCTCTCGACGCTGATCGACCGCGACTATGTGAAACTCGAACAGAAGCGCTTCATTCCGGAAGACAAGGGACGCCTCGTCACCATCTTCCTAGAGAAGTTTTTCGCACGTTACGTGGAATACGATTTCACCGCCGCGCTGGAAGAAAAGCTCGACCTCGTCTCGGACGGCAAGCTGGCGTGGAAGGACTTCCTCCGCGACTTCTGGAAGGAATTCTCCGGCGCCATCGGCGCGACAGCCGAATTGCGCGTCTCGAACGTCATCGACGCCATCAACGACGTGCTGGGCCACCACCTCTTCCCGCCGCGCACGGACGCGGACGGCAAGCAGCTCGATCCACGCCAGTGCCCCACCTGCGGCACAGGCCAGCTCTCGCTGAAGCTCGGCAAGTTCGGCGCCTTCGTCGGCTGCTCGAACTATCCCGAATGCCGGTTCACGCGCCCCTTCGGCGGCGACCCGAACAAGCAGTCGGACATCCCGCCGGAAGGCAAGCTGCTCGGCAACAATCCCGAAGGCGAGCCTGTCTATCTCAAGTCCGGCCGCTTCGGCGCCTATGTGCAGCTCGGTCCCGACCCCATCGAGAAGGGCGAGAAACCGAAACGCTCGTCCATCCCCAACGGATGGTCGGTGCCGGATCTCAGTCTGGAACAAGGCCTCAAGCTTCTGTCGCTGCCGCGCGACGTGGGCAAACATCCCGAGGATGGCGAAATGATCATCGCCAATCTCGGCCGTTATGGTCCCTATGTGAAACACCTCAACACCTACGCCAGTCTGCCTGACGTGAACGAGCTGTTCGAAGTCGGCCTCAACCGTGCTGTCACACTCATCGCTGAGAAGCGCGCCGGCAAGGGCGGCGGGCGTGGCCGCCAGGCCGTCGCTCCGCTGCGCGAAATCGGCAAACACCCCGATGGCGAAGCCATCAACCTTTTCAACGGCCGTTATGGCCCCTATCTGAAGCACGGGACGATCAACGCAAACATCCCGCGCGGCGCTGACCCCGCCTCGATCACGCTGGAACAGGCGATCGAGCTGGTGGATGCCCGCGCAGCCGCGGCGCCCTCGACCAAGATGAAGGGTAAGCGCGGCAAGGCCCCGGCCAAGAAGGCAGCGCCCGCCAAGACGGCGGCCAAAGCGCCAGCCAAAAAGGCCGCCGCCAAAACCACTGGAGACAGGAAATCAACGACAACAAAGAAGCCCGCCGCCAAGAAGGCTGCGGCAAGAACCAAAACCGCCAAGAAGGCGACAAAAGCAGAGGCATGAGCCGAGTTCCCCGCCCCAGCGGTCCACCCACCAGAGAGATGGTCCTCGACTATCTCGAGAAGAACCCAGGCCACGGCGCCAAGCGCGATATCGCGCGCGGCCTTGATGTTCCAACCGAGCACAAACCCGAACTGCGCCGCATCCTGAACGAGCTTGAAGCCGAGGGCGCCCTCGTGCGCACGGCCAAGCGCGCCTTCCAGCCGGCCGAACAGCCGCCTCCGACAGGAATCGTGAAGTTCGAGCGCATCGACCGCGACGGCGAACTGATCGGCCGCGCAATGGGCAAGGACGGCCCCTACGGCCCGGACATCTTCTACGCCGGCCCCTCCGGCGCCAACCACCGCAAGGGCGGCGCGACGCTGTCGCTCGGCGTCGGCGAGCGTGCGCTCTGCCGCATCGAAAAAAGCCGCGACGGCGCATGGCGCGCCCGCGCGATCAAGAAGATCGACGCCGCGCCCGAAACCTCGCTGATCGGCGTCTACCGCGCGAACCGCTATGGCGGTACGGTCGAGCCGACCTCCCGCAAGGAGAAAGGCGACTTCATCATCGAGAAGTCCGACGCCCGCGATGCCCGCGACGGCGATCTCGTACGTATCAATGCGCGCCCGGCCCGCGGCTATGGCCCACGCCGCGCCAGCATCGTGGAAGTCATCGGCCACGTCGATGATCCGCGCGCAGCGTCCATCATCGCCATGCACACGCACGGCGTGCCGGATGAATTCGCGGAAGCCGTAATCGAGGAAGCCAACAACGCCAAGCCCGCCCCGGCGCCGCGCGAGGACCTCACGCGTATCCCGCTCATCACAATCGACCCGGAAGACGCGCGCGATCATGACGACGCCGTCTATGCCGAGCCTGATGGTCATGGCGGCTGGCGCGTCATCGTCGCCATCGCGGATGTTGCCGCCTATGTCCGTGTCGGCACGACGCTGGATCGCGAAGCCTATCGGCGTGGCAACTCCACCTACTTCCCCGACCGCGTCTCGCCGATGCTGCCGGAACACCTTTCGGCGGACCTGTGCTCGCTACGCGAAGGCGAACTGCGCGAAACATTCGCGGTCGAGATGTTCTTCAATTCCAGCGGCGCGAAGACAAAGCACCGCTTCATCCGCGGCAAGATGCGCTCCGCAGCCAAGCTCTCCTATCGCCAGGCGCAGGACGCCATCGACGGCCGGCCCGACGACAAGACCCAGCCGCTTCTCGAAAGCGTGCTGAAGCCCCTGTGGGACAGCTACTGGTGCGTCGACAAGGCGCGCAAGAACCGCCACCCGCTCGACCTCGACCTGCCCGAGCGCCGCGTGCGCATCAGCGAAGAAGGCAAGATCGCCTCCATCAGCCTGCGTGAGCGTTTCGACGCCCACCGCCTGATCGAGGAGTTCATGATCCAGGCCAACGTCTGCGCCGCCGAGACGCTGGAAGACAAGCGCGCACCGCTCGTCTATCGCGTGCACGAGGAGCCGAGCGAGGAGAAGGTCAACGCGCTCTCCAACTTCCTGCCAACCATCGGACTCAAATGGACGCGCGGCGAGAAGATCACCGGCGCACGGTTCAACAAGCTGCTGGCCGACGTGAAAGGCTCGGAGAACGAGCCGCTTGTCAACGAGATGGTCCTGCGCACGCAAGCGCAAGCCCGCTACGCCAACGAGAATCTCGGCCACTTCGGCCTCAACCTCCTGAAATACGCACACTTCACCTCGCCGATCCGCCGCTATTCGGACCTCATCGTCCACCGCGCCCTCATCCGCGCGCTGAGCCTCGGCCCGGATGGCATGACGGATCAGGATCGCGTCCGCCTCGAAGAGATGGCCGAACACGTCACCATGACGGAGCGCCGCTCGATGGCCGCCGAGCGCGAAGCCACCGACCGCTATCTGGCCATCTACATGGCTGACCGGGTCGGCGCGATCTTCGAGGCGCGCATCGCCGGCGTCACGCGCGCGGGCCTGTTCGTTCGCCTCGCGGAAAATGGCGCGGATGGCTTCATCCCGGCGTCCCGCCTGTCGGACGAATACTGGATCCACGACGAGACCAGCGCCGCGCTAGTCGCTCAGCGTTCCGGCCAGCGCTACGAACTGGGCATGAACGTGCAGGTGAAACTGATGGAAGCAACGCCCCTCACCGGCGGCCTGCTCTTTTCCATGCAGTCCCCGCCACGCGCGCGCCGCCGCGACCTCAAGATGCCGGAACGCGAAACCCGCAACTTCCGCGACCGTGGCGGCGGCAACCCTGCCCGCAAACGCCCCGCGGACGGCGGCGGCCGCCCGCCCGGCATTCGCCACTCGACGAAGAAGGGGAAGGCGAGTTACGGCAAGAACAAGCGGAAGAAAGGCCGATAGGCCCCCCGAGCACGCCCTCATCCTGAGGGATTGCGAAGCAATCGTCTCGAAGGATGAAAGGCCGGGCTGGCTGTCTCCACCCGGTTGACCATCCCCGCTCGCTGGTCCACCCCTGATTCAATGACACGTCCCTTCGATCCCGATGACGATCCCGCCCAGATTGCCGCCGCGAAAGCAGCTGCAGCGAAAAGCCTGTCCGAAGACGACCTCCTCCGGGAGGATCCTGCCAATCTCGTCGCGAACCCCGCCACGCCGCGTGATGCGGCGACGCTCATCCTCTACCGCATGACGCCTGACGGCCCGCGTATCCTGATGGGATGCCGTTCCGCCGGCCATGATTTCATGCCGGACAAATACGTGTTTCCCGGCGGGCGCGTTGACGAGGAAGACGCGTCCGCTCCGGCCCTCACCGAACTCTCCGAAGAGGTCGACACGACGCTCCGCATCGGCGCGCAACGCGCGACCCGCGCGTTCCCTCTGACCGCCGTCCGCGAAGTCTTCGAGGAAACCGGCCTGATCGTCGGCCGCAAGGCCAGCGGCCTTGCAGGCGTTCCAGCCTCTTGGGCGGACTACTACGCACAGGGCGCCGCACCCTCTCTCGCCAACTTCCATTTCGTCGGCCGCGCCATCACGCCGCCAATGCGGCACAAGCGCTTCGACGCCCGCTTCTTCATGGCCGATGCCGCGGATGCGCTCATCGACGATCGGCCGCCCATCGACGGCCGCGAGCTCAACGATCTGCGCTGGTTCACGCTGGCCGAAGTCGCCAACCTCGACCTGCCAAACGTCACCCGCTTCGTGATCTCGGAAGTCGAGACACGCCTCGTGAAGCAGGAAGCGATCAAGCCCTTCCACCTTTACTGGACCCCGGAAGGCCACGTCCGCGAGCGCATCGGTTAGAACGCTGGCCGCGCGATCATTAGCCAGACAATCGCCAACACAGCTGCAAATGCTGGAAACCCCGCAATGAACCAGATGCGGTAGAGCCGGTGATAGCGATCCGGCAGGTCCGCACCGGCGGCGGCCGCAGCTTGCGCAATGTCGCGCAGCTGATGCTGTATCCACATGACAGGCAGCCAGAACGCTCCGACCAGCACATACAGCCCCAGCGAAAGCAGGATCCAGCTCTCGGTAAGCCGCCAGCCGATCTCCATCGCCAACAGGCTGCCGGAGATGGGTTGCAGAACGACCGCCGTGGCGGTGAAGAGCCAATCCGCTATCACCACCGTCCCCGCAACATGCGCGACCACCCGCGCATCGCGCGTGCGTTGCGCCATCACCATGAAAAACGCGATCCCGGCGCCCGTTCCCAACAGCACGCATGCGCCAATGATGTGCGTCCAGCGCAGCAGGTGCACCCATTCCATCAGCGCTCCTCCACCAGAGCTGCAACGGCAAGCGCAAGCGCCATGGCCGGAAGCACCTTCACGAATGGCCCAAGCGGATCGGCCCATAGCTCCGGCGTCAGCCATGTCCCGGCCGCGAGATAGCCGGCCGCCACGACAATCGACGCCCACGCGGCGCGCCTCACCCAATTGCGCCACAAGAGACCCCAGCCGATCAGCAGATCAGCCACAATTCCCCCTCCCACCAGCCATTCGGCGGCGCTCTCGCCAGTTCGCCCCGCCAGCACGGCCTCGGCGGCATCGCGCTGCACGAGGCCGATCACGCCGCTCGCCAACCAGAACGCCGACAGCGTCAGCAGCAGCGCGGGAAACACCAGCTGCGCCCGCCCGAACGTGCGCTCCTGCGCAGTGGAGGGAAGATCGCGCAAGGTCTCGTTGAGCGGCTTGAGTGCGAAACCACCCGCCGCCCGCCATGGCCCGGCATCGCCCCTGACGCCGTCTGCAAGCGACCGCAACGCCGTCGTGCGCATCGGCGAGCGCCAGCCGAGCCATCCTGCCAGATCAGCCGCCCGGCCTAGCGCAAGTCCGATCCAGCGCGGCAACCGCCATTGCCACAGCGCGTCGTCGCGCCCGGACCACCGGCGTACGGACTTCACGATGTCACCCAGTGTATGCGGCTGGTCTTCCACAAGATCGTAGTCGCGCCGCGCAGCGACTTCGCCGGCCAACACCGCCTGCACGGCCTCGCCTACATCCGCTCCCGCCACCGTCTGGATGCGGGCGTCCTGCAGCATGACCGGCTGCACCAGTGGAAACGCCGCCAGCGCCCTCAGCAGCGTCGTGCCGCCATAGGCGCCCGCGGAGATCACCAGACCCGGCTTCAGGATCGTCCATGCGAGACTGCAGGCCCTCACGGCCTCATCCCCGGCGCCCTTGGTTGCCAGGAACACCGTGCGCGCTGCCCGGTCCGCGCCGGGCGCCGATATCTGGACAAAGCACCTCACGCCGCGCTGGTCGCACGCAGCAATCAGCGCACGGATCGCCGTGTCGTGCACCGCATGGAGATCGTCGCGTGGACCGTCCTGCAGGGCGCCCGCGGCGTTCACTACAGCATCGACGTCCTGGAGATGGCTGATCCAGTCCTCGGGGCGCACCATCCGCCGCATGTCGCCATGGTTCCAGCTCAGGTCCGGCAGTAGCCGCCGCCCTGCCGCCGGCGAACGCCCGAATCCCACGACCCGATGGCCAGCCCGCCGCAGGGCCCGGATTATCTCCAGTCCCAGCAAGCCATATCCGCCAAGAACCAGTACCCGCATCGCAAGCCCCGTCACGTCATAAATCTAGAATTTCCAAGGATTTAGGGCAAGAATCTGCAGTTCGGCTTGACTTCTCCCCCACCCTTCGTGTCTAAGCACGCTTCCGAATTTTCGAAGACACGTCCGAGAGCGCCAAATGGCCAAGCCGACCAGCATCAAGATCCGCCTCAACTCGTCGGCTGACACCGGCTTCTTCTACGTCACGAAGAAGAACCCGCGCACGCAGACCGAGAAGCTCGTGCTGAAGAAGTACGACCCGGTCGTGCGCAAGCACGTCGACTTCAAGGAAGGCAAGATCAAGTAAGCCTTCCCGCCTTCAAGGCAGGAACCAGAATCAAGAAGGCCCGGAGCAATACTCCGGGCCTTCTGCTTTTCGTCTCCTACTTCGCTCCATCCGGCAACGCGAAGGCGATCACGTAGCCGCCCTTGTCATCGTCCGGCTGTTCCGAGGAAGGCGCCCGCGGATAGCTCCAGCTCGGGTTCGGGACAGTGATGACAACGTACTGCTTGCCGTTCTTGCCCATGTAGCTCATCGGCGAGGCGTGGGCGCTACCCGGCAGTTCGGCTTCCCACTTCACCTGACCCGTCCGCAGATCGAACGCGCGGAAGGTCGAGTCCATCGCCCCGCCGTGGAAGATCAGGCCGCCACGTGTCGTGATGGAGCCTGCCTGCAGCGGCGTGCCCACGATGAACGGCAGACCCGACTTGATGCCGAATGGACCTGACAGCTTCATCGACCCGATATTGTGCTTCCAGAGCAGCTTGTTCTGGTTGAGGTCGATGACGCCGATCTGGCTGAACGGCGGCTCGAAGCACGGCATGTCCGTAGGTTCGTTGAAGAACGGCAGCGGCATCCGCCATGTCGACATGAACGGCGCCGTATCGCCGCGGTACAGCACCTTGTTCTGGTCGAACCGCTTGGCGTGCTCGATGGCCTCCGGGCTGCGCTGACCACCACCGCCACGGCCGCCGCCGGGCGGACCAGCAGGCGCCGCCGCCTGTTCGCCGCCCGCCTTGGCGCGCTGCTCGTCACGCTGCTTGCGGCGCTCGGCGTTCGCCTTCTGCTCCGCATCGCGCGACTCGAGGCTGCGCAGCACGATCCGGTTGCCCATCATCATCGGCGCGCCAACCAGCAGGCCGTTGTCGGCGTCGACCGACACCGAACCCCAGTTGAAACCGCCGGCGTTGCCCGGGTACTGGAACGTGCCCCCCCACGTGTCCTGCGCCTGGCCATAGCCGCCGCCGCCTTCCATCGGAGGCGTGAAGTGGCCGTCATAACGCATCTTCTTGAACTCGATCCGGCAGGCGAGCTGGTCCAGCGGAGTGAGGCCCCACATGTCTTTCTCGAGACGGTCCTCGCGGAAGTTCGGCAGGGGCGAGAAGGGCTGCGTCGCCGCCACGAACTCACCCTTGGCCGGATTCTGCGGCACCGGCTTTTCCGGCGTGTCGTAGATCGGCACGCCCGTGCGCCGGTCGAGCAGGAAGATCTCGCCACGCTTGGTCGGCTGCGCCAGCGCAGGGATCGCCTCGCCCTCGCCATTCTTGCGGACGTTCACGAGCACCGGCTGGGAGGGAACGTCCCAGTCCCAGATATCGCGGTGAACGGTCTGGTAGACCCACACCCGCTCGCCCGTCGCCGCATTGATGGCGACGACCGACGATGCGTTCTCTTCCGCTTCCTTCGAGCGCAGCGTACCGTCGAAATAGTCCGGCGAGGAGTTGCCCGTCGGCGCGAACACATAGTTGAGCACCGGATCGTAGGCCGTGTTCGACCACACGTTCGGCGTGCCGCGCGTGTATTCGCCACCCTCGTCCGGCAGGCCGTGATAGCCCGGATTGCCCATGTCCCACGCCCAGGCGAACTGGCCCGTGATGGCGTCATAGGCGCGAAGCACGCCTGACGGGTTGCCGATCTGCTGGTTGTCCGTCACCCAGCCGCCCACGACGACCTTGTCGCCCGCCACCAGGGGCGTCGACGTCACCATGAAGTTGCCGAGCGGCGAATAGCCGAGGCCCGAGACCAGGTTGATCTGCCCGTCGAAGCCGAAGGACGTACAGGGCTTGCCCGTCATCGCGTCCACAGCCAGCAGGCGCGCGTCCGTCGTCCCCGCGAGGATGCGCTTGGCGCACTCGCCCACATAGGTCGGCGGCGCCTCATGATAGCCGAGGCCACGGCAGGTCCGCGCGAAGGTGGAGCCATTCTCCAGCCCACCCGGCACGTTCGTCTTGGTGTTGTATTCCCAGATCGTCGCGCCGGTATCTGCATCCAGCGCCATCAGCTTCGAGCCGGCGGTGCAGATATAGAGCATGCCGTTCGCCATCTGTGGCGTCTGCTTGAAGTCATAGGCGACGCCCGTGCGGGCGACCCACGCCTGCTTGAGCTGCGCAACGTTGTCGACATTGATCTGAGTGAGCTGGGCAAAGCGCTGGCCTTCCGGTACGCCGCCATAATTGCGCCAGTCAGTGACCGGCGTTCCCGCCGCCGCCTCGTTCTTGGTTCCCTCGACAACCGAGTAACCCTGCAACGCGCCCACGACGAGCAACAGCGCGCCAGCGACAGTCGCAAAGCCGACCCAGCGGCCATTCGTGGCCTTGGGCGCTTCCTTTGTCTTGCCCATCGCCGCGCTGTACCAGGGCGTGAGGAACCACAGGCCAACCACAAGCCACGCCGCCAGGCGCGGCAGCAGCGCCACGAAGTCGAGCCCGGCCTCGATGATCGACATCAGCACCCAGAAGACAAGGATGCCGGCATAGATCAGTCCCGCCAGCGGATTGCGCATCACCAGGAAATAGACCGTCGCCAGCAGTGCGATGCCCGAGAGCAAGTAGGCGAACGATCCGCCCAGCATCAGCAGCTGACCGCCATACCATGTCAGGTAGAGGCCCACGACGCCAAGAAAGGCCGCAAAGCCGAGATTGAGGTTGCCGACCAGCGCGCCCTCTTTCTTTCCGAGCGCATCGCGCACCGTTAAGAAGGTCACCGCCCCGAAGGCGATCGCCGTCAGGAAGTAGAACACGGCCGACGTGACCATGCCGGAGTTCACCAGCAGCGGCAGCGGATCAGGATTGAACGGTGATGGGTCCGGCAGCGGCGGATTGAGTTCGTTGACCCCGCCCCAGATCGCGATAACCGCAACAACAAGATATAGGGCCGCAAACGCCCACTGGGCGACACGCGATGCCATGCTCTCCTCCCTCGTAGCCGAGTGCTTGCGCCCAAACCCCGCGCAGCCCCGACCTTTGCGTCAACTTACCTCCTGAAATTGCCCGATGAAAAGACGCCCAAACGGGCGATAAACGCCTCTTCCCGTCGCGTAACAGGTCACATCGCCGTGCGCGTCGTGGGGAATCACCTCCGGGCTAGGCAAACGGCCTCATCGGCTCGGCCTTGTGCTCGGCGTAAACTGTATTGTCGTCGCTCTCGACCAGCCGGACCTCATAGCCCCACAGATCCGCCAGATGCTGGAGAACGCGATCGGCGTCCTTCTCCTCCAGCGTCACACCATTGATCACGTGATGGCGCAACTCCAGCCGTCGGTCGCCGGTCAGATCGACATCAACCACCTGTATGTCCGGATCTCTGCCCGCCACGTCATACTGCCGCGCCAGCGCCCGGCGCACTTCGCGATAGCCGCGCTCGTCGTGAATGGCGGCGACTTCCATCTCTTCCTCGTCATGGTCATCGACCAGCTGGAAGAGCCCCATCTTCCGGATGATGTTCGGCGACAGGTATTGCGAGATGACGCTCTCGTCCCGGAAGTTCGCCCAGATTTCTCGAAGTGTTCCGTAGGCGTCGCCATTTCCCGCGATGTCGGGAAACCATGCGCGGTCTTCATCCGAGGGCGTCAGCGCGATCCGCTCGATGTCCTGCATCATCGCAAAGCCAAGCGCGTAGGGGTTGATCCCTGAATAGCGGCGGTCGTCGAAATCAGGCTGCATCACCACACTGGTGTGCGAATGAAGGAACTCGAGATAGGAGCCGTCGTTGATCTGGCCCTTCTCGTGTAGGCGCGTCATGATGCGATGGTGCGTGTAGCAGGCGCAGCCCTCGTTCATCATCTTGGTCTGGCGCTGCGGATAGAAGTACTGCGCGATCAACCTGATGATCCGCAGTATCTCCCGCTGCCAGCCCTGAAGCCGCGGCGCCGTCTTCTCGAGGAAGTAGAGAATGTTCTCTTCTGGCAGCTTCAGGATGGCCTTCCGCCGGTCCTCCTCCAGCTTCTTCTTGCTCGCCGGCTTCTTGCCCTTGCCCTGCGGCACCGTCCGCCAGAGATCGTTGAACAGCGCCTCGCCATGCGCCCGCCGCTCCCGCTCGCGCAGCTCTTCCGTGCGCAAGTCCATCGAGCGCTTGCCCGGATAGCGATGGATGCCGTGGCTCTGCAGCGCATGCGCCGCATCGATCAGCCGCTCGACATTCTCGAGCCCATAGCGCTCTTCGCATTTGGCGATGAAGCTCTTGGCAAAAGACAGGTAGTCCGCGATCCCGCTCGCATCGGTCCACTGCTTGAAGACATAGTTGTTCTTGAAGAAGTGGTTGTGCCCCATCGCCGCGTGCGCCAGCACCAGAGTCTGCATCGTGGCGGAGTTCTCCTCCATGATGTAGCAGATGCATGGGTCGCTATTGATGACAATCTCGTACGCCAGCCCCTGCCAGCCCTTGCGATACAGCGTCTCGTTGCGCGCGAAGTCCTTGCCGAAGCTCCAGTGCTTGTAGAACAGCGGCATGCCGACGCTGGAATAGGCGTCCAGCATCTGCTCCGACGTGATCACCTCGATCTGCGTGCGATAGGGGTCCAGCCCCATCTCGCCTTCGCCGACCTGACGCACCGCATCGAAGATCTTGCCCAGCGTCTCGAAGTTCCAGTCGGGCCCGTTGAACAGCAGGTTGGATGCGGCAGGCGCCGGCGCCGCCACGATGTGGGATTTACGTTTCTTCGCAACGGCCGCTTCGTCGGTCATGTCATGCCTCCGTCGCCGCCCCGTCCTTCGCGAACAGTTCACGGAACACCGGAAAGATGTCACGACGGTGGCTGACTTTGCGCATTGCCAGCGTGGGCTCGCCGCCCGCGACCTGCTCATACGCCTTCCACAGAGAGGAAGCCTCCCCGCCGCCATCATCCTTGGCGTGCCCGACCTCGAGATAGGCATAGTACTGGCACATCGGCAGGATCACGGTCTTCAGCAGGTTGATCGTGCTGGCGTTGTCCATCGGCAGGTTGTCGCCGTCGGAAGCCTGTGCGCCATAGATGTTCCACTGGTTCGCTGGATAGCGGTCGTGGACGATTTTCGCCATCTCTTCCAGCGCCGTTGAGACAACCGTTCCGCCGCTTTCGCGCGAATGGAAGAATGTCTCCTCGTCCACTTCCTTGGCTTCGTGCGTGTGCCGGATGAATACCACGTCTACGCGCTTGTAACGCCGCTTCAGGAACAGGTAGAGCAACGAATAGAACCTCTTCGCGAGGTCTTTCATGTGCTCGTCCATCGAGCCCGACACATCCATCAGGCAGAACATCACCGCCCGCGCCACGGGCTTGGGAACCTGATCATAACGGCGATAGCGCACGTCGATCGGATCAATGAACGGCACCAGCGTCATGCGCCGCATCTTGCGCGCCAGTTCCTCACGTAGCGCCGCCACTTTCTCGTCGTGGCCGCCTTCATCGTCCAGCCGCGCGATCTCGGCTTCCAGGGCGGCAATCTCCTCCGGCCGCGGCCGCTTCAGCGCGGTGCGGCGCGACAGCGAATTGCGCATCGTCCGCGAAACCGACAACGTAGCCGGCGGCCCTGACGAGCGATAACCCGCCCTTACCGGCTGCGTCTCCTCGACGCCCAGCACCTGCCGCTTGGCCAGATCCGGAAGCTCCAGATCCTCAAGGAACAGATCAAGGAACTCATCATTCGACAGCACGAAGCGGAAATCATCTTCCCCCTCGCCGCTGTCCGACGCGCCCGATCCGCCACCTTCTTCGTCCGGCCGTGGGATCGTGTCGCCCTGGACGTACTTCTTGTTACCCGGAAGCACGTACTCGCGCTTTCCGCCCTGCGACCCGCGCCGCAGCGTCGGCTCACGCACGCCATCGGCAGGAACGACGATGTCCCCGCCCTGCTCGACATCCTTGATGGAACGCTTGGCCGAAGCCTCGCGCACAGCCCGCCGCACCAGCGCACGCGCCCGCCTGATGAATCGCTGGCGGTTCGCCAGCGACTTGCCTCCCGGGTCCCGACGGCGGTCGATGATGTTCATGAAGGAGCCTGTCCTAGCTGGCCTGCTTCACCCGCATGTACCATTCGACAAGCCGGCGAACCTGCCGCTCGGTGTAGCCACGCTCCACCATCCGCTGCACGAACTCGTCGTGCTTCTTCTCGCTCTCCGAGTCCTTCTTCGATCCGAACGAGATCACCGGCAGCAGATCCTCGACCTGCGAGAACATGCGGCGCTCGATCACCTCGCGGATCTTCTCATAGCTTGTCCACGACGGATTGCGGCCCTTGTTGTTGGCGCGCGCCCGCAGCGTGAACTTCACCACCTCGTTCCGGAAGTCCTTCGGGTTCGCTATCCCGGCCGGCTTCTCGATCTTCGACAGCTCCTGGTTCAGCAGCTCGCGATCAAGCAGTTGCCCGGTGTCCGGATCCTTGAAATCCTGATCCTCGATCCACGCGTCGGCGTAGTCGACATAGCGGTCGAACAGGTTCTGGCCGTAGTCGTGATAGCTCTCAAGATATGCCTTCTGGATCTCGTGACCGATGAACTCCGCATAGCGCGGCGCCAGCTCGGCCTTGATGAACTCCAGGTAAGCATTCTCCGTATCCTCGGGGAACTGCTCACGCTTGATCGCCTGTTCAAGCACATACATCAAATGAACCGGATCGGCTGCGACCTCCTCGGTGTCGTGGTTGAACGTCGCCGACAGGGCCTTGAAGGCAAAGCGCGTCGAAATCCCCTCCATGCCCTCGTCCACGCCCGCTGCGTCCTTGTATTCCTGCAGCGTTCGCGCCTTGGGATCGACTTCCTTAAGGCTTTCCCCATCATAGACGCGCATTTTGGCGAACAGGTTGGAGTTTTCGTGCGGTTTCAGGCGCGAAAGCACCGAGAACCGCGCCAGCATCTCCAGCGTGCCCGGCGCCAGCGGGGCCGACGCCAGCTCCGACCCGCGCACCAGCTTCTCGTAGATCTTGGTCTCTTCCGTCACGCGCAATGCGTACGGAACCTTGATCACGTAGATCCGGTCGATGAAGGCCTCGTTGGTCTTGTTGTTCTTGAACGAGCGCCACTCGCTCTCGTTCGAGTGCGCCATCACGATGCCGGTGAACGGTATCGCCCCGATGTTCTCCGAACCGACATAATTGCCCTCCTGCGTCGCCGTCAGCAGCGGATGCAACATCTTGATCGGCGCCTTGAACATCTCAACAAATTCCAGAACACCCTGGTTCGCTCGGTTGAGACCGCCCGAATACGAGTACGCATCCGGATCGTTCTGCGAATGCAGTTCAAGCTTGCGGATATCCACCTTGCCGACCAGTGACGACACATCCTGGTTGTTCTCGTCGCCCGGCTCGACCTTCGCGACGGCGATCTGGCGCATCCGCGACGGCTTCACCTTCGCGACCTTGAACTTGGTAATGTCGCCGCCGAACTCGTCCAGCCGCTTCAGCGCCCACGGGCTCATGAGCCCGCTCAGTCGCCGCCGCGGGATGTTGTAGTCCTTGAGCAGCTGCTCGGCCTGCGTGTCGGGATCAAAGAGCGCCAGCGGGCTCTCGAACACGGGCGAGAGATCATTTCCAGCCTTCAACACGTAAATCGGCTGATCCTCGATAAGCGCCTTGATGCGCTCAGCCAGCGACGACTTACCCCCGCCCACCGGACCCAGCAGGTAGAGGATCTGCTTCCGCTCCTCCAATCCCTGCGCACCCTGCCGGAAGAAGGCGACGATCCGTTCGATCGTCTCTTCCATCCCGTAGAACTCCGCGAACTTCGGATAAACGCGGATCGTGCGGTTGGAGTGGATGCGCCCAAGCCGCGAGTCCCGCGATGTGTCGATCATCTCCGGCTCGCCGATGGCGGCGAGCAGCCGCTCATGTGGCCCCGCATACATCAGCGGGTCCTTCCTGCAGCCTTCCAGATATTCCTGGATCGTCATCACCGTCTCACGACGGGTTTCGAAGGCCTTAGTGTAGCTGTCGAACAAGTCGCGCGACATCGTAGCTCCCATTCCGAAAGCAGCACGATCTAAAGGCACGAACCTGGAAGCCTGTCGCATCGGCCTGCTGTTTAGCCGAGCGTGCGCATCTCAGGCTGCACCTGACGGTGAAAGCGTGTGCCACATAGCGGGTTGCGGCGGACGCTATCCCGTTGGTGCGTAGAGGAAGTCATTCCTCAAATGTCGGCGCCGGCAGGAAAAACTGTAAGGGTCTGGAAGAGGGAATCTGCAGCTCAGCCCGACCACGGCGCATGAATCAGAATAATAGAAGAATCCGGCTATTGAACCAGCCTTTGCAACATTTGATGGAGTAGTTTCAGCATCCATAAGTTGAAGTGATACATGCGACACACTGGCTGCGGCAGAGGCGTGCAGCCGCCTCACTTTCCCGCCTTTTGCTTGAGCAAACGCCGTGTCGCGGTCTCCCATCGGATAATCATGCCCCCAGCGGCCCCGGAATAGCGGTTCTGGATCGAACGCTTTGTCACCAAATGCGTCCTGTATGTCCGAGTGTACGTAGCTGACCTTACACACCGCCAGCGCGCTGGAGAGAAATCTGGCGCTCTCCCTGATCGAGTGCTTGTCGAGACCGTAGAACCCCTTGCACCTCCTGACGCGGCAAGGCGGCAGAATATGTCGTTGGCCACTGCAACCGACTCATGCTGCTGGACAAGCCCCGGCGCCCGGATAGCCTCACCGCGTCGACAATCGGGGAACGACTCACATGAAGACGTTGCGCTTGGCTTTGCTGCCAACGTTGGCTGTCGCCCTCTCCACACCCGCCTTCGCGCAAGGAGACTGGCTCACTCGCTGCAACCACCAGATCGCCGGCAACAACGACCCGGAGACCGGCAACTACATCTTCCAGACCCATGGCAAGGTCGCCGCCGACGCCAAGGCCCGCGCCTATCTCGACTACACCGCTTCGGGTTCGGCCCACGGCGCCGTCTACCTCACCGATGCAAAGAACCTGATGAACCCCTATGGCGGCGCCTCGCTGAGCGTCAGCTACTTCGTCACCGGCGACGCCAATGCCGCGCCCAAGGTAGGACAGGTTAGCTTCCGCACAACTGCGAAGGACTTCAAACCAATTCCCGGCTCCCCCGTGTCGATGAAACTCGTGCTCGATGGCGTCGCTTTCGGACCCTACCAGCCGAAAGGCGCCTCCGATGGCATGTATTCTGTCTGGCTCGACACCGACGACACTGACGGCGACAGCAAGCCGCCACTCCTGAAGCCCGCCGACTTCGCCAAGCTCGCCAAGGCCGTCGATGTCGCCGCCACCGCAGAAGTCGTCCTCGTGCAGGACGGGACTGACATCGTTAAGATGCCCGTGCCTATCAAGGCACGCACGACCTGGCGGGACGGCCTCACAGGCTGGGCGAAGGATACGGCCAAGGGCGTTTCCGCTGCCTCGACCTTCTGCCTCGGCACGGATCGCGTGGTAAATTAGGTTTTTCTACGCCACCTCCCCGAGCAGCACCTTCCTCCGGGCCAGCATCCGTTCACCCAGCTCTGCGAGCGCCTTGCGTCCGATCAGCTCGCGCACCTTCGGGAACATCTCTTCTTCCTCCTCCCTGAGGTGGTGGAAGATGTAGTCCTTCAGCACCTTCGCCTCGCCTGAGTAGGCAATACTCGACGGATCGGCCCTGTGCAGATCAGGGATAACCTTCCGATCGCACGCCCGGTGCTCCTCGATCCCCTCGGCGACCCTCCGCGCATCCTCGATATTCTCCGACGCATCCAGCAGCGCCGGATAGAACAGCTCTTCCTCGATCGTCGTATGCGCCTTCAGCTCGATCTCGAGCCGCTTCAGCAGCTTCTTCCTTGTCGCCACTGCCGCCTCCGTCGTCTCGGCCAGCTCCTTAGACAGCTTCCTCAGCAGCTTGTGGTCCTCGCGCAGCAATGTGATCGCGTCCAAGAGAAACTCCCGTGGTTGACGGCAAATGCATCCCGCCTTGCAACGTCCCGCCTTGGCGCTGGTTCCTGAGACGGAAGCGGCGGCCCGAGGGGGGCCGCCGACGCAAGCCTCATTTATGACGCCCGTGGATCTCAGTGGTGGCGATGGCGCCGCCCGTCGAAATGCCAGACATGGTGGTTGTGATGATCATCACCACCGCGCCAGACAAGTTCGTCGGACGGAGCGACGGATGTGATCGGCTCCTGCGGATCGGGTGTCTGCGGACCCCATCCCCTGAACCCGTGTGGAAATCCTTCAGTCCAGCTGGCCGCGTGCGGGGTCACACCGCCGGAAGGTTGAGTCTTGTCTGCCATGTGTGGACTCCTTTGCCGTCAGGCAAATCGCCGCCCCTGCGGTTCGCCGCGGACGGTCTGGCTAAATCAACGCGCGAACCGCCCGTTGGTTACAGGTTGGAATACATCTTCATGTTGCAAGAGGCGCACGGCCAATCCCATCGCCGTCTTTGCAGTAGCTGTGGAACGAGCGCGTTGAAGCTGGCGGGGCGATGGATAAGACGCTGCATGACTTGGGCGGCCCGTTCGCGACATGCCTCATGCGAGCCGGACTCGAAGACCGCGAGATTGATGAGACGCCAGGCCGGGAAACCGGCAGGTCGGCACGCATTCGGCGCAAATACATCAACCGCCTCGCTGTCCTGATCCGCGCCATTGAACGCATCCGGAGCCGAACGAAGCAGGCTGTCACCTAAGTGTCCGGGTCGGAGGGGAAAAACGCTGGCGACCCCGGCAGGACTTGAACCTGCAACCGCCCGCTTAGAAGGCGGGTGCTCTATCCAGTTGAGCTACGGGGTCTTCAAGAGGCCAAGGGTTTAGGCGGCTTGGGCGGCGAGCGCCAGATGATCTGCACGGGTTGCCGCTGAAAGCCGTTGGCGCGGGCGCGACCGGGCGATACTTTCTCGGTTCGCGTGGGAGGCGGGCATGAGCGGCTTTTCGATCCGGATGGGTATTGCGGGCGCCGTCATGGCGGTTTGCGGGCTGACCGCGCCGTCCGCGCTCGCGCAGACCCTCGATGAGCAGTGGGAATACTGCGAGAACATCGATGGGGACTATGCGCCGGACCTGCAGATCGGCGGCTGCACGGGGGTCATCCAGTCCGGCAAGGAAACCGGCGAGAACATTGCCATCGCGTTCTTCAACCGCGCCAATGCCTACATGGACCGGGGCGACTACCAGCGCGCTGCGGACGACTACACCCAGACCATCAAGTTCGACGCCAAGGACGCCGGCGCCTATCTCAGCCGCGCCATCGCCTATGACGAGCTGAAGCAGTGGGACAAGGCGCTGCGCGACATCGCCGAATCGCTCCGCCTCAGCCCGAACCAGCCCAAGGCCTACAACCGCCGCGGCAACATCTACGCCGACATGGGCAAGCAGGACCTGGCCTTCGCAGATTTCAACAGCGCCATCGGCCTCGATGCCTCCTACGGCCTCGCCTACTACAACCGCGCCCTCATCAACGAGGACAAGGACCGGATAAGCGACGCCATCAGCGACTACAGCAACGCCGTCCGCTACGACCAGACGCTCTCCAGCGCCTGGAATAATCGCGGGCTGCTCTACCAGGACCAGGGCAAGTACAATCTGGCGCTGACAGACTTCGACAGCGCGATCCGCCAGGAGCCGACGGCCGGTGATTTCTATTTCAACCGCGCCATCACGCTCCGCTCGCTTGGCCAGGACGACCGCGCCATCTCGGACTTCAGCGAGACCATCCGCCTCAACCCGGACGATGCCGAGGCTTTCAACATGCGGGCGAACGCCTATCTCGACACGTCCAACCCATCGGCGGCCCTGGTCGATCTCAACGCCGCGATCAGCATCGACAACACTGTTGGCACATTCTTCTACAATCGCGGCGTCGCGTATGAAGACCTCGAGCGCCCCAACGACGCGATAAAGGACTACACTGAGGCGCTGCGCCTCAACCCGCGGGACGCCAGCGCCCTCAACAACCGCGCTGGCATCTATGGCGACCGCAACCAGCACGACCTCGCCATTGTCGACTACACGGCGGCCATCGCGATCGAGCCAAACGCAGCCGACCTCTATCGCAACCGCGCGATCTCGCAGCGGAAGCTGGGCAACACCGCCGCCGCCAAGGCCGATGACGCCAAGGCCGACAGCCTTGAGATGGCAAACGCGAACAAGACCTAGGCGATCAGTGCGTCCAGGGTCTCTTGCGCACCGCTGCGAAGTTGTCCGCATAAGCCTTGATGACGCGCTTCGCTTCGCGCGGCTCGGTTACCTGGAAGGGAATGCCATTGCGCTTGGCGAACTCGATCGCCTCCTCGCGCGTCTCGAACGTCATCCGCACCTGCGTGTTGGTATCGGCGTTCGAGATCCAGCCCATCAGCGGGTCCACCGTGCGCGGCGTCTCGCTGTCGAATTCCAGCAGCCATTCCTGCGACTTGGCCGTGCCGGACTGCATGGCGTTGCGGGCGGGGCGATAGATCTTCGCGAGCATGGGCGACTCCTTGGTCGGTGATCTGCCCGGAAAAGGGTGAAAATTCAACTGCGCAGGCGGTCGCGGGCTTCCATCGCAATAAGCCCCGGCAAACCGGGCAATTCCCCCGCAGTGAACGCAGCGACGGGCGGATGCTTCGCCGTCGCCACCAGCACATCGAAATCCTCCCCGCCATGCATGCCCTCGCCAAGGAACAGCCCGATCGCGGACCATGCCGGCTCGATACTCCCCACCACCTCCGCAGCGAACGGCGCCTCTTCCAGGAACCCGACCTCTATCCGCCCGTAGCGCCCCTGCATCAGTCCCGCCAGCTGCCGCGCACAAACCGCCGACCGCCCCGTCTGCTTCGAGCCATGCGCCACCAGCACCACGCGCGGGTCGACCGCGTGGCTGATCGTTCGCAGCGCCAGATTGTCCATCAGGAACGGCGCAAACGACCGCCACAACGCCATCGGCGGCGCCAGGAGATGGTTCGCCCCCGTCAGCGCCGGCTTCAGCCGCTTCTCGAAGAAGAACCCATCCGAAAACAGCAGCGGCAGACATAGCACCGGCCGCGCGCCACACGCCGCCACCGCCTTCTCCACCACGCCTTCGACATTGACGAGAACCGAGCCGACATCCGCTTCGGGAACCATCCCTCCCACCGCCTCGACGATCCCCGCCAGCCGCGCATTATTCGCAGCCCCGCCGCGCTCGCCATGCGCCGCCAGCAGGATCACGGGGCGGTCAGTCATCTACGCTACCGGCTGAAGAAATGGTCGGAGTGGCTGGATTCGAACCAACGACCCTCTGCTCCCAAAGCAGATGCGCTACCAGACTGCGCCACACTCCGAACTGGCGCGGCTTATACCCGAAACATGGCGGAACGGAAGCGAGCGAAAATCCCCGCTTCCAGCTGCTTGACGAAAGGGCTTTCCGCTTCTATTTAGCAATTATGTTAATTAACTGGTTCATTAAATGATGCAGGCGACCGACACCCTCTCGCTCACGCTCTCGGCCCTCGCCGATCCCACGCGTCGCGCGATCCTCGCGCGGCTCAGCCAGGGCGACGCCACCGTCAACGAACTGGCCGAACCGTTCGACATCTCCCTCCCCGCCATCTCGCGCCACCTGAAGGTGCTGGAGGGCGCCGGCCTCATCACGCGCGGTCGCGAGGCTCAGTGGCGTCCCTGCCGTCTCGAAGCCGCCCCGCTGAAGCAGGTCGACGTTTGGCTCGAGCGCTACCGGAAGTTCTGGGAAGGCTCCTTCGACCGGATGGATGTCTACCTGAAGCAGATCCAGAAGGCCCAGCCGAAAGGAAAGAAACAGTGACCACGAGCGCACAGAAAATGCGCGACGACGAACTCTTCATCGAGCGCGAATTCGACGCGCCCGTCGAACTCGTCTTCCGTATCTGGGAGGAGCGCGATCACGCGATCCGCTGGTGGGGGCCGGAGAAGTTCACAACCACCGAGCTCGAGATGGATTTCCGTCCCGGCGGCAAGTGGAACGCCACCATGGTCTCCAAGCAATGGAAGATCAGCAAGATGGGGGGCGAATACCGGGAGATCGTGAGGAACAAGAAGATCGTCTTCACTTTCGCCTGGACCCACGAGTCAGGTCCCGCGATGGACACCATCGTCACCGTCACGTTCACCGAGAGGAACGGCAAGACGCTCCAGACCTTCCACCAGACGCCATTCTCGAACGTGAAGGATCGCGACGATCATA